>CAZPXP010000010.1:0-145550 GCA_964590975.1 uncultured Ferruginibacter sp. | reverse complement strand
TTCTTTCAATCCTTTTTCGTTACGCGCCATTCCGCATTTGTCCCACATGATTTTACCGAGGCGTTTGTGGAAGCTCTCCACCGTTTGCGAACCTTTGATGTTCATGAGTTGTTCGATCCTGCCGCGTACTGCTTTTTCTGTTTCTTCAAAAGCGGGGTGGCTGGTGGGTATTGAAGCGGTGCGTATCTCTTCTGCGAGGTAGTTACCGATGGTATAAGGAATAACGAAGTACCCGTCTGCAAGGCCCTGCATGAGTGCGCTTGCGCCGAGGCGGTTGGCGCCGTGATCGCTGAAGTTGGCTTCGCCGAGGGCATAAAGGCCGGGCACGGTGGTTTGCAGTTCGTAATCTACCCAGAGACCGCCCATGGTATAGTGTACTGCGGGGTAGATGCGCATCGGCATTTCGTAAGGGTTTTCCCCGGTGATCTTCTCGTACATTTCAAAGAGGTTGCCATATTTCTCTTCCACTACTTCCTTACCCATTGCCCTGATCGCGGCATCATCTGCGTTTGCGATACCGCGTTTGCTTGCTTCTATCTTACCGTAGCGTACTATTGCGTCGGCATAATCGAGGTACACTGCCATTTTTGTGGTACCCACACCGTAACCGGCGTCGCATCTTTCTTTTGCGGCGCGGCTTGCCACGTCGCGCGGTACGAGGTTACCAAAGGCGGGGTAACGTCTTTCGAGGTAGTAGTCGCGTTCTTCTTCGGGAATATCAACGGGTTTGCGTGTGTCGCCCTGTTTTTTGGGTACCCATATACGGCCGTCGTTGCGGAGTGATTCGCTCATGAGGGTGAGCTTACTCTGGTGATCGCCGCTTACGGGGATACAGGTGGGGTGGATCTGTGTAAAGCAGGGGTTTGCGAAATAGGCCCCGCGTTTATGTGCTTTCCAGGCAGCGGTTACGTTGCTGCCCATTGCGTTTGTACTGAGGTAAAAAACGTTGCCATAGCCGCCTGTACACAACAGTACGGCATGGCCGAAGTGGCGTTCGAGTTCGCCGGTGATGAGGTCGCGGGCGATGATGCCCCTGGCCTTACCATCGATCATTACCACATCGAGCATTTCGTGGCGGGTATGCATGGTTACATTACCGAGGGCCACCTGGCGTTCGAGCGCGCTGTAAGCGCCGAGCAGCAACTGCTGACCGGTTTGGCCTGCGGCATAGAAGGTGCGCTGTACCTGTGTACCGCCGAAGCTGCGGTTGCTGAGCAGGCCGCCGTATTCGCGGGCAAAGGGTACGCCCTGTGCCACACACTGGTCGATGATGGCGGCGCTTACTTCTGCAAGGCGGTGTACGTTGGCTTCACGCGCGCGGTAGTCGCCTCCTTTGATGGTATCGTAAAACAGGCGGAAAACGGAGTCGCCGTCGTTCTGGTAGTTCTTGGCCGCATTGATACCGCCCTGTGCGGCGATGCTGTGTGCGCGGCGGGGACTGTCCTGGAAGCAGAAAGCCTTTACCTTATACCCCAGCTCGCCGAGTGATGCGGCGGCGGAAGCACCGGCGAGGCCGGTACCTACCACGATCACTTCGATCTTGCGCTTGTTGGCAGGGTTAACCAGTTTAACATGGCCTTTGTACTCGGTCCACTTGGTTTCTAACGCTCCGGATGGTATGTTCGATTGTAATGGCATATATAATACGTTACGGTCCTTTAATTTTTTGTTTGTGTTATCCAGGTTTGTCGATGATGGCCCTGTTTATTATACGAGCACTTTTGCAAAGATGAGGATCGGCATCAGGGCAAACAGGATGCAAACGATCACTGCGTAAACTATGCCTATTTTTTTAATGACAGGCGTATAGCGTTTATGGTTGAGGCCGAGTGTCTGGAAGGCGCTCTGGAAGCCATGGATAAGGTGAAACAGGAGCGAACCTACACCGGCTACGTACAATACTACTATCCACCATTTGCTGAACACTCCGAGCATCTGCTGGTAGAGGTCGTGCTCACGGTCTCCTTCGGCATAGAGGGCTACTTTGGTTCCTACCCAGAAGTGGGCGAGGTGCATAATGAGGAAGAAAAGGAGCAGGGTGCCCAGGAGGCCCATTGACCTGCTGTACCATTTACTGTTGCGGTTGGCATTGCTTACGGCGTATTTTACCGGGCGGGCGGCGCTGTTCTGCCTCCAAAGCATCAGGCCCTGGATGATGTGCAATATGAGCCCCAGGAAAAGCCCCAGCTCCATAATGCGTATAACCCAGTTGTGACTCATGAAGTGCGCTGCTGTATTAAAGGTTTCGCCATTGTCGTTTAAGAAAATGCAGGAATTAACTCCAACGTGCACGCACAAAAAAGTGATCAGGAAAAGGCCCGTGAGGCCCATGGTGAGTTTTTTGCCAATGGAGGATGTGAAAATCTGTTTCCAGGTCATAAAAAGAGCAGTTATTATAAAATATGGTGCAAATTTACATTACGAATAACGAAAAAATGACATTGTTGTGATTTTTTATGCTCCGGGGTGCTAAGTATTCTACAGAAACGCATCAATGGAGCAGGCGCATCATCATATTGTCTATCTGCTGAAAGACGAGTTCGGGTTTGTGTGTACGCCACTGGGGAAAGTCGATGAGCTGGATATAATTCGTTAGTCTTGCCTTCCTGAAATCGTACTGGCTTTGTTCGGGCATATTTACGATGGCGATCCACCCTCCTTCTTCCACTACTTCTTCCCTCCAGTTTTCATAATAACTGTCGTCGCTGCTGTGAAAGTTGAGCACGTTGCCCGCAATGAGTATGTATTTGGTGATGCCGTTTGCAAACAGTTTGTCGGCTACTTCGCGGCGTAGTGTCATGATGTCGTTTTCGATGGCGTCGTTCCATTCGCCGAGCAGTTCGATGATGGCATAGTTGAGCTCATAGTCTACCATCAGCAGTTTCATGTAGAGTGTACGGCTGCCAAATTCATCCCACTGGGGATGTATATAATAGTTATAAATGGTATTGGTAAATTCAAATTCACTGTAGATGCGGTCGTAAAAGGGAGACCGTTCGTCTTCTTCTGCGGTGTAGAGGTGCCGCCAGTTATAGTATGGTTCAATATCCTGCAAGGTCAAAATCCCGGGTGTGTGTACGAGATGGTACCGGGTTATGCTGCAAAAGTATTTTCTGCGGGCGGGAAAAAGAAATTTCTTTATAAAAAAAGAAGGCCACATATATGATGCGGCCTTCAACTTATTAACCCAATATTTTTAATTGATGAGCAGTTTGTCGGAGAAGATCGTTTTCTTTTCGCTGTCGATGACTTTGATCAGGTACATGCCCTGTGCGGGTTTGCTTTTGAGGCTGATTGTTTCTACCTGGCGCTTAGCCTGTACGTTTACCACTTTGGTAAAGAGTACGCGGCCTGCGAGGTCGCTGAGTACGATGTTGTAATTACCGGGGGTATTGTCGTCGAAGCTCATTCTGAACTGGTTGCCTGTAACGGGGTTGGGGAAAACGGATACGTTATCGTTGCCTGTAGCGAGGTCGAGTTTGGGCAGGTCTGAACGGCCTGCGGCCCTTGCTTCGTCGGCTTCTTTCTGGAACAACAGGTTACTGTTGGCCATATCGGAAGCGTTATATACCTGTGCATCGGTTTTTACTTTCTGAGCGGCGAGGTCTTTTATGCTGAAGCGATAATATCCTTCGAAAGTATTGGCGCTGGATACCACTATTTTACCTTCTGCATCCACGGCTGCACCGTTGGTGGTGTAGGTGCCGGGCAGACCTGTGATGGTGCCGAGGTGTGATGCTATCCTTGTATCGGGATCAATAGTGAATACCTGGTGGTTTGCAGAGATCACGTACAGTTTGCCATAAGCGTCGGCGATCATATCGCCCCCCCAGCTTGTGCATTTATTATGGATAGAGATACCTGTTTTATTGTCTGCGTCGATGATATTACCCAGGTCTGTTACGACGGGTTTCTTACCGGTTGTAAAGCGGAGGAGGTGCTGTGCATCGTTGGTAATGGCGTAGCCATAGCCATCGTTGGTGATTACCATGCGGGTGATGTGGCTTTCTTCGGTGAGGTAGCCATCTTTACCGGCGGAGAGCATATCGAGGTTGAGGTAAACAAACTGTGGAGTGGCTGCGGTAAGGTCGATATAACGCAGTTGTGCAAAGTGCATGGGCGTAAAGTAGAGGCGGTCGTGACGCTGGTCGAGCGCACAGGCGGCTACGCCGTATCCCATAGGATCTTTGGTAACTATACCGTTTATTTTTACGTCGTTGCCTACGGTGTTAAACGCAGATTTACCGTTCTCGAACAGCAGCTTTCCAGACTGGCCGGTGGCGAGGTCGATTTCACGAATATCAGACCAGAAAAATTTATTATCCGCCTTGCCGGTAATGGCATAAGCCTTATTTCCACTCTGGGCGGAAACAGTAAGGGAAGTGGCGGCAATTACTGTGGTAAGTAAAATTTTAATGTTCATAAGTGCAGTTTTTATATTTTAATACTTGGATTCGTAAATTACTTGAATTGCATAAACCTTCCAATTATTTTTTATGAACGGCGTCCAGGGTTGCTTTAACTGTGCCATAGCGCAGCAACTGTTCTTTTGCCGTGTCGTAATCGGCTTCGGGCCAGCGGAGCATGACCATTTTTACGCCCCTGTCTACTAATTTATCGTTGGTGAGCTGCATATTTACCATGCGGTTGTCTTCTACCCTGCCCAACTGGATCATTACGCTTGTGGAGATCATGTTCAGTACCAGCTTCTGTGCGGTGCCGCTCTTCATGCGGGTGCTGCCGGTTACAAATTCGGGGCCTACGACCACTTCTACGGGGAAGTCGGCGGCGGCGCTTACGGGTGAGCCGGGGTTGCAGGAGATGCTGCCGGTTATGATGCCTTCGGCCCGGCATTTGTTGAGCGCGGCGATTACATAGGGGGTGGTGCCACTGGCGGCGATGCCTATTACTACATCTTTTGTATTTATGGCGTGGGCTTTAAGGTCGAGCCAGCCCTGGGTGGTATCGTCTTCGGCAAACTCTACCGCTTCGGTAATGGCTTTATGGCCGCCGGCAATGATACCGATGACCAGTCCATAGGGTACGCCATAAGTGGGCGGGCATTCGCTTGCGTCGACAATACCGAGACGCCCGCTGGTGCCGGCACCGATATAAAACAAGCGCCCGCCCATGAGCATTTTATCGGTAATGGCCTGTACGAGTGCTTCTACCTGCGGGATTGCTTTTTCGATGACGCCGGGTACTGACTGGTCTTCGCGGTTGATATTGACGAGCAGCTCGTTTATGGTCATCCTGTCGAGGTGACGGTAGTGCGACTCCTGCTCTGTAACTTTTAAAAACTCCATGCTTATTGGTTGAAAACGTTTTATTGACTGTGGTACATGACCAGTCCATCCATTGGCTTTTTGATTACCCGGCCCAGTTCGAGCTCATAACTTGAGCACATTTCTTTGAGTACATCTTTAAAGCCATAGGCTACACTGCCTACAAAGTGGATAGGCAGGGACCAGCTTTCCCTGTATTTGTACACGTGGTTAAAGAAGAAATCGTTGAGGCCGTCTTCGATGATATTTTCGATCATATAATGCCCTCTGTTCTCTACCAGGAAGATGGTAAAGGCGGCGAGGAAGCGGTTGGGCAGGGGTTGTTTGTACACTGCGTCGAGGATGGCTGAGGCGTCCATATTGAAACGGGCGTGGAAGCGATCCATCAGATCGGCATCGAAGGTATTGTAGAGGAAATACTGAACTACTTTTTTACCGAGGTAGGCGCCACTGCCTTCATCGCCGAGTATGTAGCCCAGCCCGGGACTGTTCTTTATGATCTTTTTACCGTTATAGAAACATGAATTAGAGCCTGTGCCCAGGATACAGGCTATCCCTTTTTCTCTTCCGCACAGCGCTTTTGCTGCGCCTAACAGATCATGTTCCACATTGATGACTGAATGGGGAAGGACCTGTTTAAGGGCCTGGCGCAGCATTTTTACATTAGCGGGGTTGCTGCAACCGGTGCCATAGTAATGTACCTCGCCGGGAACGATATTTTTCAGCCCGGGCAGCAACTCTTTACGCAGCAGGGCCTGTATTTGTTCTCCATTGAGGAAATAGGGACTGATACCCTGGGTGATCACGGTCTTTTTCTTTTTACCTTTTTGGAGTAAGCACCATTCTGCCTTGGTTGATCCGCTGTCTGCCACCAGTTGTATCATTGCTATAATTTAAAATTGACATGAAGTTAGTCAAAAATCAGTTCGGTGGGGTTCGGGCCAATTCAATTAATTTTGCGGCAATTTATTATCAGATGGCGAAAAGAAAATTACAGGTTTGGCTGCCCCTGCTCTTTGGTTTGGTTATGGCTACGGGTATGTTTCTCGGTTATAAAATGAGGGATGGCATGCCCGGTAAAAACTTCTTTCATACCGACAGCCGCCGCCCGGTGGACGAGGTGCTTAACCTCTTACAGGACAGGTATGTTGATGAAGTGCGGCTCAACGCACTTGCGGATACTGCCATCATTGCCATGCTGGCCAGGCTGGACCCTCATACGGTATTTATACCGGCTGATGATGTGCCTAAAGCGAATGAGGAAATAGCGGGTAGTTTTTATGGTATAGGCATCGAATTCGATATATTCAATGATACGATCAATGTGATCAATGTATTTAAAGACGGGCCTTCTGAAAAGGCCGGGCTGCTCTCCGGCGATCTGTTCCTCTCGGTAGGTGACAGTAATGTGGCGGGTAACCATATTACTCCTGAAAAGGTGAGAAAGCTGCTTAAAGGGGAACGGGGTTCAAAAATACAGATTGGGGTATTGCGTGAAGGCACCAGAAAGAGCATTACTATTACACGCAATGCTATACCTGTGCCGAGCGTAGACGCGAGTTACCTTATGGATAACGGTGTAGGCTATATCAGGCTCAACAAGTTTACCCAGGTTTCTTACAAAGAGTTTATGAAAGGGCTTGATGACCTGCATGCCAAAGGCATGAACAAACTGATTCTCGACCTGCGGGGCAACGGTGGCGGCGTACTCGACCAGGCCACCGCTATTGCTGATGAGTTTCTTGAAGGGGATAAACTGATCACCTACACAGAGGGTAAGCATTCGCCAAGGAAGGAGTACCGCTGCCAGAAACCGGGGGTTTTTGAAAAAGAACCGCTCGTGGTACTGGCTGATGAAGGTACGGCCAGCGCCAGCGAGGTGCTGCTGGGCGCCTTACAGGACTGGGACAGGGCTACCATTATCGGGCGGCGCAGTTTTGGTAAGGGCCTTGTACAGGAACAGTTTGACCTGAGCGATGGCAGCGCGGTGCGCATGACCATTGCCCGTTACTATACCCCGCTCGGCAGGAGCATACAACGCAGCTATGCTAAGGGGGAGCGGGCTTATTTTGATGAGGTAGTACAGCGCATGCACGGCACTTCTACGGCCAATGATTCTGTAACGGGCAGTAAAAAAGTATATACTTCCCCGAAGGGAAAAAAACTATATGATGGCGGTGGCATTGCCCCCGACCAATACGTGGCGCCGGACACTGTTATCATGAACAGCATGGTAAACACCCTCTTTGCAAAGAATATCATTATGGCTTTTGCTTATCATTATGCGCGGCAAAACAAAACGCTCGGCGATACATACAAAACCAGCGGCAATTTTGCCAGATCGTTTATCCTGCCTGAGGCAGCCTGGGAGGAATTTGCCCGGGAGGCGGCACGGGATTCTGTTTCACTGGCGGGCATTTCTGACGTGACGAAGCAGGGTATTATCCGTATGATCTGCTCGGCTATTGGTCATCATTTCTGGCATAATAACGGTTATTTTGAAGTGCTGAATGCGGGGGATGACGTGGTGAGGAAGGCGGTGGGGGTGCTGAGGGGGTAGTGAGAGCCGGGATGAGAGCCGGGATACCGGCTATAGAAAGGGTTACCGGCGGGTAGCGCCTAATGTTTCGAAGCTGATGTTGAGGAGTTCATAGGATTTTGCCTCGGGGAGGCTGTAGTGCCACCATTCTGTATCGAGCGATTTAAAGCCGTGCTGTTCCATTACCATCTTCAGCAACTGGCGGTTCTGCAATATATTTTCGGGGAGGTTGGGGAAGGCGTGGTGCGCGGTGTCGGTAAAATTGTCGAAGCCGGTGCCCATGGGCAGTTCGCGGCGTGTGCGCAGGTTGATGAGCGTAAGGTCGACAGCTACGCCCCTGTTGTGCCCGCTGCCAAATTTCGGGTTGGCGGCATAACGTTCGTCCTGCACCAGTTCCCACATTTTTGCTGTTACTGAATAGGGCCGGTAGGCGTCGAATATCTTTAGCCCGATACCACGTTTTTTAAGGGTGGCCTGTACTTTGCGCAGCGATTCTGCAGCGGTTTTACGGAGGCAGGTGGTATGGAGGGAGGGGTATAACTGCCGGTGCATGAAGTTGTTCTTTTGTGCATACCGCAGGTCGAAGACCAGGCCGGGGATAAAGGTGCGCAGGTTGACCATTTCCTTGCCGGGTTGCTGCCTGACGGTAGCGGCCAGCGCTTCGGGCGTATGCAGGATGTGCAGCCCGTAAGGGTTTGCCAGTGTATCCTGCGCATTGAGGGAGGGTGGTGTTAATAAAAAAATAGCGGCCAGTATTGCCGTTATTCCACTACCATTATATATCTTGTACATACATTGAATTGCTTACAATATCCAGAAAACCGGATCAACAAGTTACAAATTAAAACCAGATATGGAATATCATAGACGGGTTTATCTTCTTTTTTATACCCTTATTACTGTTTTCTTTGTATTGTCCTGTAAAAGTAAGTCGCGCCTGCCCGACACTAAAATTGTAACCAATCCTTCGCAGATGGATGCTACGGCAAGTGAGCAGATCAAAGCAATGCTCGATTATGCAGCAGAGAATGACGGCAGGCTGGACGACAGCACGAGGCTGAAGCTGACGGGTGCTGTAAATGCTTTTTACGACGGTAATTCTTTTGTGAATATCTGGAGCCATAAGGCTAAGTGGGAGCCGCTTGCAGATAGTGTTTTTGGCACCATCGAAAAGGCGGAATGGTATGGTCTTTTTCCTGACGATTATCATTTTAAACTTCTACTGGCATTAAGAAACGGCTTCGCCACAGACTCGATAAAGCGTATGGATGCCAGTTTATGGTCGAAGGCTGATCTGCTGCTCACAGATGGACTGTTTAATATGATGCAGGACCTGAAAAAGGGAAGGCTGCAACCGGACAGTATCGACAGCCGGCCTGACTCGCTTGCTATTGACCAGTTTTTTATCGGCAATATGAATGACCTGCTCAAAAAGAAAGCCCTTACGCCGCTGCTCAGCAGTCTTGAACCCAAACACAGGGGTTACCAGGAGCTGAAGAAAGCTATTCCGTCGTTTCTGGACAGTATGGACAGGAAGGTGTATACTTATGTATCTTATCCTTATAAGGATTCCACGGATTCTATCCGTTTTGTACGCGTACTGCAAAAAAGGCTCGGTGAAAGTAATTGTATTGACCTGGCGGTTAAACGCCCGGACTCGCTGCAACTGGCTACTGCGGTAAAGAAATACCAGAAGATGAAGGGTGTTGCGGCAGACGGCAAAGTGAACAGTGGCTTTATCCGTGTACTCAATACCAGCGATGTGGAACGTTTTAAACGCATTGCCATTACGATGGATAGGTACAAGGGCCTGCCCTACCCTATGCCTGATAAGTTTATCTGGGTAAACCTGCCGGGCTACTATCTGCAGGTATGGGATCATGATACGCTGGCCCTTGAATCGCGCACGATTGTGGGTAAACCGGCTACGAGAACACCTGAGCTGAACAGTTATATTACTGATATGATTACCTACCCGACCTGGACGATACCTACGAGTATTATTGCCAAAGAGATACTGCCTGGTCTGAAACGTAATGCGGGCTATCTTGCGCGTAAGGGATTCAGGCTGTTAAATTCGAAAGGTGAGGTGGTTGACCCCTACTCCATCAACTGGTCGAAATACGCAAAGGGTATTCCTTTCAAAGTACAACAGGGCAGCGGGGATGATAATGCCCTGGGTATCTTCAAATTCAACTTTGCCAATAAATACTCGGTGTACCTGCACGATACCAACCAGCGCTACCTGTTCAAAAATGGGTCGCGGGCGCTCAGTCATGGTTGTGTGCGGGTGCAGGAATGGGAAAAACTGGCTTTTTATATCGCCCGTAATGACAGTATGAATATCAAACCGGGGGATACATTACGGTATAATACTGATTCTATCAGGAACTGGATTGCGGGTAAAGACCGGGTGCGTATAGATGTTAAGAGCAGGATTGCACTTTATATACGATACTTCACGTGCGAGGGAAAAAACGGCAAAGTCAAATTTTATGACGACATTTACGGCGAAGATAAAGCGTTGAGGGAGAAATATTTCGCAGGCCGTTAATTCGCTGGTGATCAGTACGCATGATAAGAAAAAGCATATACGGGGTACTTTTTTTGGGCATAGCCTTACTGCTGATGCCATCCTTTGATGTACTTGCCCAGCGCAGCGGTGCGAAGGGGGCCAGTGCCAAAAAGGGGACGGGCAAGCTCCTTTATGGTACCGCCAGTTTTTATTCGAACTCCTTTAATGGCAGGAGAACGGCCAGTGGAGAGATCTTCAGCCAGGCTAAGCTGACCTGCGCCTGTAATGTGGTACCGCTCGGTACCTGGCTTAAGGTTACGAATATGCACAATGGTAAATCTATAGTAGTAAAGGTCAATGACCGTTTGCACCCCAAAATGAAACGCCTGGTAGATCTTACCCGTTCGGGTGCGCAGAAGCTGGGATTTGTCGCAAGAGGCCTCGCGAGGGTCAAAGCCGACGTTCTTGGTAAGCAACCATCTCTTTAATTTACTTTTCGTCAGGAGTGGGCTATCCTCACTGCAACTATACTGCAACTATACTGTAAGTACACTTCAAGTATACTGTAAGTATGCCCGGGGTTCGGGGCATGGGTTGATTTGCCATTACGTCAGCTCTGAAAGGGTCATCCGGGTAATTATGGCATTTTTGATTGCTTACAATGGTGTTAGCTCAAGGCGGGGTATTAAGGACTCAGGGGGCATTAAGGTGAGGGTTGGCGCTTGCACCGGCCATGGCCAAAGATCGGTGCGGAGAAAAGTGCGGAGGGTTAAGGGTGGTTAAGGAAGGCTGATGGGGATGCTGCCCGGGTGGGACAGGATACCGGCTATGATATGCTGAATTAGTTTAATAAATTGTTAACAGCAACGAGGTGGCGGGGCATTGATGCAAATATGTTGGTAAATAATTTTACCATTTGGCGGTAAGCTGCTAATTTTGTGGCGTTTACGAAAAATGACATTTATGAACAAATTCTTACTGCTGTTGCTCGGTTTAGGGCTTGGCATCATGACTTTTGGCCAGACCAGCTACCGCAAAGGACCAGCACTTGGACTCCATTTGACCCTGACTGACTTTAATACTGCAAAATCTATCCGTACTAACGGATTGACTTCTGTAATCAACTCCAAACAATGGGCACGCACAAAAAATATGGCTGTGGGTATGGGCCTGAGCTATATGGAAGGTTTGGGTGAACACATTGATTTTGTGGGTACACTGGGAGCTACTTTTGTGGCTTACCCGGTTCCGAACAAACCTGCTTCTTCTGCTGAAAAGCTGCTGCTTGAAGGTACGGCTATGGCCAATCTTAAGCTCCTTACAGATAAGTACTGGGTTACTCCTTACCTCTCTGCGGGTGTGGGTGTATCCAAATTCTCTTCTTATTATGGGGCATTTGTTCCTCTGGGTGTGGGCTGGCAGATCAACCTGTACGACGAGGTTTTCATTATGCTGAATAGTCAATACCGCCTGCCGGTTACTGAAAATACTGAACACCACCTGTATCACAGCTTTGGTGTGGCTGGCAGCATTTTCAAAAAGAAAGAAAAGCCTGTAGTAGTTATACCTCCGCCGCCTGTTGTTGAAGCTCCTAAAGACAGGGATGGTGATGGTATACTGGACAAAGATGATAAATGCCCGGATGTGAAAGGTTCTGCTGCTATGCAGGGTTGTCCTGACCGTGATGGCGATGGCATCGCAGACAACGAAGATAACTGTCCTGATAAACCGGGTACAGCTAAATACAAAGGCTGTCCTATTCCTGATACAGATGGCGATGGCATCAACGACGAGCAGGATAAATGTCCTACTGTTCCTGGTGTTGCCCGTTACAACGGTTGTCCTATTCCTGATACGGATGGGGATGGCGTGAATGATGAAGAAGACAAATGTATCGACAAACCCGGTCCTGCTTCCAACAATGGCTGTCCGGAAATTCCTAAAGCTGTGGTAGATAAAATCAACTATGCAGCGGGTAATGTATTCTTTGCTACAGGAAGCGCCAAGCTGCTTGCTAAATCTTTCAAACCACTGAATGAAGTAGTAAAGATCATGAACGACGATCCTACGCTGATGCTGGATATTGAAGGTCATACGGATAATACCGGTAAGCCCGATAAGAACCAGACACTCAGCGAAAACAGGGCAAACTCTGTGCTGAACTATCTTAAATCAAAAGGTATCGATGCTTCGAGGATGAATGCTACAGGGTTTGGGCAGGATCAACCCATTGCAGATAATAAAACTGCTGCGGGCCGTGCTAAAAACCGTCGTGTAGTGATGAAAGTGAGGAATAATTAATTGAACGCTCTTTTTATAGAACAGGAAGCCCTTCACAATTGTGAAGGGCTTCCTGTTTTCAGGGATATGCATACCCACTAATGCTGTCTGTTACTTATTATTAACGAAGAGGGCGGCGAACATGGTATCGGCTTTTTCGGCATAGCCGGGAATGACTTCCATATCCAGCAATTTCAGGCCCAATGTATCACGAATAAAGCGAACAGCTTCTTCATTTTCTTTTTCAAACACTGAACAGGTGATGTAAAGGAATACCCCGTTTTTTGCCAGGTAAGTGACGGCGTTGCGTAAGATCTGCTGCTGCAGGGCAGCATATACAGCCGTTTTAGCACGGTCGTAAAAATAAAGTTGCTCGGGTGTACGCGACCATGTACCGCTGCCACTGCATGGAGCGTCGCAGATGATAAGGTTAAAGTCGTGCCTGAGCTTCTGCTGCAGAAGGGCATTATGTTCTACCGACAGATCGGCTATAAGCGTACGGTAATGCTGTATACCTGCCCGGGTAAAACGGTCTTTAAGATTGTGCAGTATGGAGGGGCGGATATCGGATACCGTGAGGTTGCATTTTCCGCCGGAGAGGTCGTGGAGCAGGATGGATTTACCACCACTTGCTGCACAGCAATCCCAGGCTTCAATGGGTGTATTACCGAGCTGGTGTAATCCCTGCTGTAATAACCGGCCTACCCGCTGTGAGGACAGATCCTGCACTACTACGTCCTTATCGTGCTGTAAAATGGTTTCTGTTTTGGTCATATTGGGCAGGGCTATTACGCCGGGCATAGGGGTGTCGAATGAGAGTTGTGCTGCTGCAAGCTGCTGATGCACATATTCCTCTTTGCCGGGGCGTACCCGCAGGTACAGCAGGGGTTGTATAAGAAAAGACCGGGCGAAGGGTTCAGCGGCCACGCCTGTGCTCAGATCGTGGTAGAAAGAGAATATATCGGGCAGGGAAAGATATGCCTTTATGAGGTCCAGCTTATCGGCGAGGGTATGGCCGACCATATTGTTCCACTCGGGGCGGAAATGCTGCAGAAAAGCGGAGGGTTCATTTTCGCAAAGAAAATGAGCGAGGATAATGCGCCCGCCGGTATCGAGGTCGGGGACAGCATGGCCCAGGCGGAAATACTGGAAACAGAGCGTGGTAATCTTTTTACGATCGCGCCCTCCATATTTTTTTTGTGCGGAGAAGAACTTCTTGCAGAAAAGGTGCAGTGGTTCTGCACCGCCATACGCGCTGATGATGGCAATGGCTGTATTCAGATGTGATTGATGAATCATTGCAAGCGGGCCGGAACAGGCTGGTAACGGGTAAGCGTTAGAGTTCCAGCAATGTTTTAACGGGATCTTTACCAAACAGCAGCAGCCCGGGGTTTTCGAGCAGTTCTTTTACTCTTACCAGGAAGCTTACCGATTCGCGGCCATCGATGATGCGGTGATCGTAGCTGAGGGCTACATACATCATCGGGCGGATCACGATCTGGCCGTTTACGACCACGGGGCGCTCTTGTATCTTGTGCATACCGAGTATAGCAGACTGGGGAATATTGATGATCGGTGTACTCATCAGTGAACCAAATACCCCACCATTGGTGATGGTAAAGGTTCCTCCTGTCATCTCATCTATTGTAAGTTTATTTTCGCGCGCTTTGGTAGCAAGTTCCATCACTTTTGCTTCTATCTCTGCCATACCGAGACTTTCTGCATTGCGGATCACGGGTACAACAAGCCCTTTGGGTGCACTAACGGCAATGGAGATATCGCAGTAATCATGATAAATGATCTGGTCGCCATCAATGTAAGCATTTACGGCCTTCCATTCCTGGAGGGCGAAGCAACAGGCTTTTGTAAAAAAGCTCATAAAACCAAGGTTTACACCATGAGCTTCCTTGAATTTGTCTTTATAGCGTGTACGCGTTTCCATGATGGCGCTCATATCCACTTCGTTAAAAGTGGTAAGCATGGCCGTTGTGTTCTTTGCTTCCACCAACCTGCGGCTTACCGTTTTACGCAGGTTGCTCATCTTTTCCGGATGTTCTTCCCTGGTAAAGGCTACGGTACCCGGTGTTTTACCAGGATGACTGAGGGCTTCGAGTACATCCTGCTTAAGGATGCGGCCATTGGAACCTGTAGGGGCTACTTTTGAGGGATCGACCTTTTTATCTGCAATAATAGCGGCAGCAAGTGGAGTGGCCTTTACATCGCCGGCAGGTGTTGCAGGCTTGGGTACTTCGGCAACGGGCTTCGGTGCTTCGGCTGCAGGGCCGACCGGAGCGGCAGCGGGCTGGCCTTCGGGTCGTTTAGCATCGGTATCAATATTACAAACCACATCGCCAATGCGTATCGTTTCTCCTTCAGCTACGAGCGGGTGTATCACCCCTGCCTGTTCGGCATTGATCTCAAAAGTGGCTTTTTCGCTCTCCAGCTCAGCGATCACTTCATCGCGTTCGGCCCAATCGCCTTCTTTCTTTAACCACTTTACCAGGGTTACTTCACTGATGCTTTCGCCTACTGATGGAACTTTTATTGCTATTGACATGCTTGCCTTTGTATTTTTGGTTGTGCAAATTTCGGGGAAAAAGGAAGATAATAAAATATTTGCCTGTTATCTTGCAAAAATCAGGCTAAATAACACAAAAGGGGTATTGCCTGAAGTGAATGTTTTCTTACTTTTACGGGGATTTTAACCGTATTATAAACCAAACGTGCCATCTGATAAACCAAACAGGGTCAAATTGCAGATATTTCCTACTTTTATAGAAATTTAGTATAGTTTAAACCGGTATTATATGACAACAAGAAAATTACATTTCCTGGCCGGCTTTGCAGGGTTATTACTGACTGTGCCTGCAAGTGCACAATTAACCATATCCAGCGGAGCGGTTTTTAATATCCAGTCGAATGCTGTGGTAACCGTACAGGGCGACATCAACAGCAGTGCTGATATTACCGGTTCAGGGAAGGTTTTGCTGAAAGGCTCCGGCAACCAGAATGTAAACATGAATGGTTTCAGTATTCCCAACCTTGAAGTGGATAATACGGCGAATGCTACATTAACGGGTAATGCAAGGGTAAATACCGACCTGCTTTTTACTAATGGTAAGCTTATCCTCGGCAGCTTTAATCTTACTATGGCTACTGCTCCTTCGGGCACGATCAGCAACGCTAACGCTTCGCGCTATGTAGTTACAGATGGCAGCGGGCGTCTTATCAAAACAAGTCTTGGTAATACTGCCTTCACTTTTCCTGTAGGTAACTCTGCTACTTCTTTTAACCCGGTATCAATTACAAACAGTGGTACGGCTGATGATATCAGCGTAAGGTGCCTGGCCAACAGTTATACAAACGGGCTTACAGGTACGGCTTTTGCTAAAGAAACGGTAGATGCTACCTGGGATGTTGCCGAAGGGGTAGCGGGTGGCAGTAACCTGAGCATGATAGCTACCTGGAACAGTACTGATGAACTTTCCGGTTTTCAACGTACGAGCACGGGTATATCCAACTATGTTACGAGTCCTGCTGCCAATGTAGGCTGGGATCTGCTGAACAGTCAAACGGCAGCGGCTACGGGTACCAATCCTTACAGCATAACACGTACCGGGATTACTACCCTTGGGGCTTTTGCAGTAGGCAGCAGACCGGTATTAAGCCCATTGCTGGTATCGCCCAAGGTATTTTTACAGGGCGCCTATAATACGTCAAACAATTTAATGAACGATAACCTGCGTACTTCCAACCTGCTCCCGCTTAACGAGCCTTATGCTGCTATTACAGGTTTTACACATAGCGGAAGTGGTGGTGGTGAGACAGCTACTGCTGCGGTTGTTGGTTCAGGTGCTGCTGCGGGTAGTGATGCCATTGTAGACTGGGTATTTGTGCAGTTGCACAGGTCGTCTGATGCGGTGGTAGTATCAACAAGGGCTGCACTGCTTCAGCGTGATGGCGATATTGTTGATACTGATGGCGTATCGCCCCTGAACATGGCGGGCAATGCTGCGGGCAGTTACTATATATCTGTGCGCCACAGGAACCATCTCGGCATCCGCACCCCGGCGAGTTTTGCCCTGGCTAAAGTGAGTACTACAGGATACAATTTTACTGATAACATCGCTAAAGCATATAACAACCCGGCTATTACCAATAATCCCGCTATGCCACTTCTTGCTGCCGGTGTTTATGGTATGTATGGTGGTAATGCCAACAGTGATGTTTCTACCCGCGTATCGGGTAGTGCTTCTATCTCAGACTATCAAAGGGTGTTGTCTACTCTTGGCGGTGCATCAATACTGAGCCCTGTATACTCTGCCAGCGACATCAATATGGATGGCGTAGTAAGGGTAACGGGTACTGTTTCTATATCAGATTACCAGCGTATACTGTCTATCCTGAATTCGCTCAGTATCCTGAGTCAACACTTATAAATCAAAATAATACATACAAGATTATGAATATGAGAAAGAATTTTATTTTACTGGTTATGGCGCTGGCTTTTTATCTTGGTGTAAATGCCCAGACCTATTTCCAGGCTACGGTTCAAAATGAGGGCAACACGCTTGTTCTGAAAGTTAGGCCGACGGGTGGTGATATTACCCTGCGCTTTTCTGCCATGGAGTTTTTCCTGCGCTACCCCAACGGTTCGCCTGCCTTTACTTTTGGCACTCCGGTTGTTGCTCCTGCTTTTTCGGGCATCAACTTTACGGTAAAAGGGCCTAATACTTATGGTGCAGAAGCTGGTTATACGAATTATGTGTTTGAGTGGATCGGCGGTGCTACATTTGTTCCCGCTGTACCTACCACCTATACGAATGGTGTTGAATATGAAATATTCCGCGTTCCGCTGAACGGTGCACCTGCGGTTACTAGCATCGAACTGGTACATAACAGTACACAGACCCCCACTTATCTCAACCTGAGCGATAACCTTGGTAATAGCTGGTCTTCTGTTGACAATCTTGGCAACAGTCGTGGCAATGCCTTCTACGGCCCCGGATTCTTTACACAGGCTGCTGCGGGTGGTGGTACTAATGATGTACTACCCCTTAATAATGTACCTGTACCGGTTAAATTCAACAATTTTACCGCAATAAGAAGAGATGCCGATGGTTTACTTACCTGGGCTGTAGAGAATGAAAGTGCACTTACTGACCGTTACGAGATCGAAAGAAGCCTTAATGGTACTGATTTTACTAAAATAGCCAATATTGCCCCCAAGAATAACGGTTTGAGTTCCAATACTTATGTACTGACGGATTATAATCTTGCCGGCCTCCGCAGCGCGGGTATACTTTATTACCGTGTAAAACAGGTGGACAGGGATGGCAGGTTTATCTATAGCGATATCAGGAGCATCCGCCTTGATGGCCGTGGTTTTGCAGTAGGCATCTATCCTAACCCGGTTAAAGATGTGGCTACACTTAACATTGACCTGATTGAGGACGCTGATATACTGGTGAGCATCACCGATGCAGCAGGTAAGCAGGTGAAGCAAGTACAGGTACAGGGGTTTAAAGGGCCTAATGTTAAGAAAATAGACCTTATGGGTATGGCTTCGGGTGCATACGTATTTAAAGTGAGCACGGGTACTGAGCAGAAAACCATTTCCGTAGTAAAAGGGAAATAAATATTACTGAGCAAAAAGTAAAGATCAATAACGTTAAGAAACGTTCCACCTAATGTGGGACGTTTTTTTATTTATGCTGTGCTGAGGGTACTGTTCATCCACTCCTGCTAAATAAAAGAGCCGCTTTTTGAGCGGCCCCTATGATAATGGTTAAATGGTAGTCTTATGCACCGAGGTAGGTACGCAATAATTTGCACCGTGATGCAGTGCGTAGTTTTGAAATGGCTTTGTCTTTAATCTGCCTGACGCGTTCGCGGGTAAGGTTAAACTTAACACCAATGTCTTCGAGGCTTAGGGGATGGTCTACGCCGAGGCCAAAGAAATACCGCACCACTTCTTTCTGGCGTTCGGTAAGCGTGCCCAGCGAGCGGTCGATCTCTGTTTTCAATGAAGCTTTTACGTCAAGCTCCCTGTCGGTACTGTCGGCATTAGGGTTGGTCAATACGTCGATGAGGGTGCCTTCTTCACCGTCTGCAAGGGGTTGATCCATGCTTACATGGCGTGCGGAAAGCCCAAGTGTCGTAGAGACTTCATCGATATCGATTTCCAGCAGGCTGGCCAGTTCTTCAGGTGTGGGCTCACGTTCGTATTCCTGTTCCAACTGCGAGTAGGCTTTACTGATACGGTTGGTGAGCCCTACTTTATTTAATGGCAGTCGTACAATCCTTGATTGCTCTGCAAGCGCCTGTAATATGCTCTGCCTGATCCACCATACTGCGTAAGAGATGAATTTAAAACCGCGTGTTTCATCGAAACGCTGAGCAGCTTTGATCAGGCCGAGATTGCCTTCGTTAATGAGATCGGGCAGGGTAAGGCCCTGGTTTTGGTATTGTTTTGCTACAGATACTACAAAGCGAAGGTTTGATTTGGTTAATTTTTCGAGTGCGGCCTGATCTCCTTCTTTAATACGCACTGCGAGTTTTACTTCTTCTTCGGGGCTGATCAGTTCTACCTTGCCTATTTCCTGTAAGTATTTTTCTAAACTCTGGCTTTCACGGTTAGTAATTGATTTGGTGATCTTGAGTTGACGCATACTCATAAGCCGGTAAATTTTAAGGGTGAATGATTTTCTTAATACAGTTAAAAAAGTGTTAAAAAACCATATTTACTACAACGTAATTTAGACAATTTTCTATATGTGTCCAAAAAATATTTTATAACATCTTGAATTTCAATTTATTGGAAACCGCCTTGTAATAAGTAATGTAAGTAGCTGATAACCAAAAAATAAATGGCTAAAAATTTTGTCACCTCAATTATTTTTATATTATTGCATCGTTGTAGCGGATATATTAAATATAAAGAATGAGCAAGAAAGTACTATATACACTGGAATACCCTGTAAGATGTTCTCCCTCTATATTATATGAATTTTTAAGCACACCAGCAGGACTGCAGGAGTGGTTTGCTGATAAAGTGGATGAGAAAGATGGTGTTTTCAGTTTTGGATGGAATGAAACGACAGACATGGCCGAAGTTTTGGAAAAAGAAGAAGGCAAGTTTATCCGTTTTCATTGGTCACATACACCTAAGGAGGAATATTTTGAGTTTGCGATTGAAAAATCTGAAATCACCAACCAGACCATATTGATGGTAAAGGACTTTGCAGACAAGAAAGAGATCAAAGACCAGAGCCAGCTATGGGAATACCAGATCAAAGACCTGTTTCACCGCCTCGGCAACTAAAGTGCCAGCAACCGGGCCATACCGGCTGCGGTGCCCGAAAGGTGTGTTGCCATTGTTTCCCAGTTTTCATTTAGTGTAAAAGCTTTTGTAATCTTGAAGAACGGTTTCTCCATGATTATGTGGCTGTATGCTTCCGTAGTCAATGTGCCTGCAGGCCGGTAGTTGTCTGCTTCGAGATGATGTTGCCAGGGATCGTCGCCCATACAGATCATGTAGCCATTCCCCGTCATTTGCGACTGATGACCGAGTAAGGTTGTACGCTGCTCATCGAGATACCTGCCAGATAGTTGCAGGGTGACTGAAAAAAAATTCCCCCACCAGAATAAGGTACGTAATGCGAGTATATCCGATTTCTGGAAAATGGCGGGATAATCAAGTATTACATAAGGCAGACCCTGGTAGTTCTCCCCTTTTGAGATCTTTGCGGAAGCTACCGGATACTGACCATCAAGCAGTGCGGTGTTTTTCAGTTCTTCTGCTATTCGCTGCTGTATGTTTCCCATCAGTTGGTACACTTTACCGATAACACGGTGCTTTGTTAAAATCCAATCCGTGCGGTTAACGAGTACCTGTTCCTCCTCTGAAAGCCATATTTTTGCATCTTCGGTCATATTCAAACTTACAAACCGATACGGACAAGTGATTAAAAAGTTAGATAAATTAATTCTAAAAGCTTTTATCGGGCCCTTTATTGCTACTTTCTTCATCGCCTTCTTTGTGCTGATGATGCAGATCCTGTGGAAGTATATAGACGATCTTGTAGGCAAGGGGCTTGACTTCTTTACACTTGGCCAGTTTATATGGTATGCCAGTGCCTCAATGCTTACACTTGCCATGCCTATTGCAATCCTTATCTCTTCCATCATGACCTTTGGTAATCTGGGAGAAAGCTTTGAGTTGGTTGCCATTAAATCGTCGGGTATATCCCTTTTACGTTTTATGCGGCCGCTGATGTGGGTAGCACTCCTGCTTTGTGGTCTTACCTTTATTTTTGCCAATTATGTGATCCCGTTTGCCAATCTCAAATTTGTAACGCTGTACAACGACATCTTTTACAAAAAACCTGCATTTGATCTTAAGGAAGGCGTCTTCTTTACGCATATTCCCAATTATGCCATTAAAGTGGGAAAGAAGGATGGAGATGGAAAAACGATACATAACGTTATTATCTTCGACCAGGGCAGCAGTATACAGGATAACAGCATTACGGCGGAAAAGGGTATTATGACGGTTTCGGCAGATAAGAAGTTTCTTGAATTCAACCTGCAGAATGGT
Source organism: uncultured Ferruginibacter sp. (assembly GCA_964590975.1). Lineage (GTDB taxonomy): Bacteria > Bacteroidota > Bacteroidia > Chitinophagales > Chitinophagaceae > Ferruginibacter. Next base: position 124,332 of record CAZPXP010000010.1, on the reverse strand, counting down.
TACCGCTACCAGGAAAGGGGCAGTCCGAGCGATACCGCTACGGAGTTTATCCGCCTTGGTTTTAAGGAATACAAAAAACTGTTCGATTTAAGTTCTCTGCAAAAGCAGAATACAAGCGATAGTGTTTACCGTAGTAATTTTAAGATGAAAAGTGTGCGTCAGCTTAATCGATCGATCGATTCGCTTAGCGGCATCCAGGACAGTTTTACCAATCGTCTGTACAAAGAGCTTGGTTTTTACCTCCACTATCTCCGCGTAAACGACAGTATCTGGAAATCGTTGCCTGCACCGGTACCCGGAATGAAAAGCTTTGACGGGGTCATTCCCGATTCGCTGGAATACCTTGTACAGGACAGGGCACTTAATAATATCAACAGCCTGAAAGGCACAGTACAGTTCAGTGGTGCCGAAATGGGTAACTATAAAAAGGAGATACGATATCATAAGATCGAATGGCACCGGAAGTTTTCCCTTTCGCTGGCCTGCCTGGCGCTCTTCTTTATCGGTGCACCGCTTGGCTCTATCATCCGCAAGGGGGGGCTTGGTATGCCGCTGGTGGTGGCGATCGTCTTTTTCCTGATCTTCCACCTGCTGAATATGTTTGGAGAAAAGTTTGTGAAGGAAGATATTACTACACCCTTCTTTGGCATGTGGCTTGCAATATTGGTGCTGGTACCGCTCGGCGGCTTCTTAACTTACAAAGCCATGAACGATTCTCAATTGTTCAATAAAGAAGCTTACCTGCGGGCTTTTTCGCGCATACGGAAGGTTGCCGTTGATCTTACCAACGGTTTCCGCAAAAAGAAAATTGGTACCGAAGGCGAAAAATCTTCGTAATTTTAAACCTAATCAAAAATTTATGGCAGCTTCATCACGGCGCAATTTCATCAAAATGACTTCAATCGCCGGCGCAGGCGCATTGACAATACCAGCCTTCCTGGCTTCTTGCTCTTCTTCTAAAAATACAACTACTGTAAAAAATATGGCTACGGGTTTTGATCAGCAACCCCTGCCCTACGCAACGAATGCACTTGAACCATGGATTGATGCACAGACCATGGATATTCACTATAACCGGCATGCGGCGGCCTATAGCAAGGCTCTGAAAGAAGCGGCACAAGCCGAGGGTGTTGCTGCGGGTACGTCCCTGGAAGATGTGCTGGGCAGGATATCAAGCTATTCGGTTAAGATGCGCAATAACGGTGGAGGGCATTATAATCATGAGCTGTTCTGGAAGTCGATGGCACCAAATGCTGGCGGACAGCCTAAAGGCACTCTGCTTGCTGCCATAGAAAAGAACTTTAATAATTTCGATGCTTTTAAGAACCAGTTTTCGGATGCAGGCAAAACGCGTTTTGGAAGTGGTTGGGCCTGGTTGATCCTCAATAAGGATAAGAACCTGCAGGTATGTTCTACAGCAAACCAGGACAATCCCCTGATGAACACGGCTGATATAAAAGGAATCCCCCTGCTTGGGCTTGATGTATGGGAACATGCGTATTACCTCAAATACCAGAATAAGAGGGCTGACTATATTGAGAATTTCTGGAAGATTATTAACTGGGGATATGTACAACAACGCTATGATCAGGTAATATAAAATTAAGCTATTCCCGTACCCTTGCCTTGTATAACCCCTGAGAAATCATTAATAAACCGATTGCTTTGAAAAAAATTCGTCTGCTATTGCTTTTAGCCGGAACCATTGCTATGATGCTTATCGTACAGCAAACAGGTAAAGAGCTAAAAACTCCCGTTACGCCAAAGGGCATTCTCAATCTTGAATTTGCCTATGATACCATCAAGACAAGAGCGATTACTATGGCCTGGTCGCCCATAAACGCACAGGGCCAGGATCTTATTACAGTGGCAAAAAAGAACACTTGGTATGATTTCGGTTTCCTTTTCTTTTATTCTCTGTTCCTGTACTGTCTTTGCTATATGCTGGCAAAGCAACTGCCCCGCAGCAAACGCATAGGTCGTTTACTCGGCCGTGGCGCCATCCTTGCAGGTGTACTCGATACACTCGAAAATACAGGCATGCTTATTACACTGGATAGTACACATGAGAACAGTATTGCTACAGCTACAACTTTTTTTGCTGCGGTAAAATGGATGCTTGCATTGCTGGCGGTACTGTATGTATTGATTGCGGGAGCGATTGTTATCGTGCTTTATATCAGGAGGAAGGGCTAAAATTGGCTCAGCCTTTGCACAGATGCACCCGTTGACTGGCACAGATGAACAAAGGCTGATAAATTGACAAGCAATCTTAGGCAAAGATAATAGTGGGCTTTAATAAAATACAAACCATTCCTACTTTTTTGCAAAATTTTAAGGGTTTGTATTTTATTGAAAAATGATGACAAAACGCGTATTTTCGCTACTCCTATTTTATCATTAACAAATACATCTATATGCAAGTTTGGAAAGACTACCAGGAACAACACAAGGATCGTTTTCTTGAGGAACTGCTGGAACTGCTGCGCGTACCAAGTGTGAGCGCCAAAAGCGAACACAAGGGTGATATGGAACACTGTGCCGAATTAGTAAAGCAACGCCTTATTGACGCGGGTGCAGATAAGGCGGAGATATACCCCACCGACGGACACCCTGTGGTGTATGCCGAAAAAATGATTGATCCCTCAAAGCCTACCGTACTGGTATATGGCCACTACGATGTGCAACCACCTGATCCTCTTGAACTGTGGAATAGCGGTCCTTTCGACCCTGTAATTAAAGATGGCAGGATATATGCACGCGGCAGTTGCGATGATAAGGGCCAGTTCTATATGCACGTTAAGGCTTTTGAGACAATGGTAAGGACCAATACGCTTGCTACCAACATCAAGTTCTGTATTGAAGGTGAAGAAGAAGTGGGCTCACCCAACTTGGCAAAATTCATAGTGGGTCATAAAGATCTGCTCAAATCTGATGTGATCCTTATCAGCGATACTGCAATGCTGAGCATGGACAACCCCAGCATTGACGTAGGAGTGCGTGGCCTGAGCTATATCGAAGTCGAAGTGACAGGCCCCAACCGCGACCTGCACAGTGGTGTATATGGCGGCGCTGTAGCTAACCCGATAACCATGCTGGCAAAAATGATCGCAGCCTGCCATGATGAGAATAACCATATTACCATCCCCGGCTTTTATGATGACGTGGTTGAATCCAGTGCTGAAGAAAGGGCAATGATGGCCAAAGCACCTTTTGATGAGGAAGAGTATAAGAAAGATCTGGGAGTGAAGGCACTCTGGGGTGAAAAAGGATATACTACCAATGAAAGAACAGGCATACGCCCCACACTGGAATTGAATGGCATTTGGGGTGGATACACTGGCGAAGGGGCAAAGACGGTTTTACCAGGCAAGGCATACGCAAAAATATCAACACGTCTTGTACCTAACCAGTCGTCTAAAGTGATCACCGAAAAACTGCTTCGTTACTTCGAAAGCATGGCTCCCGAAGGTGTAGTGGTTAAAGCAAGCGAGCACCATGGCGGCGAACCTTATATGACGCCGGTAGACAGCAAGGCATACAGAGCGGCGGCCGCGGCAATTAAAGATACTTTTGGTAAAGAAGCAATTCCTGTAAGAGGTGGAGGCAGCATTCCTATCTGCGCACTTTTTGAAAAGGAACTGGGTGTTAAAATCGTTTTTATGGGCTTTGGCCTCGACAGCGACAACCTGCACAGCCCAAACGAGAAATATGATGTATTCAATTTTTACAAGGGTATCGAAACCATTCCTTATTTCCACAAACACTTTGCAGAGTAAATAACAAGTTACCATATATAAAATATCCCTCACACTTTTTGATGTGAGGGATATTTTATTTCACGATTTCCCTGAAATACCCGGACTAAGGTATTCCCTTACAGGGAAGGATGGCTATCTTCATAGTATGAAAAAGACGTCTTTTCGCGCTTTTCTACCATATTATCGGCAGTGCCACAGCAACAGGCTAAACCGGTGGCTTCATTTTACCGGGGCAAGTCTTTTCTTTGGTTTAAACACAGCAGCATTCATCAGTCAAAAATACTGGCTATTGCCATTAGCTGTTTTTGCCGGTTATCTCCTGCCGCATATCGGGCATACTCATTACGAAGGAAACCGCTCACTGCGCGTCAGCCATCCTGTGTACTGCGTACTGGGTGCCGCCCTTCTATATTTTGAAATGTGGTATACTATACTTGCGGCTCCACTCCGGCTTTTAAGACATACGCCGACGGTTTCCCTTTGAAATTTGCGTATTTCTTTCATTTCTTTTTTCCAATTGCAGCAGATTCTTTATTTTTGCGGCCCGCTTTCAATAAAGCTTGTTACGAGTTATATAGAAACGGCAGGTTGGCGAGGTAGCTCAGTTGGTTAGAGCATCGGATTCATAACCCGAAGGTCGGCAGTTCAAATCTGCTCCTCGCTACATAAAAAGAGCCCTTTGTAGTTGAGGGCTCTTTTCATTCAGGTATCCGTGTGTTATCCTTGGTAGAGGTAGTACGGGCAACTCCATATCCGCCTCTAATGATGCTTGCCGGTATACAGGGGTGGGGTCAAGGGTATAACCTGCCTCAGGTCATCAACTGGTGACCGCTCAACGTTTCTCTGAGAAGATCGAGGAGTTTTCTTTTATCTGCAAAACCAATAAACTTACGGTTGGTGGCTATCACCGGCAGGAACCATAAACCCGATGTGTCAAAGTGCTTCATGGCCGACTGTACGTCTTCTCCCTGACCAATCTTATATACTGCCTTAACCATTACATCACCCACCACCAGTTTCCTGAAGTCCTGCTGCCGCATCAGTTTATCTTTTACGTCGTCGATATAAACGATACCTTCCAGTTCATCGCGGTTATTGAGTACGGGAAAAAGGTTTTTATTGCTGGCCGTAAAAGCTTCTGCTACGGCGCTGAAATTTTGCTTACGCTGAAGAGGCAAGAAATCAGTATCTATGATATCCGTAAGGCGGATGGTGTTGAGCAGTACGGTTTCCCTGTCGTCTACGCGGATACCTTTACGTGCGAGCTTGCCGGTATAAATGGAATAGGGTTCAAAGGCGCGGCAGATAAAATAGCTGATCGCAGCAACAATCATCAGTGGCACAAAAAGGGTATAACCACCAGTCACTTCTGCGATAAGGAAGATAGCTGTCATGGGGGCATGGAGTACCCCGCTGAGCAGGCCCGACATCCCGGCCGCGATAAAATTGACGGTGAGCAGTTCTTTCCAGCCGGTAGTATTAAAAAAATGAGCAAAGCCAAAGCCCGTGAGCGCACCTGTAAAGAGGGATGGAGCAAAGATACCACCGTTGCCACCACCCCAGATGGTCGCAGAAGTGGCCATAATCTTTACAAGGATAATAGCTAACACTATACCCAGTAGTACATAGGGAGAGGATGTCTTTTCAAACAAGCTGCCATGCTGTAATACACTTACATCCCCTGTAAGCAGACTGTTGATGATAGTGTACCCTTCGCCAAAGAGCGGTGGAAACAGGAAGATCATCAGGCCCAGCAATGCACCTCCAATGATCGCTTTGGTCCAGTATGACCTGGTCTTTTCGAATAGGCTTTCCGACCAGAAATGAACACGCATGAAATACACTGACACTAATCCGCACACAGCACCCAGGAGCACGTAGAATGGCAGTGCGTCAATACGCCATCCTTCTGTAGGCAGAGTAAACAGGTGCTCGTCGTATAGCAGGCGGGAAACCACCGCACCGGTGGCGGCAGATATAAGTACGGGTATAAAGGTGGGTATAGAGAACTCGGCCAGCAATACCTCCATGGAGAATAGTACCCCGGCTACCGGGGTATTAAAAACAGCAGCGATACCGGCCGATGCACCACAGGCGAGGAGAATGATCCTCTCCTTATGACCCATCAGGAATACCCGGGCGATATTTGAGCCGAGAGCTGATCCGGTTACTACGATAGGCGCTTCAAGCCCCACCGACCCACCAAAGCCAACTGTTATTGCACTGCTTACCACATGACTGTACGTGTTATCCGGCGGTATATTGCCATGACGCCGGGAGATGGAGTAGATGATATTGGCTATGCCCCTGCCCAGCTTACCTTTCCGCAGCTTCTGCACAAAAAAAACCGTAAGCAGTATACCAGCAAGGGGCAGCAGGTAGAAGAGATAGCCATAACCCTCCCTGCCCTGGAGCTCTGAAAGCGCATGATGTATGACGTGAACGAGACGTTTTAACCCCACGGCTACCAGGCCTACTACGAGCCCCACAATAATACTTGCGATAACCAGGAAATTTCTTTCGCTGATGTACCTGACACGATACTTATTGATACGTTGTATGATAGTGCGAAGAGACATAAATAATTGGTACAAATGTACCAATTATGGTACCGCTTAAAAAAAACATAAAATGGAAGGCTGGAAAGGTTTATCCCCAAAACCTGACTATATTTGCCCACTTACAAAAAAGAACGTATGGATTTTAAACGTATCAACAATATTACCGGCTGGCTGATCTGTCTGATAGCCTGTACAGTGTATATTATGACGATGGAAGCCACCGGCAGTTTTTGGGATTGCGGTGAGTTTGTTTCCAGTTGTTATAAACTGCAGATTCCCCATCCACCCGGCGCACCACTTTTTGTACTGCTCGGTCGCATTTTCACCATTCCGTTCGATCCTAAACATGCCGCCACCGGGGTTAACCTTATGAGTGCTCTGGCCAGTGGTTTCACCATATTATTTCTGTTCTGGAGCATTACACACTTTGCCCGTAAGATCGTACAGAAAGATGGTACAGAGTTAACAAATGACAAGATATTTGGTATCATTACAGCTGGTGTTGTAGGAGCACTCGCCTATACATTTTCCGATTCTTTCTGGTACAGCGCTGTGGAAGGTGAAGTTTATGCGCTCTCCTCTTTCTTTACCGCTGTTGTATTCTGGGCCATGCTCAAATGGGAGCAGGATGTTGATAATGAACAAAAGGCTGGTATCAGGGGCAATTTTACCCGTGCCGACCGCTGGATCATTCTCATATTTTACCTGATGGGGCTTTCAATCGGTGTGCATCTGCTGAATCTGCTTACCATCCCCGCTATCGTAATCATTTATTATTTCAAACGTTACAAATCCAGTAACTGGGGCACATTTATAGCCTTTGCACTGGGTTGCATTATAACCGGCATTGTACAAAAGGTAGTGATCGTATGGAGCATTAAAGGTGCAGGCATGTTCGATATCTGGTTTGTAAACAGCTTTGGCCTGCCTTTCTTCAGTGGCTTTGCCTTCTTCTTTATTTTTATCGGGGCACTCGTTTATTTTGGTATCCGCTATGCCACCAAAAAGAACTGGAATTTCTTAAAGCTTGGCCTCTGGAGCGCAGTATTTATGCTGCTGGGATATTCAACTTATTTTACCACACTGATCCGCTCTAATGCAGATCCTTCAGTGGATATGTTTAACGTGGACAATCCTGTTAACCTCGTGGGTTACCTCAGCCGTGAACAATATGGCGACTGGCCTATCCTATATGGCCAGGACTTTACGGCCCAACCGGTTGATCTGAAAGTAACCGAAACTTATGTTAAGGGTAAGGATCGTTACGAGCTGAATGGTAAGAAGACAGATTATGTATATGATGAAACTGAAAAGCACTTCTTCCCCCGCATGTGGGATCAAAGTAACGATCAGGGGCATGCTGATTATTATGCACAATGGATGGGCATTGGTAAAGACAAACAGGGCGTTTATGAACGTCCGCCTACCATGGCAGAAAATATAAGCTTCTTTGTAAGCTACCAGGTAAACTGGATGTACTGGCGTTACTTCATGTGGAACTTTGCGGGTAAACAGAATGACCTTCAGGGTGTAGACATGGGTAATGTACGTGATGGTAACTGGAAAACAGGTATTGGTTTTTATGACAAGGCACGTCTTGGCGACTCCAATAAGAAAGGCAGTGAAGACAGCCTTATCCCCGATAGCATCAAAAATAACAAGGCTAATAACAGCCTGTATATGCTTCCCTTCCTCCTGGGATTACTTGGTTTCATTTATCACATTATGCGTGATAAGAAAGATGCTCTGGTAGTAGGACTACTATTCTTCTTTACAGGTATGGCCATTGTAGTGTACCTCAACCAGGCAGGTAATCAGCCACGTGAGCGCGACTACGCTTATGTAGGCTCTTTCTATGCCTTCGCCATCTGGATCGGACTGGGTGTACTATGGGTAAAAGAACTATTGAGTGGTTTTATTAAGAACAGCATGGTAGCAAACGCGGTTACCGCTGCTGTATGTATACTGGCAGTACCCGTATTGATGGCTTCACAGGAATGGGACGATCACGACCGCAGCCAGAAAGTACTGGCCCGTGATCTGGCTACCGATTACCTCGAAAGTTGTGCCCCCAATGCCATCGTTATTTCTTTTGGTGATAATGATACTTACCCGCTTTGGTATGCACAGGAAGTTGAAGGAATCCGCAGGGATGTTCGTGTAATCAACTCCAGCCTGCTGGGTACAGATTGGTATATCAACCAGTTACGGTATAAGATCAACGACAGCGATCCGATAGACGCGATCTGGTCACCCGAACAGATAGAAGGCGCAAGGCGTGATTATATTGTAAACGAACGTGTACCCGGTGTTGACCCCAATGGTTATATGGACCTGTATAAACTGATGAAGGAATATGCAGGTAGCGAAGACCAGAGCCGGATGGTACAGATGCGCAGCGGCGATTATGTCAATGCATTCCCTACGCGTTTCGTAACAGTACCTGTAGATACGGTACAGGTTAGGAAAGACGGGGTGGTAAATGCTAATGATAGTGTGCTAAGTGAACTGAGGTTCGAAATACCCAAGCGCACACTCTATAAAAATGACGCAGCCATCCTCAATATTATTGCTGCCAACAACTGGAAACGTCCTATTTACTTTACTTCTAAATATGATAACCTTGGTTTTGGCAGATACCTGCGCCAGGATGGACTTACCTACCGGCTTGTACCTGTTCAGGACGACGATGTGAACAACGAACGTGTGTACAAGGTAATGATGGAGAAGTTTGTGTTTGGCAATGCCAACAAACCAGGGGTATACTATGATGAAGAGAACAGGCGTCACCTCATATCGATCCGTATGGCATATGCCAATGCAGCGATCAGCCTGGCTACACAGGGCAAAAAAGACGAAGCAAAGAAAATGCTGGAACGCTGCGATGGCATGATGCTGCAGGAGAACTTCCCCTATGGTATGGTAAGCCGCGGACAGCAGCATAACGAAATATCCAAACAGATGCTCGTAGCTGCCTACCTCGCTGGTGATACCGTACTGGCAGATAAGATCACCAAAAGCCTGCGTAATGACCTGCAGCAACAGCGCAGGTATTATGCCAGTCTTGAGGGCAGCAAAGCAGATAATCTCCGCTACGATGATGCGCAGGCCAAGCGCCTGCTCGAAGTGATACAGGCCATTGAGACAGAATTTAAAACGCCCAAACCTGCTACACTGCCCAATAAAGAGGCAGGCCCGGTAATCGGTAGCCCTGCCGCACCTGCAAAAGCGCCCGATAGTCCTGGTAAATAATCAAAATACATTTCTTTTTACAATCCCGCCAGACGGCGGGATTGTTGTTTTACCCCTTTATACCGGCTATCGAACAAGATGGTTGTATCGTCGTTATTTGATGTAACTTTACAATAATAGTACGGATATTGGACAGCAGATAGCTTGATCCGTAAGCTGGTATTTATCACTCATAACTAAAAAATGCTCGGTCACCACTTTTCTAAATACGATCCCTCACAGGAAGGTAAGTCGCCCTTCGACACGCTGCTGCAACTGTTTTTACAACTGCTCACTTATACCAGCGGCGATGTGAATGAGGCCATGCAATGGTTGAATGAACTCGATAAGGAATACAATCTCACTAACGATGAGTATGGTATCGGTAACTTTTTCGAAGACCTGAAGAGCAAAGGATACATCGACGAAAATAACCAGACCGGCCAGATCAAGATCACACCCAAAACGGAGCAGAGCATACGGAAGAGCAGCCTGGATGAGATATTTGGCAAGCTTAAGAAAACAAAAAAGGGCGATCACCGCACTTTCAAGCCCGGACAGGGAGATGAGATCAACCCCGAAACACGCCCCTTCCAGTTTGGCGATATGCTCGAACAGATCGACTTTACGTCTTCCATTCGTAATGCCCAGGTCAATCACGGCCTGGAAAGCTTCAGGTTACAGGAAGATGACCTTGAAATCAGGGAAACCGATTTTAAGTCACAGACATCTACGGTACTGATGATCGATATCTCGCATTCAATGATCCTTTATGGCGAAGACAGGATTACACCGGCCAAAAAAGTGGCTATGGCCCTAAGCGAACTGATCAGGACAAAATATCCTAAAGACACCCTTGATATTGTGGTTTTTGGAAATGACGCCTGGCCTATCGAAATAAAGGATTTGCCTTACCTGCAGGTTGGACCTTACCATACAAATACGGTGGCAGGCCTTGAACTGGCCATGGATATACTCCGCCGGCGCAGAAACCCCAATAAACAGATCTTTATGATCACCGACGGCAAACCTACCTGTCTTAAAGTAGGCGCCCGGTATTATAAGAACAGTTGGGGGGTAGACAGGAAGATTCTTAACCGCTGTCTTAACCTTGCCACGCAGTGCAAAAAGCTGAAAATACCGATTACAACATTTATGATCGCCACGGATTCCTATTTACAGCGCTTTGTGCAGGAATTTACAGAGACAAACAACGGTAAAGCTTTTTTTGCCTCCCTCGACAAACTCGGGGCGTTTATCTTCCGGGATTTTGAGAGTGGCAAAAGAAAAACGGTGTATTAAAGTTATATACAAAGACGAAAAAGTTCGTTTGTAAATAAACAGGATCAATACATTTGTTTTAGCAGTTTTTTAACAGCAGAATATTAAACTTTGGTGTCTTATGGCAAAGGATTTGCGCCATTATGACAGAAGTAATTACTGATAAAAAACTAAAAACTTAATTATTAAATCTAAACTCGGTGCCATCATGAATACCAGACTTATACTAATCGCACTGGCAACTGTCTCCATCAGCAGTTGTTCTACGGCCTATAAATCCGGCCAAACCCCCGATGATGTTTACTACTCACCCACCCGCATGGTTGAGGAAGATACAAGGCAGGATGACCGCCAGGCTTCCCAACAGGTCGAAAACCCCGAAGACCGTGAAATAAGGCAGGGCATCCGTGATTATCGCTGGAGAGTATTAAATTACGACTACAGTTACAATTACAACCGTTATAACACCTATTGTAACTGCTACTGTAACAAGTATGGATATGGCTATTATACACATCCGTATTATACCCCATCACCTTACTATATTCCTTCCCCGTATTATGTACCACCTGTAAAGGTTAATACTACACCACGGATGGTAAATCTTGCCACATACGGCGGAGGAACAACTCCCGGAACTATTGGCTCAATCAATCCCAAGAACAACCAGCCAGGTCTGTACACACCACCCAAGCAGTATAACAACAGCAATAACGACAACCGCAGGGGTGGTTTAACCAATGCTATCAGGCAGGTGTTAACGCCGTCTTCGGGCAACAATAACAGCAATTCGAACAGCAGCAACAATACAAGAACCTATCAGCCCTCTTCGAACTCGAACAGCAGCAGTAGTTCTTCAAGCAGCAGTTCATCAGGATCCGGTGGAGGTATAACCAGGCCTGCCCGTGGAGGTAAATAATCATTCGAACGACAGAAGAAATTCCTAAACCGTAAGGCGGCAATGTGCCGCCTTACTTAAAACTGTTGCCATGAACAAAAAAATTCTACTCATACCATCATTACTTTTTTCGGGCATGATCGCTTCAGCCCAGGTACCTGAAGACGCGATAAGATATTCTTTCTATCCACAGAGTGGTACCGCCCGTAACATGGCCATCGGAGGAGCTATAACTTCCCTTGGTGGCGATATCAATGCCCTCTTTGTTAACCCCGCAGGACTTGGTTTCTACAAAACCGGAGAATTTACTTTCACCCCTGGTTTTATATTCAATAATAATAAGGCAAACTTCAGGGATAACATTACCAAAAGCAACAAGAACAGCTTTGGTATAGGCCCGATGGGGTTTGTGTACGGTGCCCCCATGCGCTGGAATAATAAAAGTAGCCATGCTATTAGCTTTGCCATCACACAAACAGCTAATTTCAGTAATACCACACAGTATACTGCCCTGAACAATTACAGCAGCTTTGCTGAGCAATGGGCTGAAGAAGTAGCCAAAAGCGGGCTTTCCATTAATCAGGTAATGAATAATCCCCAGTATGCCTTTGGGTCGGGGCCTGCGCTCTATACCTACCTGGTAGATGTAGACAATTCGGGTGGGACACCACAGCTAAAAGCCGCTCCTGAATACATTCTTGATGCCGGGCAGGCCATTCGCCAGCAAATGGTACACAACACACGCGGTGGCATTTATGAGGCCGCTCTCGGTTACGCCCACAACAGTAACGATAAATGGTATTGGGGTGCTTCATTAGGTATTCCTTTTGTTTTCTACGGCAGTGATATGAAATTTATTGAATCTGATACCTCTTCAAATACCAATAATCATTTCGCCCGTTTTGAATATAATGATAACTTCAAAACTGTGGGGGTAGGCATCAATGCGCGGTTTGGACTCATTTACCGCCCGAAAGAATATATCCGCCTCGGTCTCGCCATTCAGACCCCATCATTTATGACACTGGAAGACAGCCGCAATACTGATATGACCGTTCAGTTGGAAAATCCGGTACACAATGCTACAGTAAGCTCAAAATTCTTTAACAACAACGAAACCGGAAAGAGTAAGTACGGACAAATGAGTCCCTTTAAAGCCTCAATCAGCGCTTCGTATGTATTCAGAGAAGTAGAAAATACTAAAAAACAGCGTGCCTTTATTACAGCCGACGTAGAATATGTAAATCACAGGGGCAGCCGCTTCAGCAGCGACAACGAAAACCCCACTGATGCGGAAAAGGCTTATTACAAGGGATTGAACAGCGTAGTAAAAGGTGAATATAAAGGCAATTTTAACTTTAAGCTGGGGGGCGAAGTTAAGTTCAATACCATAATGGGACGCCTTGGCTTTGCTTATTATGGCAGCCCTTATAAAGACAAACAGCTAAAGGCAAACCGTACCCTGCTCAGCGGTGGTATAGGCTATCGTGATAAAGGAATATTCTTAGACCTTACTTATGTACATGCCATAAGCAAGGATGTAAGTTTCCCCTACCGTTTAGAAGACAGGGCCAATACTTACGCCTCACTTAAGAATACAAGAGGAAGCATCATAGCTACCATTGGATTCAAGTTTTAAACTATATAACATTAACGCATTTAAATGCCTCACAGTTTCTGTGGGGTATTTTTTTAAGTAGCCCTCCAATACTTTGTAAAAGACAATATGCTATATCTATTGTACAAACCTTCCATACAAAAGCATTTTGCTAATTCAGGATAGTAGAAATACGGCTTATTAGAATATGGCCCAGCACTATTACGGCCTAATCTCGGACAATTAGAGCCAATTCGGATATACATTTTACAGCGGCGGTATTATTGCGACACGGCTGATCCTCCCGGTTATAATTAGTTCTTACCGTGATGCATAAACGGGAACCCTGTTTCCCCATTTTACATTTATCAAAAAAAGCAAAAACCTTTTTACATACAGCCGATCATTTTTCGTTATAACAAGAAAAATTATCCATAATTTATTTTCTGAATCAAAAAATTGGCTAATATTGAGAAAGAAAAATATCTTAGAGTATTAAGATCATTTTATTGACTTGGCTGACTATGAATTGGAAAACCGTGTAAAACAAAACTTATGTAACAAACAAATTCCAAGGAATCTGCTAACATCCTGATTTATTTTGCTGATCGTCTTCATTTAGTGCTACTGACCCTGTGAGATTTACAATGCAAGCACAGCACACAATGTTTCCTTTTTTTTAACTATAGTGACTAATGAGGTTATTCCTTTTTCTGAATGTAAAACAAATCTGACCTAATTGCCTACTTAAATGAATATTGTACAATCATTCTGGAGTTTACCAAGCCTTTCCAATCAAATAAAGGATGAGGAGTATAACAGGTTTTGCGGAGGGTGGCTTAACGAAAAATACCATGCAATAGGATGGGCATACAGCCTGTTGCTCTTAAAGAAGTACCACCCTGGAGATAAGAAAATACTTTATACCGACAATACAGGTTTCGACTGGTTAGTTAACAAAATCGGGTTGGAATATAACGAGGTACACAACGAACTTGATGTAATGAACAAATACAGCAGCATTTTATGGGCTATAGCAAAAATATACACATACAGCAGGCAGGAAGAGCCTTTTCTGCATGTAGACGGAGATATTTTTATTTGGAAACCTATTGACAAAAACCTGCTTTCACAAAAGCTTATTGTACAAAACTTTGAGCTGGGGCATCAGCTATATAAGCAGCTTGTGGAGGAAGGCGAAAAAATATTTAGCAATATCCCCGATTTTATACAGGGTATAGATTCGAGTAAAGATATTGTTTCCATAAACGCCGGTATCCTGGGTGGCAATGATATTCCCTTTATCAAACAATATTGTAAAGTTGTTTTCGATTTCATTGATGCCAATCATGATATCATTACACGCTCCCGCTCACTCGGTAGCTTTAACATGTATTTTGAGCAATTATTTTTTGCCCAGCTCGCCATCGCAAATAATAAAAGTGCAAATTCAATCGGCAGCTTGTTAAAAGACAATGAGGGACAACTCTATAACCTTACCCGGTTTGGTATTGTACCCCAAAGCCGCAATTATATTCACATGATAGGCCAGTCGAAAGCAATGCCATTTTTTGTATCACATATGGAGCAGCGGTTTCGCTTCGAATTTCCAAAAATGTACCAGCACATACAGCAACTTTACCGTACTGTATCTGTCTATAGCGTAATAAAAGAAATAAATACTGAAGAAAGCCTGCCGGCCGAATATAAGGCGGCAAGAGAAGAACAGTTTTCTGAATGCAAAAAACTGATCGCTGAACTTGGCCATGATACGAAAAACATAGATGACCACAAAATAGAGTTATTAATCGAGGAAAATATCTCTGATCTGAGGTTCTACAAACTATGGGATGTATACCAGTTAGAAAGTATTAATCTTAATATAGAGAAGTTTATTGAATACGAAGAAGATAAGGCATTCAATTACCTGTATAATTACAGTATAGACGAGTTTATGGATGTCCCGTTCAGGCTTAATACAGATACCTGCAAAATTATTTATCTGTTTCACAACTGGAATTACAGCAAGAAAAAAGGAGAATACTTCTTTTTTGGTGAGAACAGGCTTTTCTTTGAAGCCTCAACCGAAGAGGATCCTGTATTGACACCCTGGTTGGTTGCACAGAGCTATACAGACGTGGAGCTGATAAAAATGAATGCCTGGCACTCTATTTTCAGGTATTTTGAGGAGGGTTTTATCAGCGGCAATGAGATTATAAAGCAGCTTGCAGACAATGAACACATTGTTACAGAAAAAGAAACATTAAAATATGACTTGTACGACTTTCTGACCAGCCAGTACATGCTGTTCAACAGGATCATTCCTGCATCAAACCAGTTTTCAAAATCTTAATTACGGAATATGCCAGTGAAGACGCTATATTCTTTTTTCATTATCTTAATTTGGCTGGTAACCGGCTACTCAACAACCGCACAATTCACCGTAAAAGGAACATTGCTTGACGATAAAAAAAGGAGTATAAACTTTACAAGCATCAACCTTACTTCAACAGCAGACAGCAGCATCGCTTTTTATACACTGAGCGACAGTACAGGAACATTTCAGTTTCAGCGCATACCCGGAGGAACATATATATTGCAAAGCAGGGCTATTGGATACCAGGCTTTTTCACTGCAACTGGACATCAAAGCAGACACCAGTTTAATTTGCCCATTTGTACAGGCAGACAAGGAGTTGACTGGTATTACAGTAAAATCAACCATCACCCCGACTTTCGAAAGAAAACGGGACCGTTTCGTCTTTAGTATCGCTAACTCACCACTCGTTATTGGAAATAATGTATGGGATGTGTTAAAACAGACCCCTATGGTACAAACAAGCGAGAGAGGAGACATTAACGTGGTAGGAAACCCCCAGAATGCTACCATCTTTATCAACAGGAGAAAATTCTACCTCAAAGGCGAAGATTTATTCCGCTTCCTGAAAGAAATGCCATCCACTAATTTGACGAAAATAGAGGTACTCACCATTCCCCCACCCTTCTATGATGCCGATGGTCCTGTAATTGACATTATACTCAAAAAACTGGATATTAATGGTACAAGAGGTACATCAACAGTATCATACCAGCGGTCACAGGTAAATCTGGTAAACGGTTCAGTTTCACTTGATCACAACAACAACAATTATAACCAATCATTAGTGATCAGTGGCGGCAGCACAAGGGCCTTTCAGCAGATAGACCGTAAAACGCTCATCAGGGATGCTTCTCAGAAAGAAGTATCATCGTTTTTTGAAAACAATACCAGACGAAGAAACATCAACGGCTTTACAGATATCCGGTACAGCCTGAACCCTTTATTGACCATCGGAACACAGTGGATCGTCACCTCTTCCATCTCTAATGCCGCCGCCACAGGAACCGAATCAGACAACACCGGCATCAGGAACGATTACCGGCAATATATATATAAGGATAACGACCTGCTGAATGGGAATATTTTCCTGAAATATTATTCTGAAAGAAAAGCGGAAAACCTGGAGATCAGCAGCGATTACCTCAACACAACCGTTATACAGAATACTGACTTCTTATTGCAGGCACCACAGCCAAGCATAAAAACAGACGTAACACAAAAAATCAGAAACTTTGCTGTAAAAGCCGACTATTCAAGACCGGTAAGCAAAAAAGTTACACTTGAAGCAGGAGCAAAATGGGGCAGATCCGATATTAAAACTCCGTATGATGCATTCATCAATACAGGCACCAACTGGACAAAACTGGATCGTTTATCGGCGATTTTCGACTATAAAGAGAATATTTCGTCTGCGTATACTACGCTGGAGAGCGATATTAACGGAAAATGGTCGGTTAAGGGAGGCATAAAAGTGGAGTACACAGGCATCAATACCAGTACAAAAGGAGGCACTGTAACGAATAACTCAACCGGCTATACCTTCATTTTCCCGATCGGGTACCTGAATTACAGCCCCAATCAAAAACATTCATTTTCTCTGACATCAAGAACCGATAACAGCAGGCCTGAATATTTCAGCCTTAACCCTGCCCGCATACTGCTTGGTCCACGCACAATAACAGAAGGGAATCCCTTTATCCGTCCATCGAATGGCGGAAGCCTTGAGCTAATGTACAGCTATAAGCAGGCATATTATTTTGGCCTGTCATACTCGGTAGCAAGACAGCTATATACACAGGGAAATGAAATTATACCTCCCGATACACTTCTTATCAGATGGCGCAACTGGGGCAATATAAAACAGTATAACTTTTGGACATTCACACAGAAAAATGTTATTAAAAATAAGTGGAGCCTTTCATTCAACTCCAACCTGGGCTTTTATAGCCGTAACTTCAACAACGATCAGGTAAAAGTAATCGACAAAACAGACAACTGGCAATTGTACCTAACCCTTAACAACAACTTCAGCAACATCCTTGCAAAAGGCATCAACCTTTATTGTAATTTTAGTTTTAATACACCCGGCCGTTTTGGCTATTGGGAAGAAACTGTCAGTAGTTGGCGCATTGATGCAGGAGGTGGCTACGGTATACCGCGAACAGGATTACGTATTGCTGTATCAGCAAGCGACCTGCTAAAATATGCAGACAGGCATGTTTTTATCAACAACAAAACAGATGCACAAATAACAACAGTATTAAATAATAACGACAGAAGAAGCATAAGAATTTCGCTGAGCAAATCCTTTGGCAACACCAAGGCAAAAAGACTCGGCAGAAGAGCAACCAGTAACGAAGAAGAAAAACAAAGACTTAACTAAGGAACGAACACAAACAGCCAGGCCCGAAAGCAGTTAGCTACCATTTTGACGAACACGTCGCTAAGGAACCGACCGAATTACACAGTAATTAACTGCTTTTGTTACCAATGTGCCAACAGAATTGTAATTGTTACTTAAACTGGCATATCCACTATGGTGGAATGATGCTTACTGTTATGCAGATGCAAGGTAAAAATTACAAAAGACTATGAAGAATTTGCGCACAACAGTACAGGCCAATTCTTTCCTTTTAGCACTTTAACACATCAGAGATTTCGAAACTCGGGGCAGGTACATATATCCTGTGCACCGGGAAGCGCGATAAAATATTACCGGATACTGCAGATCAGGTAGTAAGTCTGAAGGGTTTACGGACTCTAAATGCTAAGCCTATTTAACCATTTCAAAAAAAATTGAAAATGAAAAATGAAAAATTGAAGCACCTCATGGCCGGCAAGATCGCGCAGGGTAAGCTTCATCCGGGAAAAGATGTTGAGATACTCAACAGGGATCTCCTGGCTTTTGCCCACGGGGGTGGCGGCCCTAACTGTCCAATGCTAACCTCATGCGGCACTTTCGGGAGTGGCAATTGCGGCTTAAAAGTTGGAAGCTAAACGTAACAAAATTCAAACAACTAAAATCATTAACATGAAAAATGAAAAGTTGAAACAGTTGATGGCAACCAAAGTCGCTCAAAGTAAGTTACTGCAAACAAAGGATGTCGAAGTGCTCAACAGCGACCTCCTGATCTTTGCAAATGGCGGCGGTGGGCCAAACTGCCCAATGCTGACATCATGCGGAACATTTGGAAGCGGAAACTGCGGCGTAAAAGCGTCATTTTAGTCCTCACAAAATGCTTAATTACTAAAATTGTTAACATGAAAAATGAGAAGTTAAAACAGCTGATGGCAGCCAAGGTTGCCCAGAACAAGCAACATCCATACAAGGATGTTGAAATCTTAAACCGCGATATGCTCGTATACGCTCAGGGCGGCGGCGGCACTAATTGCCCGATGCTGACATCCTGCGGCACCTATGGCAGCAACAACTGCGGTGTAAAGTTTGAACTGGAACAGACTACACAATAACCTTAAACTATCATTAATATGAAAAATGAAAGATTAAAAACACTGATGGCCCAAAGGCTTTCTGCCGGAAACACTTCACCCGATCAGGTACAAGTCCTCAACAAAGATCAATTGTTATTTGCAACAGCAGGAAGAGGATGCGACTGTCCAAGCCTGACCAGTTGTGGCACATTTTGCAGCAATAATTGTGGCCTGAAGGTTAAGTTCGAAGAAAACGAAAGTATTTAAACTTCAAAACCAAACCTGACGTAAGGATGAAAAATGAAAGATTAAAGAGCCTGATGGCTCACAAACTTGCCAGCGGGAAAAGCGCTGCTTCCGGACAGGTACAGGTTCTCAATAAAGAGGAACTGATGTACACTACTGCCGGACGTGGATGCGATTGTCCTAATCTCACTACCTGCGGAACATTCTGTAGTAACAACTGTGGGGTAAAAGTCGGATCGTAGTATTAATTCCACGGCAATACAAGTTGCATGCTTTACTGTCCGGCCATTGCTGAAAACTTCCGGAAACCAACGGTTGAAGACAATAAGAACCATGCTTTAAAGCATGCAACTTTTTTTCACATCACTGAACAGGTTATGGCAAGATAATAGATTATCAAGTCGTTTGCGTTCCATAAATGAAGAACATTTATCAATATTAAACTCAAAAAAAGATGAAAAACAAAAAGCTGAAAGGTCTGCTGCTGGCAAAAGCCGTACAGATCAAAGCCGCCACAACAGACATAGATTTTTTGAATAAAGAACAAATAGCTTCCACAATAGGCGGGGCCTCCGCCAACTGCCCAAAGCTTGTTAGTTGTGGCTTGTATAATATGAACAATTGTCCAATCAAGATTGGTTGACGGATCATAAGACAAGCCCGATAAGCCTGCGAAAATCCTGCAGGCTTATCCCTGCTCACATTCATAATAGCCGGTTATAAACCCACTATTGTAAAGATCAAATAATACGCGATGAAACACAAAAAACTAAAACAGGAGTTACTGAAAGTGATAGAGAAAAAGATTATCCCAACGGTTATACCCGAAATCACTGACGTTAATTTCCTTAACGATTACGAGATGGACCTCACAACCGGAGGTTCGGGCGTCGATTGTCCAAAGCTGAATAAGAAAAGTTGCGGATCATACGGCGTAGACAATTGTGATATTAATTTCAGGATTAAGCGTAAGAAAAAAAAAGATTAGCCGCATCCTGGTATTGATCAGATCTTTTGCTCAATCAATAGAAATATATTCTTAATTTTTTAAAAAATGTACTATGAATTTCAAACTATCGAAATACGTTCACATCAGTAAAGACCCTGATGTTTTTCCGGATGCATTTTACCTGTATGCCACCCGCACCGGGGCAGCTATTGAAATAGATAATGCACATTATGAAAATATCATCGAAGAAAGATGGGATGACCTACCCTTGAATGTAATTGAAGCCATGCTTATGGCAGAAGCCATCGTACCACGCGAAGAGGAAGAGCTTGATTATATCCTCAGCCTTAATAAAGAAAACGTAAAGGATAATGACAACAAATACCTGAGCTTTACCATTCAGCCAACAGCAAACTGTCAGCTTGGATGTCATTATTGCGGTCAGCAGCATGTTAAAAAGGTTTCATCAACTGAAACCAATAGTGTAATATACGATCGTATTGTAAGTAAAATAGAATCGTTGAAAGGTACGCTTCAGGGTATTTCCATTAACTGGTATGGCGGTGAACCTCTAACCGGCCTGAGTTCCATAGAGGAGATATCCGAAATGTTGATCAATTATTGTGATAGCAATAAGATAGCCTATGAGGCAATGATGGTAACTAATGCCCTGGCCCTTAAATACCAGACATTTGATCGCTTAGTCAGCAAATACAGGATCAAGCAATTCCAGATCACGATCGACGGCACAGCCGAATTTCATGACCAGCGCAGGATGCTTAAAACAGGAGGCCCATCCTTTGAGATCATCTTTAACAACTTGAAAGAGATCGTTCATACTGAGCTCTTTAAGGAAAAGAAGATTGCTATAGGCGTTCGCTGCAACGTAGATGGCCAGAATAAAGATAATGTAATCGAGCTGGTTGACATGCTGCACGAACACGATATTCTCAATAAGGTATCCTTTAACCTTGCGCCGATTCACGACTGGGGAGATAACGGCGCATCAAAAATAAACGGCATTTCCAAAGATGATTTTGCTTCGTTTGAGATCGATGTTTATTTGAGGCTGCATGGGTATGGATTGCTTAAAAAAGACGGACTGATTCCACTCAGGAAACACAACGTCTGCATGGTTGCCAGTTCCACGAGCGAAGTATTCGACGCATACGGAAACGTATCTACCTGCTGGGAAATACCATACACTCCTGTCTACGAGAATACAGAATACTATGCAGGCAACCTGCATAAGAATCCTGATCTTGATTCATCAAACATATTGATGCGGAAATGGTACGACGAAATACCAACGAATGAAACCTGGTGTAAGGGATGCAAATTCTTACCCGTATGCGGCGGCTCCTGCCCCAAACACTGGTATAGGGGTACATCGCCCTGCCCAAGTTTCAAACAGAATATTGATGAGCGGCTGTTCCTCAGCAAACTGATCTCAATGGACCAGCAGGAAAAAGCCGAAGCCATATCATAACCACATTTCTAACTGTAAAATTTATTATATTATGAACTTCTTAGATAATTTCAATTCACTCCAGGCATTAACCCCAAGAGGTTATACTTCAGGAACTGGTGGTAGTCACGTATTCCTTGAATTACTTACTCATTTTAGACCCAGTTTATCAACAGAAGAACACATGGCACTGTTTTACTTTCATTCGCTTTGCGAAAAAAGTATAGCATACTGGAGAAATCGTGATTTCAATTCAGCCAGTATTCCTTTCAAAAAAGTAAATGAGATTGACAGGACCAGCTTCCCCGAAAATGTAAAAGAAGGTGTTGAAACCATTTATCTTGCCTGCGCTGCTTATGGCGACTATGTTGAAAACAGGTATGACGAAGCA
The DNA here is from genome assembly GCA_964590975.1 of uncultured Ferruginibacter sp. GTDB lineage: Bacteria > Bacteroidota > Bacteroidia > Chitinophagales > Chitinophagaceae > Ferruginibacter. Next base: position 102,138 of record CAZPXP010000010.1, on the reverse strand, counting down.
GCCGGAAAGATCGAAAAAGCTGTACTGCACTCAATAAAGCAAAAAGACACCATGCCCGACTTTATCAAAAGCATGTACGAGCACAACCTTAACCTGCTTCGCATCCATATACGCACCAGGGATAAGGAAAAAATAGTATCCCTGTTTTCAGACTTGCTTAACAGCCTGTTCTTTTCCATTAACGATAGTATTACACTTACACCTGCCATTGCAACAATGGATGAGGACCAGAGATTAGGCTGGCTCCATTATATACTGAACAATGTAGTATATAGCGTACAGCGTACATTCGAAAACGACGATGATACCGCCACTGCTATATTCCTTGATACGCTGAACAATGTTTTTACAGGCAAGCCTCAGGCACACTCCTATGCCGAAAAAATACAGGATTCGCTGAAAGTAATACATAAGCTTCTGAAAAGAGAGGAAGACAGCTATATACAGGATCTCAATGAGAAATTTGAGTCTATCACCCATAGCCCAAACTTCGTAAAGAAGCTTATCCTGTCGAGCTATATTCATTGGTCAGAATTAAAAGGTGGAGATCTCTCAGCACACCATAATTATTCAAATTTCAGGAAGATATGCGCTAACTTTGGTATAGACCTGCCAGGCACCGTTACATTGAAGCAGGCTGTATAAAATATTAACGTGAACACCTGTTTTGCCATAACATAGCTATGCAGCCCGTATATCAATTTCAAAGGGTTCAGCATAGAATAATGCAGCACCGTCAGGCCTGAGCGTAATGATGATACAGCAGTAAATGAATGATATATTATTTTATAACTAAAAAGTCATCTGCCTACAGGGAAACATAAACTGCAGAGCATATAACTTTTACTAAACACTAACGGGTTATGTTTTTTCCACATTATTCGCAACTCGAGTATAGTGACTGTGGGGCAACATGTCTGAAAATAATACTCAAATATTATAAGAAGAAATGCTCGTTAAATTACCTCCGGGAACTATGCGAAACAACCCGGTCGGGGGTAACTATGAGCGATCTGCTTTCCGCAAGCGAGAAATTAAACTTCGAGGCAGTGTCCCTCCTTTGCACCACTTCATGGCTGAAGGAGAATGCTGTTCTACCCTGTATCATGCATTGGAAACAGGAGCATTTTGTAGTATTATATAAGATAAGTAAAGATCGCTTTTATGTATCCGACCCTGCATACGGAAAGATTGGCCTGAAACAGGAAGTTTTTGAAAATTGGTGGAAAGAGGGTAATGACAGGGGGATCGTTCTTTTTATGGAGCCCACAGACGAGTTCGATAATATGAAACTCCCGCATTCAAGTGCGAAAGATTCCATGAAAAGAAGTTTTGTGTATTACAGGGAAGCCATCCAGAATCAGCATAAAACCTTTGCCGCTATTCTTATGGTAATTATGCTGGGCACCCTCATCATATACATCTTTCCCAAAACAATGCAGACCATCATTGACGATGGCATAAAAAACAGCAATGTTTCGTTGCTGTGGTCTGTTTTCGGCTTCCAGCTTGCACTTATATTTGGGCAAAGCCTCTTCAATTGGGTGCAGGGATGGCTTAGAGTCAGGGCCAGTATGAGCATCAGCATAAAAATGATCACACAGTTGCTGCACAAAGTAGTAAAGCTGCCAATACGTTTTTTTGATATAAAAGTACCTACAGATATTTTCCAGCGGATAGACGACCAGAAACACATCGAGCATTTTCTTTCCGAACAGGTATTGCAAACATTCTTCTCTGTTGTTATAACAGTATGCCTTGGGTTCAGGCTTTTTGCTTACAACGTAAAAATTGGCCTGGTATTTACGCTGATCAGCCTGTTTTCTATACTATGGATATTCCTTTTCTTCAGAATGAAGCGACAGCTTGATTACACCAATTTCAGGCTGGCATCAGAAAACCATAATCTGGTTAACGAGATCATCTATGGCATGGTAGAGATCAAGATCAACAATGCCCAGAACAAAAAAATAGAGCAATGGCAGCACCTCCAGGGTAAAATATTTAACCTGAAGAAGAGAACCCTGCAGCTTGGTGTTTACCAGAGCATCGGCGTTCAGCTATTGACACAGATAAAAAATATTTCCATCAACTTTTTATGTGCTTACTGGGTAATACAGGGAGATATCACCCTTGGTATGATGTTGAGCATAGGCTACATTACGGGTTTATTGGCTAATCCGATAGATTCACTGGCTAACTTTTCACAGTCTATACAGGAAGCACAACTGGCCTTTACAAGGCTCGACGAGATCAGGCAAAGAGATAATGAAGCCCACCCTTCGCAGCTTCTGCCACCCAATGGCCCACGCTCAATCACGCTGAAAGACGTATCGTTCAAATATGACGGCGGCACACAGATGAATGTACTCAGCGATATCAATATCGTTTTTCCAAAGGGAAAAGTCACAGCCATTGTTGGCAACAGCGGAAGTGGCAAGTCCACTTTACTGAAGCTTCTCCTCAGCTTTTACAACCCACAGTCCGGAAACATTATGCTCGGAGACACCCGATTCGAAGAGTTAAACCCCGACGAATGGAGAAAGCAATGTGGCATCGTAATGCAGGATGGGTATATCTTCAGTGGTACTATCGGCGAGAATATAGCGGTGGGAGAAGGTAATCCGGATATGGAAAGATTAAATAACGCAGCCAGGATAGCCTGTCTTGATGAATACATCAACCGCCTGCCCATGAAATTCAATACCAAGATAGGCAGTACGGGTACCGGCATCAGTGGGGGGCAGAAACAACGCATACTTATTGCACGTGCGGTGTACAAGAACCCCACTTACCTTTTCTTCGATGAAGCAACAAGCAGCCTTGATGCCAATAACGAGAAAAAGATCATGAAAAACCTCGATGCCTTCTTTGAGAACAAGACGGTAGTGATCATCGCACACCGCCTGAGCACGGTAAAGAATGCAGACCAGATCATCGTACTTGAAAATGGGTCTATAGTAGAAATGGGTTACCACGAAACACTTACAGACAGGAAAGGCAAATATTACGAGTTGGTTAGGAATCAGCTTGAGCTGGGTCAGTAGAAACCTTGACTTGATCAGGCCGGGGTATTTCTTATTTCTTCAGCCTTCGCCACAATATGTGCAAAAGCCGGATCAGGGTGTAACCACGTGATAGCAGTATCTTTCTTAAACCAGGTCATCTGCCTTTTCGCATAATGCCTGGTATGCTGTTTAATCAGTTCTACTGCCCTTTCAGATGAATATTCTCCCTCAAAGTGAGCGAACAGTTCCCTGTATCCTACCGTTTGTAATGCATTGTAATACTTATAGGGCCACAAACCCTTCGCTTCAGCTTCAAGCCCTGCTTTCATCATTTCATCTGCGCGGCGATTGATACGATCATAAAGCACATCCCGCGGCAGCTCAAGCCCAAACTGTATAATATTAAAATCCCGCTGCACCTTTCCCCCCCGCTGGTATTCCATAATAGAAATACCCGTCTGCAATATAACTTCCAGTGCACGCATCATCCGCTGTGGGTTTTGTATTTCACCAGTTGCAAAATATCCCGGGTCCTTTTGTGCTACCGCCTGTTGCAACCATTCCATACCCTTTGCTGCATACTGTTCCCTGATCGATATACGCAGTGCAGCATCAATAGCAGGAATACTATCCATCCCCTGGCAAAAAGCACGAATGTATAAACCCGTGCCCCCTACCATAACAGCAATATCGTGATGTTCAAAAATTTGTTGTGCAGCCGCTGAAGCATAAGTTGCAAAATCAGCCGCACTCACTTCATCGCGTATAGAATGGCTGTTGATAAAATGATGCGGTACCGCCAGCAGCTCTTCAGTCGAAGGCTTTGCCACACCGATAGTAAGTTCGGTATAACACTGTCTGCTGTCAGCAGAAATAATTTCAGTTTGAAAATGCTGCGCCAGTGCAATGGCCAGCGCAGTTTTACCCACGGCCGTAGGCCCTGCTATAATAATACAGGTTTTAGAATTCATCACCGCCCTCATCCGCAGCAGCTTCGTCATCCCCTCCATCTGTCTCACGCTCTTCGCCCTCCTCCCCAAATCCGTCATCCAGCGCCCCGGGGTTAAGATCGTATTTCTCTTCCACCTCAGCAAGGCGGCTGTCTACCAGTCCTTTCGTACCATACTGCGATGGAGCAATGCCTTCCGAACGAACAGAACACGGATAAGTCAGCTTACGGTTTTCATCCTTATCCACATTGATCAGCTCAATCAGGAAGGTCCAGTTCTTATTAAAATCGTATACGTAAATAAATTTCTGGTTAGGATCTTTGATCTCCGACCCTATTGTCGTCTCCTCCATAAGCAGGGGATCAACCCGGTATGCTTTGTCATATTTTTCGAGCGAGATTTCACGCCCCTTCATCCACTGGTCGTTACTCCGGTAAAAAGTAGCCTTATGTTTACTGTCAAATTCGTAGCTCTTTAAAATAACACCGTGCAGGTCAAGAAAAGTCTGCGTATGCCTTATCGCAACATCACGGTAAGTGCTGTCATCCTCTTCCCAATACACCCTGAAACGAAATATAGCCATGCCAATGCCTGAAATTAATGATTAATAAGAGTCAAAAGTATAAAAAATAAACAAGGGGTACAAATCCGCAGGTGTTGCTTAATCACTTTGCATCCGCTTGAGTGCCGATGCCCAGTTCCGCCGCCTTCTCCAGCATAAACCGGTAAGCAGCATCGTAATCATTCTCAATAATACCATCAAGTATCGCTTCACGGATAGCGTTCTTTATGATGCCGATCTCACGGCCCGGCGAAAGCTGAAAGACTTCCATGATCAACTCTCCGCTGATCGGTGGTTGCCAGTTGCGTAGATGATCCTTAGCCTCTACTTCGGCACAGCGTTTTCTTACCAGCTCAAAATTTTCCAGGTAGCGTTTAACCCTCTGTTTGTTTTTTGAAGTAATATCCGCCTCGCACAATATCATCAGCGCTTCAAAATCCTCACCCGCATCAAAAAGCAGGCGGCGTATCGCACTGTCCGTAATACTTTCCTTGGTAAGGCTGATGGGCCGCAGGTGCAACTCTACCAGCTTACGCACAAATTTCATCTTATCATTCTGAGGTAACTTCAGCTTCGTAAATATCTTGGGCACCATTCTTCCTCCAACCACTTCATGACCATGAAAGGTCCAGCCATGCCCCTGTTCAAAACGTTTTGTTGCCGGCTTGGCAATATCGTGCAGTACCGCCGCCCAACGCAGCCACAGATCATCCGTATGTTGCGCGATATTATCCACCACCTGCAGCGTATGATAAAAATTGTCCTTATGCCCCATGCCGTCAATATATTCCGCACCCGCAAGCTCCACCATCTGTGGAAAGATCAGCTTTAATAAACCCGTCTTATACAACAGGTCAAAACCAATAGAAGGCTGCGGGCTCATCAATATCTTGTTCAGCTCATCAGCAATACGCTCACCACTCACAATCGAAATGCGTTTTGCATGCTTGGCAATCGCATCCAGTGTTACAGGATCTATAGTAAACCGCAGTTGTGTGGCGAAACGAATAGCCCTCATCATGCGTAATGGATCATCGCTGAAGGTCTGTTCGGGATCAAGCGGTGTCTTCAGCAATTTTTCCGCAAGGTGTACCTGACCATCAAAAGGATCTAACAGTTTTCCATAATCAGCTTCGTTAAGGCTGACCGCCATAGCATTAATGGTAAAATCCCTGCGATTCTGATCATCCTCCAGCGTACCCGCCTCAACCTGTGGCTTACGGCTGTCGCGTGCATAACTTTCCTTACGCGCACCTACAAACTCAATCTCCGCATCCCCCGTTTTGAGCTGCGCAGTACCGAAGTTTTTGAAAAAGTTTACATGAGGCACAGGCCGTAAACGCTCTGCCACGCCATGCGCGAGCGCAATACCATCGCCCAGGCATACAATATCAATGTCTTTAGTAGGCCGACCAAGCAGCTTATCACGAACAAAACCACCAACAAGATAGCAGGGTACGTTCAGCGCCACAGCAGCGGCAGCAATCTTCTTAAACAGGAAAAGTTCCTTATCCGTGCATTGGATATCCATCGGCGCAAAGATACCCCTTAAGGGCGAAAGACTGCCTGAACGACCGAAAAAGCACCCCGTAAACAGTATGGCATTAATATTGACCATATACGCATCCGGTCAAAAAATGCGTTTTATAGTCAAACGGTTGACAAAATGACCGGAAATTAGCATGAGTATAGATAATCAATTTTTTTTGCAGGGTACCGAAGACGAAATGGAGTTTATGCCTATCCTGCCCCTGAACGAAGAAACGGATGGAAATGCTGACGACCAACCCATTCCGGGCGAAATTGCCCTTTTACCCCTCCGCAATACAGTACTTTTCCCCGGTGTAGTACTTCCCATCACGGTAGGGCGCGACAAGAGCATAAAGGCAGTTACCGATGCCAATAAGGCAGACAAGCTGATTGGTGTAGTAGCGCAAAAAGACAGTTCGATCGAAGAACCTGCTGTCAGCGACCTGGAAGATATAGGAACAGTGGCCCGGATCATTAAACTGATCAAAATGCCCGACGGGGGCACCACCATCATCATCCAGGGCCGTAAACGCTTCCGGATCGATTCGATTTCACAGGAAGACCCTTATTTCAAGGCAAAAATTACCCCTCTCGATGAGGAAATAGTAAAAGACGACCCTGACTTCGACGCAATGATCGGTGGTATCAAAGACCTCGCATCACAGATCATCAATATGTCGCCCAACCTGCCCAATGAAGCAGGCATCATCCTCAAGAATATTGAGAACCCTTCCTTCCTGATCCACTTTGTGAGCAGTAACCTCAACAGCGATCTGAAGGAAAAACAGCGCCTGCTCGAAATCAGCGACCGCAAAGTGAGGGCCGAAGTACTGCTGAACCTGCTCCAAACAGAACTGCAGTATACCGAACTGAAAAACAAAGTAACCAATAAAACAAGGGCAGAGCTCGATAAACAACAGCGTGATTACTTCCTTCAGCAACAACTCAAAGCCATTAAGGAAGAGCTGGGCGGCGATAATGTGGCCGAAGTAAAAGACATGCAGAAAAAGGCCGAAACAAAGATCTGGCCCGAAGCTGCAAAAGAAATGTTTACCAAAGGCGTAGAGAAGCTGGAGCGTATGCATCCCTCTACCCCCGACTATTCTGTGGTGTACAACCACCTCGACCTGATGCTCGATCTGCCCTGGCAGGAATATACTGCCGATGAATATGATCTGAACAAAGCAAAAAAGATACTCGACAATGACCACTATGGCATGACGAAGATCAAGGAACGGATACTCGAATACCTCGCTGTACTCAAACTGAAGGGCGACATGAAAAGTCCCATACTCTGTTTCCTTGGCCCTCCCGGGATCGGTAAAACCAGCCTTGGCAAAAGCATCGCCTCAGCCATTAACAGAAAATATGTAAGGCTCAGCCTCGGTGGCCTGCACGACGAAAGCGAGATCCGCGGGCACCGCAAAACATATATCGGCGCTATGCCGGGCCGTATTTTACAGTCGATCCGTAAAAGCAAGAGCAGTAATCCCGTTATGATCCTCGACGAGATCGATAAAGTAGGCAACGATTTTCGCGGCGACCCATCTTCCGCACTCCTCGAAGTGCTCGACCCGGAACAGAATCATTCCTTTTACGACAACTATCTCGAACTGGAATACGACCTGAGCAAAGTCCTTTTTATTGCCACAGCCAATAACATCAGTAATATACAGCCCGCCCTGCGCGACCGCCTTGAGATCATCGATCTGAGCGGTTATGCCGTGGAGGAAAAGATCGAAATCGCCAAACGTCACCTCATACCAAGGCAGAAAGAAGCCCATGGATTAGGGAAAAATCCGTTTAAGATCAACGATAAAGTACTGGAAAAGATCGTCGAAGACTATACCCGCGAAAGTGGGGTACGTGAGTTAGATCGCCAGTTGGCAGGTATTATGCGTAACCAGGCAAAAGAACTGGCCCTGAGAAACAAGCTGAAATCCGCCATCACCAACAACGACGTAGAACGCATACTCGGTAAACCCCGCTACAGTAACGATATCTACAAAACAGCTAATATGCCAGGGGTAGCGGTAGGCCTGGCCTGGACATACGTAGGCGGCGATATCCTCTTTATCGAAGCAGCCCTCAGTGAAGGTAAAGGCGAGACAAAACTCACAGGCAACCTCGGTAACGTAATGAAAGAAAGCGCTACCACCGCCTATACCTGGCTGCAGTCAAATGCAAGAAAGCTTAATATAGAACCCGAAATCTTTAATAAGAAGACGGTACACATACATATCCCCGAAGGAGCCACACCCAAAGATGGCCCCAGCGCCGGGATAACCATGATGACGGCGCTCGCAAGTGCCTTCACCGGGCGTAAAGTAAAACCCTTCCTTGCAATGACAGGAGAAATTACCCTGCGCGGGCAGGTATTACCAGTAGGTGGCCTCAAAGAGAAAATACTTGCCGCCAAGCGTGCCGGGTTGAAAGAAGTTGTCCTTTGCTGGCAGAACGAGAAAGATATAGACGAAATAGACAGCAGCTTTATTAAAGGCATGACCTTCCATTACGTAAAAACCATGCAGCAGGTACTTGACCTTGCACTTGTATAAAAATTAAAAAAAACGGCTCAGCCAAAACCTTTCTGTAACCAATATCGTATCGATATATAAGACAGAATTAAGTTTCATGTTTGGTTGTTTAAAAAGGTTAAAATGATCCCTCCCGGGAATAGGAAGGGATCATTTTTTTATACCATTACTGTTTAATAAAACGGGCTTTTGCCACAGCCATAAGTGTTGGATTACCATTAGCCAGTACAGTAGCCTTTGCCGCCGTAAGCAGGTTTACCACATCACGCGGTGTTGTAGAAGCATTATCCTGCCGGAATACATCCCCATCTTCCGTACCCGCATCCCAGGTATACAGGTTCACAGTAGTATCAGCGATCCAGTTCCCTCCGGGCCTGAGGTCAAAATCATATAACCCGAAAAACCAGTCGGGCGTAGGAGCCAGCATGCTCATAAAACTGCATTTCGGGAAATTACTATTCACATATAAACTCGTACGCGTACTACCGTTAATCTGGGGGAAGAAAAGGATAAAGGAAGAAGACGCTTGTTTCATAGTAATCATCGAATCAATCTCCGCCAGCAGGGGAAAAGCATTCCCATCCTCGGCCAGGCTTTCAACGCCGGTACTCGCCGCCCTTCCCGGACCAAACATCCGGCCACTGGCACTATGCACCATACCTACCACAGGAGTAAAATGCGGATTATTAGAAGGTATGCCAAAAGCCGGGTTCGTCCACTGGCCCGTAATAGTAAGCTGGTAACTCGCTTCCGTATAGCCGGAATTAACTATTTTCTCTTTTGTACAGGCCATCAGTACCATCGGCAGTATAACAGCCCAACCAATATATCTTCTCATAAAACAACGCCATTAATAGAGCGCTGTTCTGATCTACGAAATTGAACCAGATACAGTTTCCTTTATAAACGATAACCCTGCTAATCCTTCTTCACGCTTCCTACCCCACTGATCGACGACTCTACGTTTGCTCCTCCACGGTAGCGGATACTTCCCGCACCACTTACCCCCGCCTTCAGGTTTTGGCTGGCATGTACCTGTATACTGCCCACCCCGCTCACATCAGCATCTGCATTCTCAGAAAGCAGCTCAAAAGCCTTTATATTACCCACCCCGCTCACATTAGCATCCAGGTCCCTGCAACGACCCGTAAGGGTAATCGTTCCTACACCAGAGCTGTGAGCCTTAATAGATGGAGCATCCACATCGGCGGTAATATTACCCGTGCCCGAATTATCGAACTCAATCTCTTCCTTATCCTTCAGGGTACCGCTAACAGTAATATTACCCGTACCCGACGCACTGATATCATTCAGTACAGGAGCTGTTACACGCGCCCGCATGGTAACATCGGTAAACGAGTTTTTACCCCTCACGTCTATCTCCAGCACACCATTCTTCACCGATGTATATATATACGGCAGCAGGTTGTCGTCCGCTTCAATTTCAACCAACACTTCAGGCCCGTTCTTAACCTCCACAGAAATGATGCCTTCGGCATCAATAGCCGTAAAATTGCCCACATTTCTTTTTTCTGTAACGATATTACCACTACCCCTGATATGACGGAAATGGTTACGGCAGGCAAGCATGCCTGCAACTGCAAAAAGCAGCGCGATTAATGATTTTTTATTCATGGCTTAAAAATTTCAGCAAAAATGATAAAATAAAACCCAACCTGTTAACCTTTTGTAAAAAAATAAATCGGGTAAAACACAGCTACCGGAATATCTGCCGCCTTACACCACACCTGCACAATAATTCTTTACCTTCGCACCACCATGACGGAGAAGATACTCATTCTTGATTTTGGCTCACAATACACCCAATTGATTGCCCGCGCGGTAAGAGAAGCCAATGTTTACTGCGAAATTATCCCCTATCACAAGCCCGTTAACGCAGAACCGGGTCTCAAAGGCATTATCCTGTCCGGCTCGCCCTTTTCGGTCAACGAAGACAAAGCGCCACAGGTAGAGGTATCAGCCCTTGCCAGCCAGTTCCCGGTATTAGGTATTTGCTACGGAGCCCAGCTTACCGCCAAACAACTTGGCGGGCGCGTTGATAAAAGTGAAAAAAGAGAATATGGCCGGGCCCAGTTCAGTATAACAGCCGCCGACCCATTGCTTGAAGGAGTATCCCCCCAGTCGCAGGTATGGATGAGCCATAGCGATACCATCAAGGAATTGCCTGAAGGTTTCGACCTGCTTGGCGTTACAGACAGTATCCCCGTAGCCGCATTCCGCAGGCAGAAAGGCGATTTCCCTCTATACGGCCTCCAGTTCCACCCCGAAGTATTTCATTCTGCAGAAGGTAAAACCATCATCCGCAACTTCCTGGTACACGCCTGTGGCACCAGGCAGGATTTCACACCTGCACACTTTATCAACGATACCGTAGCCGCCCTTAAAGCACAAATCGGCAATCGCAAAGTGGTGATGGCAATGAGCGGCGGGGTAGACTCCACCGTTGCTGCTACCCTGATCCACAGGGCCGTTGGCGACAAACTCTACGGCATTTTTGTAGACAATGGTGTTCTCCGTAAAAACGAGTTCAACGAGGTATTGGATATATACGCCCAGCTTGGGCTGAATGTAAAGGGAGTAGATGCGAAAGACTACTTCTACAGCCTGTTGGCTGGTAAAACCGATCCCGAAGCCAAACGCAAGGCTATCGGTAATGCCTTTATCGAAATATTCGACAGGGAAGCCCACCACATCGAAGACATTGAACTCCTCGGCCAGGGCACTATTTATCCCGATGTAATTGAATCCGTATCAGTGCATGGCCCTTCCATGACCATAAAATCGCACCACAATGTGGGCGGTTTACCCGAAACCATGAAGCTCGACCTCGTAGAGCCCCTCCGTTACCTCTTTAAAGACGAAGTTCGCCGCGTTGGGCTTGAACTGGGTATACCCGAAGCACTCCTTTTCAGGCACCCTTTCCCCGGGCCGGGGCTGGCCATACGTATCCTTGGCGAAGTCACAGAGGAAAAGGTACGATTATTGCAAGATGCCGATGCTATATACACAGCAGGGCTCAAAAAACATAACTTATATGCAACGGTATGGCAAGCCGGAACCATCTTACTACCAGTGAAGAGCGTAGGCGTGATGGGCGATGAACGCACTTACGAATATACCGCTGCACTACGGGCAGTAACTTCGGTAGATGGAATGACGGCAGACTGGGCCCACCTGCCATACGAGTTTTTAGCAGAGATATCCAATGAAATAATCAATAATGTACGTGGTATAAACAGGGTAGTTTACGACATCAGCAGCAAACCCCCCGCCACTATTGAATGGGAATAAACCGGCAAAGGCAAAGAATATGAAAAAGTGTTTTCTTTTTATTGGATTATTAAGCTGTTTTGCGATGACAGGCGTAGCGCAGAACATTATCGCCAATTACAAAATAGGCGTTTTCGCACCCCTCTACCTCGATTCCCTTTTCAACCCCACCACCGGTTATAAATATGCTAAGGAAGTGCCCAGGTTTGCACAACCCGGCCTCGACTTTGTACAGGGCGCACAGGCAGCCTTCGACTCCATGAGCCTCCCCGGTTATAACATTGACGTATATGTTTACGATACAAAATCTTATACCAAAAACCTGGGGCAGTTGATCCGCTCAGGCCAGCTCGATAGTCTCGACCTGCTCATCGGCTCTGTAAGAGATCTCGAATACAAACAACTCGCAGATTTTGCGCTCGCAAAAAATACCCCCTTTATCTCCGCCACCTTTCCCAACGACGGTGGCCTCACAAAAAATCCTTTTACCATTATCCTCAACAGTACATTAAAAGCACACTGCGAAGGCATATACAGTTATATTCTGCAAAACCATGGTACAGATAATATTTTCCTGCTGCGCAGGAAAGGATCACAGGAGGATAAAGTAGCCGCTTATTTTAAAGCCAGTAACGAACCCGATGGCAAACCCCTGCTCAAAATACAGACCATCAATATCGACAGTACATTCTCTTCAGATATATTAAAAAAGAAACTCGATAGCAATCGCCAGACAGTTATCATCGGTGCAAGCCTCGATGAGAATTTTGCAGTAAGCATCACCAACGCCTGCAACGACCTGTTCGAAACCTACCCCATTAAGCTGATCGGTATGCCCAACTGGGACGGGTTTAAAACACTACTGAAAAAAGGCAGCTATTCCGAATTTCCGGTATACTTCACTTCACCCTACTACAATAATAAGTGGGACCCCTACAGTAAAACATTGATCAATACCTATACAAAAAAGTATAAGAACCGCCCTACAGATATGGCCTTCAAAGGTTTTGAATCAGCTTTCCTGTTTACACGTTTACTCACCCGCTACCCCGCCGATTTCATGAACCACCTGAACGATAAAACTTACAAAGTGTTTTGCGACTACAATTTCAGGCCGGTATTCTCCCAAAAAGATGCCGATATTCCCGACTATATCGAGAACAAGCACCTTTACTTTGTAAGAATACTCGACGGCAGCCTTTCCAGGGCCTGGTAGTATTAACTGCCAGGTGCATACTCCATATACCTTCGTAACTTCGGCGTATTAAACATTTACAGCTCCGCGGGAGCAGAGCACATGAGCCTTTCTTTGCAACAAACTCCGGGATACCAGGTAATCACCCAGTGGCTGGCAGGGCAGGGGCGAACACCCTTTCTTTTTCAGGAACAGACCTGGGCCCGGATCACGTTAAATAAGAGTGGCCTCGTTAACGCACCTACCGGTTTCGGTAAAACATATTCCGTCTTTCTTGGTGCACTGATACGCTTCATCAATGCCCATCCCAGCAACTATACCACAAAAACAAACAATGGCTTACAACTGCTCTGGGTATCACCCCTCCGCGCCCTGGCAAAAGACATTGGCCGTGCTATGGAAGAAGCCCTCGCCGAACTCAATATTCCCTGGCGCGTAGGCAACCGCAATGGCGATACCAGCAACGCCGAGCGGCAGCAACAAAAAAGACGTACCCCGGAAATACTCATCATCACGCCTGAGAGCCTACACCTGCTCCTGGCCCAGAAAGGATATACAGAATTGTTCAAACCCTTACAGGTAATTGCTGTAGACGAATGGCACGAACTGCTCGGCAGTAAACGTGGGGTGCAAACAGAGCTCGCCATCTCGCGCATCATTCACAGCCTGCGCAAAGACCATAACCGTACCTGCTGCCTGTGGGGCATTTCTGCCACCATCGGTAATCTCGAACAGGCCAAAGAAGTATTACTCGCTCCACTGCAGACCAAAGGCACCATCATCAGCGCAAGGCTCGATAAAAAGGTGAAGGTCGAAGCAATACTTCCCGACGAGATAGAAAAATATCCCTGGGCAGGTCACCTCGGGCTGAAACTGGTCGATAAAGTACTGCCCGTCATCGAACAGCATAAAACCACGCTCATTTTTATTAATACCCGCGGCATGAGCGAGCTTTGGTACCAGGCCCTGCTCAGGGCCGCACCCGAACTCGCAGGCGCCATTGCGCTGCACCATGGCAGCATCGATCAGGAACTGCGCATGTGGGTCGAAGAATCCCTCCATACCGAAAAGCTGAAAGTAGTGGTATGCACGGCGAGCCTCGACCTCGGCGTCGACTTCAGGCCCGTAGAAACCGTTATACAGGTAGGCTCTCCAAAAGGAGTAGCCCGTTTTCTGCAACGCGCCGGGCGAAGCGGCCATCAGCCCGACGCCGTAAGCAGGATATACTTTCTGCCCACGCACGCACTCGAACTCATTGAAGTGGCTGCCCTGAAGTCAGCCATTGCCGCCGGCAAAATAGAAAACCGCGAGCCTGTGCTCCTATGCTATGATGTACTCCTGCAATATCTCTCTACCATCGCCATTTCAGACGGTTTCCGTCCCGATGATATTTATGAAGAAGTAATATCCACCTACTGTTTCTCCGCACTTACCCATGCAGAATGGGAAGAACTGCTGCATTTCCTCGTAGCAGGAGGCAATGCGTTGCAGCAATACGACGATTATAAAAAGATAGAGATCATCAACGGGTTGTACAGGGTAACCAGCCGTCGCATCGCCATGCGCCACCGCATGCACATCGGCACTATCGTTAGCGATGCCATGCTCAAGGTAAAGTTTCTCTCCGGCGGGTATATCGGCGTCATTGAAGAATATTTTATAAGCCGCCTCCAGCCCGGCGATATCTTTACCCTCGCCGGCCGTAACCTTGAATTCGTGATGATCAAAGACATGACAGTAATGGCCCGTAAGAGCAATGCGGCCAAAGGTGCTGTACCCAGTTGGCAGGGTGGACGTATGCCCCTGAGTGCCAACCTCGGCGCTTTCCTGAGGGCCCAGCTCAACGAAGCAGATACCAGCCGCCTGCCCGAACTGAAAGCCCTGCAGCCCGTATTCGACTTACAGCAAAAACTCTCGTACCTGCCCCGCAACAATGAACTCCTGGTAGAGCACATCGAAACCAAAGACGGTTACCATCTTTTTGTTTATCCATTCGAGGGGCGCCTTGTTCACGAAGCCATGGCTGCCCTACTCGCCTACCGCATCAGCCGCATCACACCCATCACCTTCTCCTTCGCAATGAACGATTACGGCTTTGAGCTCTTAAGCGATCAACCCATCCCCGTCGACGATACCAATGTATACGAACTGTTCAGCGAAGAAAACCTCTATGCCGATATTACCCGCAGTGTCAACAGCACCGAAATGGCCCGGCGTAAGTTCAGGGATATTGCCGTCATCGGTGGGCTCATCTTCCAGGGCTACCCCGGCGAAAAGAAAAAGCAGCGGCACCTGCAGGCTTCCGCTTCTCTCCTTTTTAATGTTTTCAGCGAGTACGACCCCGGCAACCTGTTACTGCGCCAGGCAGGTAATGAAGTAATGGAACAGCAGATGGAAGAGGTTCGTCTCCGCAATATGCTCCGGCGCATACAACAGGGAAAGGTCATTATCAGCTTCCCCCGGCAGCTTACCCCCTTCTGTTTCCCTATAAAAGTCGACAGTATGCGCGAAAACCTTACCTCCGAAAAACTCGAAGACCGCGTAAAACGCATGGTTATGCTATTAGGGAAATAATAGCTGGCTCCCTCCCCAAAACCGGGGATAACACAACCAAGCCAACTTTTTTAACGTAATTTTATACAATCGGGCAACCCACCCATTCCCATTTACGATCACTCATAAAACTTGAGGCATTGCTTTCGGCAGACGAATTAAGCATACATATCAGGGGCTGCTCCCTGAACCGCAGAGAAAGCCAGGAGAAGGTGTACCGGGCCTTTTATGGGTATGCCATGTCCATCTGTTCCCGTTATGCCAATAACCCCGACGATGCCATTGAGATCCTGAACGACGGTTTTTTAAAGATATTTAAAGAAGTACATCATTATAAACCAGCTTATGCAGATGAAGCCAGTTCCTTTCGCGGCTGGTTGCGTAAGATCATGGTGTATACGTCGATCGACCACTATCGCAAGAACAACAAACACAAGGCGGTAGGGGAGCTCGATGATACGCTGGTCCACCTGCCGGCCGCGACTGAAACGGCTCCGGACAAACTTTCCTACCAGGAGATCATCGAACAGATCCAGCGGCTCACCCCTGGGTACCGTACCGTACTGAACCTGTTTATTGTAGACGGGTTAAGCCATGAAGAGATTGCAAAAGAACTGGGTATCAGCATCGGCACCTCAAAATCTAACCTTGCCAAGGCGAGAAAACAACTGCAAAAAATATTACATCACCACAATCAAATTGCCGAGGTCAAACATGCAGGATGACATGATGGACGATATTATCCGCGAAGCGGCAGCCCAACATAACCCAACAACCAGTAGCGATACAGGTTGGGATAAGATGCGGTTACAGCTCGACGCGCACCTGCCACAAAAAAAGAAGGGCAAACGCTACCTCCTGCTTTTACTGGCGCTGCTCATTACAGGCGGCGGCATTCTTTATGTTACTCTCTTCCGTGATAGTGATACTGGTACGGGCGATAACCCTGCCACAGCACAACAGTCCGCACCCGCCAGTACACCAGGTACGTCCAACCCGGGTGCAGTAAGTCAGGCACAATCCAATACAGCCATTATTCCTTCAACTGCCACAACCGGTAATCCCGGCAATACTGCTGCCACCCCGGGCCTCACAACAACCCCCGGTACAAATGCATCCCGCAGTAAGCGCAGTAGCCGGACTGCCCGTATTATTATCAATGCCGGCGACCCTTCGCTCGACCTCGACCGCGGCACCCCCGACGCACCACAAAACACCAGCGGAAAAACTAAAGTCAGAATTATTCCTGTTACAGCCGGTACAGACGAAGAACCTGCCAAAAACAAAGAGGTATACCTTACTGCCACCGGTATAGAACCCGAAACAGTAGCCAATGCACCCGTATCCGAGCCTGCTGTTACAACAAAGCCCTCAGACAGTACTAAAGAAAAACCAGCACAGGATAATATAGCTGTAACCGAAGCAAAAAAAACCATTACAGAAAAGAAAGATACAACGCCACCCACCCCCCCAGTCACCGCTAAAACTCCCGTTAAAAAGAGCCGCCGGTTTGCAAATAATTTTGCCATAACCCTTACGGGAGGTATAGACCTGAGCTATGTACGCACCAAAGATCCCGGCAAACGCGCGTTCGTATATGGCGCAGGATTAAGCTATACCATTGGTAAGCACCTGCGGTTAGGAGCAGGATTTTATGTAACCGATAAGATCTATGCCGCTGATCCCACCGATTACCACCCGCCTGCCGATTTCTGGACGGCCTACCCCGACCTGACAAAAGTCGATGCCAACTGCCGCGTGCAGGAGATTCCTGTAAGCATCGCCTATCATTTTGGATTCAGGCCAAAACACAGTTGGTTTGCGGGGGTTGGAGTTTCATCAATATTAATGAAAACAGAAGATTACACATATCTCTACAAACTACCCAACGGCCAGTTCCGTGGCCGTAAGTGGTACTACGAGAATGAGAACGAACATTTTCTTTCCACCCTCACCCTCTCCGGTGGATATCAATATAAACTGAATAAACGTATATCATTCCTCGCCGAGCCTTATCTCAAACTGCCCCTCAAAGGCATTGGCTTTGGTCGCATTCGTCTGAATAGTATTGGCATGGCAGTCACCGCCGTGGTCAGACCCTTTTAAGACATTGCCGGCTGATTAAGCATCATCAGGTGTACCGGCTCACCCCCTCCGCATCATCCGCTTCCTGTGCCCTATCCCCCACTGTGCAATCTCAAAGATTACCTTCTCAAGCGTTTTACCATAAGGCGTAAGTTCATACTCTACCGTAACCGGTTTGGTGTCATACACCGTTCGTTTCACCAGTTCATTCAGTTCCAGGTCGCGCAGCTCCTTAGACAGCATCTTGGCCGCTACACCCTCCACCTGCCGCATCAGGTCCATAAACCGCAGCTTACCCGACATGCTCAGGGTACCAATGATAGCAATTTTCCATTTACCGCTGAGGATATCCAGCGCATCCCGTATTGCCAATGTAACCATAGCACACTGCGCAGACCCGTGCTCATCCTTAGACTGCGGGAGACAACCCGCTTTCGTTTTCGCGTACATAATGATTGTATTATGATGTCGGTTTCCTTACAGTAACTGCTTTCCTATGGGAAACCAGTTACTTTTATAAACCATGTTTCAATAAGTTTGCAAGGTAAATTAAAAACCATCACGCTAAACAAAAAATAAAATGAATCCCAAAACAAAACGCATCATTGCTACCATACTGATAATACTGCCAGCACTGATGCTGCTTGCCAGCGCTTTTGGCAAGTTCGCCGCTGCACAACCGGTAGTGGATGGCCTTACCAAAGCAGGATTTATACCTTACTTTCCATTGACCGCTTTAGCCATTGTAGAACTGGTTGCTACCATACTGCTGCTCATCCCCAAAACCTATAAGATCGGTTTCTTACTCGTTACAGCCTACCTTGGCGGTGCCGCCTCTATTGAAATAGCCGGGCATTCAGCGCCGGTAGCATTGGCATTACTTACTGTACTTTGGATCGGGGTGTACCTGCGGGATAAAAATATGTTTCTGAACACCCCGGCCAGCAATGCGACCCCGGTAAAGAAGGCATAAAAACAGGTACCCGACCCCGCCCCTTACTGTACGCTGCGGTAAACGGGTAATGTACACCTGCTAAAGAGTTGAACATACATAAAAATCGATCTTACACGGGCGAAAATCAATCTTACACGCCCCAAACAGATCCAAACACATACGAAAACAGTACAACACACGTGAAAATGATACTTACACACGCGTAAATCGATCTCACAGGCACGAAACAGACTTTAACACACCTTTAACGAACCCGTGCAACCGTAAAAACAACATTTACATAGAAAAAAACCAGGTTAACATACCCGAAAACGATGCTGACCAGCCTACAAAAGACACCTGCAACATCGCGATAAACGTCACCATGTACAAAACATCATCGTACATTACTGTATAGTTAACTGTCATTCAGGATATCAGTAGTACCCATAAAATAAATAATGTTATCGTTACCAAACCATTGTCAATACTGGCTGTAACCAGCCAGTTCGTTTATCCACCTTCTTTTACCGGGGCATAAATACACATAATAACCCAAACGGATACCCCGGATTATTTTCTGATGGTGAAGCATAGAAAAAAACAATCCGCAAAAAACCCATTTAAGAAAAAAAACCGAAACAACCTCGTGGAAAAAACATCGCGTTTTCGGGAAAAATCCCGGGTTTAGGTCAAACCCCTCTCCTACTTTTACACTGCAAATCCGTTCGAACACTTTGCAAACCTGGAAAATACAGCACGTGCGTTTTCCAGTTCCTGAACAATAATTATTAACCGGCTGCCCCCAGGGGCAGCCACAAAAAAAACATTATGAATTCCCGACAAGAGTCGAAGCTCAGTATGTACCATACCGTACTTCGGCACTTTGAAGAAAACGAAACATTGATAAAAACAATCGTTCCGTTTGAAAATGCAATTACCGAGCTGAGAGCCACCGTGGAAGCCATCAGCAAAGCTGTACAACAGCAGTTGAGATCAACCACCGGCGCTACACTCAGTAAAAATGAAGCCCGTTCAACCCTTACCCGGTTAACAGTAGAAATGGCTGATGCATTGTATGCTTATGCAGCAGATACCAGTAATCATATCCTGAAAGAGGCGGCAGACCTGAACCGGTCAGACCTGCGCCGCTATAAGGATGAAGAACTGGCACCGCAATGCACCAACATCCTCCAACTGGCACAGGCACAGGGAAACAACCTCGACCCTTATGGCATAGCACCCACCACAATCACGGCCCTGAAAACCGCGGCAGACAATTATACCGCGGCAGTAACCGGCCCGCGGCATGCTATCGCACAAAGGGTTACCTACAGGAAAAATCTCGAAGCACTGTACAAAAAGGCCGACGCTATCTTAAAAGACAGGATCGACAAACTCGTGCCCAGGTTCCTCGGAACCAATGCCGACTTTGTCAGCACCTTTGCTGCCGACCGCAGTATGATTAAGCCCTACAGTACAGTTACACAGTTGAGAGGAGTAGTATTGAACAGCGAAACACAAAAACCCGTCAGGAACGCCAGCATCCAACTGGTGGAGATGGGGCTCAGTATCCAGAGCAGTACTACAGGCGGGTTTCTCATCAAACCACTACAGAAGGGTGCCTATACCCTCAACATCAGCAAACCTGGCTTTGTATCCCAGGTGCTGAAAGAGGTAGACGTTGTGCTCGGCCAGCTCAACCGTTTACAGGTATCCCTTGTTCCCGTGGTTGAAAAGAAAAGTTAAGAGATCATAAAGAAGCGTTTTTAAATATGGTTATCCAGGGCCGCTGTATTCTTACAGTGGCCTTTATCTATCTGGCAGGGCTATCATACCTTAAAACGTACAGCCCCTGCACACCCGAATTATTGCCGAAGCCAGGGTTAATCACCTCGCACTCAAAGCTTTAACAATGTAATAATCCAACCAGGTAGTACATTTGCCAAAACTGGCGCCCTTATGCGATATATAGTACCAATTATTATCCTGCTTTCTGCCATAGCCTGTAACAATCCTTCAGATAAAGTGGCAGACAATGTACTTATCGAACCCTCCCGCAGCACAGAACCAACCCAACTGCAAACAACGATACGCACAACACTTTTAGACATTAATAAAAAAGACATTGAAAGCAACGGCAATAATGCAGTCAAAACACTCGACATCAGCGGGATGGAAATAGTAAAAATTTCCAAACAGGAATATTATACAAATGAACTCAAAGAACAGGAATCCAGCTTTCAGCAGTATATGAAATACATCAGCGACCATCCAAAAAGCAAGGGCAACCCGAACCAGTACCCACAATTAGAGGAAAACAAGACAAGACATGAAGCCGTTATAAATTATTTGAAAACCACGATCAAAACAGCCTCCACAGAACCTGAAGTGTACAGGGTATCATATTACCTGAAGGCAAATACAAAAAATATGAACTATACACAGCCCCAAACCACCTACCTCGATAAAGATTTAAAAAAGATCGTAGCCAACTACAGTTCCCTGAAAGTATACTTTTGATTTTGCAGGAATAAATAAACACCATAAGCCATTACTTCCCATAGGATGTAT
Organism: uncultured Ferruginibacter sp.; assembly: GCA_964590975.1. Lineage (GTDB taxonomy): Bacteria > Bacteroidota > Bacteroidia > Chitinophagales > Chitinophagaceae > Ferruginibacter. The sequence continues at coordinate 80,919 of CAZPXP010000010.1, read as the reverse complement.
CGCAAATAAAGGCAAGGATAGAGTATTTCAAGATACAGCAGCCGCTCTGTAACCATAACTTATAAGTCCACAACCTGCCAGCATCAGGCTCTAAAGCTTATAATTATATCCGACCCTGAACACCTGTGTTTCGTAATAATCACTGCTCTTTACCTTGAAATCATTACCCGTAATATCCTTCCTGATCCGCAACGTGTTAAAAATATCCGTAGCATTCATGAAGAATTCACCCTTACCCTTTTGTATTCCTTTCTTTACTCCAATATCCGCAGAAAACCGTTCAGCAATCTTTCCTTGCGGAATAATATCCCGTGCCAGGTAAATGGCAGCCAATTGCACATCAACCGCCCTGGGCAGCCGTAGAACAATGTTCAGCTTAACATTACCGGAATAAGCCGATTGCCTTCCTGCGCTGTAGGTAACAGGCACCGGGTATTGATTAACTACCGTAAAGGCGCCAATGATATTCCTGTACACATTTGTATTCAGGCTGAGCGAGATAGCCCTGCTTACCCTCTGACCAGCAACCAGCTCAATACCCGAATTGTTCGCATCATTTGCATTTTGAAATACGGTATAAACAATGTTGCTGCCCGGAGCCGTTGTACCAATCCTCGTTATCGCGTTCTTACTCCGCCTGTGATACAATGCTGTATATACATACCCCTTTTCCCAGTTCTTTTTATAACCCAGCTCAAAAGACTGTGTAAACTGTGGTCTCAGGACCGGGTTACCAACCTTTAATATTTCAGGATCATCATATTTCGGAAATATCCTGATATCACCTTCATCCGGTCTGTCTACCCGGCGGTTATAAAAGAAAGAGAGCTTGCTCTTTTCATTAAGATAATACCCGATCCGAACACTGGGAAACGGCTGAAAATAAGTGTACCCATCGCTTCTGTACGTATTATGGTTAGGATCAATGTCATAGCGCAAATCAACATATTCCACCCGCATACCCGCTTCAACTTCAAAACGCCCGGTTTCATAGATATAATTCGCGTATGCAGCCGGAATCACCTCGTTGTATTTAGCCCTGCCCGCCGCCCGCGTGTCCAGCGGGGAGTTAAGGCCAGGGAAGAACTGCATATTTGTTGGAATATACCGCCACCTGAATTTGGTACCGGTCTCAAACCGGCCCTTCTTTAAGGGTGCTACATAATCAATATTAAAATCCGTTACATTTTCATCCGCGATAAGCATAAAAGTATCCTTACCCGTATAAGCAGGCATAATATTCGTCAGGAAGTATTTCTCATCCTCACGGTGAAAAGTATAGTTTAAGCTCACATTCAGCACATGCCCCGGCTGGCTGAACTTATGTTGGTAGCTGGCCAATGCCGTGGTTGCCGTATTCACTTCATCCTCGTAAAATTGCCAGAGTCGCCTGCGCTCAGTAAGCTTGCTGTTAAAATAAGGTATATCACCATTGTCTTTAACATGCTCACTGCTGAAAAGACCAGATACAGTAATGATATTTTTATCATTGATAAACCAATCAATTCCCGTTTTAACCGTGCCCGATGTCGTTACCCTGTTCCGCTTAACCTGTTGGCGGACAGTATCGCCGTTCGCATAAAACCTGTCGGAAAACTCATTTTTGTTCAGGGTTTTATTATATAAATAATCAGCCTGAAAGAAAGCATTTATCCTGTTTTTCCGGTAGTTGAGCGAAACACTGGGATTAAACTTAGGCGTAGCGCTGTACTGCGGGCGTATCCCCGGAAAATTAGGCTCCTTTACCCACAACGCACCAAGGCCCGTAGTAAGACCAACTTTACCATTAAATCCGTTTTGCTTTGTCTTCTTATAAATGATATTAATAATTCCGGCATTGCCATTCGCATCAAATGCCGCAGAAGGATTATTGATGATCTCGATACGTTCAATAGCCGAAGCAGGAATATTATCCAGCGCAGACTGATTACCAAAGCCGGTCAATGCCGTTTGTTTACCATCCACCAGCACCATAACCCGGCTGCTGCCCCTCAACTGAACCTTTCCATGCTCATCCACTGTAATACCCGGCAGGTTCTTCATCGACTGTAATACAGAACCTCCATTCTGACTGATATTATCCGAAAGACGGAACGATTTCTTTTCCATCTTATCCCCAACCACCTTGCTTTGAGCAGTTATAACAACCGCATCCAGTACCTTCTTTTCTTCCGTAAGATCAATACTCCCAAGATTAAGGTAATTATTCAGCTTCCCTACAAGTACAGGCATAGTTGCAGAAACAAACCCTGCGTTGCTTACTTCTATAAAATAGGAACCCTCCCGTATTTGCTGAAATTGAAATTGCCCTTTCTCATTTGTAACAACACCAGTTATAAAGCTGCTGTCTACACTTTTTTTCAGGGTAACATTAGCATACTCAATTACAGCCTTTGAAGAGGCATTCCTTACCACCCCTGATACAGTTGCTGTATTCACCTGCGCCTGCACCTTCATAACCAGTGCAGCCAATATCGCGATTATTATTAGAACCCCTGTTTTCATTCTTTGATTTTACACGTTTACTAAAACACAAATATCAAACGCAAATCTGAACAGATTCTGAATATCATATTATCAAGCAGGAAATTAAATACAAAGAAAATCACACAAGCACCTGCTAAACAAACTGGGTAATAAAACAATGCATCCTGTCATTATATTCATAGCTAATAGTATAACCATAGTGGTCGCATATCCGTCTTACAATCTCCAGCCCCAGCCCTATACTTCCGGGGTCGGCACTATCCTTGTAAAACCGGCTGAATATCTTTTGTTCATCAAGTTTTCCCATATCGCTGGTATTGCATATAGAAAGTGTTTTATCCTGTAAAAATATTTTTATTGTTCCTCCGTAGCGGTTATGCTTTATGGCATTGCCCAGCAGGTTACCAACCAGTATCTCGATCAGTGCTTTACTTGCTTCCGTAGTCAATGGCTCCACCTGTTCAGTTTGAACAGTTATTTTCTTTTGATCGATCTGAGGTTGATATTGGGTTGTATAATAAGCAACAATATTATTGACAGACACGCATACCTTATCCGTAAACTGTTGGTTCCCGATCTTCGATAATAATACAAGGCCTTTATTTAACCGGGCCATCCGGTGACTCGCCTCTGTAAGATCACTGATCAATTGAGCCTGCTCTTCATTCATAGGCGAAGTCTGCATCAGCAACTCCAGCTTACTTTGAAATATAGCCAGTGGAGTCTGCATCTCATGCGAAGCATTTTCAGCAAACTCCTTCTGCAACTGGAACACCTGCTGGTTTCTGCGCGATAATGCGGCAACCGTCAAATTCAAACCGGCAAACTCATCAATATCAGTTTGCTCAAACTGTAATGAATCAGTACTGTCCACCCTGTACTCCCGCAGTCGGTCAAGTGTAGTATAGAAAGGCCGCCATATTTTTTTAGAAATACGCCTGTTAATAATAATAAGACCCGCAACGATAGCCAGCAGTAATATAGACATAGCAGGCACTATGTTTGCGATGAGGTCATCACTTTCCGCCAGAGAGTTCTTCAATGTCATTGTATAAGGCCGGTCTTTAATGATCACTCTGCACTCCAATACCCTGAACGGAACCAGTTCGCCCGACGTTTCCTCATATACTGTAATAGTATAAAGACTATCCAGCGGCTCAAAGCTCGTTATTGCCGCAATACTGAAATCCGGATTAGACGCTTCAAGAAGTGCAGGAGCAATACTATCCCTTATTTTTCCCAGTCTTTGCACTGTTTGTAGTTTTCGTTCCTGCAATATTTCATCAACCTCGGCAGCAACAGCCCGCTGAACCACAAAGTAAAATACAGGAATAGCTACCACAAGCACAATGGCAGCATAAGCAAGATAAGATCGTATGGACCGGCTAAGCAGTTTCATTATCAGACAGAAAATTTATACCCCATGCCGTATATCGATTTTATGTAATCCGGGCAGCCCGCCTGTGTCAGCTTCTTCTTGAGATTCTTTATATGCGCATAGATAAAATCAAAATTATCAAATAAGTCTGCGTCATCTCCCGAGAGATGTTCACCGATAGCATTTTTAGAAATCACCTTATTCTTATTAGACACAAGGTACAGTAACAAGTCATATTCCTTTCTTGTAACCTCTACCAGCTTGTCATTCACCTTTACCGTTTTTGCCAGCAGGTCTATGATAAGCTCATTCAGCTCAAGAATATTATTACCGTCAAAACGCCTCCTGCGTACAACAGCAGCGATCCTTGCATTTAATTCAGATAAATGGAGAGGCTTGGAGAGATAGTCATCAGCCCCGAGGTTTAAGCCCGCTATTTTATCATCTGTAGAATTTTTAGCAGATATTACAATTACACCATCCAGCCTTTTATCCGCCTTCAGGGCCTTTAATATTTCGAGGCCGTTACCGCCCGGCAGGGATATATCAAGAAGAATACAGTCATAGTCAAAAGTCTCGATCCTGTTCATACCCTCCTTAAAAGTGCTTGCCAAATGGCAGATATAGTTCTCCTGTTGCAGGTAGCTTACCATACTTTTTACAAGTTCCTGTTCATCCTCAACGATCAGTAGCTTCATTAAACAAATTTAGCAAAGGAAAGCACAGATTCTGAATGAAATCTGAATCCGATTCAAAGCGCCATTTTGTACGCAGCAGATAAGAGGAATGAACATAATACCCGCTATGCTATAACTTTTTCTTCATACAAACCGAACTCTCTACCCCTATATATTGCCCATAGTTATCGATCCGGTTATAACCATTACGCTCATACAACCGTATTGCCTCCGTCATCTTTTTACCCGTTTCCAGTATACAGTCTGCATACCCCAGTTCCCCCGCCCATTGCTCAAGCCCCTGCAGTACACGCCATGCAATACCCTTACCCCGCAACTCCGGAAGCACAAACATGCGCTTTACCTCGGCAATCGTTTCCGTATACGCTTTTATCGCTCCGCAACCTGCGGGTCTGCCATCCCAACTGGCAACAATTACATGCCTGATAGCATCCAGCTTATTATACTGGCTGAAAAAAGAATGCTGGTCACCATCCTTTACCTTCAGGTCCGCATCAAGAAACCCCACCAGGTACCTGAAATCTTCATTAGCAGCATCAGTTCGCAATAAATGGATCATAATATAGAGTTTAACTTAATACCATACAACGATGGCCCTGCCCGAGCATACACCTGCAAAACACAACAGCCGGCCACATACTCAAATTTCAGGTATTGTTCGCAACCCATACAGGTACAATTTTATCAACTTTTAGCAGCACAGTTGATAAAAGGTATACAACCGCAGATCAGGTTAAGAGTCGAAGCCTGCTTTTAAACCTTGCCTGCTGTGCCGTAAAGCCATCACAATAAACAAAAAGCTGAAGAACGCGCAAAACCCGATTACAGCACTCATCGGCAAAGGCGTATTATTATGAAAAATACTTACCGCCGCCGAAGCAAGCCCGCTGAAGAACATCTGGAAGCACCCCATTAAAGACGAAGCAATCCCGATCCTGGTATGAAAAGGCGCTAAAGACAAGGCAGAAGTATTAGGAAATAAAAATCCCTGCATGGCAAGATACAGGAACAGCAGTGCCAGCACACCAATAAAACCTCCCCCGCTGAACCAGTTCAATGCAAGCAGTGCAACACCCGCAAACAATTGTACGGTGCCCGCCATAGATATAATAGCCTCCGGCTTATACCTCGAAAGGAAGTACCGGTTCAACTGGCTGGCAATTACGAGACCCGAAGCATTAAGCGCAAAGAACCAGCCAAAATATTTGGCATCCACTTTAAAATATTCGATGATCACAAAAGGCGACCCCGATATATAAGCAAACAAGCCGGCCGAAGAAAACGAGAGCGCGATCACATACAGCATAAACTGCCTGTTCTTCAGCACCACCCGGAAATCCGCCAGTATATGCCTGGGGTGCAGCGACATACCAATATCCCCCGCACGGCTCTCCGGTAATATCCTGTAGCAGAGATACAATACAAGAGCAGCCACAACACTCAATACCAGAAATATGCTCTTCCAGCCAAAAGCCGCACAGATATACCCACCAGCCGCTGGTGCCACAATTGGAGATATGGCAATCACCAGGATAAGCATCGAAAATATTTTAGCGTTCTCTTCAACAGGAAAGATATCCCTGACCATTGCCCTCGATACTACAGCGCCCGCACAACTACCCAACGCCTGGAAAAAACGCAGACCGATCAATGCATCCACAGAAGGCGCCATCATACAAAAAAGTGTCGTCGCAAAATAGATCACCAACCCGATCATCAATGGCTTCTTCCTGCCGTAACGGTCAATCACCGGACCAAAAAGCAACTGGCCGATAGATATCCCGATAAAATAACTGGTAAGCGAAAGCTGAACATGCGCAATCGTGGTATCCAGATCCGACGCAATCGAAGGAAAACTCGGTAAATACATATCAATGCTGAAAGGTCCCAATGCCGACAGCATCCCCAATGTAAAAATGACAAGACCCCGGTTTTTAATCACCATACTATTATATATTATCTGGTACAATTCATGTCCCCTTTCAGGCAACATACAAAAAACAGTTCCTGCCCCTCTGTATTCCTATACTTCCTTTTCCAGGATCAGCAATTCCAGTGGTTGCTTGGCAATGACCAGCTCACTGTCAGCCGGGAATGGTCTCTTTTCCCCTGTTTTCCTGTACCCATACCGTTCATACCAGTCAATCAGTTCCTGGCGCACAGAGATAACAGTCATAAAAATGCTTTTCAAGCCCTCCTGCACGGCATACCGATCAGCAGCAGCCAGCAGGCGCTTTCCAATACCCTTCGCCTGTATTTCAGGCGATACAGTAAGCAATCCCAGGTACAGTTTACCATCCTGTCTTTCAAGATAAACACACCCTTCGATCACCCCCGCCTCATTACTATATTTCAGTACCACCGCATCCCCCTTCGTCATCATGCCCGTCAGCATCTCTTCATTAATCCGCACCCCGTCCAGCAGGTCAGCTTCCGTCGTCCATCCCTTCTTTGAAGCAGTGCCGCGGTATGCACTGTTAACCAGTTTTACCAGCACCGGCACATCCTCAGGCAGTGCCGGTAAAATACCAATACCCATATCGTTCATACTTGATCTTTTATTCGACTGCGAAGTACGTTCATTACCCGTTCATTACTGTTCCCGAAGAGGAAAAACTTGTAAGCGACAATAAGGCAATCCTCCTAAATTTGCCTGTTATGAATAACATATCCATCATAGAGCTTCCCTTTAACCTCGGTCTGAGCGAGTTGATACCCGGTCATGAGCCCGGCGTAAAAAAACTTCCCGACTGGTTGAGGCAACATGGTTTTCAGTCAGCGATCAGTCCCGTCAGTACCTTTTCCATCGAAGCCCCGCCCTACAGTATGGCGATCGATAAACCATCCGGTGTGCGCAATGCCGATGCCATTATTGCGTATGCCGCTAAACAGGTGCCATTGCTGCACCAGGTACTGGCCGGCAAAAACTTTCCGCTGGTGATCGGGGGCGATTGCAGTATACTCCTGGGCAATGCCGTAGCACTGAAAACCTTGGGTAACTATGGATTGTTTTACCTGGACGGACACCATGATTTTGTCTTTCCCGGGTCATCATCCACCGCAGCAGTGGCAGGTATGGTACTGGCGATCATCACTGGTCACGGGCACAGTAAACTCACTGATATCAATAGCCTCAGCCCCTATATTAAAGAAGAACACGTATGGTGCGCAGGCAACAGGGAATATGACGAAGAATACGAAGCAGCGATCAAAAAATCAAAGATCAAATACTACGACCTGCTCACTTTAAGAAACGCAGGCATCGATGCCTGCGTTTCTTCTTTTCTCAATATGGTTCACGACCAGAACCTCGACGGTTTCTTTATTCACTTCGACGTAGATGCCCTCGACGATGATATTATGCCTGCGGTAGACAGCCCCACCCCCGGCGGCTTGAGTTATACCGAACTGGGCAATATACTGCTCCCGCTTTTAAACAGCGATAAGGCAAACGGTATGCAGATCACTATTCTCGACCCCGAAAAAGACCCCACCGCAAAATATACTAAACAGTTTGCAAAAGAGATGGCAGGAATACTGAACAAAGCCCGTTAATACCATATTAAGTATTTCAGAAAATACCCAGCCAGCCAAACACAAAAACACGTAATAATACCCGTTTTTCTATTTGACCCAGTATATATCTTTATCCCGTTAATCTAATAAAACAATAATACTATGACAGGCTACTTGAAATTACGCGTAACCCCGGGCGACTCCCGCTTCCCCAGTCTTCAGCAAGGTTTTAACAGGCGATGGTTTGCCGGCAATTGTGAAGCAGTTTATATTTGTTTCGATACCCCGGGCGCTACCGCCGCCCTTAATGATGCCATTACCCTGTATGGCAAAAATGTCAAATTCAAAAGCGGCGGACACTGCTACGAAAACTTTGTATGCAATCCCGGCACAAAAGCCATTATCGACGTCTCAGCTATGGCAGGTTACGGCTACGATCCTAACAAAGGATACTACCTCGAATCCGGAGGTACCAACTGGAGCGCGTTTAATGCCCTCTTCCGCGATTATGGAAAAGTACTCCCAGCAGGCTCCTGTTATTCGGTAGGCCTCGGCGGACACATCTGCGGCGGCGGTTATGGCCTCCTCTCACGCCTCAATGGCCTCACCGTAGACTGGCTCACCGGTGTAGACGTTGTAGTAAAAGACTCTGCAAGTAATCCCGCACGCGCTATATACGTATCTGCCGACTCAACAGCCCAGGACCAGAAAGACCTGTACTGGGCACACCGTGGTGGCGGTGGCGGCAACTTTGGTCTTATTACACGTTACTATTTTAAATACCTGCCCGATACCCCCGCCACAGCTACCATCACTTCAATGAGTATCAGTTGGGATGGCCTTACCACGGCAACACTCAGCTCCCTGCTTGCATGGATGGCCGACTTCTCTTCCCGGACTGATAACTGGCGGCAGTTTGCCATCGTTGGACTTTTCCATAAAGGACACGGACAGATCTCCATAACCATACAAACAGCCATAATGCCCGGCGAAAACGCCGCAGAAGTTAAAGCAGCATACGTCGATCCTTTACTGGATGAAATAGGTAAGTTTACCAGCTTCGACGTATTAACGATTGCCTCCCCAAGGCACCTTGGTGGTTTTACACAACCCTCAGCACATACGATAGATTATACCTTTTATGAAGCCGTACAAACCCTGAATGGCTCCGGCGCCAATCAGCGCGGCAAATATAAATCTGCTTATATGCGTAAGCCCTTCCCGGAAAAACAGATCACAACAATCTTCGAACAACTGCAGATTGTTCCCTCCGGGCTTACCCTTCAGGACATGTCGCAATGTCTTTTACAGGTAGACTCTTATGGCGGACGGGTCAATACAGTACCCCCTGCCGATACCCCCATATACCAACGCTCCTCCATAATGAAACTGCAATACCAGGCGTACTGGACAGAAGAAGCCAATGACCAGGCTTACCTTTCCTGGATGCATAAATTTTATGAAGAAGTATACAAAGACACCGGTGGTATACCTAACCCCGCCGCCGATCCGACAAATAATGTGGATGGATGTTACTACAACTACCCCGACAGTGACCTCAACCAATATGGTGGACTGGAAGGCGCCCTCAAATTATATTTTGGACCAAACCTCAACAAGCTGAAACAGGTAAAGAAACGTTGGGACCCAAATAACTATTTTAACAGCTTTCAGTCCATACCACCTGCAACATGATCAATATTCAGAATGTTAACCAGCCAGCAGGCTGATAATTCTTAATATTTCCTTTTTACCCGCTTTAATAGCTTTCATATCGGTAAAATAGGCCATGCGTCGGCCAGTGTACTCCCCTTCCCATAACGGAGATGTAATGGTATCTATAGCAGGATGGTGAAAGATAAGATGTACGCGGTCTGTCATACGGTGGTTAAAGGTTACAATGTCATCAACGATATAATAGCTCGGAGCATTCCATTTAATACGTTCTTTTATACCAGGATGAGCCCCCTTAATGATAATACGAAGAGCCTGTATTTCAGCTTTCAGTGGATGAACAAGCTCGTTCATATATGCAACTACTTTTTCTTCATCAGTTGGCTTCGGTGTCGCAGTTTTTGTCGTTTTACGTTTTGTTCGCATACCAGGTAGTATTATAATATTATTCGCCGGTAGATATGGAGCAGACCGGAATAGATCAGTACCAGTACACCCAAAAGAATACCGAGGTAAAATAAGTCCAGGTTATGGCAAACAATATATGTATGCCTGTTTCAAAGCGTTTGCCTCGCCACAGCTCCGGCGAGTATCCAAAAAACTGTACAATAAGCCGTACCAGCCAGAATACACCGAAGCCAAACGAAACACGTTTGCCCAGAGCAGTTGCAGCAAGATCTTCGGCAGAAAAAAAGCAGAGCACCCCCATCAGAAGCAGAACCAGTGCAATAAAAAAAGTATGAATCAGCATCATCTGCCGGTTAACGAGGCTGAGCGCAGCCAGTTGCACCTTCCAGTCAAAGTAACGCGGAAACACAACATGCACAAGCGCAAGAATGATCAGCAGCACCCCAATCAGTTTAAGATGAAATTCCATATTCTTCCAGTATAAAAGTAGAAATAAATGGGGTAACCTTGATCACTTTAGCCACCCGCAGTCCCGTACGTTCAAACGTTCTTAACCACGATGCTTTCGGCATAAAATGAAAGAACCCAATAGTGTATGCAAGAAAATTGGGGAGATCACGCAGGTGCTCCATTACTACGATCTTTCCACCCGGCCTCAGTATCCTTCTGAGTGCGGCAAAAAATACATCCCGCTCTTCTTCCTTCCTGATCTCATGAGCTGCGAAAATAATAAAGATACCATCGGCACTGTCCTGCTCCATTGGTATATGCGAAGTCTTAATCGGTTCTGTGCCCGGGTAGGGCGGGTACGCAGCCCTCGCTCTTTTGATGGATACTTCAGTATGCTTCGACGCATCGTAAAAATCAAACACATAAAGTTGCGCGCCGGGGAATTTCTGATGCAGCAGTACGCTCGTTTCATCAAAACCCGCGTTAATATTAACGATCTTTCCAGTTGCAGTAATACCAGCTTCAGGCAACCACGAAAAAGAATACAAACCCGACAGGTCATATACATACCACGACACAAGCAAAGAAACCACAACAGGTAATACCATCAGAACACAAAGCAGGCGGGCATAGAACCCATAACCCGGAGCCAGCCATTCGCCCGCAAGAAAAACAAGTATTACCGCCACAGCAGCGCCTGCATAAAAATGCCAGTTAAAACGGATGATATTCCAAATACCCTCGAAGGACTTTCTTAACCCTTCCATGTTTCAGTTTTACCCTTTTTCCAATAATAAGGTACCCCCTCAATAACAAAAGCGTTCGCCAGCTCCATACCCGCCAGGCTTAACCCCTGCAAAAAAGAGATTGAATAATCAAGCACCTGCACAGGTTGAGGCACCCAGTGCTCTCTTACCCCTTCAATGATCAGCACTTCCTTCCTCGCCCCATTAAAGGTAAAAGTAAAAGGCAGTGGCCCGGCAAAGCGCCTCGCTTCCTTCCAGTCGTTAAATGGTGAATGCACCGGCAGGCTTACCCCTTCGCGGTTATTGGCAACTTCAACACGGAAACCAGAATGCGAAGAACTGATAATAGTACTGTCAGTCGTTTTCGTTTGCTTTATATCCGTAGTCGTATAATTATAGTGTGTAAATATATTACCCAGCCATTCCATTTTCTTTTTATCTGTTTCAGATTTCAGGATATACAATCCCCGTAACCCCTTACCCGCAGCATTTGTATAACGCACAAAAACACGGTATCCCGTCAGGAAAAAGTCATTCCCCAAAAAGACAGGAAACCCTTTGGGTCGCAGTTGTTTAGTCTGTACCATTGCCATGGCAACAAACCCCCACTCATCCCTGAATGTATCAGGAGCCAGGCATTCAGGCAGTAACCCTGCCAGTTCATTTTTGGGTACAGCAAAGGTCAATACCAGTGAGCTTTCAAAAAACGCTTCAACAGCAAAAGGATGGTTCTTTAGTGTAAACATATTATTTCAGCCTGTCCGTTTTCCCGGCCAGTATAAAACTATTATAACAGATAACAAGTATCAGGAGAAAAGCAAAAAAAGCATTCGCCTTTCCCCATAGCAGCAGATCCGGTGCCAGTATCCGTTCCACGATATTCATTGCTGCAATCACCAGCACCTGCACAATCGCGTTCAACCTCTTCCACATGCCGCTCAGTATCCACAAAGCCATTATTGTTTCTGCAATACCGATCAGCATTGTCAATGGCCTGGCATACTCACTCCCCAGTATCCTCGCTACAATCAGCTCATGTCTCGGCGCTAAACCCAGCGCTTTGCAAAAAAGGCCATTGATCAGCCACACCAATGCAAACAGGTAATTGAGTACCCTGTGTATTCTCTTATAGTTCATTATTTATAAACAGCTATTCCCCATCCCTCCCGGTCTTTGCATGCGGCACTACCCATTCATGAAAACAGTTGGGGCACTCGTAATGCGTCCCCTCATCATCCACAAATCGTATCACCGGGTTATCGTTCCCGCAATTAGGACATGATATTATTTCCATAACAACTTTAATACAGTTAATAAATATTTTATCCTCCCGGTAAATCAGGCCTTCCTCCACAGTCAGTGCCCTGCAGAGATCGTATTTAACCAATTCAGCTCCTTAATCTTTCTTTAACCATTAAAGGATTAAGGACCATTTAGCCAACCCTTAGATACGCACAATAAGACCACGTAAACCAAAAAGATATAACTTAACTACCCTTAACTCCTTAATATTTTCCTTCGCCACGCCAATCACCGCAACCCGCCATGACCGGCAGCCTGTCCCGGCGGTTTAGACGGTATCCTCACCGACCCGCCTTAACTAATCTTAACCCCTTACTGTTTCAAAAAAAAAATTAACCCCTCTTTCTCACATAAATATGTTTCGTGTTCTTCTTACCCGTATCCCGCTCATCAATCTCAAACTTATTTATACTCCGCAACAGGGGCAGCATTTTGGCAAAACCGTAGTTCCGGGGATCAAAATCAGGTTTCTTTTTCAGCATCAGGTTACCCAGCTCTCCGAGAAAAGCCCAGCCATTCTCATCTGCTACATCCGTTATACTGTCAGAGAAAAGCTTGATCACTTCAGGATCAATCTTATTCAGCGGGTTACCCGGCGGGTTCTTTTTAGCCAGCTTACCCTTATCGCTCCCGGGCACATCCACGCGCTCCGGCTTTAATATCTCGATATAGATAAACTTATCACAGGCCGTGATAAAAGGATTCAATGTTTTCTTTTCCCCGATACCGATCACCTTCATACCCGCTTCGCGGAGCCGCGTAGCCAGTCGCGTAAAATCGCTGTCGCTCGATACGATGCAAAAACCATCCACCTTACCCGTGTAAAGAATATCCATTGCATCAATGATAAGGGCGCTGTCCGTTGAGTTTTTCCCGCTGGTATAACTATACTGCTGTATAGGCGTTATAGCGTTTTCTAAGAGTACGTTCTTCCAGCCGGAAACAGTTGGCCTGGTCCAGTCCGCATAGATCCGTTTGAAGGTAGGCGTACCGTATTTGGCAATCTCTTCGAACATTTCTTTCACGTTGGCATAAGGCACATTATCTGCGTCGATCAGTACCGCCAGCTTCAGGTCGTTATAGGTTTCCATAATATATGATACAGCATGCTTTATGTTGTCAGGCTGTACCCAAAAGTAAGTGAAAGTTTTCCGTTTCAGTTGAAATTAGCCAATACCGCATATAGTTAACAAACAGGCAGCAATAAAAAACCCGGCACCATGAGTACCGGGTTATCCTGTATACGCTTATTCCTATTTTCTTTTATCGCGGAAGATAATAAAGTCACGACCAATGGTAAAGCCCCAGCGGAACTGTCCCTGCTCCCATGTAGTAAAGGTGCGGGGGATAAAGCGGTTCTCCAGCAGGTTGGTCGAATTGGTAAAGTTCAGGTGAAAAACATGCCCGGCAGTTTTGATCTCGAAGCCCACACCAAAACTGTCGTACAGTTTTACGCCCCTTGCCTTTAACGCCGCCGTGCTCGAAGAAGAGCGGAAGGGGTGAAAGTAATCGGCAATAAGTATAAACTTCTTCGACAGGGGCAGGCGTACCGCACCACCCAGGGCAAAAGTATTTTGTTCATCGCCAGTTTGTACAAAGTTTCGGCGTACAAAAGAAGGGTTTAGTTGCAGGCTCACACCACCAAACTTGCGCGCCACAATCAATTGTGCAAAATAACTCATGCGGTCAGAAACATTGGCAAAGGAGTTTTCATTATCAGGCTGATCATTTTTTGGCTGCGTAGCTACTACCCCATTAACATAGGCCGTTAATGAAATAGGATGCGAAGGATCATTTTCCATCTGCTGAAGGAATTTGTATTTAAAACCCAGCTCCCACATCTGTTGTACCTGTCCGCCGCCACGCACGCGCGCCGCGATAACATTCAGCTTATCAGAAAGACCGATCTGGAAACCAATCTTGATATCAGAAGCGTTGTCAAGACCGTAAAAACGCTGTATACCACCGTTAGAACCGCCCACATCGCCAAAATTATGCTGCACATTAAACTCCATATGGCCCTTCTTTATCGTCTCTACAGTATAAGCATTGATCAGCTTCTGTGAGATAAAGACCTTTACCGGTTTTCTCTCCGATGCAGGCTTACCACTCTTTTCCAGCGAAGCCATAATATCCGTAGTGTCAGTCTGGGCAACAGCCGTCATACCCACGAGCAGGCAAAAGCCCAATAAACATTTTCTCATTGTAATGGTTTTATGTTGGATGATACACGACATATCGTACAAATAAGTACCCGGGTTGCCGCCCGTTAAGTCATTTATACATTTTCACCCGAAATGAGGATACACGCATCACCACATCCCCACTACCGATTAAAAAGAATAAATTGCAGGCTACGCGTTGTCCGCTATGAGTAAGAAGATAGTATCCGACATAAGTGCCAATACTTTACAGGTGATCATCAACCAGTGCTGTGGCCTGGTGATCTTTTATATACTATCCCGTTGGCTCAGCAAACCCGAATTTGGAGAAGTCAACTGGACGCTCGCCATCCTTCTTACCGTATTTAATCTCCTTTCTTTTGGCATCGACCAGCTTGTAGTAAAAAAAGTGGCATCCGGAGAACCACCCGCAGCCGTTATGGCGCTGTATAATACACACGTAATGCTGGCCGGCATAAGTATAGCCCTGATCACACTGTTCGCGGCAAAAGTATTTCCCGGGTTTTTCGGGCAACACCAGCTTATTGCCCTGCTGGGCGCCGGTAAGCTGATGATCTTTTTTTCCACTCCATTTAAGCAAACTGCGATGGGCATGGAGCAATTCAGGGCCCTGCTTGTAATGTCTGTCGTATCCAACCTGCTGCGCTGCACGGCCCTTACAATATGCCTGGCATTCTTTACCCTCGACCTCTACACCGTTGTAATCATATTTGCAGCAGGCGATCTCCTTGAATGGATTTGCGGTTACGTCGTTACCCGCCTGACGCTGAACCTGCATCCCGGCATCCGCTTCAACTGGCCCGCTTACAGGAAGCTGCTTCGCGAGGCTGCGCCGCAGGCAGGTACGGTCATTTTCACATCCGCACTGGCGCGCTTCGACTGGATCTTTCTTGGACTGTTTTGCAGTGCTGCCATCCTTGCAGAATATAGTTTTGCCTATAAAGTATATGAGGTAGCCACAATGCCGCTGCTGGTGATAGCGCCCATACTCATCCCCCGTTTTGTAAAACTATTTAATCGCGAAGGAGGCATAGATGCAACAGATAGCAGGCAGCTTTCTCTTATGCTTAGTACGCAGATGATACTCGCCACAGCCACAGCCCTGCTGCTCAACCTGCTCTGGATGCCCCTCGTCGGCCCGCTCACCAACTACACATACAGCAGTGTAAACAGGATAACCATACTGCTGCTTTCGCTTAGTATACCCTTTCTGTACCTGAATAATTTTTTATGGACAACGCTCTTTGCAATACATCGCCTGCGTCTCATTTTTGGCATCATTGCTGTTACGTTTGCAGTCAACCTGCTGGGCGATCTGGCACTGATCCCTTTATATAAAGCAGAAGGAGCAGCAGCAGCCTTCCTGCTTGCAACAGTCACGCAGAGCATCAGCTATATCCTGAAAACACAAACACAGTTAACAAGCTTAAACTGGCAAAAGGCAGCAGGTGTGGTATTCGCAGGCATAATAGCCGGGGCTGTATATGCAATATGGCCGGAGTTATGGTGGAGCCGAATTGCCTCCTTTACCCTCTTTCTGATAATATTATTGTTCATCCGCCCGCTGAAAGGAGCAGGCGAAAGATTGTTTTCACAGCAGTTCATTAAATCTTGAGATGAAAATATTTTTCAGGAATTAACCCCGGCACCTCCTGCCATAACAGCCTCCCTATGCAGCAATCCCTCCATCTTTTCAGCATAACGCCGGAGTATCTTCTCCTGGAAATTGACAGGATCAGGTTTGGAAAAATGTTTACCCGCTATCATACTCATTACAATCCCCCGGCTGTTCACCTGTCGCCTTTCAGCTTTTCTTTTCCATCTTTTGTCCGTAATACGCATCAGGCAGTTATCAAGCCAGTTGCCAAAAGCACCATTGAGCAGCCGTTCTATAATGCCCGGCACTACACGCCCCCGCTGAAGCGTAGCCCGCTCTGCAGGAATAGCCCTGAAAGGGAAATAGTCAGTAGTCCACTGGTTGATCAGAGAAAAATTTTTCAGTACCTCCGGCCCGGCCATAGGGATAAGTGTAACAATCTCCATCGCAGTAAAGATATTTTTCTCACCAATCTCCATCCCCGCTTCATCCACAAAATAGTTCATGCAATACCGGTGCTGATGCCCAACAAGAAAGCTGAGCTTTTTAAACAGGTGTAAAAAAGTTCTTGCTACCCATAAACGCCCCGGGGCCGTGATGATAAAAAAATCAATATCAGTTTTATCATCTGCAAAATTCTTAGAAAGAGAACCCGATATAGCCACTGCACGCACATACGGAAAACCGGCAATACGTGAAGCCGATCGTACAGCAACCTGCATCTGGGCTAATGCCCGTGCATTTCCTGCCTTACGGTTTTCAGCCAGTTGCATATCATTGCGGATACTGTAAAACTCATCAAGCAGGAATATCCTGCCCGTATTCAGCAGGCTGGTAAGTGCATGATCCATGTCGTACCGCACCACTTCGCTTTGCATAGAAGCATAGATCTCATCCGCCCGTAACGGGTAACCAAACAGGTCAAAATACCCCAGTATGCTCAATATGTTCTTCTCCGGTGCAGTCACACTTTATGCTCAGATATTAGTAGATATAACACGTTCAACCGTAGACTGTAAACTTTGTTCAGGCAGAGCCCGGTACAGTTCGTTCAGCCACTTGTATTTCATATAACACTGCCGCGCACTATAACAGGCAATGGTCCAGCCCCGGCTGCCATCCAGGAAACCAAGGCGCAGTATATAACCGTTAAAGAAAGCCCACAATGGGCTGTAAACGATCCGCGCCCGGTTGGGCTTTATGCCCCTGTCGAACAACGATCTTGCCGCCGTTTTACTTACCTCCTCATTCCTTTCGATATATTCTTCAACCGTGTTATAAGTATAATGCAACAGGTCGCCCTTCAGGTGTATAACGGGCACCGTATAACGCAGCTCGATCTTATCATGCGGGTTCATTCCGCCACAATAACCGTTACGCCGGTCAAACAGGCGCAGTTTCCTGTCAGGATACCACAGACCATGACGGATAAACCTGCCCCGGTACCAGTTGCAGCGGTTCATCGTAAATGCCTGCTCCTGCTCTTCTTCCTTCACCTTTTGTATAGACCTCACCAGTTCCGGGTCCAGGGCTTCGTCAGCATCAAGACTAAGTACAAAATCATGTGAAGCCAGTAGAATAGCTTTATTCTTTTGTGCTATATATCCATAAAACGCATGCTGGTAAATAACAGCTCCCTTTTCTTTTGCAATACAAAGAGTATCATCAGTGGAAAAAGAATCCAGGACAACCACTTCATCTGCAATAGTTTTCACAGAATCGATACACCGCCCGATATTTTTTTCTTCATTGTATGTAATAATAACTACAGATAGTGGTCTCATTCGAATTAATTAACAAACTATTCTTTACATCGTATTTACACTTTCCCGGGTTGCCCCTGGCGCACCCATAGCCTCATCTCTTTTATCAACATTGTTCACCCCTTTACAGCCCAGTAAAAAGAAGCTGAAGAAAAAACTGTAAAAGAAAATACCCTTATTTACATCCAGCAGGTTTTCCCCCGAAGAAACAATGATGATAAGCAGCATAAAACCGGTAAAAACAATATCCCTTTTTCGAAAAGCACGCTTCAACCCCATATATAACACCAGCAGATATACGAATAATCCGGCAATACCTGTCTTGATCAGCAGGCTGAGGTACTGACTGTGTGCATTAAAGGCATTTACAAAAGAGCTGTACAGCCGGTTATTAAAATACGCTTCTTTCAGCAGCCGTACTTCAGAGCCACTGCCATGCCCGATCAGCGGAGCCTGTTTTACAAGCTCCATCCCCAGCCCCCATCTCGCCATCCTCGGATCTGTCAGTTCGTTATTATACCGTTGGTCCGTCACGTCCTTTTTCAGTTCGCTGAAATAACGGAAGCGGAAAGAAGCCGTTGTGCTTATAAATAACAGCAGCGATACCGATACTACAAGCATAGCAAAGAAAATCCTCCATCGCAGCTTACCCCCGAATACCATAAAAGGAAATACGCCATTAAGAATGACCAGCAGCGCTATGCAGACCGCCCGGGAAGAGAGTTGAAGTAAACCCGCCGCGAGTACAGCAAGGCAAAAAGTATAATATATGGCACCCAGCCTCGTTTTGGCCCGTGAAAAGAAATACAGGAAAGCAACAAAGGAAAGCGCAGCATACAGCGACAGGTACGTAGCATGCAGTTCTATGGGCAGGGAGAAATTATGGTTCATAAATGATAGCGACACCAACCGCTTTAACGGCAGGTGATAGAAGGCAATAACCCGTAGCGCATCCGCATAGAGATACAGGATGGTAAGCACACAGCCAACCCCAAATATATGAAGCAGCTTTTCCTTGTAGCGCGCAAGGTCAAGTGCATTGAGGCTCATAATTACAGGCAGTACGATCATCACCGTCTGCCGCCCGGCCAGGTCCCAGCCCGCCGGCCTGTCCCTGCTGTACAGCATTCCGGCCAACCCCACCACGTATACCGCCATTACCTGCCAGGGAACAATATGCCCGAACTGGCGCAGCCGTTCCTTAGTGAGATGGATAAGCGTATGTACCGCAAGGCTTACAACCACAAGCTGGTTATAAAAAAAATCAAAAGGCAATGTGAGTAAAAAAGCAGTGTAATGCCAGAAGCTTATCCGGTTGGCCATTGTATCATTAATATGGAGAAATTGCTTCATCGCCTGGTTTCAAGATAACATTGAGAAAAAAATTGTTCATACCGGCTGATGATGGCAGGCCAGTTGTATTCCTGTTCAATCCTGCTGTAGTTTGCCGCTATCATCTTCCTGCGGCATGCGGCCTCCACAGGATGCTCCAATAACGCCGTTACAGCAGCCGAATCTCCAAAATAAAGAGCATTTTCACCCGTTACGCCGCGGTTAAAGCAATTATCGTGAGCAGCAACCAGCGCTCCGCTGGCCATCGCTTCAAGCAGGGAAGGGTTAGTCCCCCCCACACTATGACCGTGAAAATAAAGATGGCAATGTTGTTTCAGAGCGTGCAATACCGCCGCATCGTATATCGGCCCCATAAATCTTACCCTCGCATCATCGCCATACTTTTGCCGGATAAGCGTGCCATACCGGTTTGCCGTGCTCCCCACAACCAGCAACTGTCCCTTATACCCGCTGTTACAAAACCCTTTCAGTATCGTTTCAATATTGTTCTCCGGCTCCATCCTTGCCATAAGCATTACATAGTTACTACCCTGTATATCCGGCCCGGTAAGCACAACCGGGTCAGCAGGTGCAAAAGTTGCCGCACCATAAGGAATATAAGTACTCGATGCACCATAGGCATTAAGCAGGTGCGTTTGTATAGCCGGGGCATCACTGATAAGATAATCGCTGTGCCGCACTGCCAGCCGTTCAGCACGCCGCAGAAACCGCTGCTGCCAGCGTTTATACTTATCTCTTTTCCATTCCAGACCGTCCATATTTGATACAATAACCGCCTGCTTCGGAAAGTACCGGTGCCATACCGAACTGCTTGTATACCCCAGGAAGAGCAATACATCAAAACGGCGTTTACGCGCATCACAGATACAATTGAAATCATAAATAAACTGCCCGGCAGTGCCCAGTTTTTCAGGATCATAACAATGTATAATATCTGCACCCTTAAATACTTTCTCTTTAAAAGGATGGTGATGCGGGCTGTACACCGCTACACGATGCCCTTTCTGCGCTAATCCCTCAGCAAGATATTCTGCCAGTTGCTCAAAGCCACCGTATCGGTTGGGGATTCCCCTCGTGCCTGCTATACCTATATTCATCTGCATGCCATAGTATTTTCGGTGAATAAGCGGTATAATACTTCCGCGCCTTTCTCCCAGGAATATCGTTGCACGACAGCAGCAGCAATTGCATTCAGCACTTCCGGCTCAGGCGGGGTATTCAGGGCAGATTCAAGATGACGCTCCAGGGCGCCACACGCTGCGGGATTAAAATGGTGAGGAGCAAAAAAATCATACCCTGCCATAGCCGTAGTATTCGAACAAAGTACGGGTGTACACGCAACAGCAGCTTCCAGTGGCGGTATGCCAAACCCTTCTGCCAATGATGGATATACGAACAATCGTGCAGCCAGATAAAACCGGTTAAGGTCTTCCCGGCTCACCTGGGGCAGCCAATGAAAATACGCCTGCTGTAAAGGCGTCATACCCGTTATCCTTTTCAGTAATGCAGGCATCCCCATAGAACGTTCCCCGATAAAGACCAGCGGAACCCGTTTTTCATACAGCTTCAGGTTAAGCCAGGCATCCAGCAGCGCCAGGTGGTTCTTGCGCGGCTCTATACGGCTCGTACACAATACAAAATTTTCTACACCATACCTTTCCCTCAGCCATATCCTTGCAGCCTCCTTCTCCTGTTCACCGGCAAACACCGGCATTACACCGTTGGGAATAAGATGAAGTGCTTCAACCGGCACTTTGTACAGATCAGCTATCCTGCGTCGAGAGTAATCAGAGACCGTCGTTTTGATAGCAGCAGCATGAATACTCTTCCGGAAAAGAAGGTTACGGCTGTGGCGGTAAAAAGAAGAGAAAGAAGCGGGGAAATCGTTAAATACCAGGTCATGTATGGTTACAATATACCGGCACCCCCGCTGTGGCCTTGGAGCAATATATTGAAAATGTGCAAAATCAAACTGGTACCTGCGGAGCAGTGCAGGTATATCAGTAACATAACGTGCAAGCGATGGCGACTTAACACGGTAGGGCAATATCTTCGAACGGTCAAGCATAGGGAATGCCCTGGCAATACGGTCAGTATAGTAGGCGCCAAAATAGATGTCCAGATCCGGGTGATGCAGCAACAAGTGCTGATAAAGACCATGCAAAAAGGTCTGCGTGCCCTGGTAGATCGTATCAAAGCAGTGTGCATCAACAAATATCCTGGTTGGTCTTGTGTTATCCATTTGCCCGCTTTAAGATTGGAGCCTGCTCATTACGGTACCTGATAAGCACAGCAGGCACGCCACCGTAAATACCATTTGCACTGTACACACCTGCTTTTACCACTGCACCTGCGGCAATAACACAACCACCTTCAATAACTGCTCCGTCAAGGATGATCGCCTTGGCGCCAATCCAGCAATTATTACCCACCTTAATACCCCGGTGCGTAACACCCTGCAATCGTATAGGTGCATACAGATCGTTGAATACATGATTCTCGGAATGAAAGCTCACAAAATCTCCGATGATCGTCTCATCACCGATCTCAATCCCACCAGCACAACCATAAAAGCTGTCCTGTCCCAATCCCACATTGTTGCCCACTTTCAGGCCCTTACCAAGATGCTGAAGGTTACCCGTGCCTTCGATACGCGTTCTTTTACCCACCGATACATTATTACCAAATAAAATACCATCCACCGAAAGTGCATCAATATAGGCATCACGCTCAATACTTACGGTAGATCCCACCTTTATCTTCGAATGTGCTTTAATCGTAGCCCTGTACGAAATAAAAAGTAATCCCCGGTGCCGTATGCCACTAAAGAATCCCCGGCACAACATTAGTGAACGGCCCAGCAGCAACCGGAGAAGATAACCCGTTGGCACACGTTCATCTACGGTGTAAGGTTGTCCCTTCCAGCGCGATACAATTCCATTAATGGTTTTAATCAGCATTATTTTTATTTTTTTGACCCGCCCTGTAAATACTTTTGATCCATTGCCCCGGCAGGTATGAGAACAGGTATAGTCCATACGCCTGCCAGTTTACCGGGTATTGCCGTATCCATTCGCGTAAAGCCGTTCTCGCTTTCACCGGCTGATGATTATCCCATAAATATTTTTTTGCCAGCAGTGAATAATAAGCGCCTTCTTTGATATGCCCATTTTCCTGTTCCGAAAGCAACCCCGCTAATACCTTACCCTCTTCATCCGTAATATTTCCTTTTTCAAGAGCGCTATACTTAAGCCGGAGAAAAGCAGCCGGCCGCCATTGCTCATCGATTGTTACCGATTGAGGGTTGAGCCTCACCCTCAGCAGTACTTCCCGAAGGTTATGTCCACGCCCCAGTTCCAGCAACTTACGCCATAGCAGGTGATCCTCAAATGTATGTGCGTTAAGGTCGTATCCGCCCGCCTCCAGCACTGCCGCCCGCAGGTACATTACACCAGAATGTACAAACGGGCAGACCAACACTGGCAGGCTCCGGATAGCCTTATCAGTATGAGCAGGGATACGATAAGTAAACACATAACCACCAAATTGATCGGTGTACTCTGCATCACAACCCACAATTACGTGATCGGGGTGAGCCATCAAAAAAGCATACTGTTTCTCCAGGCGGTCCGGAAGACACACATCATCTGCATCAAAGCGGGCAATAAAATCAGCCTTCGCCTCTGCAAGCCCGTTATTCAGCGCAACCGATATACCCGATTGAGGTTGATGAAGTATGCGGATACGTGCATCATTAAACTCCGCTATCACCGAAACCGTTGTATCCGTTGAGCCATCATTAACGATGAGCAGTTCAAAATCGGTGAATCTTTGTTCCAGCACCGACCGCACCGCTTCAGCAATGTATTGCCCTGCATTATATACCGGCATCAATACCGTTATGGTGGGCTTCTGCGTCATACAGGCACCCCCTTATTCCCTTCCTTTATGTTGAGAAACAGTAATAATTCTGCAAATGGCAATACAGATAACTGCTCAAACCAATAATCAGTACCACATATACCCAATACCAGCAGCAGCACTGGTATGCCGTATGTCATTTTCTTATAGTGCCGTAAAAAATACCAGATATATAAAAAGAAAAAGGCTGCAATACCGGTCAGGCCATATTCAGCGATCAACTGGTCGTACACAGAATTTGGACTGTTTGTCACGGAATGCAGCCCGTCAGTGTGAGCAAAGTAGTGCAGGTAAAGATCAAGATGATTGGATGTAAAGCCGGGATTTATATACTGGAACCGTTGGGGATAACCACCAGCGATATTCAGTGCCGTTGCCCGAAAAGCGAGTTTCGAAGAGAAGTTGCCCATACCTGCGCCCATAACCCAATACAGGGGGTGCGCAGAAAGAAAATGAAGCGTTTGCCGGAGGGCGATCCATTTGCCCGGCTTATCTTTTTCCATAACTGGCTGGTCAGCAAGCTGCAGTTCCGCTTTATGAGCAGCAATAAAATCCATCAACCGCTGTTCAATAAGCGTTGTATCCGACCGGTGCTGATAAGGTGGAGTATGAATATTGGCTACAGGAATAGCCGGTTTATTATTCTCCGTTACAGCAGGAGCTGCAGCCTGTCTGCCCAGCAGCACCCGGTTCATACTGTCAAGATAAAGCAGTGCAATCTTTTCCTTCTGCTGTTCCCTGTCAAGCACACTGTCAGGTCGTAATTGCAGGGGGATTACATGACCCGGTATAACAATCGGCGGTATTGGCTGGCTGGTAATGCGTTTCCATACTTCTGATATATACTGGTTATTCTGCGGTGATACCTTTGCAAGAAAGGTGACCAGCATCAGCATGCACACAACAATGATGCTTTTCTGGCTCCTGCCCGTACCTAAAACAAACCGGAACAAAAGCGTAAGGCAGAGCAGCAGGTTAACCATATTGCTGCCCGTAAGCAGTAAGACAGACATGCAGCACAAGGTCATGACATATTGCCGCCGCTGCAGGAAATAAACCACACCAAAAGCATTTATTACTGCATTGGTGGTAGAAGTATCAAAACTGATCCCTTTTATATAATCACCCGTACCGATGAAATATTTTTGATATTGCCCCTGGTAACGGTAAGGATTAATAGTACCCGTTTCCCATACAATACCAGCGTACACAACAAAAGAAACGACAATATTCAGCACAAAGAACAACAGCAGGGTACGATGCAGAATTTCAGGATCAGTACGCTCAACCGTAGTTTTCAATTGATGTATGGCAATAAAACAAAACAGCCAGGAGAACAGCCCAACCGCCAGTACCATCAAATAATTCAACCCCGTTAAATGACCACCGGCAACCGCGCTCAGCAGGCCTATACCCATCATAACAGGATAGAACAATGGCAGCCGCGGTTGCTTCAGCCGCAAACCCGTACGGCGGTTAAACCTGAATACCAGCATCAGCAGGATAGCCGCTGCTTTAACCACAAGCTTAACGTTAAGCAGCAACACAAGAAAAGCCAGGAGCAGCCAATCCGTTGCTTTTGCCTTTTGCCTGATAACAGTAAAAAATATTTTAAAGTCCACTATGTATAATTGTTTTCAGCCCGTATTATTTTATAGTCAGTATTATTTATTTAAACATCTTCCACAGGTACACATGTTCATCTCAAAACCAGGCAGCACTCCTTCAGGTAACCGCTCAGTCCTTTTTAGTAAGGCTGATAATATAATAATCGCCCCAGTACTTCCAGGGCCAGCTCTTTTTCCATCGGTTCTCCAGGTTCACCAGCCGCCCGAACCACCCTGGGTAACGTTCAGCAAAATGGCTGATATACGACGGTGGCACCAGCGTACACAACCCCTCCAGTCCCGTTACAGCAAAATGCTTACTAAGCCGTTTTTTAATATACCCCGGCGAATAGTACCAGCAGGTAAAAGGCATATTTTCCACCTTTGCAGGTACACCCTTACCGCTAAACCAGCGACGCGTTGCGGTTCTGAACTTTCCCTTAAAAACCAAAAGCGACTCCCATAAACAGAAGCCTGGCAATACCACCAGAACTGCCGTACCTCCAGGCGTCAGCAAATCATAAAAACGATCCAGCACTTTATTCAGCTCACCCGTACAGTTAAGCCCGGCAAAGTTGGAAAAGATAACATCGTATGGTCCCGGTTCCAGTAATTTGTCCAGATGAGTATAAGAGCAATGCTCTGTACTCACTAAATGATCCAGCCCTGCAACATTCACCTTAATACGGAGCTTCTCCTGCATTCCCTCCGCGATATCTGTTGCGTGTACATGGCATCCCTGCTGAGCAAGCCAAATCGCATCCTCGCCTGTTCCGCTGTTGAGCTCCAGCACATTAATACCCTGTTTCAATAGCGGTTGCAGTACAGCCCTCACCCGTTCCCGCTTATACCGTATAATAGCATCATCACTGTACTGTATGTCAAACACTTCCGCCTGGCGGCTGAAAGCCGTTGCCACCTGTTGTTCGTTATGTGTATCGTGCAGTACCATTACTTATAATTTATTATTTACTATTTTCCAGTTGCTGCAGACGCAGCCTCGCCGCCAGCGTTGCAGGCGCAAAATATAACCCGCTGAGCGCCTTTCTGATCATCCTTCCCTTTACATGGAAAGGCCTGAGAAATAGTTGTTTTACATTTTCCGCAGCAAGATGCATCCGGTAAGTTTTGTGTACATAACGATGCAGTTGCTTATAAAATGCAGGCGGATACGTATTCGTAAACATAAGTGCCAAATCGTCTGAGTCCGTCCAGTTGGTTTTTTCTTTCAGGTCCGCCCTCACTCTTTCAAAGAAAGCAGTTCCCGGGAGCGGGTACGATACCGATATACCGATCTCGTAAGGCAGCAGCCTGTTGATCATTTGTACGGTCAGGTTGATGTCCCTCTTCGTCTCACCCGGGTAACCAAACTGTATAAAGAAAGAAGGCTTGATCCCATTCTTCTTTAACAGCCTTGTTGCTTCGTATATCTGTTCCACCGTGGTCCCCTTATCCATCGCATCCAGTATTTTCTGCGAGCCGCTCTCCGCACCCATCCATATATTCGCACAACCCGCACGGGCAAGGTGTCGTATATTATCTTCCTGCAGCAACAGGTCTACCCTGCTCTGTATCTTAAAAGAAAACCGTAAGCCCTTTTCTTCCAGCAGATCAGCAAAAACTTTTACCCAGCCTGGTTTTAACCCGAATATGTCATCACAAAACCAGATATGATCAAAGCCGTAAGCCGATTTCAGCATAAGCAGTTCATCAACCACGTTCTGCGGAGACCTCGAATTATAGCGGTTACCATAGATTGGCTTGGCACACCAGTTACACTTAAAAGGACATCCCCTTGTAGTACCCATATTCATAGAAAAATAACCCGAGCTCTTTAACCACATATTACGGTAAGGCTCCAGGTCAACAAGGTCCCAGGCCGGGAAAGGCAATGCATCGAGATCTTTCATCACAGGGCGGCCCGGTGTTTTTATCAGCTTAGCTTCCTCCATATAAGCAAGACCACTAATCGCTGCATAATCGCCGGGGCAGGTGTTTAGTGTCTCCAGTAGCTCTACCAGCGTCATTTCACCCTCACCGATGATAACAAAATCTGCCCCCTTTTGCAGGTACTGCTCATAATGATCAGCAGCATCAGAGCTGCACACTATTACGGTACAACCAAAATCCTTTGCAATAGCGATCATCCGGAAAGCCGCCTGCCGCATATTCGTCAGGCACATCTTGGTGAGGTAATTAAACCCATCATCCCACAATACAAAATAGCCGGGGGCAACCTGGTCAAGTACGGGCGAAAGCTCTTCCGGCGATGCTGCAAACATGGTGTCAAAAAGTGCAGCCTTGTAACCCTCTTGTCTCAGCAATGAAGCCGCATACAAAGTACCCAGCGGCGCGTAAGGCTGCCCGTTGCTCCATTGCTTTGGATCAAAACGAAGAAAGTAAGAATGTGAAAACAGGACGCTGCGCATGCTTGATAGTATTATGCCTTCTCTATTATTAGTATTATTTATTGTCAGCCACTGAGTGGCAGGTTCAGGTAGCAGACACATTTAACACAGGTTGGGTCCTGCTCTACATCAAGCCCCCTGCGAAACCCGATTGCTTTTTCGCTGTTAAGAATATCCGCAAGCGGTTGCTCATGTATATTGCCGATACCGGCATGAAAAAAGCAGGGTCTCACCGTGCCGTCTGCTTCTATTACAGTAGACACCCATGGTGCATTACATTTCTTAAAGGGAAAAAGGTTCCTGCCATAAAAAGCGGCGTAATAGTCGTGTATATGCTGCAGCTTTTGTACCGGCTCAGCAATAAATCCATCGTCTGGATCACTTTTATACCGGGCCGTAATAGCATCAATGATCAGTTGTAACGCGGGCAACTGCTCCTCAGCAGGTAATATCTCGTGCTGCCGCTCCACGCCCCAGGGTTGCTCCCGGTTAAATGCATGGCTGCTGACATCTGCAGGCAAAAAACTAACCTGTTGTATCCCGATGGTTTTTGCTGATTCAATAAGTGCCATCCAACTGGTATAGTTTAACCGGTGAATCACCGACCTTGCTGTAACACGAAAACCCGGCTTCAGGGCATGTATTGCTGCAATACCGTTGGCCAGCTTTCGGTAAGCGCCCGGGATATTCCGTATGGCATCATGCATCGCCTCATCACCATCAAGCGAAACGATTACCTCATCCACATGTTCTGTAATGCCCGCAGCATGTTTACCCAGCAATAATCCCGTGCTCA
Source organism: uncultured Ferruginibacter sp. (assembly GCA_964590975.1). Classification (GTDB taxonomy): domain Bacteria; phylum Bacteroidota; class Bacteroidia; order Chitinophagales; family Chitinophagaceae; genus Ferruginibacter. The sequence continues at coordinate 52,632 of CAZPXP010000010.1, read as the reverse complement.
GCAAACTGATACGTATTCCTTTTGCTTTAAACAAACGGCACAACGTAAAAAAATTCCTGTTCAGCAACGCTTCGCCGCCCGACATCACCACCGTATGTGTGCCCCACTTTACGAGGGAGCGGAGCAAAGGTTCTACCTGCTCCGGGGTAAGTTCACGAAGATTGGTATTGTCTTTCCATATATCACACATCACACAACGGCAGTTGCAGGCGCTGTGGGGCATAAGTATTACAATAGGCAATGCAGAAATGCGGTGCGTCCGCTGTGTACGGTACCGTTGAAAAGTATGATAAGGCGACCGGGTAAGCATCTCAGAGATAATGATTTTTTACAGCGATATGATAGAAAGGGCTTCTGTGCCTGCGAAAACGTTGCAGCAGCATGCGGGGGTTATGCAGTACCCTGTACCGGAAAGGCTCCAGTTCAAGTATGCTGTGGTGAAAATAACGTTGCACCATCCCCGGAAAGCCAAGACCCGTATAGTATTCCTTTGTTCTTTTTCCTGCCGCAGTTACTTCATCGGGCTGGTAAAGGGGGCTGTCCATAATATGTACCTCACCGTAAAGACTGGTATGCTCCAGCGCCAGCTTAAGCGTAGCTTTAAGCGAAGGAAAATACTGGATACTGGCCGCGAAGATGATCAGGTCATAATGCCGCTCCTTTGTTCCACTATTGTCCAGGTTACCATACAGGAACTGCAGGTTGCCCTGTCCCGCAAATACCCGCTGCGCCTGTTGCAGTTCAATAGTATTAATATCCATGCCCGTTACCTGCCAGTTGGCATTGGCCGCAGCAAGCCGGGCAGACAACCAGCCATTACCACAGCCAACTTCCAGGATATTAAGAGGCGCATTGCGCTTTAAAGCATAACGGAGCAGGCGGTCAGCAGATTGCTTCCGCATGATCCATTCGCCATAATGCGGATGCTGCGGCGATACCACCGGCAGGTTCTTTAACGCTGCGTCTGTGTAAAGCCTGCCCTCCTTACCCCGCAACGTACAATATTGCTCAGTAAACCCTTCGTCAGAGAGGTGTTGCAGTGGTGGCATTATGGTAGTAAGTGCAGTTATCGTTTATGTTTTACTGGTATCATTAAAAACCCTGTATCTCCGGTTGCCTGTACTTCCAGAGCTTATGCAGCAATTTGATCTCGTAAGGGAACCGGTAGAAGTTGAGCCGGTACCGCAGCCCCGACATCAACTGCAATAACCGGCGTTTCAGCCTTGTCATTCGGATATCCGATATAGTGGGGTAATAACCGTGGAGCACCGTTTCAAAATTCCTGATCTTGTCGATCATCTCCGGGGTGAGCCAGGGCGTAAGAGGGTTCTTGCGCAGGTCAAACTTTTCCCACTGCGGATCAATCCATTCTTCCAGTGTTTGTGGAAACCGGAATCCCAGTTTCTCCACCTCCGCAAACAATTCCGAACCTTCCGTAGGCACCGGGCTGTATGTATAAAATACGATCTCGGTAGCAGGATTAACCGCTTTTACCTTACGGATAAAATCCATATCAAAATCAATTTGTGCCATTACCTCTTCAGCAGTGGGAGCAGGCATACCCAGCACAAACGAATATTCAGGCACAATATCAAAAGCTTTTAGCCTCTCTGCAAAACGTAATATCTGCTCGCCCGACTGTGTGCCGCCCTTATCCATTTGTTTCAGCATCTTATCATTGCCGCTCTCCGCGCCAAAAAAGATCATCCTGCAACCCGCAGCACGGATAAGACGAAGGCTCTCATCCGAATACTTATCCATCGTATCTATACGCGCCATACCCCACCAGTTCATCCGCTCAGGAAGTATCAATTTGGCAAAGGCAACCGTTCTTTTCTCAGAAACAAAAAAGTTATTATCGTGAAACTCTATCCCATCTGCACCCCATTTGTCTTTAATATATTTGATATCCTTATACACCGCTTCCGCAGACTTCCCTTTCCAGCGCGCTTCATAAATTGGTACAACAGCACAGAAAGAACAGGTAAAGGGGCAGCCGATACTCGAATGGTATGCCATCGTTTTGTTACCCAGGTAGGTCTTACCCAGGTATTTCGAAATAGGATACATTGTATTCAGCTTATCATAAGGTAAGGGAGGCAGGCTGTCCTGGTCAACAAGGTCTTCCTTCGCATTCCTGATGATCGCATCCCCCGACCGGTAAATAAGATTCTTGATCAGTTCATAAGGATGGTTATTTTCAAGAGCATCTATCAATTGCGGAAAGGCTTTATCACCCGCACCATTGATCACAAAATCCACATACCCCGACCTCAGTATTACCTTATGCTGGGTAGATGGGAAATAACCTCCCCAGATCATATATATGTGCGGGAAAGTAGCCTTTAACACCTTCGCAAGAGGTATAGCCTGTTTGGCCTGCGGTCCGGGCATTACGGTAAACCCCACATACCGGTACTCACCCGTGGACAGCAATGCGCTGATACGGGCAAGTGGATCGTTCTCAAGATTACCATCCACAATGATCCAATCATATTTGCCCTCTACCGAGGCCGCAATCTGCAGCAAAGAATTGGGTATCCTGTACTTGGCAATCGCACTTTTGGGGTTAAATAACAGTACCTTGTTCATACACGAACGATAACGCAATAACAGCAGCCGGGGTTGCCTCTGTAATAACAGGCAGGCAACCCCGGAGAACAGACTTTCGTTATTGTTTTTTTACCGGTATCACGTAGATTTATCCAACCAAATGTCAATGTATCAGCAACTCCTCAGGCGTCTTCGCCCCGCTACTCCCGCACGGCAGGCTTACGACCAATGGGCACCCCGGTACGACAGCCAGCCCGGTAACCTGATGCTGGCGCTGGATGAGATAGTTTTTACAGCCCTGCTGCAGCACACCGATCTCCGGGATAAAGTGGTAGTCGATATCGGCTGCGGAACAGGGCGGCACTGGCCCCTCCTTTTTGAGCAGCAACCTGCTTCACTTACCGGTTACGATGTAAGTGAGGGTATGCTTGACATCCTGCGGCAAAAATATCCTGCGGCAACAGTAAGAATATTACACAACGACTTACTACCCGGTCTTGCAAGTGAAAGCTGCGACGTATTACTGTCAACCCTTACCATCGCCCACATTCCCGATGCATATAAAGCCATACAGGAATGGGCAAGAGTTACCCGGCCAGGTGGAAATATCTTTATAACCGACTTTCATCCCGCAGCGCTTGCCGGAGGTGCTACCCGCAGTTTCTCTGTGGCCGGTAAAAAAGTAACGATCAAAAATTATGTGCATTCACTGGATAAATTACAGCAGTTTGCAGATGCCCTTGGATTACGTATCGTTAATACCATTGAGAAATATATTGATGAAGACACGAGGCCATACTACGAACAGCAGGGCGCCCTCTCCTTATATGAGCAATACAAAGGCTCTCCCGTCATTTATGGCATGCACCTAAAAAAGAATCATGCCGTATAAGCTGGTCGTCAATGGCGAAGAAGTACTCACTACTGAAGGGGAGAGCATAGCATCACCCGGGAAAGAGGCAGCGGGTGCCGCAATCATTGCGATCAACAACGCATTAGTGTTCCCCGGCCTGATCAATTCACACGATCACCTTGATTTCAACTTTTTTCCTGCATTGGCCACCGGTACCTACAACAGTTATACAGAATGGGGCAAAGACATCCATATACAGTACCGTAATACCATCAGCAACATTATGCGTATACCCAAAGCATTACGGCTAAAATGGGGCTGGTACAAAAACCTCCTGAACGGCGTAACAACAGTAGTCCACCACGGCGACCGGGTAGTAGTGGAGGATGCCGGTATTACCCTTTTTCAGGGTATGCAAAACCTGCACTCTGTACACTTCGACCGTCAATGGCGCAGGCGGTTACTTAACCCGTTTGCCGGAAAGCTGCCCTTTGTAATTCACTGTGGCGAAGGCACTAATAATGAAGCAAAAAAAGAGATTGATACCCTGCTGCGGATGAATTGGTGGCGGCATGCCCTCGTCGGGATACATGGTGTGGCAATGACACCCGAACAGGCCCGGCGTTTTAAAGCCCTTGTATGGTGTCCTGCTTCCAACTTCTTCCTGCTCCGGCAAACAGCCCCGGCAGGTACACTCGGTAAGGCTACTACCCTGTTGTTTGGCACCGACTCCACCCTTACCGCCTCCTGGGACACCTGGGAGCAGTTACGGCAGGCACGGGCTACCAAAGAGATCAGTGATGAAGCATTATACCATACACTTACCCAAAACCCTGCTGTAGTATGGGATCTTCCCCAAAAAGGCAATCTGCAACCCGGCGCCGATGCAGATATTGTAATAGCCCGGAAAAAGACCCGCAACAATTTTTATGACAACTTCTTTGCCATTACCCCCGCCGATATACTGCTCGTAATGCACAAAGGCGTAGTACGGTTATTCGATGAATCACTTATGGCTACTCTGTATGCCGCAGGCATAGACCCAAAAAATTTCGACAGGGTAATTGTGCAGGACCATGGTAAATTTGTACAGAAAGGGTTACGTGCCCTGATTGAAGAAATCAAAACCCATCACCCCTATGCATCCATTCCCGTTGAATAAATAAACCCATGCTGCGATTTATCGACCTTAACTATCATTATCATGCCGGCTTCAGTCACCCTGCCGAAGTAATGCACGAGCACCGCCTTTCAACGGGTTATGCCCGGCACTTGCGTGATAAGATGGAGGTAATTATGGTAAAGCATCTTAACCACACGGGCAACGAGGTAATAGAGGGTATACCCTGCCACTTCTTTAAAAGAACAAACCGCTTCTGGCAGATCCCGTTCCCGACACACAGGTTTATCAAATCCGTAAACCCCGATATAATAGCAGTTCAGGGGTTTATCTTTCCATTGCAGGTATTGGCCCTGCGCAGGGCAGTGGGTAAACACTGCCGTATTATCATACAGCATCATGGAGAACAACCTTATAGGGGGATAAAAAAATGGATACAACGTATAGCCTGCCGCCGTGCAGATGCGTTTGTATTTACAGCCACAGGCAATGCAGAAGAATGGATCAGCAAAAACATCATTGCCCCGCGTGCCACCTGTACAGAGATACTGGAAGCAGCGCCCGTAATGCAACCACAGCCTAAAACATTGAGCCGCACAGCAACCGGGGTACAGGGCAGCCCGGCTTTTCTTTGGGTAGGACGTTTGCTGCCGGGTAAAGATCCTCTGACAGTGCTTCGTGCATTCGCCAGCTATTACACCATCAACACCGAAGCAAGGCTCTACATGATCTACCAGGAAGCAGACCTCTTACCTCAAATACAATCTTTTCTTTCAGAAAACCCCGCGCTGCAGCAGGCAATTTTGCTGGCAGGTAAAGTTGCACCCGGCGATATGCCATATTGGTACAGTGCGGCCGATTATTTTATATCAGGCAGTCACAAAGAAGGCAGTGGCTATGCCCTGCTCGAAGCCATGACCTGTGGCTGCATACCGGTAGTAACAACCATTCCTTCTTTCACAAAAATAACAGACCATGGACGTTATGGTATACTCTGGGAAACAGGCAACAGCGAAGACCTGGCAAGGCAGCTCAGCCAATTGAATAAGATAGACAGAGAATCTTACGCACAACGCATTCTTGACTATGCGGCAAAGGAGCTTTCAGCCGGATCGATTGCAAAAAAATGGATGGAATTATGTAGCCTGCTGCAACAGCAGTTTTGACATGATGGCAACAGTCTCGTTTATGTCAAAAGGAATAACAGGCTGGTTTTGTAAGTTGTCATTGCTTAAAAAAGCAGCAGCCCTTTCTGCCATCTGTTCTTTTGTTGCTACAACATGCCAATTGGAGATAGACGCTGCCATTGGCTGGCAGAAACTCAGCACCACGGCGCCAGCAGCAAGTGCTTCAAGACAAACAGTACTCATACCCTCATACGATGAGGTATGGAGAAACAGCTTGCTGCGCTGCATCATGCGCAGTAATACGCTGTGAGGCAATTCTCCCGTCATCATCACATTATCACCCAGGTTTTTCTGTGCAATCTTTTGATGCAGCGAAGCAGCCTCCGGCCCATCACCGCAAAGCGTCACTTTCACACCCGGTAAGCTTTGCTTCAGAAGGATAACAATATCAAGCAGCAGGTCGTATTGTTTTAATGGTATCAATGATCCCGCAGCTATAATATCAATATCCCTTACCTTATCTGCACGCACGGGGGGAAGCGGCTTTACACCGATAGGAATAACCTTACCAGCCTGAATACCGTGCTGCTCAGAAAGGGTACGCGCAATAAAATCAGAGATAGCGATCAGCGTTTGGCCATCAGGTTTCACACGGGTTACATAGCGATTGTCTTTACGAGCATCCTGCCCCTGCAGCCAGCAATAATGCGGTATGTTGTGCCTTTCGCCAAAGCGCTTACCAAGCAGCGCTGCCTCGCCGAGCCAGAAGCTCAGTATAGACCGTATATTATACTGTTTATTCAGTTTGGCCATACGCCGCCAGATCTTTGCCCATAGCAGCAGACGCCATACTCTTCTTCGGTTCCTGCCACCAAAACCTACTACCCAGCATCCCTCCCATTCATACGCGCCCGCTTTAAACGGGTATTGAAAGCTGAGCACGAGTATCTCAACATCTTTATGAGCAGCCTTCAATGAACGTACAAAATGCTGTATGGCCGGCAGGCAGTTACCATCAGTTTCATTTGCGGGAAACCCCGGCGTAAGGATCAGTATGGCGGGCTGCTCAGTTCTCATATAAAGTAACGACTTCATCGCCTACAGCAAGGCAACGCGGGTTATGGCTTACCAGTATGATCATTTTATTAACAGCCTTTAGGCGCTGCAATGCGTTCAGCAACTCCAGCTCAGACGATTCATCGAGCTCGCTAAAGGGTTCGTCCAGGATCAGCACAGGTGTGTCTTTATACAGAGCACGTGCAAGCCCAATTCGCTGCATCTGTCCACCACTGATATTTTTTCCCTGTTCACTGATAACCGTTTGCAGCCCATCTCCGAGTGTGGCTACCCATCTATCCAGACCGGTAAGCAACAGTATTTGCCGCAACCGGGTTTCGTCAGGCACATCGTCATCAAGCGTAATATTACGCAAAAGGGTATCGTGTAACAGAAAAGGCTGTTGCTTTATGTACGAAATATAAACATGCAACTCTCTGAGTAAATCACTGTCTGCCGGTTGGTCATTAATACATATTGTACCCGACGAGGGTGACAGGAACCCAAGCAGCAGATTAAATACAGTTGTCTTTCCCGACCCCGAAGGTGCATGTATGATCGTTAGCTTACCTGTGGAGAACAATGCAGAAAAATGCCTTATCCCTCCCTTACCGCCATAGCTGAATCCGACATCTGTAAAACGTATATTTTCAATAGCAGGTATTACCCTTCCTGGTCTGTTCTCAGGCAAAGAGGTATTAATTGCTATTGACTGTATAACCGGAGCGTACACACGAATATTAGTAGAATTATTGAGTATCTTCACCACACCCGGCATCACTTTGTACGCTGCCGTTACAAAAGCGCCTATAGCAAGGAATCCTTCCCCTCCCTGCTGCTGACCGGACGCGACTACAACAAACAGCCCCATAATAACAAAGACTTCAATAAGACGCTGTGGCAATACCTGTATACCCTGTAAGGAAGCCAATGAATGATTAAGACGTTGCTGCTGTTTGGTGTACCGGTGAGTAAAGAAAGATTGTCTGTCATATACGTGAGCCTCAACATAGCCTGTCAGTGCTTCGCGGAGTTGCTGTAATGTACCTTCGCTGGAACGTTGTATAGAACTCCTCACCCGTTTTGTTTTACGGCGCATAAAATAAGCCACACCCGAAATGACCGGCACCAGTAAAAATAATAATAGCAGGCAAAGCCTGGCGTTAAAAAAAAGCAGTCCCGTTACTGTAATTCCAACAAGTGCAGCCTGTACAATTACCTGTTGCATCCCCATTAGCACATAATGAGCAAACTCAATTGGCTGCTGGCTGATACGCCGGATCGCCACCGCTGTATCCTCGGTTACATACGACTCATAGGTACCTGCAAAAAAACGTTGGAGGTTCTGTTCGGAGAGTCGCGTGGCCACTGCATATACAAACTGGTACTGCCAGTGATATACCCAACCCGCAAACAAGTTTTTAACAAGAAATATGCAAAGGAGCAGTATAACCGGCATCAGGCTGCCGGGTCCGGCAAATATTTGCGGAAAAAAAGATGAAACCGCAGTGGGAAAAGCATGTGTATAAAACCCGGTAACAAGTACCAGCAGGGCCATCGCTGCAAGATCCGCAACCTGTATAGCGGCATCAAGCAGCATAAGCGTTATCAGCCGCGCTCTTTCTTTCGGCGTAAGCAGGCTGCTGATATGACGGAATAGTGTTATCAAATAAAATAGATGCGCACCTGCGCTCAGTAAAATTTATACTCCGATCATTCTGCCCATAGTGCGCAGGAGAATGACGATATCAAGACGGAAAGACCAGTGTCGCCAGTAAAAAAGATCAAGACGTACACGGTCCTTCATTTTCTGGATATCCCCTTCCGTTGTGCCTACATATCCAAGCACCTGTGAAAGACCGGTAATCCCGGGCTTTACCTTATGGCGGTAATGATAGAATTCGATAAAATTACCATACTTGATGTTGTCACTTACCATATGCGGCCTCGGCCCTACTACAGACATATCTCCACTCAGTACATTAATAAACTGAGGCAGTTCGTCAATATAATACCGCCGTAAAAATCGGCCCAGTTTTGTAATACGCGGATCTTTTTCACCCGCGGGAAGTATATCGGCATCGGCGTTTACCACCATCGATCTGAATTTGATACAGGTAAAAAGTTCGCCGTTACGTTTGTTGCGTTGCTGGAAAAAGAAAACAGGACCTTTTGAAGACAACCTGATCAACACTGCAAGCAGGGGTGTAAGCCACGATAGCACCAGTACGATCATCAATAAAGCAACAACAATATCGATCGTTCTTTTTATAAAGCGGTTAGCAATACTGTCCAGCGGTTGCTGTACAAGCGAAGTGGTGATCTCTTTAAAGTTAACAACGCCCGCCAGTTCCTGCCTGATGCGCTGGTAAAAGAGATTGTCGGGCAGTGGTATTACATCCGGTGCCGTTATTGCTTCGGGCACAGGAATAACATTATTGTTATGACGGGTCAAGGCATCCATAGCTTGTTCTCAATTCATGCCTTAACAATCGGATAATGTTATTTCAGGGTTGCCCGCTCCTTTTGTTTTATTGAGGGAAGCTGTATATTTGATTCAGAGAGCCACGAACGTCAAATCCTTAATTTTAAACCAACAAATTATCTTAAGATGGGAAATAGCTTTACTGTTATCAATCTTATTTCACTGATTGCTACGCTCGCTGTTTTTATCGGATCTGTAATGTTACTGACCCGTAGAGGAAAAATAGACTCCATCTTCCTGACACTGGGCTCATTGATGGAACTGGGTCGTTCTGTATTTTTTACCCTTTTTTATCGTTCTTTTGTAAGTTCGGGATCGTTTATGAGCAGGAGTAATCTCATTGAAGCCGTAACCTGGATAGGTATACTCGGTTACCTCATTTTTGTTACGGGGTTTATCCTCCTTGCAGTAAACCTGGTTAATCCCGCCAATACGAACAGGCCCAAGTATTAAAGCTAAGGGAGGTATGTAAGGAAATTCCATACATACCTCCCTGCAAATATTATATTATGGTAGTAATCAGTTACCGAATATAGCCACAGACTGCTCTCCATTACTGCTGCGCATACCACGGTACATGCCCGCGCTGTTCATGGCCATAGTTATATTGCCTGCTGCGTCTACCCCGATCATGCCGCCCTCTCCTTCCATCCGCCTCAGCTTTTCCACCACTTCCTCCATAGCCTGCTGGAGCGTATAGCCTTTATATTCCATAAGGCAGCTAACATCATAAGCAGCTACAGCCCTGATAAAGACTTCACCGTGTCCGGTACACGAAATGGCACAGGTTTTATTATTAGCATAAGTACCCGCGCCAATAAGCGGGCTGTCGCCAATCCTGCCGTATTTTTTATTGGTCATGCCCCCGGTACTCGTAGCGCCGGCAATATTACCATTAACATCGCAGGCTACTGCCCCTACCGTTCCAAACTTTTTATCACGCATCAGCTCCTCCAGCCGCTGGTGCGTATGATCAAGAGAATAGTTATCCGAATCGCGCAATGCCTTCCACTGGTCATAACGGAACTGCGAAAAGAAATAATCATCAGGTTCCAGCTTTACGCCCTGTTTAATGGCAAAATCGTTCGCACCCTTACCACTCAGGAAAACATGGTTACTGTTCCTGAGCACTTCCGTTGCAAGTTCTATAGGATTGCGTACGTTTCGTATTCCTGCAATAGCACCTGCATCAAGGGTACTGCCATCCATGATGGCAGCGTCCATTTCCTGCACACCTTTTTTTGTAAACACACTACCCTTACCCGCGTTGAACAAGACATTATCCTCCAGTATAACCACGGCAGCTTTTACAGCATTTACACTGCTCCCGCCCTCCTCCAAAACCGCGTAACCAGCGTCAAGTGCCTCGTTTAATCCTATCAGGTAGGCATCTTCGAGTTCTGGTGTCATGTCTTCTTTTAGTATTGTGCCCGCTCCGCCATGTATCGCTAATGAAAATCTTTGCATAGTATTCGTAGTATCGTGTTTATGGCAGCGAAATTACTTTTTTTACTATCGCAAACTTTCCAATAATTTCTGATGATGCTTAAAAGACCGTTAACAATCAGGCAGTTCTGTTGAAGAAATTTATAATGCTCCGTTCAGCATATTAGCAGTACCGGCGGGCAGGGTAAGGCAGAGGGCGATATAAAAAAACACCGGGAGGAATCCCGGTGCTTTTGTAATCCATGTGTAAATTAAGGGTCACAGTCTGACTATCTTAACCGTTTTACCGCCCTCCTCACCAATTTTAAGGAAATAGATACCGGGGAGCAGCTTCGCGAGTGAAATCTTGTTACCGCCTGGCTTCAGGCGTTGCCGTAATACAGGTATACCCTGCGGGTTTACGAAAACTATGGGTTGATCTGCAATCAGCTCCGATTGCTTGCATTCTATCGTGAGAATATCATTTACCGGGTTGGGGTATATCCTTATTTGCGCCGCGGGATTATCCCGGGGAGTATCGGGCAGCGGTCCGCCCTGTGCCATGGTACTGTCGCAGGCAAAGCTGGTAAGGAAATTATTCCGGTAACCACCCTGCGCAAAAAGCGAACGCATCTTTTTCCTCTGCCCAAGCGTAAAGAGATTCATACAGGCATCATCCGTATAGTCCATAAAGTTCATGAACATATCGCCGGTGTTATTGCTGCTGCAACCAGACATCCGCGGAAATACAGGGCAGCCATAATTATACGTTTTTTGCTTAGGCGTATCATCTATACCGTCATCACCGCAATCATTATCCCCCCACAGATGTTTGAGCCCGAGCCAGTGTCCTACCTCATGCGTAGCAGTGCGCCCCTTTGTAAAAGGTGGGCGCAGGTTACCTACGGCACCAAATGCATCGTACATAATTACCACACCATCCTTCTCCGCAGGCCCGCCGGGAGGAGTGCCATAACCCAGTACACGCCCAAACATATTACATACCCAGATATTGAGATAATGCTTGGTATCCCATGCATCGTCGCCACCACCCGCACTATATTTCATACCATCATCTGCAAAAAAATAATCATTATTAGTGCGTTTGCGAACAATCCCCGTAGTACGGTATCCTTTAGGATCTACCTGGGCAAGGCAGAACTGAACACGCACATCGGCCCTGCAGGTTTTGAAACCCTGGGGTGTTGCGCCGGTATCGGCATTGAGCATACGGTAATCACGGTTCAGTACATCGATCTGCGACCTCAACTGCGCATCACTGATATTTTGCTCTTCGCCTTTATATAATAAGTGTATAACTACGGGAATAATAATTACCTCATTTGCAAGTGTATCTCTCAGGTTTTCCCCTGCCGGGGAGTTGCCCCGCTGCGCCGCCCGTCCTTCAGTGGCATAAGCTTCCGCGAGGGATGGATTTAACCGGATCTGCTCCCTGATATACTCAGTGGTGCCGCAGACGCGCTGGCCTGAAACCACGATGGTTGTAAATGTGAGGAATACCGTTGCAAGAAGTCTTATCATCCTGGTTGATATGAGTAAACAATCAGGTTTCTAAAGGACATTTACTGTCTTTGCAAAGGAATTGGAACGTGCTTAAGGATAATATAACCGGCTTTCTTGCGGTGGTCCTGTTTAAAGTATGCGGGTATTTGGCCGTTGGGGGGAAGGATAATAACCAGCCAGGAACAAAACAAATGTAAGGACTTTATAGTAATTTCCGCAAAAAAATTTGCAAATATTTAAATCCGGCATACCCGGGGCTTTAGTAGTTTTGCAGATCAGTTGAATCCTTTTTATGCTAAAAAATTACTTTCCCGCTGTTGCTCTTCTGCTGTTGATTAGTTGCAATCCCGGAACAGAAACCAACCCAACAACCGATCAGCCCGCTGTCGCAACAGGTATTCCTGCACCAAAGAATATTACCTATAATATCACAGGCATATATCCGCACGATACCAGTTCTTTTACACAGGGCCTGCAATGGCATAATGGCAAATTATACGAAGGTTCGGGTGATTTTGAACACTCGGGAATACAGATCAGCGAGCTCAAAACAGGCAAAGTTATAAAGAAGCATACGATGGGTACTTCAGAGATCTTTGGCGAAGGCATTACCCTGCTCAATGGCAAACTGTACCAGCTTACCTGGCAGAGTCATCTTGTTTATGTGTATGACGAAAAGAACCTGGACAAACCTGAGAAAACATTCAACTGGCCAAACGAAGGCTGGGGCATTACCAATGATGGCACCAACCTGATCATCAGCGATGGTAAACCCGGCGGCACCGTTTATTTTGTTAATCCTGCCGACTTTAAAGTACAAAAGATATTACAGGTTGTGACCGACGCTGGTCCCGTGGCCAACCTCAACGAACTGGAATATATTGATGGATTTATCTATGCTAATGTATGGATGACAGACAATATTGTTAAGATAGACCCCTCCTCGGGCCATGTAGTAGGCGTCCTTAATTTCAGTGGTCTCCTGAAACAGTATGCCGCCAGGGAGATCAGCGATCCGCATTTTAATCCCGAAGGTGATGTGCTGAATGGCATTGCCTGGGACAGTGCCGCACGCAAAATGTATATTACCGGGAAAAGATGGCCAAAGGTATTTGAAGTACTCCTCAATTAGTCGGGGTATGATACAGCGGCAAAGTCAAGCCGCAGTAATCAACCGTGCTTCGTAAATATATAGATCACCGAACTGCACTTTCCTGTGTTGCCCACTGCTCCAAGATTAGAGCGGAAGCCGTTCCATACTGCGCGCAAAAGATTTCCCTTACCATTTTTATACTTTTCGCTGAGCATAGCGATATAAAAACTGTCGAACCACATAGGTCGTAGTGTTTCAAGTTTAAAACCGGATTTTTCCATCAGTTGCTGCATCGCTCTGGGAGAATAATGAATAAGGTGGCGGGGTACATCGTAAGCCGCCCAATTCTCTTTATAATAAGCGGCATCAGCCGAAGTATAATTGGGTACTGCTATAAAAAGTCTGCCGCCAGGTGCAAGAAGCTGGTATAGTTGTGCGGCATACTCGTGCTGCCGGTGCACATGCTCCATAACATGCCATAAAGTAATTGCGTTATAACTCTCTGCAGGCAGGGTAAAAAGGTCACTCACTTCCTGCGGATGAATATTGTACAACTCAATTGCTTTTTGCCTGGCGTTAGCATCCGGCTCCAGGCCTGTAACCGACCAACCCGCAGCTTGCATAGTATGAATAAAAGCGCCAGTTCCGCATCCTACATCCAGCAAAGAACCTTTAGTCATACCCGTACACCGGGCTACCAGTTTTCGCTTATTACCAAGCGTAAACTGCCGTACGCGGTGATAGAGCCAGTTCACGAATCCCTTTTTGGTATCACTGTGCGATATATAATTAGACGACTGGTAGTAAGCTCCGATGGCATCTTCATCCGGCACCTCCTGTGTAAACCTCACTGTGCAATCATTACAATACCATACCGGGAAAAATTCTCCCGATACGGTCTGGTCTTTTACCTGCAACACTTCACTGATCGCGGAACTGCCACAAAGCGGGCATGAACTATAATGCATTGTATATGTATGTAATTGGCTGCAAAGAAAATGTAAAATGCGCAAGCAGCAAGCGCATAGCTCATTTCGACTCTGTGTACTGTACAGGGGTTGTACCCGGGGTGATGGCATGAGCATTTCCCGTAAAGCCCTGTGCGGGGTATTGCAGGTAGTGATAAAGTATAATACCCAAACCAGCAATAGACAATATGAACGGGGCGATCCACCAGGGCTTGCGCGATTCAGGAGCAGCCGCATAATAATCAGCCATGGCAGTATTGGTTGTCTCAATATCCCCTACCAGCACCTGGTGCTCAGCGGAGGGACGCACTACCCTTTCAGCCGGTACAGTCACTTCATAGCCCGCTGGTAGTGGTATCATGGTAAATACCACCTGGCTTGATTCATTCTTTGAAAAACTGCCCAGGCCGGGCATGGTAGCCGTTCCGCCTGATCTCACACTTTTCAGCAGATCGCCACAATAGGCATTGAGCGCCTGCCGGGCATCGGTAAAGCTTATTTGTTTACGGTAAGCTATATAATCAATGAGATTACTGTCTGTAGTACCATCTGCAGAAAGCCTGATCTCCTGCCTTGGAGCAATCAACTGCCTGTTTACAAAATCTGATATGGCTGGAATAGTAATCAGCTCCAGCCTGCCGAGGCCGGGCAGCACGCATTGCTTTTGCTGTAACAGGTAAGATGTAATAACGGAATGCACGATGGATATTTTGGCAGCAGCAGGCAAATCACCTGCTGCCAACCGGGCGAAATTAGAAATTTACGCGTACACCGCCTAATATATTCAACCCGTACACCTCGAAGTTGTGCCAGCGCTCGTATTTGTTATTAAGCACATTATTTACGTCGAACCACGCGCTGAACATCTTGTTAACCTTAAACTCTGCTCCTATGCTCAGATCTGTACCGCCCTTGCCGGTACCCGAAGTGGTCTTTTGCAGGTAAGCACCTCCACCAAACATATAGAAATCACTTTTAAGTATTACCTGGCGGAAAGCCCACCAGCGAAGCGAGGCGTTCAGTTCCATCGGTACCGTGCCCCAGGCACGGGAATTATCGCTCAACCCGGTATAACCGTTAAAGGTCAGACCCGCGGTAAGCGTAAACTTATCCTGATTGATATAACTCATATCGCCATGCACCCTGAAATTGGACGCCTTACTTTCGTTACGCACGTAAAAGCTGTTACCCGAAACGGAGTCGTTAACAAAAAGCGGGAGCCCGTTGTAGCTGACAAGACCTGCCTTAGCGCTGAAATTGAAATGTTTGCCCAGCGTGGCCTTGATACCACCATATATTTCGGTTTCCCTGGTATTAAACTGCGAAGTGGGAGTTTGTATATAGGGGTTGACCGAAGCCAGGTAACGCAGGGTATTCTTGGTATAACGGCCTACCCAGCCCGCCTGGATCAGGAATACTTTTTCCTGCAACTGTCCTTCAGCAAAAATGTTGGGGAGTAACTCCAGCTCACCGTTCACCCAGGTAGGTATGATACCCCCATTGATGCTGAAACGAGGTGTGGTGATCACCAGTGAAGGTGCAAGGGAGAATATATTATTATTTACTTTCACATTATTCGGCAGGTTCCTGGTACTGTATGTAGTGATGTCTGCCTTACCTTCTACCTTAAGCGTAAAAGCATCTCCAAACTTTGTTTCTACTGGCAGGTTAAGCAGCAGAGTGCTTTCCGACGCACGTTTATCGCTGTTAAACACATTAACCGTCAGGCTGGGGTTATAATAAAGCCGGAAATCACCTGTACTTGTATTACGCAAACCCGCCATCAACTGTACATCCTGGTAGCGCAAACGCAGGCTGTCTCTTTTAAAATTATAGAGATTATGATCATACCCATACCCATAGTAATCACTTGCTGTAAGTCCGGCACCCGCATAAAACTCATGCTTGCCGGAGAAGAAGCTGCCCCGGCCCCTGATTGAAAGGACTGAATAATCCTGGTTCTTAATCTTACCCTTCGAAGCAATATAATCCGCGTACAAACCGGCCAGTGCTTTACGGCCGTCACCAAAACTGAAGCCCGCACTAAGATAAGGCGTGGCCAGGTTGCCAAAGCCGGCCTTTACAAAGTTCCTCGAACCCAGGTCAAGCAGGGTATCATGTTCCAATGCCAGTGGTTTGAGGCTCACCGGCTGGTAGCTGAAGAAAAGGTTCTGTGCAGGGATGGAGTATTTAGCTACCTGCCTGTTGGTATCCGCCGAAAGCGCAGTGGCAGAAAAGTTGATCTTTACTGCGTTTCGCAATACCGGTTTATAACTTGAAGTGATATCGATACTGGGCCGTTTGGTCGTATCCCGTTGCGCAGATGCTGCAAAAGGTACGGCCAGTATTACTGTTGCTATATAGATGGTCTTGATCGTTCTTGTCATTGCTGTTGTTTTATACTTGGTCCCGTATGCTTTAGTTTCCAATTTTTGAGTTTGCTTTTTCTTCAGCCGTAGCACGATCGAGTTTCTGTTGTGCTTCCGCTTTCAGTTCAGGAATAGTCGAATTCTTTGCCACGCTTTCGTAAGTGGCTTTAGCATTGAAATAATCTTTCTGCTGCATGAAAATATCGCCCAGCAGGATATAGGATTTAGTTACCCAGTTGTCATAAGAACCCGTCTCCCTGATCGTTGCCATAGCTGCTTTTTCTGCTGCTGTATAGTTGCTGCTGCTGAAATAGCAAGCCGCCATTTCATAGCGGGCCTCTGCACCCCAAGATGATTTATTGATAGCAGCGCAGGATTTAAAGGCATTGATCGCTTCTGCACAGTTACCTGCCAACTGCTGCGACTTACCGAGTACAAGGAATCCAACAGAACGATCGTCTGTACTTGTTCCTTTTTTGGTGAGTAGTTCTTTTGCGGCATCATTAGCCTGCGCATAATCCTTTAACATATAATAGCAGCGTACAAGACCACGAAGCGCTTCCAGTTGCGTATCCTGGTTTACTGCTCCCGTGTGCAACTGCTCAAAATAGGTACGGGCCGCTGTATAATCCTTCTGTTCAAAATAACTGATGCGGGCGGCTGCAAGAGCAGCCTTTTCAAAATATTTATTCTGTCCTTTGCCTGATACGTAGCCATAGCTGCTTACTGCATTAGCCCAATCCTTATTCTTATTATAACATTCCGCCCTTGAGAAATAAGCATCCAGCAGGAAAGCGCCACTGGGGTAATTGCTGATATAGTTATTAAATCCGTTGATGGCAGCATTGCAATCACCAGCATTGTATTTAAGTTCAGCGGCAGTATAAGTAAGTGAATCCGCTTCGCTCACAGAGATATTCTTACCACTGCGTCGCATCAGGTCTACATACTCATTAGGTCTGCCTTCCTCTACATATATCGTTTTTATATTATCAAGCGCCTCGTCGGCCTCTGCACTTTCGGGGTATTTCTGTATCAGTGCCTGGTAATTATCAAGTGCTTCTTTGTTCTTATCGATATTATAGTTACACAAACCCAGCTTAAGGTAAATACGCGGCCGCAGTGAAGCTGCCGCCGTGCTGTTGAGCAGTGTAGTAAGATAAGGTATAGCCTCCCTGAATTTTTCGTCTGCCATATAAGTATTGGCGATCTCCATTGTTACATCAGGCACAAGGTTGCTCTGTGGATATTGCTTAGTAAGATTATTGAGCACCTTTATCTTATCTGCCGAACTTTTAATACCTGCGATCATGGCTTTCTGGAAAAGCGCATAATCACTCTGTGGCAGAGCGCTGTTCAGTACATTATCATACATTGTTCCCGCTTTTGTGAAGTCGCGGTTCATAAAGTAACAATCAGCGCTGCGCAGGTATGCATCCTGCACAAGTGGGCTGGAAGTTGCACTTACCGAAGTGGTTACCTGTTCAAAAGCTGCAAGCGCCGACTTATAATTTTCCTTTTTCATCCAACTATAACCTGTAACATAACGGGCCGCAGGCGGGTTGGCCTCACCCAGCGCGGGGGCGCTGCTCTGGAGATAAACAGCCATACCACGAATAGCATCATCATAGCGGCCATTGCGGTAAGCGATCTCTCCTTTCCAGAAATTGGCATAAGGCAGCAGATTCCCTGCATTGGGCAATGCAACCAGCCTGGTGAGCAGTTCATCTGCCCTGTTCAGTTGCTGATCATTGATATAATCTACAGCCCGGCCAAATAAAATGCCAGGGTACACTTTCTGCATGGTAGGCGTAGGCTTACTGAACGACTCATAGAGCGCCAGCGCATCTGCAAAATTGCTCGTACGTGCCAGGAGGTTAACCAATATTTCCTTCGCTTCTGTATCGTATGCAGAATTGGGATAATCGTTGATAAAGCTCTTCAGTTCCGTAAGCGCTACATTCTGGTAACCCAGCTCGTAAGACAGTTTACCATAGTTAAAACGCGATATCTCCTGTTGTACCGCATTGCTGCTGTTATACGCGCAGTACTGGAAGGCATTACGCGCATTGGCCTTCTGATTGGTACGCAGGTAGCAATCGCCAAGAAGATACATAGAATTCTGTCCCAGCGAATCCTTCTCGTTGCTCAATTGCTTGAATCCATCGATAGCTTTGTTGAGATTGGCCGCATCATAATAACAATAGCTCAGCTCATACAATACTTCCCTTGTTACTTTGGGCGTATTGTCTACATAATATTGCAAAAGTGGTAAGGCCTTCTGGAAATTCTTCTTTTCAAAATGGATCTGGCCAATCAGGAGCTTCATATCCTTTTCATAATACATACCACCTCTCGCGAGTACGCTTTCGCCATAGCGGAGAGCTTCGTCTTTCTTACCCTGGAAATAATAGATTTCTGCTATATAATAAGGCACTACGCCTTTATAGGCATCCGCTGTTTCTACCAGCTTGAAAGATCGTAAGGCATCATCGTATTTCTTGTCGTAATAGGCAATAAAACCATGATAGTAATTGGCAGGAATATAGTACTTGTTATCGGGTAGCTGATGTATTTCATCAAAGAGGGGACGCGCTTCAGCAAACTGGCGCAGGTTAAAATAACAGTATCCCTTTTCAAACTTGGCATTTGCGATCTCTTCGTTGCTGAGGTTATCCAGCCCCGCCCTTTCATAATTATCGATCGCCTTGCTGAACTCATCCCTGGTAAAATAATATTTAGCGAGGTGAAAGCTCATCAACTGGCGGCGGGGTTCATTGCTTACCACCTCAATATATTGTGTGGCCTCGTCCACTGCCAGCGGCAGTTCCAGTTTGAGCCCGCAAACTGTGTAATAATAATCTACATCATCGTTAATATACGTATGGTCACTGATTGTGCTGGCAGGATACTGTTGTTTCAGGTCTTTAAGAAGAGGGTATGCTAAACCATATTGTTCACCTACAAATAATGCCTTGGCTTCTTTATATTTTTTGCCTGCATCTGTAACCGAGAATGTGCCTTGTGCTGATGCCTGTATTGTCAATAATACTGCTGCGAGAAAGCAGAATGCGCTTTTTTTCGTCATGTTGATTGTTTGTTCATTTTGCCGGTGGTAAAAGTAACTATAATGCTTCTTTCGCAAACACCGTTCCAAAGCCGTTGTGAATAAGTGGATAACTGTATAAAGTAAACGTTTTGTACATTTACATCACTGTTAAAGAAATTATAAAATTCCTTCCATCAATGAAAAAAATATTGTCTACCAATTATTCCTCTGCGTCTTTTAATGCAGCCATGTTGATATTGCGTATTGCCGCAGGTGTGCTGATGATGCAACACGGTTACGATAAACTGGTTCACTTCAGCACTATGAAAACTCAATTTGTTAATTTCCTCGGTATGGGGCAAACCATGAGCCTGGCACTGACTGTATTTGCAGAATTTTTCTGCTCTCTCTTTCTGATCATTGGTTTATTTACCCGTCTCGCAGCAATACCTCTTATCATTACCATGCTGGTAGCCATTTTTAAAGTACATAATGGCAAACTGCTTGGCGACGAACATTCAGAAATGGCGCAACTATACCTGGCCGGTTATCTTGCATTACTGTTTTGTGGCCCTGGCAGGGTTAGCGTGGATGGTATGGTTGGCAAGTAATTTTGTATCATGTTTACAGCCACTACACAAATCCGTATACATTATGCCCTTACCGATCAGATGGGAGTAGTTTACTACGGGCATTATGCCCAGTTCTACGAAATTGGCCGAACTGAAGCAATACGGCAGGCAGGGTTTACCTATAAACAGATTGAAGCAATGGGTATTATTATGCCTGTAGTAGAGATCAAAAGCAAATTCCTGCGCCCGGCCAAATACGACGACCTGGTAACTGTAAAAACAATCATCCGGGAGCTGCCTAAAAAACACGAGATTACTTTTTACAGTGAGATATTTAATGAAGCAAATAAACTGCTTAATACGGGCGAAGTTACCCTCTATTTTGTAGACGCTGGTACAATGAAGCGTTCCCGCATGCCTGAACAATTACGCGAGAGACTGGCACCTTTTTTTGAATAATACTGTTTCTGCTAACACCCATACGGAACAGCCATTCTTTGCAGGCAGGCTGGCTAAACCGGCCTTGATCTTTGTTACACAATGGCTCAGTAAACGTATATCCACTGATGAAGGAAAAATATAGCAGGATATAATAAAGGTATTGTTATAAGAAAATCGTTCAGCTTCATCAGGAAAGCAACGGTAAGATGGAAGCAGAACATACAGCCGAGCGAAACAAGAAGCACTTGGGGCCAGGGGAGCAGGAAGGCTACCAATACGAACAGCATAAAGAAGATAGCGAGGTGGGAAAAAAATTTCTCCAACCGGGGGTGTTGCTTAAGCCATGCAGAAAATGCTTTATTGCCATAGGAATGCGTGCTTAAAATATCTGCCAGCACATTGCCTTTACGCCAGTAAGGCGACAACAGTTTGGCCATACCCGATGTGGTATAGGATACCAGGAGTTGAAATCCAAGAAAAAGCAGGGGAAGGATTTTAGAATACTCATCCTGTATGAAAAAGCAGAGGCTGTAGCTAAGAAACGCCAGTAGCCTTACCTGGTCGGCGCCGTCCCGTCCTGTTCGTCTTCTCACGTATGCGTACAGCACAGAGAGGGAAAGTACAAAAAAGAGTATCTTAAAAGCCAGTGAAATGCGGGTAACCAGCAGCACAGTTAAAGCAGCAATGACCAGGCAGGACTGTACCATATGGAAAACCTTTCTCACAGCAGGATTATACAAGCTGTACCGGGCAGTAGAGTTGTCCTCATTAAAATAAATAAGATTATTGTACGCCCGTGGAACAAAAAGAAACTCGGTGGAATGAACGAACCCCGACAATAATAATATAAGTACACTTATGTAGTAGCAGTTGTCAAGCAGATGCTGCATATCAGTTCATTGAAACGTCGTGCTTAAATGAGCGGAACAGTATACTGGCCATACGGTTGTCGATAGTGTTCTGCGTAGACACTACCGCAAATTCTACCTCCTTATGTACAGTGCTGCCACCCTCCAGATTTGACTTTATGACATTAAATATGCCGATATAATTAGAGGAAACCTGGATAAAGTTCTTACTGTCGTCATTGAGTTCCCGGAACTCGGTCAGTAAAGCAATACAGGAATCGATAAGCCCCTTGTTATAATACTTAAATCCATTGAAGCAGAAGCTCAGGAAGGGTGCTTTTTTATAGATATCCAGTTCCTGCCAGTCTTTTTTCCCTCCTTCGCCGGAACTGCGGTATATGACACGGAAATCCTGTGTAAGCGGGCGTGGCGCAAAAAAGGTATAATTAGGCATCAGACCTGAATTGTCGAACCGCCAGATACCTTTAAACGGCAATTTTGCCCGCACCTGGAAAGCGATACTCAGTATAGTAAATATACCGAGTATCGCAATGATAAGATACTTAACTACCTCCATATAAGAACACAGGAATTAAGCGACGGTGAGTTTACCACGTAATGCCACCAGTTCATCGAGTGAGAATTTCGAATCCATAGTTGTCGTGTCACGCATCATTTCAATCTGTGGTCTGATCTCGCTCAGGCGTGATAATCTTGCAGCTGCTGCAATGATTGCGACGGCTTCTGCAGCATCGGCTGCGGCAGCTACAAGCTCTGTGGTAGCAGCAGCATTTTCAGACGCGCTGATGATTGCACTGCCAGCATTACCAACAGCAGCTCCTGCTTTACCTGCGGCATCAACAATGCCGGTGCCTACAGCCGCAGCTTCGCCAACAGCGGCTCCTGCTCCGGCGGCAACGCCTGAAGCGACTGCCCGGCCGGCAGATGCAGAAGCATTCACTACTTCGCTCGCACCGGTGGCATTACCAACAGCTCTACCGGCAGATGCTACACCTTTGGTAGCTGCGGTGACTCCTTTTGATACTGATCCAATAAATGCAAAATTGGTGGGGGAATTGTCTTTCATTTGCTCTATCATTACATCAAGAGCCTGCAATTCGGATAAGGTTAATTCTGGTTGCATGGTTTAATTTTAGTGTGTTAACATTGATTATTGAACGCATAAATATACTGCTCTCTTTTTGAAAAAACCAATAGCAGTAATAACTTTATTACATAAAGCCTGATAATTTATACAAAAATAATGCTGCCTTATACCCTGTTGTAGTCTGCCCGCCAGTTGATAATGGCAGCTTTTATTTCCTTATTACGGAGACCTTCTCCGGCAGCGCGTGCAGCAAGTGCGGGCATTTCTGCATCGCTGGCAAAGCGAAGAGCAATAATCTGACCCATACGCAGGCGCGCATCCAGGGGCTTACCGGTAAGCAGGTAATGCCGGAAATTTTCTTCCGCACGTATAGCTCTGTCCTGCGCCCTCAGCGCAAAAGAACGCGTATACCAGGTAATAAGCACAGCAGTAAAGGTAAGGACAAGCAACAGCGCTGCGGAATAGTGTGTTTCCTTTGTAGCGTGTACCAGGTTTATAATCGAACCGCCAAGACAGGCAGCCAGGAGGCTGTAAATACCATAATGATAAAGAGGAACGAAACGCGTATGATTTTTAAGGTTTTGCTCAGCCATTGTGACAAAAGTTTTGTGTGAAGAAAAGCATTTAAACTGAGAATGTCAAATTCGTATCACTGATAAGGCTTACCATACTAAGCGATTCATCCAGTACCACAAGGGAAGCTGCCCGGCCAGCTTGTATCGTACCATACCTGTTTTCGCTGCCCATTACCTTTGCAGGGTAGAGACTGCACATGCGCAGCGCTTCATCCAAACCGATATCCACCTGCTGCACAAGATTCTGTAATGCCTTTACCATAGTAAGAGACGAACCACTAAGCACTCCGCCAGCCTCAAAGCGGTTGCCAACTGCCTGGTGGGGATAAGGCCCTCCATCCGTTTGGGTTACGGCATCAGTTATGGCAAACAGGCGCTCTCCCATGTGTTTTTTTGCGATCCGTATCGCATCATAGTGAACATGATGCCCATCTGCGATAACACTTGCCATTACACCAGCATGGGTAAAGCAGGCGCCTACCATCCCGGGCTCGCGGTGCTGCAAGGCACTCATAGCATTATATAGATGAGTAACGGTACGAATGCCCTGGTCAAAACTCCGGAGCGCCTGCTCATACGTGGCATTACTATGCCCCGCAGAGATGACAACATTATAAGAAGTAATAAGATCAATAATCCCGGGCGAACATTGTTCAGGCGCAAGAGTGATCATAGTGATCACACCCTTACCATAATCAAGCAATGCCTGCACTTCATCCAGCCGGGGCACACCCACCAGTGCTGCAATATGAGCACCCCTTTTTACCGGGTTAATCCACGGCCCTTCAAGATGGAGGCCAATAATACCACCTCCCCCTTCTGCACGGTACAACCGTACGGCATCAATAGCAGCCTTAACCACGGTCATCGTATTGGTGGCTATGGCAGGTTGACAGAAGGCTGTACCCGATGCCCGGTTATGTGCAACAAGCTCCCGCAGAGAAACCACATCCGGGTAAAGCGAAAGCAGCCTGCCTCCTGCACCATAGATCTGCAGATCGATAAAAGCCGGTGCGATGAAGCAATTGCTAAAATGGGATACCCTTGCATCGGCGGGCAAAGCTGCAACAGGCAGTACTTGCTGTATCATGCCACGGTCGACTATTACAGCATGACCGGACAGCCACTCGTTACCGGTAAAAATGCGATCGGCAGTATAAAAAAAATATGATTCCAACAAAGGTCGATTTATAATGATGCGATGAAACGATGCAAAGATAGGCGCTGCTCCGGGCAACGTCATTTCAGTATATCCAGCACCTTCCACATTTTTTCACGAACTGTGGAAGGGCTGCCATCAAAATTGTTAACGATAAGAGAAAACGTGTATTCTTCTCCGCTCCTGCTTTTGATATAGCCCGTATAAGAGCGTACGCCGCTGATATAACCATCTTTCATTTTGATACCATTGATTTCGGGTAAAGCATTGAAAAAGTCGGCAAACCAGTTTCTGCTGCGCGCGTACTGCATGATCTTTACAAGAGCCTGCGTAGTGACACGGTTTTGCGGAGAAAGGCCACTCCCATCCATAATTTTGAGTTCATTTTTTTTGATACCATTCTTAGCCCAGAAATTTCTTGCGACAGTAACTCCACTGTCGGTACTGCCTGTCGTCTTCTGTTGCACCGCCATTGTTTTTAACAGGGCTTCACCATACAGGTTAACACTTTTTTTCAGGAACCAGTAAGTGATACTATCCAACGCGGGCGACAGGTGTGTGCTGATGATCTTTGGGGGTATATCCATGTCCGGAAATTTCGTCTTGCCCTCCACCGGAACTCCACCCTTTCTGAAACAGCGTGTGAGGGTTTGAGCAGTAAATAACGGAGGGTTAGGGATTGAGCCGGAAATCACAAAACTATTCTGATCTACAGGAATAGTTCCCCGGAGAAAGCCTGTACCGGTATAGGGTGCGGTATAGATGTATGCATTATCGCCACTCCCTTTTGCAGCAGCACGCAGTTCGTTCGTCCACACAATATCCATATCGGGCGGTGCAATAGCCGTCAGGATAATAGCGTCTCCGATATGACTACCCGATTTTAAAGTAAGGTCAAACTGATTTTCGCGCCAGTTGAGTCCCCAGGCACCGGCGCCATAATAATTGCCTATATCCTGCCATATCCATCCGTCGGGAATAGTAGCTGAGTTGAATACAGATTGGTTAGTCAGCACAAAACCATTTACACTCTTAATATTGACATCCTTAAGTGCATTGAGCCATTTTTCCTTTATGATATCTTCCTTTGTACCACTATAGCGCCAGCTACCTAATGTCGGATCACCGCTGCCCGTGATAATCAAATTACCATCCAGCACACCGCCTCTTATATTTCCATTATAACCAAGTGTTGTTTTAAAACGGAAGTCTTTTTTTAGCAACTCAAATGCCGCAGCAGCCGTTACTACTTTCTGACAACTTGCTGGTGCCATGCCTGTCTGTTCATTTTTTTTATATACCACCTGATTTGTTTTGCTGTTTACCACGTACATGCTCAGTATACTGCTGGCAAACTGGGCATCGCCTTCAAGCTGCTTAATGGCAGCCTCCAGTTGTGCCGCAGGGTTCTGCGCCTGCAGGGGTTGAAAGACAGAAAACAGCATCAGTACAAAAAATAATTTTTGTGGCATTTATCGTAAATTTGAAATTGAAAATAATGAATAAAACTTTTATCAACGCCACCATCATTACCATCGGCGACGAGCTCCTCATAGGGCAGGTAATTGATACCAACAGTGCATGGATGGCCCAGGAACTGAACCGGGCAGGTATTCTCGTTAAACGCCGGGTAGCGGTGGGCGACGACCGGTATGCGATCTGGAATGCGCTCGACCAGGAAAGCCGCGAAGCATCCATCATACTGATCACCGGTGGGCTTGGGCCTACGGCTGACGATATTACAAAACCCCTGCTGTGCGAATATTTCGGTGGCAAGATGGTAAAAGATGAGGGTGCCACACAAAATGTAATAGATATTTTTACCCGCCTTAATCGTCCTATCATTGAGCGTAATCTTAAACAGGGCGAAGTACCCGATGTTTGCACGGTTATCCTCAACCGTCGTGGCACAGCCCCCGGTATGTGGTTCGAAAAAGAAGGTAAGATATTCGTGAGTATGCCCGGAGTACCGCACGAGATGAAGGGCATGATGGAAAACGACGTGATCCCTATGCTCAGCCGCCGCTTCGAGCTGCCATTTATTGCCCATCGTACCCTGCTCACGGCAGGCGTCGGTGAATCCTTCCTGGCAGAACTGATCCTTGATTTTGAACAGGCTTTACCACCACATATTAAACTCGCCTACCTGCCCAACTTCGGTATGGTAAGGATGCGTCTTTCTACAACTGGTTTTGACAAAGATGCGATCTCCGCAGAGATCGACGGACATTTTTCCACTTTACAGGCGCTGGTAAAGGAATATATGGTTACCAACCGCGACGAGACGCTGGAAAAAGTAGTAGCGGATCTTTTACTGGAACGAAAACGGACACTTTCTACCGCCGAAAGCTGTACGGGTGGCTATATAGCCCACCTTATTACTGCGATGCCTGGTTCATCTGCGTTTTACCAGGGATCTGTAGTAAGCTATTCCAACAGTATCAAGGAAAAATTATTGGGTGTTTCACACGAAACCCTTCTCACAGATGGCGCCGTAAGTGAAGCCACGGTACAGCAAATGGCAGCAGGAGCGTTACAGACCCTGGGCACTGATTATGCCATTGCCGTATCGGGCATAATGGGGCCTGATGGAGGAAGCGACGAGAAGCCGGTGGGTACCGTATGGATTGCTGCAGCCAGCCGAACAAAGACCGTCGCCCGCAAAATGAATTTCCGCTTCGACCGCACACGTAATATACAACTTACGGCCAGCAGCGCTTTCAACCTGCTGAGGCAACTGATCCTCGAAGGATAGCATGGGATTAACAGGAAAACTATACCTTTGCGCCCGATGATTGTTTGCCGTACAGGAGCATATATTGCTACTGTACAGGTATCGGGCATCGGCAGTATTGGTAACACTATAAACAACTCATTTAAAATCATATTACTATATGGCAACTGTTGACTTGGTTATGCCAAAGCTCGGCGAAAGCATTATGGAGGCCACCATTCTTAAATGGCACAAAAAACCCGGAGATACAGTACAACTGGACGAAACGGTACTGGATATTGCTACGGACAAGGTAGACAGTGAAGTACCTTCCACCGCTGGAGGCACCATTACTGAAATATTATTTAAGGAAAATGATGTAGTGCCGATAGGCACGGTGATTGCCCGTATTGAAACGGGTGGTTCAGCAGGCGCTCCCACCCCGGCCCCCGTAGCCCCGCATAAAGAAGTAGAAGACATCAAAGTAGTGGAAGATATCCCCTACCAGCCTACTACGGCTGCCTCTGCAGGCTCTAAGCCTTCGGGCATGCGTTTTTACTCGCCGCTTGTGCTCAATATTGCTGCGAGCGAAGGTATCAGTATGAGTGAGCTGGAAAATATTCCTGGTACAGGGCAGGACGGAAGAGTAAGCAAAAAAGATATACTGGGTTACGTGGCCAATCGTAAAACCGGCGTTGCGGCCACGCCTGCTGCAGTTGTAAGCAACCAGCAACAGGTAAGCATTGTACAGCAACCTGCTTCAGCACCCGAACAACCTGCTGCCCAGGTACCCGTAACCTATACGGGCAATGTGGAAGTAATTGAAATGGACCGCATGCGTAAGCTGATTGCCAAACACATGGTAGACAGTAAACACACCAGCGCCCACGTCACCAGCTTTGCTGAATGTGATGTTACCAACCTCGTATTATGGCGCGAGAAGGTTAAAAAGGAGTTTGAAAAAAGAGAAAACGAAAAGATCACTTTCACCCCGCTGTTTGTAGAAGCGATTGTGAGGTGCATTAAAAAATACCCCCTGCTTAACAGCAGTGTAGATGGTGACAGGATCATCGTTAAAAAAGACATCAATATTGGTATGGCAACAGCATTGCCTACAGGCAACCTGATCGTACCGGTTATTAAAGGAGCCGATCAGTTGAACCTTGTTGGCCTGACCAAACAGGTAAACGGGCTTGCCAACGCGGCGCGCAGCAACAAACTGAAGCCTGATGATACAGTGGGCGGAACTTTCACCCTTACCAACGTAGGCACTTTTGGCAGTATAATGGGAACCCCCATCATCAACCAGCCACAGGTAGCCATTATGGCCGTAGGTGCTATCAAGAAAAGGCCCATGGTGATTGAAG
This sequence comes from uncultured Ferruginibacter sp., assembly GCA_964590975.1. Taxonomy (GTDB): domain Bacteria; phylum Bacteroidota; class Bacteroidia; order Chitinophagales; family Chitinophagaceae; genus Ferruginibacter. The sequence goes on along the minus strand of CAZPXP010000010.1, from coordinate 24,227 downwards.
GTCCGCAGGGCGACAGCATTGCCATCCGTCACATGATGTATATCTCTCTCAGCTACGATCACCGTATCATCGATGGGGCGCTGGGTTCAACTTTCCTGAATGCTGTGGCCAAAGAGCTGGAGCATTTTGACGGTAACCGCAGCATCTGATCATTATAAAGTACAAATAGATTATTAGTAAAAAGGCCGTCGTGAAAGACGGCCTTTTTACTAAAACAGGGTAAACAAAAACGGCTGTCGTTTTCGACAGCCGTTTTGATTATAATGCAGTATGTTACTTAGAACTTAATGCCCAGTTTGCCGAAGAAGAAACTTCCTCCGTGGCCCATCTGAACGGCTTCCCACATACCACCGGTATCGGTGAGGCCCGCATCGTGGTGATCAGGATACACGTCGAAGATATTAGCGCCACCAACGGTGATGCTGAAGCGTTTGCCTGCCTGGTAAGAGAAAGACAGGTCGGTAGTAGTTTTAGGACTGAAATGTTCTACATTATCACCAAAATCTATGATGTCTACATCTGCGAAATTGGTAAAGCGGAGATTCGTGCTGAACTGGTTAATCTTATAATCCAGGCTGAGGCTCAGCTTGTGCGGGGGAGCTGAAGCGAACAGGAAGTATTGCTCACGACGACCGTAGTAAATATCTTCCTTCCCTGCCAATGCGGGTGTAGTAGCAATGCGGTTGATCTTCATATTATTGAAGTTACCTGCAAAGGTTACACCGAGGCGACCGGCGCCGAGGCGCGGACTGTAAGTGGCGATCACATCCAAACCAGTGGTACGTGTATCAACAGCATTCGTAAAGAATTGCGCTGCTCCAACGTTCAGGCTTTTAAGAATGTCACCGATCACATCATCAGTTTGGTCAAACAAGCCGGTAAGTACAATACGATCCTTAATATTTACTCTATACCCGTCTACTGTAAGGGTGATATTCTTATACGGTTTTGCAGTGAAGCCAAATGACGCGTTAAAGCTCTTCTCTTCAGTCAGTTCGGGAATACCTACTGCTCTTGCCAGCGGCCCGTTGTTAGGTGCGATTTTGATTTCGTAGATCTGGCCCGCGGCTACATTCGTAAACGTACTGCTGAAATATTTTTGCGGAAGTGAAGGGGCGCGGAAGCCGGTACTTACAGAAGCACGGAAACTGAACGCGTCTGTCACCTTCATGCGTGTGGCCAGTTTGAAGTTGGCTGTCCAGCCAAAATCGCTGTAGTTCTCTGCGCGGATGGCACCGCTGAACAGGATATTCTTTGTTGCATCGAGTTCTGCATCTACATAAGTACCCCAGTTTACACGGCCACGGTTAACTTCATCCTGCGGCTGAAAGCCAGGGAAACCCTGGGCACCGCCCGGGCGGAAAGTAGTATCTGTACCGTTGATGGCAAACACTACAGGGCCATATTGTTTGTAGGAGTTCAGTTCGCCCGCAAACAGTTTATACTGGTCCTGACGCAACTCCGTGCCTATCGCTACGTTAGCGCCCTTAGCTACACGTGCAAAAGACTTTGTAGCATGAAATCCAATTGTATTTTGCGACAACTGGAATCCGCCTGCGTCAAAGCGTACAGGAGAAGCCGCTTCCATAGAAGCATTCAATGTATTCTTTACCATGTATTCAAAACGATTAACACCAAGTGTGGCGTTAAAATCCGTATTCCAGCCACATTTTTTACTGCGGATACCAAAAGAGACCGATCCGTCGTTGATATTAGAAGCAATGATGGGGTTGAAACCATTGGGATAGATTGCGGTTACGTTCCTTTCGCTACCGGGATCACGGGTATAGGCATAAGCACTGCCATCGCGGCGGCTGTAACCACCAAACAGGTAAAAGCTGGATGATCCTTTTAAGGGAAAAGCAGCATTGGCAAAAAGACTGTAGTTATTAATGGCTCCATCACCAAACTTCTGGCGGTAGTTATCGGGGTAAAGTGGTTCGTAATTGGGCCGGTAGGTTTTTTCTTTCATCAATACATCTGCTGTAAGATTGATAAACCCATTGTTTTTTAATGTAAACCCATAATTCACATTCGCGTTTATAGTGGCGCCATCGCTGGTATTGCTGAGTACTTTTCCCTTATCGGAGTTAAGTGATTTGCCACGCCCGGTAATAAACTCTCCGAAAGACACATTGGCTGTTCCGCTGTTGGTGTTAGATTTCAATACAATATTGATCACACCGGCAATGGCATCTGAACCATACTGTGCAGCAGCACCATCACGCAGTATTTCGATGCGTTCTATGGCAGCGGCAGGAATCGTATTCAGATCGGTACCGGTATTACCACGGCCACGGCTGCCATAGAGGTTTACCAGGGCCGACTGGTGATATCTTTTGCCATTAACGAGTACAAGTGTCTGATCGGGACCAAGGCCACGCAGGGTAGCAGGATCGACATGGTCTGCGCCATCGGCACCGGTTTGGCGGTTGCTGTTGAAGGAGGGCGCTACATACTGGAGTATCTGGTTGAGGTCTACCTGTCCGAGTGTATTTGTCATTTTTGATATCGGAATGATGTCAACAGGGACTGCTGTTTCTGTTGCCGAACGTTTCAGACTGCGGGTACCCACCACTTCTACAGCACCCATGCTGAGGGTTGAAGGAGTAAGGGTAATATCGGCCGATGAGCGTCCTTTGGCGCTCACTTCCTGCTCTGTAAGTCCGGCTCCTGAAAAAACGAGCACTCCGGCGGAGTTGCTGATTCTGAGGGTATAGTTACCGTCTTTATCGGTAGTTGTTCCGTTTGAAGTGCCCTTTTCTTTTACGCTGGCTCCTTCCACTGGCTGGTTGTTGCGGTCGGTTACTTTTCCCTTAATGACCGTTTGTGCGGATGCCGTCATAGCACAAAACAGTACTGCCATAAAGCAAATGACAAATTTTCTCATTTTAGTTGTTGTTGGTTATTGATAGTATAAAAATAGGTATTATATGGCAGGAAGGGAAGCATTTAGCGGGTTGTTTTACCCTTTCCTTCCAGCTTTCTGCATATCTGCAGGCATAGTCACATGCTCTTTATACCCTGCCGGGATACACTTTCAGGGCTGCGTCAAGACAATCCATAGCTGCATTGATCGCGTCTGCATTAAGTACATAAGCAAGCCTTACTTCGTTCTTTCCCAGCACAGGCGTACTGTAAAATCCTGTTGCGGGTGCCAGCATTACGGTTTGTTTATCGTGTTCAAAAGATTCCAGCAGCCATTGGCAGAATTTATCTGCATCATCGATAGGGAGACGGGCCATTGCATAGAAAGCGCCACCTGGGTTCGGGCAGAATACGCCATCCATCTGGTTGAGGCGGGTAACAAGTGTATCTCTGCGGAGTTTATATTCAGCCTTGGTACCGTCAAAATAATCATCCGGCAGGTCTACTGCTGCTTCGCCCAGTACCTGTGCAAATGAAGGCGGGCTGAGCCGGGCCTGGGCAAATTTCATGGCTGCATCCAGCACTGCTTTGTTTTTGGTAATAAAAGCGCCTATACGTCCGCCGCAGGCGCTGTAGCGTTTGCTGATGGTATCCATCAGTACGATATGATCATCCACTCCTGTAAGGTGCATGGCGCTCACATGCGTACCTGTATAACAAAATTCGCGGTAGGCTTCGTCCGCGAAAAGATAAAGGTTATGTTTCAGGATAACAGCTTTGAGCGTTTCCATCTCCCCGCTGCTGTACAGGTAACCCGTTGGGTTGTTGGGGTTACAGATTACAATTGCTTTGGTGCGTGGGGTAATTGCTTCTTCAAAGGCCGAAATAGGCGGCAGGGCAAACCCTGTTTCAATCGAAGAAGTAATCGGCTTTACCACTACACCTGCCGCTACTGCAAACCCATTATAATTGGCATAAAAGGGTTCAGGGATAATCACTTCGTCGCCGGCATCGAGACAGGCCATAAAGCCAAAAAGGATGGCTTCGCTTCCTCCTGTTGTAATAATGATCTGTTCGGGCGTTACATCAATACCGGCTTTACCGTAGTATTGTACCAGTTTACGGCGGTAGCTTTCATTTCCCGCGCTGTGGCTGTATTCCAACACTTTACGGTCGAAGTTCCGTACTGCATCCAGCGCCATTTTGGGCGTTTCAATGTCGGGCTGACCGATATTCAGGTGATATACTTTGGTGCCGCGTTTCTTGGCGGCTTCAGCAAAAGGCACCAGTTTGCGGATGGGAGAAGGCGGCATCATGCTGCCACGGTTACTGATCGTTAACATGCCACAAATGTACAGGTATCTGTTTAAGATCAAAAACCCTGCGGGGGATATTTATGCGTTGGTTTTACAGGATGCGCAAGGAGGATGGCAGCAGGAAATAACACTATACACCCGCTCAGGTCATTAACGGATCAGTGTTACCATGCCCTTTTGCATTCTGAGTGGTCCGCCATTGATTGAATAGGTGGCTATCCATATAAAACTGCCGGTATTGAATCTTTCGCCATTTAAAGTGCCATCCCATTTAGCAGTGGCATTGGTGGTGGCAAACAACTGTTGCCCCCAGCGGCTGTACACTTTTAAAGAGTAATTGCTTACAGCGCCGGTATTGCCTGCAGCGCCAAAACGATCGTTGATGTTGTTATTATCGGGGGTGAAGGCATTGGGGAAATAAATATCTCCGCAATTTGCCGTTACGTTAACTGTATCGCTTCCTGTACAGCCGTCTGCATCGGTAACCCTTACCCAGTATTTACCCGCACCCGTTACCAAAAAGGAAGATCCATTGCTGTTATCGTGCCAGAGATAACCGGAAAAAGTGCCGGGTTGTAATACGAGCAACTGGCCAGGGCACAAAATAGTATCATTACCCAGCGATAACGGTACTGTCTTCGCAATATTGGCTATGGCAATATTGCCCTGCGAAACATGGCATCCATCATCATCCGTAACAGTAACGGAATAGGTGCCAGGAGCAAGCGCGTTGGTTGCTGCTGTAGTTGCCCCGTTCGACCACAGGTACTGGTAAGGTGCAGTACCCCCACCTGCTGTTACCGAAGCACTGCCATTATTATTATTGCAAACTGCGTTGGTGGTAGTGACAGATGTAGTTATGGCAGGCGGGCTGGTAATGGTAAAACCGGATGTAGTGGTACAGGCGCCGGTGCTTGATACCGTTACGATATAGGTTCCAGCTCCCAGGCCGCTGATGGCCGCTGTATGCTGCACGGGATTGGTATTCCATTGAAAAGTGTATATGCCATTGCCACCCGTTGCACTGGCCGTGATTGCGCCGTTCTGATCACCATTACATTTCAGTACCAGGTCTACCGCAATACTTACTGATAATAAAGTGATCGTATGTGTAACCGTAACAGGGGGTGCCGCGGCAAAACCGACAGTAAGTGTTACTGTATGTGTACCCGCTGTTGAGAATACGTGCGTGGGGTTTGGCGATGTACTGGTATTATCGGCACCAGAAAACGGATCGTCAAAATCCCAGGTATAACTATTGGCACATCCTGTTACAGCAGGTGTAAAAGTGACACTGTTTGCACCAGCACAGACATAACTGAAGTCTGCCGTGCCCGATACAGACGCTTCATTTATCCTGAAATCGTCAACTGCAAAACCATCGTATGCATTACAGGTTGTACCTGCACCGAAACGAAAACGGAACAATACTGCCGTTTGCCCTGCCAGGAAGCTGAGGTCGTGCCAGGCCGTGACCCAGCCACCGCTGCCACCCCCACCCAGACAGGAGCCTGCATTCGATTGGATATTACCCGACCAGCCGTTACTGCCACCGAGATAAGTGATGTTATTATTGTTATACCAGTTTTCAGCAATACAGGCATCGTCAGATGATGCTCCGATGGTGGTCCAGTTGATACCATTGTCTGTAGAATACTGGAGTGTGGCACCATCAAAGCGCCTTTCTGATTCCCAGAATACCGAAAAACTGATTCGGGGTCTTTGCAGGGCGCCAAAGTTAAAGCAGGGACTTTGCAGCCAGGAGTCTTCACCATTATTATATGCACTGCCAGCCAGGCCACCGGTAATCCAGCAACGTGTACCTGAAGCAGCCGTACTGATCACTGGTTTAACAGGCGTGCCCCAGGCCCAGTCAGGCGCTGTACCACCACTCACCCATCCGCCATCTGAACCTTCAAAATCCTGTACATAGGGGTATGCTGCTACAGGAGAGGCACACTGCCCCATCGCATCGGGTACTATAAAGAAACCCGCCACACTGAATAGTAAAAAAAGGATTAATCTCATTGCCGGATAACATTCCAGTATAAGCCGCGAAAGTACGATTATCCTGCCAACGATACCCGTTTACAGGTGCCAAGCATCAACATTATAATACCAGCAGCAGTAATTTTCTTAACGCAGGATGTTTACGAAATTTCGCATGTATAATGAAGTCAAAAAGGAAAAAGCCCAATATCATTATTGCCTATATTTGCCTTTTCGCTCAAACAAGACTGTTTTATGCAATTATCATCGCGACTTTTAAGATTTAATGAACCTGAAACCCTTAAAATGGCTAAGCTGGGCCGCGAACTGCGTGCACAGGGTATTGATATTACCGACCTCAGCCTGGGTGAGCCTGATTTTGACACCCCGGAGTATATTAAAGATGCGGCAAAACAGGCGATTGATGATAATTACAGCCATTACCCTCCTGTAGCAGGTTATCCCGACCTCAGGCAGGCGATATGCGATAAGTTTAAGCGCGATAATAATCTTGATTATACACCCGACCAGATTGTGGTAAGTACCGGGGCAAAGCAAAGCATTGCCAACGCTGTACTGAGTATTGTGGATATTGGCGACGAGGTGATCATCCCCACTCCTTACTGGGTTACCTATTCCGAAATCGTAAGGCTCGGCCAGGGCGAAGTACGTTTTGTAAACACTTCTTTAAAAAACGGTTATAAGATCACACCGCAGGAACTCGAAGAGGCCATCACTGAACGTACGAGGCTGTTTATGTTTTCTTCTCCCTGTAATCCGACAGGGGCAGTATATTCCAAAAAAGAACTGGAAGTGCTGGCTGAAGTATTCAGGAAATATCCCGATGTATTCATCATGAGTGATGAGATCTATGAATACATCAACTTCAGGGGTAAGCACGAAAGCATTGCACAGTTTGACTTCCTGAGGGACCGGGTAGTAATCGTAAATGGTTTAAGTAAGGGCTTTGCCATGACGGGCTGGCGGCTTGGTTATATTGCTGCACACCCTGCTGTTGCTAAAGCCTGCGATAAAATACAGGGCCAGTTTACCAGTGGTGCCAATGCTATTACGCAGCGTGCTGCTATTACTGCACTCACGGCCAGCCTGGACAGTACGCACGGAATGGTTGCTGAATTTGAAAAAAGGAAGAAGAGGGTACTGGAACTCATACACGAAATACCCAACGTACTCTGTAACGAACCTGACGGGGCCTTTTATCTTTTCCCGATGGTTAATTATTATTTTGGCAAGCGCGATGGTGATAATATGATCGATAATGCTGATGACCTGTGTATGTACCTGCTTAACAGTGCTCATGTATCTACTGTTACAGGTAAGGCATTCGGTGAGCCCAACTGTATCCGTATCTCTTTTGCAAACAGCATGGAAAATATCGAGAAAGGGTTCGAGAAAATCAGGAATGCTTTGGCAAAGCTACAGTAAGTGCCTTACTCTGTCTTTGCCTTCAGCACCTTCAGCGCTACGCTGTCTGTTCCTTTCGGGGCAAAGTATTTTGTTTTGAAGCTGGCACTGCCACCGGGTGAGAGCGTTTCATATACTACTTCACTATCTTTTTCGAGTAATGCACCTGTTTGGCTGTAAAAAGCCAATTCTACTTCAATGTCTTTATACACTGCCACGGCTGCTTTACTTTCAAGCTTCAGTTTTACTACCGTCTGGCCGATCAAGTTCTTTTTATCATGACCGGTAACACGGATAAAATCGGCAGGATTCGCCTTCTCTCGTTCGGCCAGTGATATCTTTTGTTTTTCATAAGTAGCTTTATCGTCTTTAGCCTTATTAGCACTGCCCGTGCAGGCAACGCAGTTTATCAAGACCAATGCGGCAACGATGATCTGCTTATTCATGTATTTGAATTTTGATACAATAATACCTAATCCTTCCGAAATAAACGATCGCTTCGAAATACAGTATTGTTAAAAAAAGGATTATGTGCCGACCCGGGAATAAATAAACGCTTACACTGCAGTATAAAATAAAGGCCCCCTGAAGAATCAGGCGGCCGCTCTACTTAAACAAACACAGATTTTATGCCTCTCAAAGTGCGGGACGGAAATGTGTTCTTCCGTCCACAGGCAAATATATTTCAGCTTTCCCTGCCAGCAAAAGCTATATCAAACATTCATTTTTTCAAAAAGATGAAGGGCGCCCTTATACGGGCGCCCTCACCCGTCCTTCTCCTCTTCGTGCTTAGTATTTTATCAAGCGTGCTATCCACCTTTTTGCTCCGTCGTTGCATTCTATAGTGTAGGTGCCTTTACCAAGCATATCCAAGCCGTCTATATTAATTTGATTATTACCTCTCATCAAAGTGTACCTGTTCGTCAGTAACGTTCTGCCGGTAATATCCGTAATGCGAACCTGCAGTGCAGCTACAGACGATGATGGCAGGACGATGGTTACTTTATCTGTAAATGGATTAGGCTGGATGCTGAATCCTTTTACAATACCCATCTGCAATGGTACAATCCCGGAATAGGTTATTCTTCCATCAATATCAACGGCTTTAATGCGGTAATAGATGATCTGGCGATCCAGCAGGGTCGAAACGTCTTCTGTAAGACTGTAGCGACTCGTACCCGGGTTATTACCCGCAGCTCTTCTTTCGCCGATTGAAGTAAATGAGATATTATTTGCACTTCTTTCCACAATAAACTTCGATGTATTGATCTCATTCTCAGTAATCCAGTTGAGTGTGGCCATGTTTCCGCTCAGGCTTACACTCAGGCTGAGACGCTGAACAGGTAATATTGTGGTGTATTGAACCGTAACGCTTCCCGCAGAGGCATCTTCCTTAGTGGCATTATCGATAGCGACAAAAGGAATCACTACTGTCACAACTCCATCTACAGGGTCAATTGAGATGGGCCATGATGGTGAACCACCCGGGGCAGGGATGGTAACGCCGCCTCCGGGCCATGTACCGGAGGTATATGTAACCCCATTGATCGTAATACTGGTTACATTGGATGGAAAGGCTGTGATACGTATATTATTTACCGTACCTCCATCATAGTCCTGTGTATTCGGGTTGGTAGCGGGTACATCACTGGTGACAAATTTAGATGCCGGAATGGTAGTATTAACTGTTGTGCCGGGGTTGAGCTGGCCTGTAACAGAACTTACTGCGCTCTCCGGCAGCCGTTCGATACCAAAGTCATTATTTATATCATCAACGGCACCAAAACGGCTGGCATCGGCAAAATTATATGTACCTGTATTGATATCGCCTGTACTGTTAGTTGTTGCGGGGGAAGTGCTTGTCCACCCGGCAGGAAGTGTTGAGCCTGGCGGAGCACTGCCAACAACACCCGGTACAGTACTGATCAGCACGCGCAGGTTCGTGAAAGATGGCGTATTGGTAAAGGAGTAAGTACCATTTGCGGCCACTGCCACCGTTGCCAGCACCAGGTTGGTGTTGGGATCTACGAGTATGGCATTCAGTGCAGAGGCATTTGTACCACTCTCTCCTGTTGTAAAAATGTTTGACAGTGTATTATTGGCGCTGTTATTCACATCATTCCAGACCGTACCACTTATTGAGCTGCCAAACTTTATAGGTGTTGCATCATCTTCCCCGGCGTCGTCTGCCTTTCCATTTGCCGTACCCGATTCTACAGTTGATCCGTTATCGCTGTTATCTGTTACTGTAGTGCCGTCAAAAGTTGCCGCGATGCCACTACCTGAATTGCTGTAAGTTGTAGTGCCGTTAGTAGCAACACCCTGTACGTCAAACGTAACATTTATAGTTGCAAAATTAGACCCCGGGGTAATGTTACCGCCGCCGCCGTTCAGGTTAGCGCTTTTGTATAATACACCATACAGCGTTTTCGTACCGTCTAAAAGATTGGTATTAGTTGTACCATTAAATGATCCGTTCAATACCAAACCTGCCGGGTTGCTTACAAAGGCAGCACTAACGTTTGAAATGACTACTGGGCCAGGGAAAGCCGTAGCGAGGTTTTCTACTGCCTGAACATTTTTCAGGATAGAGCCTCCAATATTTTCAATACGTATCTGATATGTAAGCCTGAACCTGTTGTTATAGCCAAGGTATTGTACGTTCGTAAGCTGTTTGGCCATACCTACAGAACTGAGAATTTCAGTAAGATCGGCAAAATTGGCCGAGGTGGGTGTACCGAGACAATTTACACGAAAGGTACCTACGAGCGCCCCTGTAGATGGGTTGGCGAGATAACTGCCGTCTGAACCGTCGCTTGTGCGTGAGCTGATCACCAGGAGATTGCCTGAAGAATAATCCCACGATAGTCCATAAGTGCCGGGGCCCTGTGTGGTAAAATTATATCCTACGCCCGCAGGCATAATATTTCCTATTTCTACTGATGGGATCAGGGCTGTGCCCGTAACCGTTTGGTAATTGGGTATCCGGATAAGTTTTTTCCCTATGGTCATGTACATAGTATTATCGGGGCCTACAACCAGGTCGCCATATCCTGAATGGCCCAATTGTGCAGCGTAAAAGGGAGTAGTGGTTGCGTCGGACGAAGACCAATAGTTGCCATCATTATATGGCGCCGGCATGGTAGAGGCGTATGCAGCCGGGCATTGTATATTACCCAAAATTGTAAATGTGGTGGTGGCTGGGTTATACCTCGTAAGTTTTACCGTCTGGATATCGATCCTGGGATTTGATGCAGATAGCTGTGTTACAAGTGAAGTGAGGGTACCATATACATTACCATCTTGTCCTATCCCCATACGGAAGAATTCGCCCCCGGTAATGGTATTAAGATTGGTATTGGTTGCTGTTGCACCCGTATTGTTATATACATTGAAAACACTGGTATTGGCTACCGTGCCGGGCTTGGAATAATAGAGTTTACCTTCTGACGGGTCGAACGCAGCACCGTAAGGAAGGTTGTTATTACCTGCAGGGATGCCGTTTGTAGTTGCTATTGAAGTGCCCGAGCATCCGGTAGAAATTGTCAGATACCTGATTTCATTGGCTGTAGCATTTGGATTTCCTGATAAAATATTAAATGATTTCCAGGCTTGTGAATAAACTGGGTGAATGGAAATCAAGATGGCTAAAAAGGTAAAGTTTTTTTTCATATTGCTAATTTTTAAGGGATATTGTATAATCAATCATTGGGCGTCACACTTAAGTATTTCTCTGATCTTATGAAGCGGGCTACCCATTCTGCTTCATACATAAAGGATATATGCGTCATCCTTACGTGCCGGGAATATTATTGGTGCTGCTGTGAATAATTGCTACGTTCTCCGTTGCCGTTAGACCTTCCGTTTCTATTATTAAGTATAATTGTTTATAACATAAAATATCATCTGTTTCGCGTGCTGAACACATTCACTGCATTCCGGCTTCCCGGAAATGAATCTTATAACAACAGGTAATTCCTGAATCGAAAACACAATTATCAAATTTGTAACAGCGAATAGATTTCTGAATAACAGGACGCTTCTGCATCCAGCATCTACCGGGACTGTTTTAATTTAATTAATACGTTTGAATGAAGCAGACATTCTGCTTTACTTCAGCAGAATCAGAGTGAGACTTTTATGCTTTTTGAAGGAGAACAATAAGAGTTGCACCAAAAGTGATAAGGAAAGTTGCGGGGTGTTTGACTCCGGGACTTTTCTATAATAGGTTGCTATGTTCCCATTTTGATTGAGCATGTTTCATTCAGTTGTATTAAGTCTCAAATAGAATATTGATCATTCAACCTGATCAGCAATATTCCGCATGCCTTACAAAACAGCAACATTATACTGTAACGTATGAATGGTGCAGATCTATTAATATAACAGATGCGTTTATAGGAAAATGGCTGATTTGGTTAAAATGGTTACTACAAAGCTAATACCTCAACTGTGATTGTTGTCTGTGAAAACCCTCATTTTTATAAGGTTTTTTAACGGGGGTGCCACTGGTCATTTAACCAGTATATACTTTAATAAAAAAACATTATTTTGCGTACGAAGGGTGTTTAAACCTTTACCGGTACTTCGAAACACATTTACCCTTTTTCTATATAAGACATCTTAAATAGCGTTCGATGAAAAACAACAGGCTGCATACCGTAGGGTTGGTTGATGACCATGTATTGTTGCGTAATGCCCTGTCTTCCCTGATCAATTCATTCGGCGATTATAAAGTTATCCTGGAAGCGTCTAATGGTAAGGAGTTGCTGCGCATACTGACCAAAAAAAAGTTGCCTGACATATTGGTCACCGATATCAGTATGCCAGATATGGATGGCTTTGAGATGTGCGGACTCGTTACTATCAAATATCCTACTGTAAAAGTACTGGCGCTCTCCATGCACAGTGAAGAAAATTACATCATACGTATGATACAGGCGGGGGCCAAAGGGTACCTTTTAAAGAGTGCAAGTGTTAATGAGATTAAACAGGCTTTTGTTAACCTGTTAAAGGATGAATACTACTTCCCGCCAGAGATAAATAAAAAGATTGCATTTGGTATTCAGAAAGGAGTAGAAGACAATGAATCTGTGGAACTTAATGACAGGGAGAAGGAGTTTCTTAAGCTGATCTGTCTTGAGCTATCGCATAAAGAGATCAGTACAAGAATGAACATCAGCAAAAGAACAGTAGATTATTACCGTGATGCGCTTTTCAAGAAACTAAATACCAAAAGCAGGGTTGGCCTGGTCAAATACGCCATCAAGAAAAACCTGCTTTAACTCTAAAGACCGGGCAAAAGCACTTCTTTATATACACCATATATTTTCTCCTGATCCTTACTCTTTCAATAACCTGTTTGACGGCAAAAATTTCTTCCTTTAAAAAAATATTTTGCCTGCTGCGTAGTTTTCTTCACCGCTGTTACTCTGCCATCATTTCTGTAATGACCTGGATAATCTCTTCGGCATTGGGCTTGCTGAAATAATCTCCATCGCTACCGTAAGCGGGGCGATGATCTTTACCGGTAATAGTGCGCGGAGAAACATCAAGCCATTTATACCCACCCTGCTCCTCCATGACCTTATTAAACATATATGCAGCAGCACCCCCTGGCACATCTTCATCTACAAACACAATACGATTTGTCTTCTTAAGGCTCTCTACGATGAGGTGGCCTGTATCAAAAGGCAGAAGAGTTTGCACATCAACTATTTCGCAACTGATGCCCATCTTTGCCAGTTGTGCCGCCGCCTCCTGTATAATGCGCAGCGTGGATCCGTATGCTACAATGGTAATATCTGTACCGGGCTGGATAACTTCGGGAACACCGAGGGGAACTGTATATTCCAGAATATTGGAAGGCATGATTTCTTTAAGCCGGTAACCATTAAGGCATTCTACTACAAGGCCCGGATCATTGCTCTTAAGTAAAGTATTATACATACCAGCGGCCTGCACCATATTACGCGGTACGCATACATACATGCCCCGAAGTGAATTGATGATCATGCCCATGGGCGAGCCGCTGTGCCAGATGCCTTCAAGGCGGTGACCACGTGTACGTACGATAAGCGGTACGCTTTGCTGCCCGGCTGTACGATAGTGTGTAGTAGCTACATCATCGCTTAATGGTTGCAGGCCATAAAGCATATAATCAATATATTGTATCTCTGCGATGGGTCGTATGCCTCTCAGTGCGAGGCCGATGCCCTGCCCCATAATGGTTAGTTCGCGGATGCCGGTATCAAAAATGCGTTCTTCGCCATGTTTGGCCTGCAGTCCGCTGAATCCCTGGTTCACGTCGCCAATAAAGCCGAGGTCTTCACCAAACGCTACCACTTTAGGATTGGCAGCAAACAATTCGTCGAAATAATGGTTCAGTACTTCGTATCCGTTGAGTGCCGGACTATCGGCAGTAAATGTTGCCGGAACGACTGGTACTTTCAGTGCTGATGCGGGACCTTCATTATAAAGCAGTGTGTTATACAGTTTCTTATTCTCTGTGATAAGACTGGCTTTGTAAGTTTTTATTTCGGCTGCTTCGGGGCTTTTTGCGCCCTGGCTGGCAGCAAGGGTAAGCGCTTTGAGCACATCCCTCCGGAGTGGTTCGCGGTTATTGCGCAACTCATCGGCGATTTCTTTTACTGCGGGTACTGTGGCGGCAAGACTATCGAGTTTTATCAGTGCCTCATTTACCTGCTTCTTTACAGGATCTATGTATTTTTCCCAGGCTGCCTGCTTACTTGTCCGTACCATATCCTTGGCTGCCAGTTCAATCTCCTGCAACTCTTCTTCTCCTGCCAGCGCGTTTTCGATGATCCACAGACGCATCTGGCGGATGCAATCCCATTCTTTTTCCCAGGCCAGTCTTTCAGGTGTTTTATACCGTTCATGGCTGCCGGAGGTGGAATGCCCCTGCGGTTGTGTAATTTCTTCTACATGAAAGAGTGCGGGTGTATGTGTTTCACGCATCCTGCGGATGGCGGGCTCCAGTACTTCGCACATACCTGCATAATCCCAGCCTTTCAGGCGGTAGATATCTATACCGTTGGTATCTTCTGTTTTCTGGAATCCCCTGAGTGCGGTTGATATAGAGCCTTTGGTGGTCTGGTATTTTTTGGGGACCGATATTCCGTACCCGTCGTCCCATACAAACACTGCCAATGGTACCTGCTGTACGCCGGCGGCATTCATTGTTTCCCAGAAATGGCCTTCTGAGGTGGAGGCATCCCCGATGGTGCAGAAACAAATCTCGTTGCCGCTATTACTTAATTCTTTGAGGTTTTTGAGACCGTCTACAGAGCGAAACAGTTTGGAGGCAAGTGCGAGCCCGAGCGCCCGTGGCATTTGCCCGGCGGTCGGAGCAATATCGGCCGATACATTCTTGATATTGGCGAGGTTAAGCCATTTGCCATTATCGTCTACCATACGGGTGGCAAAATGGGCATTCATCTGGCGGCCAGCGCTGAACGGGTCGTTTGCAATATTGGGGTCGGCATATAGTTGTGAGAAGAACTGCTCCACGGTAGCAATGCCGCTGGCAAACATAAAGGTCTGGTCGCGGTAATAGCCCGCCCTGAAGTCTCCCGGCTGGAAGAATTTTGCCATGGCGACCTGGGCCACCTCCTTACCATCGCCAAAAATGCCGAATTTGGCCTTTCCGGTTAATACTTCCTTCCTGGCGAGCAGGCTGGTTTCCCGGCTTTCTACGGCAAAACGGTAATCGGTAAGCACTTCGTTTCTGAAGTGATCGAAACTGAGTTTTTCCTGAAGAGCAGCTCCCTGGGTAGTGTTCGTATCCATATTACAAGAATCTTGTGCAAAAATATCAATAATGCCCGCAGTTTTGTTAAAAAAATGCAAATCACAAATAATTTGCAGCGGATTGATGCGTTTTTGTATCTTTGATATTGAATAAAAATGGCAATATTTATGTTAAAATTTACCTTTTTGACCATGGCTATTGCAGCCAGCGTTGCAGTTAACGCTCAGCCTGCGGAAACAAAACCTGTAGCACCGGTGGCGGCTACGAAAGCCGTAACTGATGTAAAAACAGACAAAATTGCCCTTATTGACTATAAGGCACCGGAAGATGTTCTGCTTATGAAAGAGATGGAGTATAATTTCGGTAAGATTCCCCAGGGTAAACCTGTAACCCACATTTTTGAAGTAACCAATACTGGTAAGGAGCCTCTTAAGATATCGAATGTGCAGGCCAGTTGTGGCTGTACAACCCCTGTTTGGGAACAAAATAAAGATATTGCCCCCGGTCAAACGTCTAAGATCACTGTAGGTTATAATGCTGCGAGCGAGGGAATGTTTGAAAAAACCATTACCATCAGCTACAACAGTAACCAGTCGAAAATGATTAAAATCAAAGGTGAAGTGTGGAAGACACCCACAGAGTCTGCACCTGCCAACAAGGCACTGGAAGGATTAAAAAACTAAATTTTAAAAAAATAAAAAACAATAAAGATGAAAAAAATTATCTTTTCACTGGCCGCTCTTGCTATCGCTGCGATATCCTTTGGCCAGAAGAAAGCCGCTGACGTAGCTAAATTTAATTCGGAAACGATAGAACTCGGAAAAGTAAAGCAGGGTGTACCTGTTACGGCCAAGTTTATAATTACCAATATCAGTAGTGAACCCCTGATCATAGAGCAGGCGAACCCTACTTGCGGCTGTACTATCTCTGATTATACCAAATCTCCCATCGAAGCTGGTAAAAGCGGATATATCAATGCTACTTACAATGCTGCCGGCCTGGGCCATTTTGACAAACACCTGACGGTGAAGTTTGCGGGTATTGATGAGCTGAAATCTATTACCATCACCGGTGATGTGGTTGCTGCGGAAGAAATTGATAAAGCTGGTGCTGTTGCAGCCCCTGCTATGGTAAAAGGTACAGATCCTGTTAAACCTTCTGTGGCTGTTACGCCCGCAGTAAAAACTGGTAAGAAGAGCAAAAAGGCAAAGAAACCTGCTGTTATCTGATCGACTTTATTAAAAAAGATAAAAAAGCCTCCCTCCTGCGGGAGGTTTTTTATTACCCCTGTTACCTGGTATTCCCCAATGTGCCGAACTTTCCCACAGTTTTATTTTCCACCTTGCTGTTTAACCCTTTTTATCCTACCTTTGCACCTCGAAAAAAGCAGGCAGACAGGTGCATTTTAAGTGCATTTGCGCCGGTAAACCCTTCCAAAATCATACAATATGAGTGGTGCTTTAAAAGAGGTTCGCAACAGGATCAAATCGGTACAGAGTACACAACAGATTACAAAAGCCATGAAAATGGTAAGTGCTGCCAAGCTCAGGCGCGCACAGGATGCTATTACACAGATGAGGCCATATGCTCAGAAATTACAGGAAATGCTGAGCAATATTGTGAGCAATAGTGATGGTGATGTGGCTATGGACCTGGCTGTTGAACGTACTATTGAGAAAGCGCTTGTTATTGTGGTAACCAGCGACCGTGGTCTTTGCGGGGGATATAACAGTAATCTTATCAAGCTCACCAAACAGGTGATGCGTGAAAAATATGCCGAGCAATACGCAAAGGGCAATGTGCTGGTATTGCCCATCGGTAAAAAAGGGTATGAGCACTTTACCAAGAATGGTTTTAAGGTAGTAGATCAGTATTGGGATATTTTTACCAATCTTAGTTTCGACAGGGTACAGACTGCGGCAGCTTATGCCATGCAGGCTTTTGCTAATAAAGAGATTGATGCTGTAACGCTTGTATACAGTGAGTTTAAAAACGCAGCGACACAGATATTTGCTGCGGAACCCTTTCTTCCCGTACAGAAAGTGGAGAAAAAAGAGGGGCAAAAGAAAGCCGATTTCATTTTTGAACCCGGTAAAGAAGTGCTCATTACCGAACTGATGCCCAAAATCCTGAATACCCAGTTGTATAAAGCTGTACTTGATGCCAACGCAAGCGAACATGGTGCCCGTATGACGGCTATGGACAAAGCGAGCGAGAATGCCAACGAGATGCTCAAAACACTGAAAATCAGTTATAACAGGGCAAGGCAGGCAGCTATTACAACGGAATTGACCGAGATTGTAAGTGGTGCGGCGGCTCTCAAAGGATAATTACAAATGCCCGTTTACAGGTTGGAGTAAGGGATAATATTGAATATGGACATTTCACAAATCATACCCCATATTGAGGCGCTGATCTTTGCCAGCGATAAAGCACTGACCAGCACTGAACTGACTGAAATGGTTAATAATGCCCTTGGCTTTATTGAAGACCGTGCCAGCCAGGAACAGGTGGATGCGGCTATTGAGGGTATTTGCGAAAAGTACAGCTCAGAATTTTACCCCTTCGAGATCAGGCAGAGTGGCGGTGGCTGGCAATTTCTGACTAAAAGACAATATTATAAGACCGTTGCCCAGTTGAATGGCGATAAGTTTCTGAAACGGCTTTCTACTGCTGCATTAGAAACACTTGCCATTATTGCCTACAAACAACCTATTACCAAGAGTGAGATTGAAGCTATAAGGGGCGTTAACTGCGACTACGCTGTTCAGAAGCTTTTGGAAAAAGACCTGATCGTTATTGCCGGGCGGCGGGAGGATGCTGTGGGGCACCCCCTCATTTACAATACCTCGAAGTCGTTTATGGACTATTTTGGCATTAATACTGCGGATGAATTGCCCCAGATATCGGAGGTAATGATGGATGAGCTTGTACAGGCTACTATTGTTAATGCCTCCGGAGGAAATGAAGAAGAAACTGACGAGGAAGTTCTGACCGAATCACATGAGGGTGAGGCTGCCGGACAGGCTGTTTCTTTGGCGGGCGATATACCGGAAGCAACTACAGAAACTGAACAGGCTGGCGTATTGGCTGATGAACAGCCTGCCGGTACGGATATCTCTCCTATTATTGAAGACGGCTCACCTGAGCAGGCTGATATATAAGGATTTTTCTACTTTACAGCGATATTTTCAATGCTGGCAAATACATGACCAGCAGCTAAAACACTGATTCTCCCTAATTCTTACGTCAAGTACTGAATTTCGTTGACTAACGGTATGGATATACCCGCGGTTTACTGTAGGTTTGCGCTAAATTAATACCACAGTATATGAAGATCAAGCATTTTTTGTTCCTTCTTACCGTACTTATTACCCTGGCCGGTTCTCTTGGGGCACAAACTCCCCTTCCGATGAACCCAAAGGTAAAAACGGGTAAGCTTGCTAACGGATTAACGTATTATATTCTTCCGAATGCCAAGCCTGAAAAAAAGGTGGAGCTCCGCCTTGTAATCAATGCGGGTGCCATCAATGAAGATGATGACCAGCAGGGGCTTGCCCACATGTGCGAACACATGGCATTTAACGGTACAACTCACTTCAAAAAGAATGATATCGTTTCTTTTTTACAGGATATCGGCGTAGGTTTTGGTAATGACCTTAATGCTTACACAGGTTTTGATGAAACGGTTTACATTCTTCCTATCCCCACCAGCAAGCCTGAAAATCTTGAGAAAGGATTCCAGGTACTGGAAGACTGGGCGCATAACGTTACTTACAACAATGACGATATCGATTCTGAGCGTCCTATCATTCTTGAAGAAAGCCGTTTGGGTAAAGGTGCAAGCGACCGTATGTTCAAGAAGATCTACCCCAAACTTTTCAGGGGCTCGCTTTACGGCAACAGGCTGCCTATTGGTATAGACAGTATTATTAAAACCTTCCCCCATCAAACGATCAAACGTTTTTATAAAGACTGGTACCGTCCAAGCCTGATGGCGGTTATCGTAGTAGGTGATATTACCGTAGAAAAGGCGGAGGCTTATATCAACAAGCATTTTTCGGGTCTTAAAGACCCGGATGTGGTACGCGAAAGGAAATACCCTGCCGTACCGGCTTATACGGCACCTGATGCCATTGTGGTAACAGATAAGGAAGCGACAAGCTACAACATCAACATACAGTATTCTGCGTTTAAGAAAGAAGTAAGCAGTACTGATGCGGGTTACAGAAAATACATCATCCGCTCGCTGTTCAGCAGCATCTTTAACCAGCGCCTGCAGGAGCTTACACAAAAGGAAAACCCTCCCTTTGTGTTTGCATCGGGCAGTTTTGGTTCTTTTGCACGTGGTTACGACGCTTTTTCACTGAGTGCAGGCTCTGGTACCAATAACCCTGAAGCTGCATTGAATGCGCTGGTAATTGAAGCACAGCGGGCAGAAAAATATGGTTTTACACAACCGGAGCTGGACAGGGCTAAAAAAAGTTACCTGAACAGGATGGAGCGGCAGTATAATAACCGCGACAAAACTGAATCCTTCCTTCTTGTGCAGGAATGTATTGACAATTTCCTTGAGCATGAACCAATGCCAGGTATCGAGTATGAATATGATCTCAGCAAAAAGATAGTGCCGAGTATTACCCTGGAAGATATCAATAAAGTGCTTGATGTTATCAAAGGCGATAAAAATAAACTTACCGCCATCACCGGGCCTGAGGCAACGGATAAGTTCAAACTGGCAGACAGCCTGCAATTGATGAACCTGATTGCTGCGGCTGAGAAGGTAGAGGTTAAGCCTTATGAAGAAAAGGTAGTGGCTACCAACCTGGTGCCTACTGCTCCGAAAGCTGGTAAAGTAACTGCTAAAAAAGAGAATAAAGAGCTTGGTGCAACAGAACTGCAACTCTCGAACGGGATTAGCGTAGTACTTAAAAAGACGGACTTCAAAAATGACGAGATCATCATGTCTGCGTCACGCTATGGCGGTAAGAATGAATATGGCGTCAAAGACAAGTACAGTGCGGAATATGCTACACAGGTTGTTTCTGCAATGGGCTTCGGGGCCTTTACTCCTGTTGATCTGCGTAAGGCACTGGCTGGTAAAACGGCTGGCGTAGGCGATGTGTTCAGTGATGCCCGTGATGGTTTCCGTGGCAACAGTTCGGTTAAGGATGTTGAGACTATGCTGGAGCTGCTTTACCTGCATGTAACAGCCCCAAGGAAGGATACTGCACTGTTCAATTCTTATGTACAGAAGAACAAGTCGCAGTTTGCTATGCTGAGTTCTAACCCGCAGGCTGCTTTTGTGGACACTTTCTACAAAGCGATGTACAATAACAATCCGCTTGCTCCTATTGCGGTTCCCCACCCCGAATACTACAGCCAGATCAACCTGGACCGTGTAATGGAAATTTACAAAGCTCATTTTGGGGATATGAGCGGTATGAAGTTTGTTTTTGTAGGTAATATTGACGAGGCTAAAATGATACCGCTGATAGAAAAGTATATCGGCTCGCTTCCCGTCAGTGGTAAGAAGTTTACTTATACGGATAATAAGGTTCGCACGGTAAAAGGCAAGCTCAATCTTAATGCCTACAGGGGTAAAGAAGACAAGAGCCTGATCCTGGCTGTATTTGCCGGCGAAGCGCCTTACAATGACGACGACGCGCTGCGTGCAAATGCCCTTACTGAAGTGCTGAATATCCGTATTATAGAAGAAATGCGTGAAAAGATACAGGGTATCTATGGCGGTGGCATCTTTGGCGGTCTGGACAAAGTGCCTTACAGTGCCTATTCTTTTGTTGCCCAGTTGCCCTGCGGCCCGGAAAAAGCGGATACGCTTACAAAAGCTCTGCAAAACGAGATCAACAATATCAGGACAAAAGGTATTGAAGAAAGCTACCTGAACAAGGTAAAACAGCAATGGAAGCAGGCTCACAAAGAGAACTTTAAAAGTAACGATGCATGGGCTGGAAAGATCATCGATAATAAAGTGGACGGGGAGAGCATTGACCGCTTTATCAACTACGAAAAGTATGTAGACAGGCTGACGGTGGCTGATATCAAGAAGGCTGCGAATATTTACCTGAACGGCAACAATATGCTTATTGCTACGCTGATGCCGGAGAAGTTCGATCCGAAAAATGAGAGCACTACCGGCAACCGTAAAAACGTGGTGATCAAAACCATCGAAGCTAAATCGGCCGATATCAAAATTGAGCTGTATGACAATGGTGATGTTGATGGCGATGAAGTAACGGTTTACTTTAACGGCAACGTGGTTAGCAGCAAGCAGAAGCTCACTGATAAAGCGATCACGATCAACCTGAAAGCGATCAAAAATGCCACCAATGAGCTGGTAATGTATGCCGAGAACCTTGGCAGCATTCCACCCAATACCGCACTGATGAAAGTGTACTGCGACGGGCAGACCTACGAGGTGCGTGTTGAATCTGACGAAAAGAAAAATGGCGCCATCCGCTTCACCCTGAAGTAAGGTTGCCTTATGATAAAAGAGCAGGGATTTTGAATCCCTGCTTTTTTTATTCCCTGAATATAACCGGCTAACAGCTACCCGGTCCGGGTACCCTACCGGGCGCCGGGAGTAATTTGTTTTCCGTATTTTCGCAATATGCCACTACAATTAACAAACGAACAACTGATCTCCATCGCAACGGAATATGGTACACCGGTTTATATCTATAATACGGACAAAATCACTGAGCAATATATTAAGTTTCATACTGCTTTCCGCCATTGGGATACAAAGTTTTTTTATGCTTGTAAATCGCTGACCAATATCAATATCCTGAAGCATGTAAGAAGCCTCGGTGCTTCACTGGACTGTGTAAGCACCAACGAAGTAAGGCTGGGGCTGATGGCGGGTTTTGATAAGAATGATATTCTTTTTACACCTAACTGTGTAGATTTTGCCGAGATACTTGAAGCTACAGCACTTGGGGTACATATTAATATTGACAATATTTCGCTGCTGGAGCAGTTTGGTAATAGGTTTGGTGGCAGTTACCCTATCTGTATCCGCCTTAATCCGCATATTATGGCGGGTGGTAACTTTAAGATATCGACCGGGCATGTAGACAGCAAGTTTGGTATTTCAATTCACCAGATCAGGCATATCCAGCGTATCGTTAAGACTTTCGGGCTGGTGGTGCATGGCATACACATGCATACGGGCAGTGAGATCAAGGATATTGGTGTTTTTCTTGAGGGTCTTGAAGTGATGTTCAATATGGTGAGTCATTTCCCGGACCTGAAATTTATTGATATGGGCAGCGGTTTTAAGGTGCCCTATCAACCGGGGGATCCCGAAACTGACGTTAACTCTCTTGGTGATAAGGTTAGCCAGGCTTTTTCTCAATATGAGAAGGAAACTGGTAAAAGGATACAGGTATGGTTTGAGCCGGGTAAATACCTGGTAAGCGAAGCAGGTTATTTTGTGGTAAAGGCCAATGTGGTAAAACAAACTCCGGCTACTGTTTTTGTTGGCGTTAACAGTGGGTTTAACCACCTGATACGGCCTATGTTTTACGAGGCTTACCACCATATCGCGAATCTCTGCAACCCGGAAGGTCCTGAACGTATTTACACCGTAGTGGGAAATATATGTGAAACGGATACATTTGCCTGGGACAGAAAAATTAACGAAGTAAAAGAGAGTGACCTGCTGGTATTCTATAACGCGGGCGCTTATGGCTTTGAGATGAGCAGCAACTTTAACAGCCGCCTTAAACCTGCCGAAGTAATGGTAACGGATGGTGTGGTTAAGCTTATCCGCGAAAGGGATAAGTTTGAGGACTTACTGAGGAACCAGGTACTGGATTAATGGCAGGATTATTTTCCGTAAACTTATACCTGTTCTTAAAATGAGATTTCTTTCAGCTTACTGACAGGGTCTGGTAAGAATGTTTCTTTTATCTGCCAGACAATTGTTTAGCTGAGGGCCTGTTTTTCTTTATGTTGTGCCACATCTTTCGCAATAGCTGGCGAAGGGGGGGCGGGGGATGATGCTTAATAATGTGGTATTCATAACGATTGTAATTCCTGTACCAGGCCAAGGTGGTTGTTCATATCGAGCCCGGCGCGTGGCCGGGGCCATTTAAGGCTTTTATAGTATGCCGATATTTCCCTGATGCTTTTATCATAGGGTGTAAAAGCAATATTAAAGTCTTTTTTTAAACGGGCATTACTGATTCGCAATGGGGAATTGAACCATAGCGGAATATGGTGCCCGGGTATTACACCCATATTTAAAAGTTTACGGGCTTCTGTATTGACTGTAATTGCAGGATTGGCAAGCGCTTTTACCATTGTTTTTACCGAAAACGGTTGATGGGTAGTGACATTATAAACGGTGGAATGCTCTTTTATACTGATGGCTTTTATAATAACACTGACGAGGTCGTTTACATAGGTAAGTGTTATTTTATGGGCACCGTTATCTGGCAGGATAACGGGAATTTTATGTTTTGCCTGGTAAAGCCAGTAATAGAAGCGATCGGTATGATCGTACTTACCATATACCAGCGAAGGCCGCAGTATTATACTGTTGAGCCATGTGGCGTTGAGCAACACCCTTTCGCATTCGGCCTTACGGTTGCCATAGGTGGCTATGGAGTGGTCTGTACGTTGCCATTCATCGCAGGGCAGGAGATCAAAGTTCTCCTTAATGACGCCTTCTGGCTGGTTGTCTAACTGGTAAACTGAAATGGTGGAGATAAAGATGTACCGCTCTGTTCGTCCTTTTAATATATCGAGCAGGGCGCTGAGGGTATCGGGATAGTAACCGGACATATCAATAACGCAATCCCATTTTTTTCCTGCGAGTTTCTTAATATCGT
>CAZPXP010000009.1:0-151299 GCA_964590975.1 uncultured Ferruginibacter sp. | reverse complement strand
CAACGCCCTTTTCATGTGATTGCCCATGCCAACATAATCTACCACAAACCCTACATGCTTATTGTCATCATACACCCGGTTTACACGGGCAATCGCTTGTAACAAATTATGATTGACAATTACTTTATCCAAATACATTACCTGCTCAATAGGTGCGTCAAATCCGGTTAACAGCATATCAACAACAATCAGAATACCTATATTACCATTGGCTATCTGGTCTTCTTCGTCATTTAATGCTTCTTGTTTTCCAAATGGTAACTTAAAACCAACAATAGCAAGTTTTCTTTGCTTGCTGTCTGAATACTCTTTTAAATGAGGAGCATCATTATGACTAACATCCGAAATAATTACAGCGGTTTTAAGATTTTCAAGTCTGGATAATGATGCCTCACGACCTTCAGTTGATTTTAATTCCTTAATCATTTCAGCAATAGCCGTATCAAAAGCCAGACGGTAACGGTGTGCAGCCTCCTTGCTGACACAGACAACCTGAGCTTTATATCCATTTGGAGCCACCTGCTCTACATAATGTTTGAGCATGTCTTTTGCCTTATCATTTATAGTCTCTTGCGATTCCAGGTAAGCCCTTCTTGTTCCATAGGCTAAAATTTCTACCTGCTCTGCCACATTATAATCCTTAAAAACATCTTGGAACTTTTTATCTGCATTTGTCTGGTCATCAACCCCGGCATCATGGGTTTTTCCTTCATATACTATTTCAAGAGTTACACCATCCTTTATTGCCTGCCTCATGGTGTATTTATCAATATAGTCACCGAAGGTATTTTCGGTTCTTTCAATTGGTGTTCCCGTAAATGCAATCCGTGTAGCGTTTGGTAATGCCCTGTCAAGATTGGCTCCTAATTTTGTGTATTGACTTCTGTGAGCCTCGTCCGTTAGAATTAAAATCTTATCACTTGTGTTCAATTCCGGGAAACTGGCCGCATACTCCCTTTCCTGAAACTTATGAATCATTGCTGAAACAATTTCAGATGAATTAGTACGCAATTCCTTCTTCAGCGCATCAATATTTTTCGGGTCTTTGATGGTGTAACCAACGGATTGTGCCGTTTCCTTTATCTGGTCATCAAGTTGTGTTCGGTCGGTAAGTAAAACAACTTTGTATCCTTGTAGGTGCGGATGCAGGTACATTTCCCGGATAAGGAAAACCATTGTAAGCGATTTTCCGCTTCCCTGTGTATGCCATATTATACCCCCTCTTTCATCCCGGTTCACTCCTGTTAGCAATCGGTCAACAGTTTTCTTTACTGCCCGTAATTGCTGATATCTGCCCACCACACGAATCATTTTACCTTTACTATCTGTTGTCCAAATAGAAAATGTACGGATGATGCTCAATAAGTTTTCAGGCTTTAGCATCCCGTGTGCTAACCGTTGCTGATCGTTTGGAGAAGTTCTTACCTCCTGGGCAATTTCTTCGTCATCGTTACCATCTCCATCAGTAAAATACGTTTTCTGTTCTTTACAATATTCCGAAACCTGTTCATTGGTCTCAGGGAACGGATCTGTCCACCTGTAAAAGAGTTTTTCAATTGTAGTGGTAATCGTGCCAAACTTTGCTTTATTGCGGCAAGTAGCCACAATAAACTGATTATAATAAAAAAGCTGTTTGCTTCCTTCCTTTTGGTAATCCCGTTGCTCACAGTAGCGCATCAACTGGTCAATAGCCTCCGGTATTGGTTCCTTGGCTCTTGGACTCTTACATTCAATAACACAAACCGGAATACCATTTACAAAACAAACTATATCAGGATAAATATGTTTGTCAGTACCAATAATCCTAAATTTCATTTGAGAAACCGCAGTAAAAACATTGTTCGCCGGATTATTATAGTCAATATAAAAAGCATCCTGGTTTGGAGCGTTGCCATCGGATTGTCTTCTGACTTTAGTACCGTTAACCAGTTTCTCTAAGATGTATTGATTGTTTTTAAAAAGATTATCGCTTTCAAATGAGGTCAAGTCGCTTACAGCTTCAAAAAGTTGTTCATCATTCAACCAGGGGTTTATTCGCTTGAGTGCATCCTTTAGTTCTGTCATCATTAGCACCTGTGAAAAATCGTCTCGTTGTGTTTCGTGCGGTGTTTGCAGGTTGCCCATTTCCAAACGCAAAACATTCCAATGCAATCCGGGGATGTTCTCCAATTGTTTTAAGAATGGCTCCTCAACATGATTTTTTTCATCAAGTCGCAGGAAATTTATTTTGTCTTCGTTTGGCATATCAGGCTTCTTTCTTTATTAAAACTTTAAACTGAATTGGTTTCATTAATAACTGGCTTTCAATGTCGCCATTCAGTTCAAAAAATTCTCCAAAGTTATTTGCTTCATCATAGTGATACACCCGGTAAATACAATATTGATTTGGGTGCAACCGCATAAAATCAACCTCGTTTTCACTCAGATAAAAAGGTGCATATTCGTTTCCTGTCGTTGTTTTTACCTCAATGTATTTCTCATTACCGAATTCATCAAAAGAGAAAACATCATATCCTTTTCCATCCTGTACTATTCCAACCAATGCAGCCTTATCATGTAAATTTTTGCTCTGTAAAAACTCAACCTCTCTTTGCTTAACTAACGCTTCTCCTTTATCGCCTAAATCCTTTTGTTCTTTAGCCTTACCCTCAAAATCCACATCTGCACCCTTAAATTCTTTCTTTGTTTCAGTCATTGCTTCAAATCCATCTTTGGGCTTATCCTTTTTAACCAACTTGTTTTTAAAAATAACTGCCGGAATTGCCCCGCCCCACACTGCCTCAATAATTGCATCGTAATGCACAAGATGGTCATTGATGAACTTGACACAAATCGCCGTAAGTGATTCCCAATCCTCATGGATGAGCTCTTCAAAAGCCATTTCCATCCATTTTGCCGAAACTGGTATCAGTGATTGGCAAAGATCAATCTGCGATTGGCTTAGTTTTGTGTCTCTTGTTTTCTGGCAATCTACTTTATAAACAAATGCTTCCGCTTCCGGATAAGCGTCTAATCCGAAAGTGAAATAAATATCTTTACCTCTGTCGGTATTTCTATAAACCTTTATCCAGGTGTAAGGCTTAAAGATGGCAGCCTGTGTATTTGTTCCATCTTCCTGTTCCTTCCAACCCCGCTGGCTCCAGTATTTTTTTCCATCTAATTGAAATCCGTCCAACTGTTCAACAATTCTCTTGCCCAAGTAAATGGTTTTCTCCCATACTGTTTCCATTAAATAGTTCTTTGCTGCAACATGCTCCTCGTCATCGGGTTCGTAAACCTTGTATTGCCACAATTTGAAAAAATCTATCTCATCCTGGGTAAAAAACTCAATCTCATTATTATCGCTATCAACTACAACATCCTCTACTGGTGCAAATTTGTTATAGTTATCATCCTGCTGCCAGAATTTTCTGCATTCTTCTGCCTCACTAAAACCATATAGCTCATCCCGAAGTTTTTTTGAATTGCCTTTTCCCAATTTCTCTGCCACTTTGTAAAACCCATCGCCATGATCATTTTTGTTCTGGTCTTTATAAATTGCCAAAGAGCTTAACAATGGCCTTGGAGGTACTTGAGCATTTTCATATTCCGATACTTCTCCCAAAACAATGCTCAACTGTTTTCTGCCATATTCAGTGCTGGTGTCAATCTCTAACCCACAATCCTTTACCACATCGCTGTAAAAAACGAATTTATCTTTTTGCCTTGCAGCTTCAATTAAATATGCTCTTACTGTTTCGTTCATTTTGTTATTCTTACTTTGCCGCTAAATAAGTCCTGCATTAGAGCGGTTTTGATTGAGTACAGCTTTTGAAGACATTCTCTTTCTTTTTGAATAAGGTCAACTATAGAATTCATTCTTTCAATTATTTGTTTCTGCTCACTTATTTTCGGAACCACTAATTTGTATTCTTCAATTTGGCTCTTGCTGATATGAGGAATTGAAGTGCCAGTTTTCACTAAATCAACATGTGCATGGAATTTTTCATTTGCAATTTGAAAATAAAGAAATGAATGTATTAAATTCTCTGAGCGAAGTCGTGCTACTCGCTGCACTAGCAACAAAGGCAAGTCACTTTCCTTTACGACTAAATAATTCCTGCCAACTAATGAACCATCCATACTCAATAAAATGTCACCAGCTTTTAGAAAATATGGTTGATGCTCTCTTCCAACTTTATCCCAAAATTTTGTTTTATCTCCCCATCTTAAGAATCCTTTTGAAACATTGTCTCCTCTAACTAATTTTATTCCCTCTTCACTAAAATATTTGCTTTCAAAAGGAAATCCTGTAAAGACATCAACACAATTTCCCAACTCTAAAACCTCCCATTCTTGCGGCACTTCAACTCCATTTTTTACAATGAACTTATGAGTTGTTTTACATCTGATATTTCCCTTGTTATCAATACCTTTTGTCAATAGGTCTTGTAATAATCCGGTTTTGATGTTTAAGTATTTTGCTATTAGCATCTCCGTTTGTTCAATAGCACTGTCTGCTGTCCCAATTATTGAAGCAATTTTTCTTTCTATTTCTTTGCCAAAGCAGTTTAACTCTATATTGTTTACAATATCTATATTCAGATTTGTTTGTGTTCCAGATTGCCCGTAACGAATTAATCTCTTTTCCAGAAATTGCAAATAGTAGTAAAGAAATTCCACATCACTTTTCTTGAAATCATATATCTGAACAAATCCGTCATGAATACATGCTGGAGTATCAATAATTATTGGCCTCCCAACGGTGCCTGCAATAGAAATCACCAGATCACCTTTATCAACTCTAACACTAAACGATTCGCCAAGCTTAGAAACATACTGCGTTGTTGAACGAAGACATTTTCGTGACGCTGTTACATCAGAGATTCTCACCCAACCAACATCGCCTCCAAAATATTTAGGGTCATCAATTGGCCTTGGTGAAGCACCTCTACGAACTTTCGCAAACTCCTTTATTTTCTTGGTTTGCATTAATTCAAATAATTAAGTTGTGTTAAAAATTTATTTAATTTTTTCAAAGTGGCATGTCGTTCTGCTTCCATCGTTTGCGAAGGCACAGCATACTTGTCCCATAGCTTTTCAATTCCTTCAATTAGTTTTCTTTTTTCTGCATTCAGATATTTCAGTAGTTCTCCTTGTACAAGGTCATTATGCTTTTGAAGAACAAGTGTTTTACATTCTTCAGCAGTAATAACTCCGCCTATACTTTTTAAAAAAGTATCTAAGCCATTTTTGTTTTCAGTGATTTTTTTATTGTCTGTTTCTAAAGCATGAATATCTTTTTCCAATTTCTTCTGTTCTTTCTTATCTGTTGCTTTCTTGCTCTTTTCTTTAAGGGTTTCTAATTTCTGCATATTGAAAGTATGAAGCTTGGTAAGCTCTTCCTTTTCTTCATCCACTCCATACATTTTAAATTCAACCTTCTTTTTCAAATCCAGTTGTTGTTCTTTCAGTTGTTCTTTGGCTTCTTTAATCTGCTTTTCTAAAGAAGTGATAGCGCTCAATTGTTCTACCAACGCTGCGATTTCTTCAACAGCAGTCGCCAGTTCTGGCTTACTATTATCAGATGGCTGTAAATCATCAATACTTCCTTTGAGATAGACTTTAATTTGTTTGGCGGTTATTTCTTCACCTTCTTCGGCTTCATATTCCACAGCCTCAATGGCTTCCTGCAAGGCCGTCTCTTTTTCACTTATCAGGGCTTCCGTTTTATGAATTGCTTTCTGTTCTGCCTTAAAATAGGTTTCAATAAAATACTCCTGTGGTACTAAGCTGGGCACCCAACCAATAGTGGCAATAGTTTTTAAATCATACTTAATGTTTGTCCACCAGTTTACAAATACACCCGCTACCTGAAATTCGTCCAGCACATTTTTGTTTTTCAGAGCAGCCTTTAATGTATCAATCAAATGTTGCCTTACTTGTGGGATAGGGTTAGCAGCTTTGGCTTTTTTATTTGGAGCTGAGGCTATTTTAGCAAACTCATCTTTTGCAACCAGCCACCATGTATTTAATGCCTTTTGCATTTTTGCAAAAGTTTTCTGTATTCTTTCGTCAGCTTCAATTTTTGTTTTTATCTGCGCTTTTTCGGAGATGGCATTTACAAACAATCGGTACTGCTTATTCTTATTCTTAAAAATCCCTTCATCGGTAAAGCCGAATTTATTAAACTGTGAATGTTGCAGTTCAATTTCTGAAATGGGTATTCCACCGGTTAGATGTGCTTTTACATCTTCTGGTTCAGGTTCGGGAGTATTATCAACATACCGGCGTATGTTCAGGTTATAATCATTTTCTTCAGCTATCGTTTTCTTGTCAACCAGACGGCTGTATTTTGGTATTGGAAGTTTATTCGTAAAGACGTAATCAATTTTTTCAATATCCTCCGGCCTTAAATAATTCTGAACTTTACTTTCGCCATATTCAGCATCAGCGTTTATGAAAAATATTTTATCTCGTAATTTTTCATCTTTGTTTTTGTTGATGATGAGAATACAGGCAGGAATGCCAGTACCATAAAATAATGCTGGAGGCAAACTTATTATGGCTTCAATCAAATTAGCATCTACCAAACCTTTACGGATAATTTTTTCGGTGCTGCTTCTGAATAATACACCATGCGGCATAATGGTAGCCATCCGTCCTTTTGCTTTTAAACTGGTAACCATGTGCTGTACAAACATCAGGTCGGCTTTCTTTCCGGTTTCTGGCGCAAAGCCATAAGCAAACCGGTTTTGAAATTTCATAGTAGCCTTATTGTAATTCTGGCTAAACGGCGGATTTGCAATTACGATGTCAAACTTTTTGAATGTGGCTTTACCGTCTTCCAAAATCTTTGGATCTTCCAGTGTATCGCCGTCTTCAATATTCACCTTTGAGATATTATGCAGGATCATGTTCATCCTGCATATTATCCAGGTGGTAGGGTTACTTTCCTGGCCATACAAAGCCAGATCATCTGTATTTTGCCCATGTTCCTCTACATATTGCCAGCTTTGGATAAGCATACCGCCGCTACCCACGGTGGGATCATACACTTCCATTCCCTGCTGTGGTTTCAATAATGTAACCAATAAGTTTACTACCTGACCGGGCGTATAGAACTCTCCACCTTTTTTACCAGCACTATCAGCAAAATATTTTATCAGGTATTCGTATGCAGCACCCAACAAATCGGGGAACTCAAAGTTTTCATTCCGCAAAGGATTTAAGCTGCCATTAAAATGGTTAATCAAATCAATCCAACGCTGGTCAGGTATAGGGTTCTTTCCCTTTTTTACGTTGAAGTCAATCCCCTTTAATACATTTTCCAGTATTTCAGGGTTGGCATCCTCCAGGGCATGAAGAGCAATATTCAGGACGGAACCCACATTTTGTTTTACATCTTTTATAGCTGGATGAAATTTCCCATCTTCATCTATCCAACTGTCATTCCATCTTGCTTTAGGAGGTACATAAAAATTCGTATATTGCTTAAATGCAGTCGGTTCATCCATTATTTCCTTCAACTGTTCAGCAGAAAGATGTTTGAACCTTTCTTTAATCTTTTCAGTTGCTACATCAAACTCATCGCTGAGACGTTTAAGAAATAACATTCCAAAAATGAACTCTTTAAATTCGGAAGCATCCATTTTACCCCTAAGAATATCACAAGCTTTTAAAAGGAAATCCTCCAGTTGGGAAAGAGTTATTTTACTTTGTTTCATTTATAACTTTCTTGAATATCAATAAATAGCATGTTAGGCTCTTTTACTGATTCGATTAATTGATTTTAATAAAGAGGGTGAATATTTACAGCAAAACCAACTATATATTACCTAACATCGGCAGGAGACATGTGATTGTTCGTTTTGGCTGTGCTGCAATTTACCCCAATTAAGCGGTTTATCGACATGTAAAGTTCTGATAGCCACGCTTTGCAATATCTCCCCATCATTTTTAATGACTCCACAATTGTTCCCTTATAAGTCCTCAAAGTAGTTCGCAAAGATTGGCTAATATATTTAGCTAATTTATCCACATTTTGATACTTTTTTTATGAAAATACAAAATCCCTTTTTATGTTTGTTCTCCAATTAAACGAAAGGCAGTATGACACAAACGATGATTAACCCCCAAATGATCTTGCTGGCAAGAGAAGCCAGGGGGCTGACACAAACCGATCTGGCAGAGCGTTTAAACAGCTATAAAGCCAGTATTTCAAGGCTGGAGCATGGTGATGGCCCGGTAGATGAAAATACCCTGATGGCCCTTGCCGAAGCGACCCATTATCCACCCCAGTTTTTTATGCAAAAGGGTGAGATTTTACCCGTAAATCTTAGCTACAGGAAAAGAAAGCAGGTTCCAGCTAAGATTCTGACACCGATTGAGGCGCAAATGAACATCATTAGAAACCATGTACAATTGATTTTCAATGGTTTGGAAAAATTGAAGATAGAATTACCACTCTTTGAGGTTACAGAAAAGAACTCTCCGACACAGATTGCTAACCTGGTTCGTAAGTCCTGGAAAGTTCCGGCGGGGCCAATTGAGAACATGAGCAGGTTGCTGGAGGCCAAAGGCATTCTGATCAGCAGCTTTGATTTTGGAACTGACCGGGTGGACAGCCGCTCCATGCTTACCGATGATAACCAGCCGATCATATTTCTGAACCGTAATTTATTGGGCGACCGTCAGCGGTTTTCCCTGGCTTTTGAACTGGGGCATTTAATTATGCACACTTTCTGTACGGTTTCCCATGACAGGGATATTAACCACGAGGCTAACCTCTTTGCCGCAGAGTTTTTAATGCCAACAAAAGATATACTCCGGGATTATAAAGACGGCATTACGCTTTCACTGTTAGGTGAATTAAAACGTAAATGGAAGGTGAGCATGATTTCTCTTTTATACCGTGCTGATGACCTGGGATTGCTTACACCAAACCAAAAGCGTTACCTGGTGCAACAATTCAACGATCAGAAAATCCGCAGACGGGAGCCGCCCCAATTAGACGTACCTAAAGAAAACCCGCAACGAATACGGCAGTTACTTGCCGAACTGATGCAGAAAGCAAAACTTACCATTTTTCAGTTGTGTACACTGCTTGCCATTGAACACGATGATTATATAGCCTATTATGGATAGAAAGGATAAATACTACTGACCCGGAATTATTAACAGCTTAAACGAAATTGACATGAGTATCACGGACAACACAATTGAAATTAAACCCTACAGCCTGACTGAGCTGGCCCGCATTTATGGCGTTACCAACCGTACCATGAAAAACTGGATAGTTAAACATGGTGAAGCAGTAGGTGAAAAAGTAGGCAGGTTATATACAGCCTTGCAGGTAAAGATTATCTTTGAGAAGCTGGGATTGCCGGGGAGGGTGGACGATTGATAAAAGCTTATTAAATCACGCACATAGTTGAGTATTCTAAATCAGGAATACTTTTATCTTTAATAAATGGCAGATAAGTTTAACAAGTTAGGAGCTTATGACAGGGTAAGTGAGGTTGTTGAAACCAACAATGCTTATGTATTTGATGTGCAAGGACCTGACGCCAAAACCTATTTTGCAAAAGTTCCGAAAAATTTAGATTCAGGTAGTTCTGCTACACGACAGTTTAATAATGTTGCCAGACACCTCAAAAAGATAAACAGTGAATATATTAATAAGGTAATTGATGCCGGATGTGACGACAACACTGGAACGTACTTCATCATTTTAGAGAAGATTGAAAATCAAAAATCTCTTGAATATTTTGTAAATAGGGAAAATCAGGTTTCCCCCCGATATTTGAAATACATTTTGCAGGTTTGGTATAACTGTTCAGATGCTCTTGAACAAGCTGCATTGAAAAACATTTTTCATAAAGACTTGCATCCAAGAAACATTTTAATAAAAGAGGATGAAAACCCAGTAATTATTGACTTCGGAATTTCAACTCTTGAACATACAATTTCAAAGAGACCATCGGAAAATGAATTTAGTAATAAGTTTTCACCGCCAGAACTAATAAAGAAAGAAGAAAATCGCCTACAGGCACGGACGGATTTCTATTCGTTGTCACTTTGTATGCTTTATTCTCTTTTAGGACATAAGATGTTTTACGAAGATGAAAATAATGAAAACAGGCTTCAAAAAGTTATTGCCCTCTACAAAAACATAATTTCAAATGAAGGCTTGACTGATTTTGCTATCGTCTTCAAAAAGTCTTTTGCAACAGACCCAGAAGAAAGATACTTCCGTTACTCCGAATTAAGAAATTCAATTAATAAGCTTTTTGAAGTAATAAATCATACTCCTGAAAAACCCTTTGCTATTCACTCATCCGATAAAAATTATTTGCCAAATTTTCTCCGAGAGGCAAATTCAGAAGGTATTTCACTTTTAATAAATGACAACAGGCATCCACAATTCAAAAATGTTTCAGCAAGAATTTCCTCTACAAACTTCTATGCTCATATTTGCTTTTCTTCAAACAAAGGGAATTGTCTTGAAGTAATCGGCTTAAAAAAAATTGATTCATTAGAGGAAAATGAAAAACAAAATCACTCAAGAACTTTTCAGAAAGGAATAAAGGTGACTGGAATAAACTTTGTTTCAGCAGAGCCAAACGAAACCAACATAGACAACTACTATGATGTTTTCAATTATTTAGAGAAATTATTCCAAGACAAACAGGAATCAGCTCCGCAAACTCTTAGCAGAACACCAAGGGAGGTTTTAAGAAACTACATGACTCTTCTAAATGAAGAAATAAATTACTTACGGAACAATGCCTTTCGGGTAAAGTATTCTGATTTTGAAGTTCACGGAACAAGCGAAGCCTCTTTCAAAATTGTGCTTGACGAAAAAGTATCTCTTGAAGATGTTTACAATTTTTTGAAACGTTCACAAGCATCATTCAGAAAAGGTAACGAGGTAGCTTTATCAGCCACAACAGATGCAACAGGAGTAAATGGAAAAGAAAGTGCTGGTTTTAGCACACAGTTTAATAGAGCAAAGAACTTACTTTATGTTAAGGATTTTAATGTAAAAAGAAAAGATGGAATTCCATCAAAAGGTTATTTAGTTGAGGATACCTCATTGATGGAGATTCAATACAAACGTCAAATAAATGCAATCAAGAATTACGAAAATGACAATATTACTAATTCAGACTTGCGGAAGTATTTGTTTCAGCCAGAAAATTTGCAAAGCCTGGCAAATAGCTCAGGACAAATAATAGCGGAACTTGAAGTAATCTCAACTGACAAGAACGGAGACAAAGTTCAATTTGAAGCTGCCCAAAAGGAGGCTATACTTAAATCGCTTTACCGACCACCCATCACAATTATTCAAGGTCCGCCGGGAACAGGCAAGACAACTGTTATTACCGAACTTATCAGACAAATTTTAGCAAAAGACCATCAAGCTAAAATTCTCATTACATCACAAACTAATTTGGCAGTTGACAATGTACTTCAGCGAATGGCAAAAGTTAAAGGAATCAGCTTTATTCGTCTGGGAAGAAATATTGAGGATGCAGAAATCAATAAACACTCTTTTGAAAACAAATTAAATCTCTGGGCACGAAATGCAAGAAGTGCAAGTGAAAAGAATTTCCTTGAACTTAAAAAGAGAGTTGAGGGCTCTGAGAAAAAGCATTCTCCAATTTTGAACTTAATTGTTCAAGAAGTTAATAAAAAGCAAGATTGGGAGGTAACAAAGAAAAATCTGAAGCAAATCCTCACAGGTGCATTTGCCAGAGGATTTGAACAATTAAAGGACTTCATAAACGATAAGGTTACCTTCCAAAATGAATTGGCAAAATATCTCGGCGACAAACATGCACAATTGAACAAACTTGATTTACTAAAAAGAAGGTGGCATTCGTTACTTTCCAATATTGAGGATTACGATGCCCTCAAATCAAAGTTCATTTCAAGCATTAACATAGTAGGAGCAACTTCAAATCATATAGCAGCCGGAAAATACAAAGATTTTAATTTTGAGTTTGACTACGTTATAATGGATGAAGCAGCAAAAGCTACCCCTGCTGAAACGCTTGTGCCCATAAACATGGCTCATAATTTGGTTTTAGTTGGCGACCACAAACAACTTCCACCACTTGTTACTGCAACTAAAAGAGTTATTGAAGAAGTAGAAGCAAAACTGAACAATGATGGTGAAATGATTGATTTTGACAAAGTATATTACGATAAACCAAGTTTATTTGAAACAATGTTTGAGGGCTCACCAGAAGAGTTTAAAGAAATGTTGGATTTGCAATTCAGAATGCCTAAGCAAATTGGCGATGTTGTTTCAAAACTTGTTTACGGCAACAAACTTAAATCAAACGACAGAAGCGGTAAGAAACATGACATAAAATTAAAGGCGACAACCGCAATGTTTATGTGTGACATAAACAAATATCCAAACAGGTTTCATGAAATAGACCCTATTAGTAAATCTTCATTCAATCCTGTCAGTGCAAAAACAGTTCTTGAAATTCTTACAAAGCTGGATTCATATTCTGATTTGTTTGGAGAAAACGGGTATGAAATCGGAGTTATTACTGGGTATGGCAAGCAAGCTGAATATTTATCTGCCGAGATAGAAAACTTCAATTTTAAAAGCTTATCACTTTCAAAAAATTTGACTGTAGCCACAGTTGACAGTTTTCAAGGTTCTGAAAAAGATATAATCATATACGACATTGTACGAAGTGGTAAATCACAAGACGATACCGGTTTAGGCTTTCTGGAAATGCCTAACAGGATTAATGTTGCTCTTACAAGAGTAACACGGTTGTTAGTTGTAGTTGGAGATGCCGAATATGTGCTAAATGTAAATCCAAGTTTTAGATGGATTAACTCACATCCAAACGAGCCATTGCTTCTTAAAGAGTTTGTCTCTCATTTACACGAAGCAGGTTTTATATACGATAACCCCAATGATATTTTTTATGGCTAAGAGAGGCAACGATAAATTCAGGCATCAGCCCCATCCAGACAAAAGGAAGTTTCATAAACATACTTCAAAACCACATATTGCAGCAAAGAAAACAAAGAATGTTTCAAAACAGGAAGAACTTTTTGAAAGATATAAGGAAGATTTAGGGAACGATTATTCTCTTAACGACATTTTAGAAGTTGGCTATCCTATAGTTGAAGCGAAAATTGACATTATTGCCTCTGGTAAACCTAATGATGTTTTACAAGAGTTACATATTTTCTTGCTTGAATCTATTAACACGGGGTTAGATACTAAACTTTTACTTGCACAATTTCTTGGTGTAGGTATAAATGATTTCATTTTAGATGAACTTTTTACCTTACTTGAAAATGGTTTAATTGCTATTTCGGAGGAAGAAAAGTACAGAGTAACCGCTAAAGGAGATACTTTTATTGCAGAGCAAAAATTTATTCCCGTAACAAGCCAAGAAGAATTTTCCTTTTTTGTTGATGCGTTTTCCCAAACAATTTCCGACCAACCAATTGACTACTTATCCAAATCAGAAAACAGACTTACTTCAACACTTAAAGTAGATTTTCAATTTGTTCAGGAAAACTGGATGGAGATAAATAAATGCTACACTAAGGCAACATTCGGTGAAAAGGAAATAATTGACCTTGCAAATTTCAAAAGGAGTTTTGTTTTCCCACCTGCAACGAGGTTTAAGAATGTCTTTATTTTAATTTATTATCCTAAAGACCAATCAGGGAAGAAGATTCAAATTAAAGCATATAGTAACGACAATAAGTTTCTTAAAACAGAAACAGCAACACTCAATGCCCTGTTTTCAACAAACAAATTCCTATTTGACTTTTCCAAGGAATTAGAGTTGACCGAAGAATTTAAAGCTCAATTCATTGATTCAAGTAAAGAGATTGAGCAGGAAAAAAAATTAGCCGGAGAATACAAAGACATTTCAACTTTTGAGCATAAAGAACTTATTAGAGAAGCACTTCTGACTGCCGAGTTAGCCGTTTATATAGAAAGTCCTTGGATTCGTAGGGCAACGATGGAGTATTTTGATGCAATTAAATTCTTTCTTGAAAAGAAAAACACAAAACTCTTTATTACCTATGGCATTGATTCAAGACCCACAAACGCACCGCACAGAGAAACTTTTGAAGCACTTGAAAACCTACGAGCAAAGTATAAAGACCGTTTTTTTCTTTGGCATTTGCCAACGCATTTCCAAAAGTCATTCCCCAATAGACACGGTTCTCATAGAAAAATTTTAATTAAAGACAATGACTACTATGTAAAAGGAAGTTTCAACTGGCTTTCCTATAGCGGTAATGAAACAGACAGCTATGCAGTTGAAGAAGGAACACAATTCTTTGACAACGTAAAATCTTTTTGGCAGAAGGTATTTACTGAATATAAGCTTGATTTAAAGGCATTTCCTTTCTAAATATTTTATTCTTAAAATACTATATTGTTATCCTCCTTTAAGAAAGGTGTAATCAGGTATTTTAACTTTGAATAATTCATAACCCCAAATTTGCAGTTCCACGCAAAACTTTCACAGGACATTACAAGCCTGAATTAGCAACTTCTCACAACTTCTTTTAATAACTGTTCCAAACTTGCTAAAAGTGGAAAGTGACCCTTTTGCCCCATAGTATGTTTGTGTTGTCAATCGCAATTAACGAACTAAAAAATAAAAAAGATGAGACAACAGGCATTACGAAAAGAAAGAACAACAAAGCCCTTTATGAGGGTTGTAAAAGGGTTGAAAGAAACACAAGCTGAAGTGGCTCCCCTGGTAAACACTGCATGGAACTTTGCTTACAGCAGCCTCTGGAATCATGTGCAGTTTTCCGGCAAGGAAATCGAAACAGCCAAAGAAAAGATCACGGAATACTTCCGGCTGGCTAAACATCCTGAAAGGGCATTCTCCATCTTCTGTCAGCGGGTGCTGCTTGCCCGTTACTATGTGAGCAAAGCACCTGGCCGTTATGTCCCGCTGCCTTCGGTATGGCTGGATCGTACCAACGCTACCGGTTTTGCCGGAACAAAAGCCTGGTATGCGGAAATCAAAGCCATCCGTGAATCGCTTCCCAATTACAAGAATGAATTGAAAGCAATGGCTGAAGCTGTGCTGGAGTTCAGCCAGGAACCCACCATCCAAAACTACCAGTACTGGAGAAAGTACTTTATCGAAAAAGAAACGCCGGGCCTGCTGAACCTGTTCCAGGTGGTGGCTATTCAACAACTGTGCAACGAGTAAAGCCATGCAAAAAACAACCAAACAAGTTTTTGATGAACAGGGTAACCTGATTATCCGGCCCTACCGGCTGATGGATCTGGCAGCCATCTACGATGTAAGCACCCGCACCCTTCGCCGGTGGATTGATGCCAAAGCTCCCGAACACGGGAAGAAAAAGAAAAAATATTTCACAGTGGATCAGGTGCAGGGGATTGTTACTGCCCTGGGCATTCCGCAGAAAGTAGCGGTAGTAATACCCTTGTCATCTCCACTGAAAAAAGCAGCTTAAAAACCAAACTATGGAAACTAAAACTTCAACCGAAAACACATCGAGCAGCATCCTGCTCACCGGGGTGGTTTTTCTGGCCAACCTGGATTTTGTAGGGCTGTTGGACTATGCGCTTAAAGCCGGTATTGGTGGAGCCATCTGGCTCGGCTACAAGCTGACGGCTGATTACATTGACCGAAAAAGGAAAGCTAAGCCATGAGCGCTGCTTCAAAAATATTAACTGGTACGCTACTGGGCGCAGGGGTGATCGCTGTAATAGGTTATGTAAAAGGCTTGAAAAAAACACAGGCTGAACTGGAAATCATTCCGACCGCTAACCTGTATGAGATCACCTGGAACGCCATCGTAGTGAGAGTTGATGTCCTGTTGAAAAACCCAACAAAGGGGACTTTCTCGATAAAGTTCCCCTTTGTTAAAATCATCTCCGGCGGCACCACACTTGGCAGCAGCCAGGCAGTGAACAAGGATATTAAAATTCCACCTTACGGTGAGGTGGTAATCAGCAAAATGCTGGTGACAATACCGGTGACCAGTTTTTTTTCCGTAGCCAGCGATGTACTGAAAAGCCTTCAGAATAAAAAACCAGTAAAGCTGACCATCAAAGTAATGACAACTGTAAACCTGGGATGGACACAGCTTCCTTATGAAAGCATTGATGAAATCACTTTGAAAAAATAACTCACCGTGGAAGCAGGCAAGAAAAGACATATCAAAAGCGGCAGGCAGTACGATCACCTGTTTCCGGTGGTTGATGGCAATAACGCAACCATCCGCAGCAATGCTAATGTGTATCACACAGTAGATTTTATTCCCAAAGTGGTGAATGATACGCTGTACCAAACCAAAGCATTAGCCAACCTGCTAAAAGCAAGCAACCCTTATGAAACCTGTAAAAATATCTGGCATTTTGTTTACGAGCATATCAACTATAAAAAAGATGCAGAGGGCTACGAACAAATAAGAAGCCCGGCAAGAGCCTGGCACGACCGATTCTCCGGGGTAGATTGTGACTGTTATTCTGTCTTCATATCCAGTATTCTGTCCAATCTCGGCATACCGCACAGCTTACGTATCACCAAATACCAGCGTGATTACTTTCAGCACATCTACCCCATCGTGCCTTTTCAAAATGGTTATATCACGGTTGATTGCGTGACTGACCGCTTTAATTATGAAGTACCCTTTAGTGAAAAAAAAGATTATCCTATGGATTTACAATATCTCAGCGGCTTTGAAGATGGCCTGGAAATAAATGGTCCCGGTGACGGCATGGAAGAACTGGGCCGCATCATTCAAAAGCGAATGAGTGCAGGAGGAAAGAAATCCCTTCCAAAGAAAAGCCCCAAAATGCTTTCGCCGAAAAAAGCTATGCCCGGCCTTTTGAAAAAGAAAAAGCTGGCAGCATCCAATCCCATCGAAAACCAAAATCCAATTCCTGATGGAAACCCCAAGCCCAAGAAGAAAAAATTCCTGGGTAAGATGCTCAATGTGGTGAATAAGGCTAACCCAGCTACGGTACTGCTGCGCAATGGCATCCTTGCCAGTATGAAACTCAATATCCGCAATGCGGCAGGCCGTCTTCGCTGGAGTTACCTTACACCACAGCAGGCATCGGCCAAGAGTATTGATCCGGTGAAGTTTCAAAAGCTGATAGCTGCAAGGCAGAAACTGGAAAAAATATTCTACGGTGCAGGTGGCAATCCAAAGAATCTCAAAA
Source organism: uncultured Ferruginibacter sp. (assembly GCA_964590975.1). Lineage (GTDB taxonomy): Bacteria > Bacteroidota > Bacteroidia > Chitinophagales > Chitinophagaceae > Ferruginibacter. Next base: position 134,099 of record CAZPXP010000009.1, on the reverse strand, counting down.
AAGCCATCCTCGGTGGCAAAGGAAACAAAGACAAAGCAGTGAATGGTTTTGATGGCTTTGGAATGCTTGACCTGGAAGGCGTGGAATACATGAACGCCTACACACCCATGACAGAACTATTGGGTACTGACATCTACTACGATGAAAATGTAAACGGCATGGACGGTTTAGGCCAGCTCGGAGAACCAATTACCCTATCAAGTATTGCTGCCGCAGCAGGAGTAATAGCGGGGATTGTTGCCATGCTCAAAGACGTGGGGAATATCTTTCAAAAGAAAACAAAAGAAGCGGAGGATTTTGACGAAAAGAAAAACGAAGAAGCCGACAAAGAAAATCCTGTGCCTGTTCCGCCGCCAACCGCCACACCTGGTATTGTGCCTACGGTAGTTACCAAAACCAACCCGGAGGTTGCAGAAAATCCTGATAAGATTTTACCTGCACCAACTGAAGAACCAGTTAACAATGTAATGGTGAAAGGCAATGTGATGGTAAAAAATGGCAGTGAACCGGTGGTAACAGTAAAAACGGATGAGGCCAACCCCGATGCGCCGGTTACCAATGTGAATGCAACGAATAATCCGGCTGATAACAGCGATAATCCCGGCTTCTGGGAAAAGAACAAGAAATGGCTCAAACCTGTTGCCATTGGAGTGGGTGGATTAACGATCATCGGTATTGGTTATTCACTGATGAAGGGAAGTAAAACCCAAAACAAATCCTCACCGGCACCCAGCAAGAACAATTTGTCCGGCACACCCAACTACAAAAAACGAAAGCATCACCAGCGGGGTAAAGGCAAAAATCAAAAGAAAAAAGCAGTAGCCCTGCTCTAACATATTCCGTACGCTAAAAAAATAAAAATGGCAAAACAAAACAACCAATACAAACAAAATGCCCGTAAGAAAAACTTCCTGAAGGGCATGAATGAAGAGCTGCCCACCAAAGGCAACGTAAAAAACACTGTGCTGGAAACCGGTAAGGATTTACTGGTGGCGGACTGATCGGTTCAGCCATCGGGCGACCTTCCCTTGCTGTGGGTCTCATTACCACCGGCACCGGGCATTACACCCAAAACCGTTTGCTTACGCTGCTGGGCATCGGTATGATGGCCGCAAATGGTTTTCAGAAAAGTAAAGCCGTGAACGGACTGGAAGGTTTGGATGGTGTAAAAGAAAGGCTGATGGCTTACAAAGAGAATTTCTCTGAAAAGCTCTACCTGGACAAGATCATCAAACAAAAATCGGCTGCTGCCGCTGCTGCCACCAACGGCTTTGGAGAGCTGCAATACTTCAACTACAACAACGACCTGAGCGGCGGCCTGAATGCACTCAACGCTATCGAAGATCAGTTGATTGAAAGTGGTATGCAGTTTCAACAAATGAGCGGAGCAGCACTGCCTGAAATGGAAGAAGATGACCAGTGGGAAGAAAGGCTTTACTAATCTCACATTTTTTCAAAACAAATTTTTAACCGAATAAATCCAATTATCATGTTAGGACTTTTAGAAGGAATTGAAGAATACAACAACCAGGGCGCATTGCTGGGCCTTGAAGGCGTGGAGGATGGCGAGCTGCTCGGTGCTTTACGCAAAATGAACCCTGTGCAGCGTTTGCGCATGGTTTCCAAACTTTCCAATACTGGTTCGCCGAGCAAAGGCTCCAGGGCTGAAATGGAAAAGTTCTTTGGCGAACTGCCGGTGCATATCAAAGAGGCACTGGTAAAAGGTGAGCTGCGTCTTGCGGACAGCATTATCTACTCCATCAAACCGGTTACTTCCAAAACCATCAAGCTGTTTGAAACGCAGGATGACAAAGAAATCGGCCTGCGCAATATCAGCAACTCCAAGCTACCCAAGAACCAGGCTTTCCTGGTAAGTGGTATCATCCTGCTGGCTGGTACTGCTGCTGATGCCACCAAGGATAAAGTGATCGCCACTAATTACAAAGGACTGGAAGATTTTCCCGCCATTGCAAACGGAGAGTTTAACCTGAAAAGCAACAAAAAACAAATCGTGCCGGAAACCAGTAACACGGTTTTTAAAACCAGCAACTACCGCAATGTGCCGCTGGGCTATTACAAACTTTCCAATCCCCGCCTGATCCAAGATGATGTGCTGATTGAAATGACCGTGGAACTTGGAACGATGGAAGGCATTCCACAGAACACCTACATCTATGCGGCTATGCACGGCACTATCACCACACCGTAATACAAACTTAGTTGCTACGAATCGGGGGCGCAAGCCCCCGATGAAAACGGCGGGGAGGGATGGGTAATAACTCCCTGCCGGTAGTAACTGCTTTTGATAAATGAATCCGAATAATCCCTACCCTATGCAGACTGTAAAGAAACGATTTGATATTCCCGTAACCGAGCCTGGCAAGATTTTCAGCAAATCATTTGAACTAGATAAAAATATTGTTTCCGTAAAAGGAATACTGTTTACTTCTGACAAAGATGATTTACTGTATTACCGGGGTTCGCAAAAGGTGGAGATCAACAAGGAGGAAATATTCCCGGAGAACTATGAAAGCAAACTGCTTTTGTCAGGCATCAATGTTTCGCCCAATAACCGGTACTATGACCTGGGTAGCCAACCCGCCGGCAATGGAACGATCAAAGTGGAATACAAAGACACTGACGATACCCGTGCAGCTTTTGTACCCTACCGTGTTTCACTGTATGTAGAATGTGTGTTGCAATAATGAAGGAGCAGGTAATCATACAAACTATTGGTATCCGCAGAAGAAGTCAGCAAAACTTCTTCCAGGTAAAACTTCCAAGAGATACCCACAGGATCATTGGCATTGAAACCGGCCTTATCATCCAGGATTCACCGATTTATGCCTTTTCAATCTTGTTAGCAAATCCTGGCGTAACAGAGCGAAATAACCTGATGGGAGTGTTGCAACTGAAAGCCAACGGAAGACCTGATATATTTTATGCTAAAGAGATTTTTTGAAAGAGACCTGAACATTGGTGCAGGTGAATTAAGAATATTTCCTAATGACCAGCCAAATGAACGAAGGCTTATGTTACTGCGGCCCCGTATTCCCCCGGATGGCAACAGCTTTAGCTTTTCTCCTTCCTGTACACATGGCACTAAAATGGAGGAAGACCCTTTGAATATCTGCGACTGCACAGTTATCAACGGTTATTTCAAAGACAGCATTGGTGAGATAATGGGATATGACTTAAGCTACAAAGTGATGCTCTATATCTGGATTGAAAAACAAACGAAAAGCAATGACAATTAACCTGGCACTGGACTATATCGCAAGACGGATGCGGGAGCTGGGTTATGGCGATCAGTACAGTACACAGTTCAGGCATTTTGTGCTGAAATCGAAAGGAAAGATTAAAGTGTATGGACAAAATCAGTTGTTCATCCTTATTGAGCCATCGGAGTGTATTGCCGTAAAAAGTGATACAGGTATTTTTGATGTGAGTACCGACAATGTAAACGAGCTACAGTATGAACACCAGGGAGAAATAAGAATACGTAACTATTCCATCATTACCCAACATGCAAGATTTATTCAGGTAATTCCAAATAACACAGAGCAATGCCCATAACACACGACAATTACGACCAACTGAAGATTGACAAGCTGCGGCATTACCTGGAGGATATGACAGCAAAAGGACATGCCAAGCCCTATGAAATATTTGTGGACAGCCTGAAGGTAGTTCCCAAAACAGAAGACCCTAAGGATTTTGACAACTATGAGTATTACATGAATGAGGACACAGAGAAAGTCCGCATCGTGATATATAACTCAAACCTATCACCCCGTAATGACCAGTACTGCTTTTATGTAAAGCAACACAAGCCCGACAAGGGTTTGAATGGGCTGGGAGAAATTGAAGGGATCATCCAGGAAAAACTGCAGGCCCGTGACCGGGAGCATGAAGCAAAGCGGATGCAGGAGGAATTGGAAGAAACAAAAAAGAAACTGGATGATGCTGAAGACTATATCGAAGAACTGGAAGAAAAGTTAGAACTGGCCAGTAACGATAAGCATAAGCTGAAAAATATTGATCTGGTGGAACTGGGTTCGGCAGTACTGGGACGACTGGCAGAAAAAAATGCTGATGTGCTGAGTGGGCTGGGGCTGGGTGGCGTAGGCAATAAAGACAGTAAACAACTCGAACCACCGCAACCACAAGGGGAAGCCAGTTTTCAAAAGAAACCTGCTGACGCAAATACTTTGAGTGAAGAAGAACAGCAATACCTGGGAACATTGAAACAACTGCAAAGCCGCTTTGATGAGCCGCAATTGATCGCTGTAATCGGCATCCTGAATGAGCTGATGGCTGATCCTTCGCAGGTAACACCGGTAGCAGAATTATTGAACATTAAAAATCCGTAACCATGAGTAAATATCAGTATGAAATAACCATTGAAGCAAAAACAGAAACTGAGGCTGATGCGAAGATGACTGCCTTAACCACACTGGCATCCAAGCTCAGTCAAAAGGAATTGACCAAACTGGCTCACACGATTGTGAACGATCCGGTAAAAACGGCTCTGGCTAAAAAGTATCTCGGCGTTTAATTGTTTTCATGATTTGGTTTTAGAAATCCCTGTCCTATGAACTCAGAAACTACAACCCATAACCAGGAGGGGTTTACCCCCAAGGAAATAATCACTTACAGCTTGCTGGGTGTGGTTGTTTTGGGTGGTAGTTTCTTTATTGGCCGCCGCCTGGTACGCAAAGCCCGTTCCGACAGTGAAGAAAAGAAAACATACGAAGAAGGCAATGAAGCCACACTCGCCAAGCAACTGAAAATGGCTTTTGACAATGATATGTGGTTTGGCTGGGGAACGGATGAGGAAGCGATTCGCAAAACATTACAAGCCGTTCCGAGTAAGGAAGTCTTTCGAAAGGTCATCAACTCTTACCAAAAGCTATATGCACGCAGCCTGATGAAAGACATGCAGGATGAGCTGACTTCAACCGAGTACAATGAAATGCTGGCCATCATCGCAGCTAAACCGGAGAAAGGCAACAAACTACTTGCCCCGGTTTTATCTGCCCAGCAGTATTTATCCTGGGCAAAAAGATTAAGAGCCGCATTTACGATCACCTATGGTCCTTTCCCCGGAACAGATGAAGATGCCATCAAAGCTGTGTTTATGGAGATCCCTTCGCAGGCAGCTTTTGGGCAGGTAGCTCTTGCTTACAAAAGAGAATACAATGATGATCTGATGAAAGACCTGCAAGGCGAACTGGAGTTTTATGAAATAGGGCCGATGCTGGATATTATCGCTAAGAAACCCAAAGTATAATCCAACTATGAAATCAAAATCCACCAATAAGAAAAGCCAGAAGAAAAAAATTGTGATTACTACCCTGGCTGTAGGCGCAGCAGGAATACTGGGTTATTTTGGCTGGCAGTATTACAAAAAGAAAAAGGCAGCGAACAAAGACGCTGATGCGGATATAAACTTCAAGCGCAAAACAGTAGCTGATCCCATTCCGGTAATAACAGACACACCGGTTTATCAACCCATCATCAAGCCCAAATCAAAGCCCAAGCCCAAACCTGTCTATCAAAATCCTTATGTGGATGTAAACCCTGTAAGCAGGGATGATTTTCCGCTGAAGCGTGGAAGCAAGGGCGATAAGGTAAGAGCCATGCAGGAAATGCTGATAGCAAAGTTCGGTAAGCAGATATTACCACGTTACGGCGCAGACGGTGACTTTGGCCCTGAAATGTCAGCAGCACTAAAGAAGCTGAAAATGCCACCGAGCATTGACGAGAGTACCTACAATGTATTGATGCAGGGGCATAAGGTAACCAGCACATCACTGGCGCAGCAAATATTTGCTGCTGCATCCAAAGGAGATTTTGCAGGCACCATCAAACTGCTCAAACAGTTAAAGAACAAAGATGATTACCGCACTACCAGTGATGAGTTTAAAAACTATCGCTTGGGTGGTGGGGTGAGGCAAACCCTCGTAAACGGACTACTGAACACATTTACTAAAGAAGATCAGAAACAGGCTATCCGCTTTGAGTTCCTGCGCATGGGACTTCAGTTTGATGGCAATAAATGGTCGCTGAGTGGATTTGATGGCGTAAGCATTATAACCATTGAACCTGCTACTGTATGGGTCAACTCAACGGAAACCATACAAGTGCCTGCGAAAATGGTATTAGGAAATGAAGTCAGCAAGCGGCTCGACTACACCCTCTTTGAAAACAACGGTAAACACTTTTTAGTACAAACAAAATCTATTCAATCTCTTTAAACAACATCAATGAAAAGACATATCCGGTACATCGTAGTACACAGCACTGCCACTTTTGATCCCAAGGTTTCACAGTTTTATGGCAACTATCACTATGTGGTAGAACGCAACGGGGAAATCAAGAGAGTACATCCTGATGCGAGCATCATCAAAAACGTGGAGAAGGTAAATAACGAAGCCATCCATATTGCCTATGCCGGTGGCCGCAATAAATCCGGCACACTCGGTGATACCAAAACTCCGAACCAGGAAGAAGCCCTGTTCAATAAAATCGTGGCACTGTCTATCAAATATCCCAGTGCTGCTATTGTAGGCCATGACGAACTGGAGCCGGGTTCTATCTCACCGGGCTTTAATGTAAAGGACTGGATCAAAAATTATGAACCAGACCTGAACCTTTCCAAAGCCGGATAAACGATTACCTCAAACTAAAATAAAAATCCAAGCCTATGTTACTTGCAATTCAGAATACCATGCTTGCAAAAGCATACAAAATTTACTCCCGCCCTTTTGAGCTGAATATTGTAGGCGTTCGTGCCAACACTACTGAACCCAACCGTTTTGATGATACCATCAATGTGTTTTACAAAAACAATGCAGGCGACTGGCAATACCACCAGTTTCCGGCTACTACCGACCCCGGTACTTTCTGGCTGCGCAACCTGATGAATCCACAAGGCACAGCTATTGTAAAACACGGACAGTATATCGGTTCCCACGGCATCGGTATGCACCGGGGTAAATACCTCGCTCTTACACAGAAGCGGCCTATCACCGTGATTCGTGATTATAACCGGGATGCAGTGCTAGACTTCAATAATGGCAAAGAGCAAACAGGAATGTTTGGTGTAAACATTCATCATGCCTCTATCAATGGCACTACCAAGTTTGTAGAAAAATACTCCGCAGGCTGCCAGGTCTTTGCCAACATTGACGACTTCAACCTTTTCATGCAACTCGCCCAGCGGCACAAAACCCTGTACGGTAATGATTTTACCTATACACTCATTGACGAGAGGGCATTAGTCCGTGAAGCAAAAAAAAATTAGTGTTTGACCTGGTAGGGTTGGGCATTGCCGCAGCCTTTGGGTTAATCACTTATCAAATCGTAAAAGAAACCTGATGAAAACATTTTTCACTCAACTATTCAAGGATAAGAATGGCTGCTATTCACTTCGTGAAGTAGCGATCGCCTTACTCATACTGGCACTTTTGATAAGCTGGATTGCTCAGCAATTCTTCAACAAAACAGTGCCTGAATTTATGTTCTACGCATTTGCCAGTTTGATCGGTGCCGGATGTTTCGGTTACTCCCTTGAAAAGAAAACAAACATTGACAACAATCAAAACCAATAAGATGAAAAACTTTAAAACAATCATTACCCTTATAATCGGAATCACCATTGGCTTTTCCTTTTGCCAGCTCTTTCATCGAAATGCTGACGACAGCGATATACCGGCTGCAACACTGCAAGCTGATGCTTCAACAATTAAAACCGAAGTTGCCAAAATTGAAAAGCAGTATCAACAAAAGGAAGATTCGCTGAATGAACATAATGACAGCCTGGGTAGCCGCCTGAAACAAACAGAAACGGCATTGACCAAAGCTAAACGCAAGAACGGCGAACTGCAACAACAGGTGTACACACTCATTGACCGCCAAAGTATTTTCAAACAGGAAAAAGATACGGCCAGTTATTTCAGTAACTGCGATTCACTTGCCCGGCTCACGAGCCAGTTGATTATTTATTCAGCCGAGAAGGATAGTCTGAGCCAGATCAGTATTGAAACGCTGGGATCGCAGGTACAAAACCGGGATTCTGCTATCGTATTAAAGCTCTCGCAATACCAACAGATTAAAACAACACTATCGCAAACCCTTTCCAATCAACAAGCACTTGAAAAAGAAGTAAAACAATTGCGAAAGAAATTCAAGCGGCAAAGGTTTTGGGGCAAACTAAAGAATGCAGGACTGCTGATTTTGTCGGGGTTTGCCGCCAAACAATTACAACACTAACAAAACCAATAAACAGGCATGAAAGAAAAAAGCATTGTGGCATCCGCCACACTGATAACCTCCCTTCTCTCTTATGCCTATGCAAAGGAAACCGGAAAAGATGCCGTTCCCTTTGTGATGGTGGGAGGTTTTATCGGATCACTCATTGGCGAAGGAATCGCCGAGATTATCAAAAACAATAACAACTCAAAATCCAATGGCAATACAAATCTTAAATGACGGTGCTTCACTGCGAATTGTAAATGCAGCCAGCGTACTGCTCATAAACAAGTCGCATATCAAAACAATTGATACCGTCCGGGATAACACCATTCGCCTGGACATTAGCTCCGGTGCGCTTAAAAATATTTTTATCAAATTTTCAGAAGTTACCATTCCTGCCGCATTGCCTGATGTGTATGCCTTGCGGGATGCCATCAATTCCATGCTGCAAACAAATACCGCAGGGCTGGCAACCGAACAAAAGCAGGATGTTCAGATTGAATTACTGAGCGGCATCCTGTCTGCACTGAACGAGATTAAGACAGCCATCGCTAAATGTTGTTGTAATGGGCAGATCATGCGGATTGATGAGTCCAATCCCTTAGTTACCTATGTTGGCTATGCCAATATGGGATCACTTCCCAGTCAGGCTGTTTGGTCTATCCAAAGAACAACAAGATTTGCCACAAATGATATTGTTATTGTGGAATGGGCGGATGGAAATGAATTATTTGACAATATCTGGGATCAACGCCTTGAGCTTAATTACCAGGCTTTAGGCGGACCGGCAAGGTAAATAGCTGATTGAAAAATGAACTATATCCCTATACCCGAAATAGTGCTTGGCGAAACTCCGGAAATTGATGTTCCGGAGTTAGCCGTTTCATATACCCGCAGTGGTAAAAGGCAGTTTGGCAAAATCACTTCTTCCAGAGATGTGGCTGATTTTATCCGTGAGACATTTGGCGAAGGGCAGGTAGAACTGCAAGAGCAATTCATTGTACTGTACCTGAACCAGGCTAATGAGATCATCGGCTACTATAAACATTCTAAAGGAGCGATCAACGCCACCGTAGCTGATATACGGATTGTACTGGCCACTGCACTCAAAGCCCTTGCTGTTTCAATGGTGATTGCACACAATCATCCATCCGGTAATCTAAAACCATCCAGGGCAGATGAGCAGTTAACAGATAAGATCAAACAAAGCTCCATGCTAATGGATGTAAAACTGCTCGATCATATCATTGTTACTAAAGAATCGTTTTACTCTTTTGCTGATGAAGGGTTGCTGGGTCTTGACGGCCTGAATAATAAAGAGCAGTTTTTTGTATCAGCCGTTGAAAGAGACCTGGCAACAAAAAAAGAGCATAATAAAACCTCTCTTGAGAAACTGGCTGCCAGTTTTGGAATTACTGATAAAAATGAGGTCAAGGAACTCACTGAACTCGGCATCGTAAATCGTGCCCGTTTACTGGCACATAGCGAAGGAACAGTGAAAGAGCGTTTTCAGCGGATAGTTGAACTCTACCACGCCCAAGTAAATCTTTCGCACCGCACTTCACAAAGCATATTACTGCAGCAGTATTCCACACCTGCACCCATTGGTTACCTGGTGGGTGTTTTCTGTGAAATAGATAAACTGCAATTTAGTGGCGGTTTCGCTTTTGAACCGTCTGCCGGAAACGGTTTACTCACCATTGCAGCCAAACCCGAAAGAGTGTATGTGAATGAACTGGATAGTTTCAGAAATCATAATCTGAGAACTCAAGGCTTTGCTAACGTCTGGAACAGGGATGCAACCAAGCCCTTCTTTGATGTGCAGCGCAACTTTAAAGCTGTAATGACTAATCCACCCTTTGGCAAACTGGAAACAGAAGTACTGTTTGATACTTTCCCCATTAAGCCACTGGAGCATGTGATGGCCCTGCGGGCATTGGAATGTATGGCTGATGATGGCAGGGCTGCTATTATTATTGGCGGTCATACCACATGGGATGCGAAGGGAAGAATCACATCGGGTAAGAACCGCATCTTCTTTAATTATCTATACAGCCGCTATCATGTATCGGATGTTATCAATATAGATGGCCACAAACTCTACTCCCGTCAGGGAACTTCTTTTGATGTAAGGCTGATCCTGATTAATGGCAGGAAGCCCGAGGCATCCGGTGCAGCACCTGTATTTAACCCGGATAGAGATGTTGTGGTGAAAACCTTTGAGGATTTATTTGACCGGGTGATGGATGCAATGGAAACAAACCAGGAACCAGCTATGAAAACCGTAACCATAAAACAGCACTTAGAAAAAGAAGCTGCTGCCTTACTCAAATTATTCCAGGATGAAACCCTGGCCGCACCTTATGAACCAGCTTCCGAAAGCTGCGTAGTACTCAATACACAAGTGCCGGATAGTATGGCTTTTGAAACCAGGGAAGCCTTGCTTAGTATTAAAGCTGAAGTAGGTGGTGATATAGACAATTTTGTACGCCACCGCCTGAAATATCCCAATAAAGCAGCCTTATGCAAAGTATTATCTGCCGAACAAATTGATGCGGTGGCAATGGCGATCTATAATATTGAAGCCAGGGGACAGGGAATGATTATCGGTGACCAGACCGGCATCGGTAAAGGCCGTGTGGCAGCAGCCATGATCCGCTATGCGGTGAACCAGGGTGTAAAGCCCGTCTTCCTGACCGAGAAAGCAAACCTGTTTTCCGACATCTACCGGGATTTATCAGCCATTGGTTCGGGGCATCTAAAACCCTTTATTGTAAATGGCCGTGAATCCAAAACCGATATTAAAGATGAGGACGGAGAAGTGATCTACCAGGCTCCGCCAGCCCCTGAACAGGAACGCATCATTGAATCAAGAGAGATTCCAGCAGGTTATCATTTTGTGGTGGCCACTTATTCGCAGTTTAATTCACCGGAAAAGAAACCGGAGAAACCCAATTTTCTCAGAGCCATTGCTGAAGACAATATTTTTATTTTGGATGAAGCGCATAATTCCAGCGGCTCATCCAATACTGGAGAGTTCCTGCAAGGCGTTGTCGCTAAAACAAAAGGTGTTGTTTTTCTGTCTGCAACTTTTGCCAAGCGACCGGATAATATGCCGATCTATGCCATGAAAACCTCAATTGCTGATTGCAATATGAGTAAAGAAGATTTGGTAGAAGCGATAACAAGAGGCGGCGTGGCATTACAGGAAGTATTGTCTTCGCAGTTGGTGGCCGAAGGACAAATGGTGCGCCGTGAGAGAAGTTTTGAGGGTGTGGAAGTCAATTATCTTTCACTCGATACAAAGACCGAAGAACACCGAGCAATCGCAGATAATATCACAGAAATCCTGCGTGATATAATTTCCTTTCAGTCAAACTTTGTAGATACGCAGGTAGAAGAACTTGATAAAATTGCCGTAGCCGAAGGTAAAGAAGTAGAGCTGCGGGAAGGCACTTCACAGGCAGGTGTAGATAACCAGCCTTATTTTTCCAAAGTATTCCAGGTTATAAACCAGATGCTCTTTTCTCTCAAAGCCGAAGCAGTGGCAGAACAAGCCATCAAGCGATTGAAAGAAGGAAAGAAACCGGTGATTGCATTTGCCTCCACGATGGGCAGCTTTATTGAATCAATGGAAAACGAACATGGCTCACCTGTCGGGGATGGTGATACCATAAATGCAGATTTTAGCGAAGTGCTGAAACGTGGACTGGAAGGCATTTTACGATACACCGAAAAAGATATAGATGGCAACCCTGTTCACAAAAAATTTGAGATCAGTGAATTTCCTCCGGATGCGCAAACCGAATACCATCGCATCCTGGAAAAGATAAATGCTGTATCAACGGGTATTACTATTTCACCGATAGATGTCATCATTAAGAAAATCAAAACTGCTGGGTACAGTGTGGCTGAAGTAACAGGCCGTAAGTTTGAGATGCAGCTTAACTGGAAAGGTAGCAAGGCATTGATACTCGCCAGAAAGCGTATCAATACCAATGATGCTTTTCGTCAGTTCAATAACAATGAAGTGGATGTGCTGATGATTAACCAGTCAGGCAGTACCGGCGCATCTGCACATGCCATCCCGACCGCCAAAGTGTCGAAGGAAGAAGTGAAACAGCGGGTGATGATCGTGCTGCAGGCTGAACTCGATATAAATACCGAAGTACAGAAACGAGGCCGTATCAACCGTACCGGACAAATCCTAAAACCGATTTATGATTATGTGACTTCTGCCATTCCTGCGGAAAAACGACTGATGATGATGCTCCAAAAGAAATTAAAATCGCTGGATGCAAATACTACTTCCAATCAAAAGCAATCCACCAAGATTTTAGATGTACCGGATTTCCTGAATAAATACGGCGACAAGATTGTAAAAGACTATTTGCTGGAAAATAAAGAAGTGAATGACCTGCTCGATGATCCATTGCACCTGAAGAACTCAAAAGCTGATAGTGGCAGCAATGAATCACAAACTCTGGAAGATGCAGCACATAAAGTATCTGGCCGGGTAGCTGTACTTTCTACCAAAATGCAGCAGGATTTTTACAATGAGATTGCTGAACGATACAATGATTATGTAGAGTACCTCAAACAAATCGGCGAATATGACCTGGAAGTGGAAGCCATGAATCTGGAAGCAGAGACCATTAATGCCAAAGTGATAAAGATGGGTAAGGGTAGTGACAGCGCTTTCGGTGAAGACAGTACCCTGGAAACTGTCCGGGCGAATGTGCTGAAAAAACCTTTCACCAAAACGGAACTGGAAAATCTTATCAATGAATCCCTGAAAGGAAAAGACCCGCATAAGTTACAGGACGAACTGATGGAGGAATACGAAGCCTCCGTTGCTGAGCGGCTTAAAATTGAGGAATCAGAAACCACTGCCAAATACGAAGAACTAATCCGCAATATTCCCAATGAAAAGAAGATACAAAAGATACTGGCAAAGCAAGGCGAAGGAGCCTGGAGGCAGGCGATCACCGAAAGAGAAAAGGAACTGACCGGAGCCAGGGATTTACAACTTCAAAACCTGCACAAGACTTTTGAAAACAGAAAGCAGTACCTGGAAAAAGCTTTTCGCTTCTTTTATACCAGTCGCAATATCCGCTATCCCATTGAGAGCTACAATGGCGGCAATGAACTGGTGCCTGCCATTTTCCTTGGCTTTGTGGTTGACCGGAAGAAGAAGAACCCCTATGCACCTTCAGCCATTAAACTGCGCATTGCTATTGCCAACAGTTCCAAATATCTGGCTATTCCTGCTTCGTATTCAGAGGATATTATGGCTATCATTGGAGCCAGCGCCGATGTATCGCAGCCCAGTATGAACGTGCTGCTGCATGAGTGGGAGAAGTACACCAAAGAAAACAATACCGACCGGCGCATCCGTCATATTATTACGGGTAACCTGCTACAAGCGTTTTCCGACTTCAAAGGAAAACTGGTAAGTTATACCACTGATAAAGGAGAAACCAAAAAAGGCATTCTAATGCCGGAGAACTGGAATCCTGGTGAGCAGGTGCAGGATAAAGTGGTAGTTCCTATTTTAAAAGCCGCACCAATTATTAAGTCCATTACCCAGAACAGCCATATTGTTACCAACAACGGCTTGTCATTTTTCAGAATCGGTAGTCTTTTTAAACTGATTATTTCAGCATCCCGTTCAAAGGGTGGCGACATCTACCTTGACAAAGAAATTCTGGCGTTGGTGGAGAAAAACAATTTTGAAAAAGTATCGGATAAAATGGTGGCCATGCTGCCAGATAAAAACATGGACAAGCTGCTGGAGATTTTGCAATCCCGGCATGGTTGTTCCGTAACCCTGCAATCCTACCAGTTAAAAGACCTGAAAGATGATGCCATTACCTATTCAAACCGAAAACAAATCGAACTACCGCCGGACGATGAAGAACCACAAAACGAAGTGGCCATGCTGGAGCTGGAAGCTGAAGCCCTGGCCCTTGAACTTGAATTATTAGCCGCATAAAAATCTATCCTATGATTACAATAGATAACTACTTCAATAAAGAAAAAGAACTTGATTTTTCATCCTTCCCGGAAGCCCTGAGAAAAGGCCACGGATTTGTGAGTAAAGCCACAGCGCATGGCTCAAACTGGGTATCTTATCATTCCAGCGATGCTATCAAAAAAACGATTGATATATATCTGTCAAAGCTGAATGAATATTTGCAAAGCAATGCCAAGGTTGAAAAGAAACAAACCAAGAAGGAAAAACAGCGGCAGGAGCATAATGAAGTAATTGAGGAAGCCATGCGCAGGCAAGGCGTTACACCCAAGCAAAAGACTGTCGCCAAGGCTAAAGAGAAACAATCATTAACCCAGCCTCAAATGGTGGAGCGTATTCCCGAAGAACTCCGCTTTATTCGCCGCTTTGTAAATCTGAATGGAAAGACCAAAACCAAAGAAGACATACTTCGTTTTATTAATTCCCTGCAAAAAGCAATCGTTGAAAAACGCATCCGTAAAACCTCTACTTATGCAGAACAGATACGCTATATCCAAGGAAAGCTGATTGAAGTCTATAACAGCATGAAAAATAAAATCCACCTGGAATTAAAACCCGATACATTTGAAAAAATGAAGGCATTGGTGAAAGAAGAAAAAGTAATGCCATCTGTAAACTTCATCAAAGCCTACATCAACATGAATGGGAAGCCAGGCATGAAGAAAAAGGCCGATGGCTTACTGACACGCATTACCCGGATGGTTGACAAGAAGCTGATCCCAGCTAATGATCCGTACATGAGCGAACTGATAACCATTACCAAAAACCTGGAGAGTTTTATAGATGATCCCGCACAAAAGACACTTTCCATTGAAAGAAATGAACTGAACGGCCTGGAAGGAATCCTGGGCTGTGCCTGCAACCAACTAAACGGTATTGAAGAAAAGCCGGCGATCATGAACAGCATGGATTTTGCCAACCTGCAGTTTGAGACCATTGGCCTCAAAGGAAAATGGCTGGATTTGATTGGAGATCCGTCACCCAATTTCACGGCTATGGTTTTTGGCAAGCCCAAGATGGGTAAATCCTATCTGTGCATTGATTTTGCGGGTTACCTGGCCAGAAATCACGGCAAGGTACTTTATGTGGCCAAGGAAGAAGGGCTGGATATGACCCTGCAAAAGAAGCTCAACGATAAGGATGTTGCTCATCCAAACCTGTATGTCGCATCCGTACTCCCAGAGAACCTTGCACCCTATGATTTTATCTTCCTGGACAGCGTAAATAAACTGGGGCTGACCCCGGAAGATTTAAGCAGGCTTAAAACCTTTAATCCATCTAAGTCATTCATTTTCATTTTCCAGACTACCAAAATGGGGGCCTTCCGGGGAGCTAATACCTTCCAGCATGATGTGGACGTGGTTATTGAAGTTCCGGAAAAGGGAAAGGCAGTTCAGATGGGAAGGTTCAATCAGGGGGGCGAACTCAGCATCTTCGTATGAACTTACTGTTAATCTCAAAAAACATTGAAGAAGTATATCATATATGGATATACTTTTTTATTTTAGAATATCCATCTCTATAAAAAGCCCAAATCCATTCAATAAAAGGTGCTTCCACAAAATAAATTAGGGGAAAACACTCTTTTTAATATTCCTAATTGGTTTTAGTTTAGAAAATTCAACTAATAGAATATGAGAAGTTATTTTCCCTTCACTTTAGCCGCGGCTTTTTTGTTACTTGCCTCTTTTGTATCATACTCTCAACAACCTGGTGGAGTTAGTGGTACTAAGATTTGGTATGTAACTAATACGGTTGGTGATAAAAATATTTTGAAAGACATATCTGGCAATTCAGAAATAGATTTTACAAGCAGTACTGGCTCAGAAGCTAATTTGAATATTAATTTTCATCCAGCCGTATTTTTTGAAAGTAGAGTTAACGATAAATCTATTAAAAATCTTTTGTTATCACAGTTCACTGTAATTGGTGCATATTATCCCGATCCAAGCAACTACAAGGGGAATGACTTTATAGGGATTACAGCAAATAAAAAAACTACTAGTCTTCAATACAATCTCATAGATACAAATAGTAACACTAAATATCAGTATGGCAGCAAGCTAAATAGAACAACATTTGAGATATTTAAACCTCTTACGCTTACAGAGAACTCAATGAAAACAGCAATATATTATGGAGCATCAAAAAAATTAAATAATTCAATTTGGAAGCCAAAACAGGTTTCTTCGCTATACTCAGATTTCAATGGATATATACCTGAGTTAATAATATACAATCGGAATTTGTCCCAACTCGAAGTCTTACAAGTTCAAACTTATCTGGCAATTAAATATGGAACAACCCTCGATACATCTTATGTTGGAAGTGACTCAAGTATTTTATGGAATATTAATGATCCAACTTTTAAAACATTCCATCATAGAGTTTGTGCTATAGGGAAAGACTTTAAAGCTGCATTATTTCAGCCCAAATCAAATACAACTTATGAGGAAGAATTTATTAATCCTAAAAGTATAGATTCGAGACGGCACATTGTAAACTCCTACTGGTATGATGCAGACGATTTCACTTTGAGGAACAATTGGAAATTTATTCCAGAAATTGACAGTCCTTCATTGTATCGGTCTATAACGATTAATTTCAAGGATAAATCTTTGAATACGCTTCAAGATAAAAAGTTTATTTTTTTAGGTGATGATTCACTAAGCATTAGATCAGATCAATTCAAAGCATGGTTTTCTGAAAAATATCCATATTTAAAAACTGTTCAGAGAAAGTGGTTATTATACAATAAAAATAATCTTATAAACCCTGTTCACATAGTTATTTCCGGAGTTCCTTCTGATGATTATAGTCCGCCAATATTATTTAATACCATTTACGACCCATATGACTACCAGCTTTACCGTTTTGTATTAGTAAGATTCAAAACTTTAAATCCTTTGCAAATTGATACACTTCAGTTATGCAGTTACTTTGGAAGGGAACAACTTTCCAATAATAGATTCAATACAAAAACTATTGTGTGGGATAGTTTAGTTTGGAAAGATGCTTATAATTATTTCACAATAGGAAAGGTGCCAATCTTAAATTTTCTTCAATTTGGAAAAACTGCTACCAGCCAATTAATCGATTTAAAATACCCTTATTATGCAGATTCTGCTATTCAAGCTGAGACTAACTTTGACACTGTAACCTCTAGTAGTAAAAAGGAATTTATTTTTAAACCAAATGAACCCATTACTGCGTATTTTAGAATTTCCGAAGGCGTAGCTCGCTTATCACCCACTCTATATGTACTATTAGCAAACAATACCTGGAGTGAAGTTAAAAATGCAATTGTCAAAGTTGGCGATAGCACAGTAATAACAACTGACACAAGAGAAGAAAATGAGTCAACCGACACAACAACAAATGATAACATTCCGCCAATCCCGCCACCAATGGGTAAAAAAAAGCTTGAACAAATAGAAAGGCATAAGCCAATTGCAAACCAATCATACAAAGCATATAATGTTAGCAAGTTACAAGCAGGTAAAACCTATAAAATCGTTGTTACTGATACCATTATGCAAAAGACATCTATTTTATTTAAAACTATTGTGAAATAAAAAGCTCCACATCCTAATCTGTCATTTATGAGCAGCCAAAAAATATTTATACCTAAATACTATTCTAACTATCATTTTGTGTTCCTAACAAGCATAGTTGTTTTAGGTTTTTTTATTCTCAAACAGGCATTTCAAAAAACGCCATTTTATTCAACTGTCCGTGGCATTGAAATTCAATCAGGTAGTAATAATAATAATATAACCAATGCTACTGCATACATAAATATTAAAGATACTTCTTACAATATAAAAAGTTTTACAACTAGACTTTATAATAACGACTCCAATTTATTAAAAAAGGAGATAGCTAAAGATCATAGGTTACTAATCAAAAAAGGTAGTATTGACAACTCAAAAATTGACTTTGCAATTTTAAATACCATACACGATAGTTCACTATTGAGCTTGGCAACTGGAATGGTTAATGTAACAAGCGGTGAGTATATTTATCAGACAAAAAACTTGAATAGTCGACGCAAGATTATATCAATACCTTTTGATCCGGATAAAGTTCCCGAAGGATATAATGTTGGCGATATACATATCTTTTGGTTTGATGCTGATATCAGCAACTGGATTCAATTGAAGCGTGATAGCATTGATTTAGTTAGGAATGTTGTTTATTCTACTTCTACGAAAGATGGTGATTATATCACCGCAATAATAAAGGTACCAGAGGCTCCTGAAACTCAAGGTTACACACCAACAACCATAAATAATTTGAAAGTAGGCGACCCTGCTGCAATGGTTCAACTTATCCAGCCGCCTGCTGCAAATAATATGGGTTCTGCAAACCTTTCCTATAATATCGAAATACCACCTGGGAGACAGGGAATTCAGCCAAAGATAAGTTTGTCGTATAATAGCGATGCTGGTAGAAGCTGGTTGGGCGAAGGATGGAGTTTAAGTGGTATTTCGTCAATCACTGTAGAGACAAGATGGGGGGTTCCTAAGTATAATCATCAATTGGAAACAGAAACCTATTTATTAGATGGTCAGATGTTAGCTTTTATGCAAAATAATGAAGCAAAGACAGCAAACAGGTTTTTAGATGTTAAGCGGACTGATATTACGATAAACGACACAACTATTTTTTATTTAAGAAAAGAAAGTTCTTTTAAAAAAATACAACGATTAGGTAATTCTCCGGAGAATTATTTTTGGATTATCACGGATAAACAAGGGACAAAATATTATTATGGTGGTAATAATTCTTTCAATCCTAATTATGTTTTACGGAATGAAATTGGTGCTAATAATAATATTGCAGAATGGAGACTGTGCCGCATTGAAGATGTTTACGGAAATTGGATGTCAATCGACTATGATAAAGAATCACTATTAATTCCGGGTAGTGCCACAGAGAGAGCCTATAATATCTATCCTAAGGAAATTCGCTATACTGGTTGGAATGACCGCAATGTACCGGACAATAAGCGGACCCCAAACTATAAAGTAGTATTTGAACATTATTTAAAGAAAAACACGAATAATTGCCTGATAAATGCTCGATACGGCTTTTTTACTACGAATACAGATTCTCTAGTTTCTATCAGCGTATTAAATACTTATTTAACGCAGGCTGTTAATCCACCAAAAATTATCAGAACCTATAAATTTCATTACCGTTCTGGAGCCTTCCAGGCTGTGCTATTAGATAGCATTGCACAATATGGTCTTGATGGTCAAAAGTTTTTCAATGGTCAAAAGTTTAGTTACTATAACGAAAATCAAAATGATAAATATAATGAAGCGCCTATTCTGTGGACTTTACCAAACGATGGCTTAAAAGGAAATAATAGTTTTCCCTTTGTATCAAATTCTTTAACAGCCATAGGTGGAAGTCAATCCTCTAATTCTGGATACTCCATGTACTTTGGTTTAGGACTTTTGGGTAATCCAGGTTCCAAAAATATGACGGTAGGAACACAATTTGGAAGCAATTCATCCAACTCAAACGGAATAAATACTTTGATTGATATTAGTGGAGATGGCTTGCCAGATAAAGTGTTTATAAAGAACAGCTCTATTGAATATCATAAGAATAATGGTCATGGGTTTGACAATAATACGATTTCAATTACCGGCATTCGCCAATTTTCAGAAGATGAAAGTAGAACCAGTAATCATGGTTATCAGGGCATGTTTGGTGGTTTTTCAATTGGAACTGATAACTCAAATACAGAATCTTCAACTAATACTTATTTCGCAGATGTAAATGGAGATGGCTTAATTGACATTGTTTCAAATAATGCCGTTTACTTCAATTGCGGATATAGAGGAGGCAATACTCAACAATTTGATATATTAAGTTCAAAAACGCCCGTCGTCCTTAATTCTGCAAATGCTATATCGGGATTCACTTTCGCTATCTCACAAGGGAAAAAAGACTCATTAGAAAATGATAACCCTCTTCATGAAGTTGTAAGAGTTTGGGAAGCTCCATTTAATGGGAACATTACAATCAATTCTCCCGTAAGATTGATTGAGCCAACTGCTGAACAAAAAAAAACTAAGGAATATGAATTACATGACGGTGTAAAAGTTTCCATACAAAAAGGTAGTACTACGATAATAGATTCTACATCAATTTCCAAAACAGACTATTTACCTAAATTGAATACATCCTATAACACTTCTGTCACGAAAGGAGAAAAAATTTACTTCCGTCTTCAATCGGGAATACAAAGTAATGCTAATGGTTCTTTTGATAATGTTATCTGGCAACCCGAAATAACTTATTCATCTTATAACTCATCACTTTTTCAGAATGATGTTTATAGTCAAAATATTTATAAATACAAACTCCAGAATGATTACCTTCTTTCTAACTCAACTGGCTTTTTGATTGATTCCGGGGTCTCAAACATTTCTATTTCCGGAAATTTTAAAAAAGAAAAAACTACTGATACAGTCATAATTTCTTTGCTCCAATTTAAACGAGTTGAAATTTTTAAGCCTGATGGTAGTTTAGACAGCGTTAAGTATGTTCTCGAAGATTCAATTTTTTCAAACAGATTTCTCCCTAATGATATATATAATTCAAACCTTACTGCATCAAATAAACCGGTTACAACAGATGATAGGCTTTTTAAATTTGAGATAAAAAGCAGATCAAATTATGACCTAAATAAAATCGACTGGAAGCCATTTGTATCATATAGCCTCCAATATGAAAAAAAATGTATGCAGGCGGATGGTTCAATAATCACCTGCAGTCCCGTACAATATTTTACTGATCCTAAGGTAATATATGCTGTACCTTATCACATATTTTCCGACTCTTTAAACTTAGTAGGACAATATTGGGAAGCGCCGGATACAGCAGATTATACAATTCTTACATTTTTAGACTTTAATGATACACTCCGGCAACAAGACAAACCTATATTTGGTTCTAATGAAGGTTTACTCTTCACTATTCGAGATCGTGATAGTATTCTTTCAAAAGTCAATGTTCCGTATCTGAATGGTAAGACAACAAGTGAATTAATTGAAACAAAAATTACTCTAAATAAGGGAGATAAGATATCCTCTAATTATGAAACCTTTGATTCTTTATTAAGCAACAAAATTAATAATGCATTTTTTGAATTGAAGAATGATATAAAGAATGTGCAGGTAATGCTTGGTGCAACTGAAATTCTTACAGGTCAGAGCGCTGATATTCAATCAAATTCAAAGTTCAGCATAAGACCGGAAATAGTTTTACAAAATAACAAAACAAAGGGTAGCTTTTATCTAAAGATTTATAAAAGTCCCAATGTGTTAATAGATAGTATAAAAGTAATTTATGATTCAAATATTGTTTATTTACCCGAGCATACATTATCTCTTAGTTTTAACGGTGGAGAAAAAATTTCAGTAAAAATAATTACGTTAGATACTGTTTTTGCACACAATATAAAATCGGCAAACTTCTTCTGTAATCAACAGATACAATCATTCTTTTGGGCAAAGAGAAAAGATGAAAAGTTTGGACCGATGTATAGAGGCTGGGGGCAATTTGTATATAGTGGTATGGCAGGACGAGCCAGCAGCGTCCTAGATGAATCAAACTTAACAATAAAAACAAACGACGGAATTGCTTTGCAGAATAATGTTGAAAGCACCGTTAATCAATTAAAGGCACAAGATCCAACGACGAAAGTTTCAATTGCCGGAGTTGATAATTTATCTCCTATAAGAGCAATCTTTTCGATGATGTCTCCGTATGCAGATGCGTCAAAACGAAGATGGCAGGGAAGTGCAGATGATATTTTCCTTAATGCGGATACGAGTAGTTCATCACGTTTGGGCTTGGATGATGTGAAAATTGAAAACCCTTTTGCTGTTGCAATTAATTCTTCGGCACCAGATAGGTCATTTGCTTATGGAATTAAAAAGGTAGTTTATTCAGAAACAAATTCAAAATTTGTAGGCGTTGGTCCTGGGACTGGCAGCTGGTCAAATACAACAAGTCAGCTCATATCTGACTTTATGGACTTAAATGGTGATCGTTTCCCTGATATTGTCGGTCCCGGACAGATACAATTTACAAATGCCTCGGGAAGCCTTGAAGCGTCTGCGACCAATACAGAGGGTGTTCACCAAAGCAAAAGCGATACCAAAGGGATTGGTTTGGGCGGGGGCTTTTATCAAGCTTCTGGTTCATTTACATTAAGAACAGGTTCCAATGGTTCAGCCGGCAAATCAATTTCTAATAATGCAGTTTCCAATACCAGCACAATTAATGCAAATGTAAATGTAGGAGCAAGCGGTTCGGGAAACGACGGCTCAGAAGAAACACTAACAACCTGGCTTGATGTAAACGGAGATGGGTTGCCTGATAAAGTATTTAGAGGGAATGTTGCTTTAAACTTAGGTAATGGAAGTTTCAGTTCACCAATCAATTTTAACACCGGAGCAATAACAAGTGGCAAAAACATGTCTATATCACCTGGCATTAGCTTGGGAGTAAATTTTGACAATAAGAGTTATTCAGCAGGAATAGGAATGTCTCTAGGCAATAGTCGACCTGACTTTTTATTACAAGATTATAATGGTGACGGTTTATTAGATCGTATATCAATAGACAATAACGGAATGGTAAACGTTGAAATCAATAATGGGTTTGGATTTTTGCCCGCTGTTAAGTTTAATGATATCAGCATTGCTAAAACAGATCTTCAAAATGATGTTAATGCGACTTTACCAATTGGTCGTCTTCCATCTATACCAAGTTTTGGCAGTTTGCCTAATCCAATAAACGATTGGATTAATCTGGATCGGACTAAGTTTAATGGTTCAGCCGGGCAGTCATTAGGCGGTTCTTTCACTTTTGGTTTTAATGTTTGGATACCCTTCACACCTTTAATAAGATTTGTTTTTAATCCAGCAATCAATAAATCAAATGGACTGAGTAAATCTTATCGACAACTTGCGGATATTGATGGTGATGGCTTCATGGATTATATCTACTCTACCGACGAGAGTAATTTAATGGTATCTCTGTCAGCATTGGGAAAGACAAATAAACTAAAAGAAATTGATAACCCACTAGGTGGAAGTTTTTCATTAGATTATAAACATTCAGAAGCAACATTTGATCATCCCGGAGGGAAATGGGTGATGAGTAGTATAACAATTAATGATGGAGACACAACTGATAGAACGGTTAGTACTTCAGGGTTTGATTCAAAAAAGCAGTTTGAATATTCGGCAGGAAAATATGATAGGTATGAAAGAGAATTTCTGGGTTTTGGAAATGTAGAGACAAAGGATATAAATTTTGATGGAACAGTTTATCGTAAACACGTTCAAACATTTGACACATCAAATTATTATGTTTCCGGCAACCTTCTGTCTGATATAATTACAGATAAAGACAGCAATATTTTTACAAAAACGGTTAACACATATTATTTATATATCCTTAAACCTGTTCAAAACGATTACTCAAATCGTGGTGAATCTTCAAACGGTGATATAAGAAAAAATCGTTTCACCGGAATTTGCTTCTCATCAATTAAAAAAACAGAAAATAACAATTATGAAGGAACCACTAATAGTGTGATATTAAATCAGAGTCTCTATGAATATAATTTCACAGGAGCAGTAAAAAATTTCAAATATAAAGAAGGAGGTAGTGTAACGTCCGCAAATTTTGATTATGAAACAGAGATTCATTATGATAAGCCAAGTTCATCACGCTATATTATAGATTGTCCTTCTTCAGTGATTGTAAAGAAGGGATCGATTATTTATAGAGAAACTATTTCAAAGTACACATCCGATGGAAAACCAAGCGATATTTATAAAAGAGTACTTGGTGATTTATATGATACTACTAAAATTCAATATGACCCGCTGGGAAATATACAAAATAGAAAATTACAAAATGGCATATCAAATACTTACTCATACGATGCAGATAAAACATATTCGTATATTATAAAAGTAAACAACGACACATACTCCTTTTCAAGTGAAACTTGGTATGACTATTACTTCGGAATACCGATTAGAACAAAGGATATTAACGATAACAACGTAAATTACGAACTTGATAATTATGGCAGAATAATTAGAGTATTGGGGCCAAAGGAATGCAATAATGATATTAGTGCTAATGAGTGCAAGAATAAATTTACCATAAAAATAAATTATTCAATTTCTGATAAGCTGACTACAATTAAGCCAACATCATTAGTTACGCATTTTGATGTAGAAAATCCCAATGATGGCATTCAAACAATTAATATTGTAGATGGGTTTAATCGGTCTATACAAATAAAGAAAACGGCTGTCATTAATGACATAAACGGCAATACAAACTTAAAAGCCACTTGGATTGTAGGAGGTAAAATAATTTATGATGCTGAAGGAAGAAATATACAAACTTATTATCCGGACCTTGATTCATCAACAGGCGGGCTACAATATCTCACAAGAGCTAATATAAAAATTAAGCCCACGACATTTGAATATGATCTCCTAGATAGAATCAAGAAAAAAACTCTTCCAGATGGTAATGTTGAGTTTACATCAACATACACACTGGACAATAATTTATCATTGGCAACTTCAATTTATAACAATGATGCTGTTGATGGTGGAGATCAAATGAGGAAAAATTATACAAATGGGAGTGGTCTTAAAGCAGCAGATGTGCTCTTCAATTCAAGTGGTGCTGAAATAAAAACAGAATATCAATATGATCCAATTCATCAATTGAAAATAGTTAGTGATGCTAAAAAGAATAAAATTACTTACCAATACGATTATGCCGGGAATAAAATCGAAATTGATCACCCTGATGCAGGAGTTACAAAATTTGTTTATGATGCAGCAAGCAGGTTGCTAAAGAAGATAACTGCTAAAAATGATACTATTAATTACTCTTACGACCATAATAGAATAATAGCTATAAATTATCCCCATCATCACGAAAATGATGTTAAATATGTTTACAGTAACGATATAGGCAATATAAACGGCCGAAACAAACTTGTTTATCAGGAAGATGCTTCAGGCTCTCAGGCATTTGAATATGGTAAGCTTGGAGAGATTACAAAAACAACGAGAACAATAATTGCTCCTTTCACGAATACCTTTTACACCTTTATTACAAATTTTGATTATGATACATGGAACCGGATTCAATCCATTACCTATCCTGATAAAGAAACTGTAAATTATATCTATGCAAAATCTGGATTGTTAAAGCAAGTTACAGGCACAAGAGACAATAATACAAAGCTTCCCGCTAAATATAAGTCCTTTAATTATGTTTCAAAAATTGGTTATGATGAGTTTGAGCAGAGAGTATATTTTGAATACGGTAATGGTGCAAAAACATCCTATAAATATCAGGATGATAGACGTCGTTTGTCAGAATTAAATGTAACAGGCATAGCTGCAAATTCTTCTTTTTTTCAAGCATTTAACTCTAAGTATAATTATGATAATCAAAACAATATTACACAGAATGCAATTTCTAAGAAAGTATCAAATAGTGTAACGCCAGCCTCAATGCTGCACAATTATACCTATGATAATTTAAATAGAATTGATTCTGCTTGGGGTACCTGGTTAAATGGAACAGAAAGCGCCACATATCAACTTGCAATGGATTATGACGACCTATTCAATGTTGCCGGGAAACGATTGTTACTAAAGTCTAATAATGCGAATTATGGAAGTATCAATTATAAAGACAGTTTCCTATACGAAAATGGAACACCTCATCAACTTAGTAAAGTAACCGAAGCCAATAGTATAAATAATGATCCTGATTATACTGAAAATAATACTGAACTCTATAATTATGATAACAATGGAAATAACATACTTAAATCAACAGCAGATAAATCCGGCAATGATGGTATTAATCAAAGAAATATTCTTTGGGATGAAGAAAACAGAATTGCCTCAGTAAGTGTAAATGGTTATGTAAGCAGTTATGTATATGATGCGGATGGTAACAGAACAGTAAAGTTGAATACAGAAAATGAAGGAGTATTTGTTAACGGAAAATTTGCTGCAAATCAAACAACACCAGCTACTTATTATTTGTATGCGAATCCTTACTTTTCAATGAGGAATGGAAATGGATTGTACACAAAACATATTTATATTGGCACACAGCGGATAGTTAGCCAGATAGAGAATGAAAACTGCTTTGATGATCAAAATGTAACGCCTGCAAAAGCCACAAATGCAGCGAAGTGCCCCGCTGGAAATAATAATTGCAATGATACTGTTGGTTTACAGGAAAAACGAAAATTGGTTAATGCAAGATTAAATGCCGATTATGATGGCTTTGATTTACCACATACTATTTTAGCTGATAATGTTTTTGCCACGAAGCAACCTATTAATAATGCTCCGGATATTGTTAATCCATTCGTAACTGCAAATACTACTACAGAAATATTGCCTAAAGTATCGGGATCGGCACAACTATACTCTTATTTCTATCATTCAAATTTAATTGGCAGTGCATCATTTATTACTGACGAAAGCAGCAAAGTTGTACAGCACATTGAATATTTGCCTTATGGTGAAACTTTCATAGAGCAAAGGCAAAACTATAACAGCCAATTTGCATTTAGTGGCAAGGAACAAGATCAGGAAACAGGTTTGTATTATTTTGGAGCCCGTTACTACGATCCCCATACTTATCAATGGCTTTGCGTTGACCCCTTAGCAGAAAAAACTTTTGGAAAAAGCCCATATAATTATTGTCTAAATAATCCTATTAAAAATATTGATCCAGATGGAAAAATTGCATTAGTTGATGATGCAGCAATACTTGGATACTTATTTGTTACAGCTATAATAACATCGCCTCCTATGCAAGAGAAAATTAAGGAGGCGACGAATGCTACTATAAACGCTATAAGGGATCTTCCAAACATTATAAAAAATGAACAGCACAGTGGTGAGCAAGAAAAAGTAATAGATGAAATATTAGGCAATAGTACTAAAGGTGAGAAAACAAGTGGAAGAGTTGATGAGTATAGGAAAAAAGGAGGGATGGAGCAAGCTGATAAAGATTTTGACAAAATTAATCCAGACAAGGTTAAGGACATTCCTACCGATTATGGTAAAGGACGAACAGGTACTTTAGATGATGGTAGAAAAATAAATGTTAGACCCGGCAGTAAAACGGGTCCTCCTACAATAGAAATTCAAAAGGGAGATTCAAGAATAAAAATTCGGTACGAAAACGAGTAAAATGGATACAAAAAATAAATTCGATAAAATAATTCCATCTGTATCTGGTTTCACAAAAATCATTGCAGTCCAAGGAATTTTTGATGACCTTGAAGGTTTTCGAGTAATTGTTAAAGGGAATGACAATAATGACTACACATTGAAATTTGATAGGCATATTATTGGATACAGACATTTTGACGAAGGTGACAGATTTAATTCTAAGTATGAGTTTTCATGTGATATAAAGTACTGGTCGTTGTTTAAGTCATATAATAGTGATTTTATTGACTGGTTAAATACGGAAACCTTTTCACCTTATGATTATGGTGAAGTTCTTCATGTGATCCTAATTGCTCAAAATAATATTATTGATATATTAGCATTTGATGAACCAAAAATAGTTGCATTGTTAAATGCGTGAATAAATTGAATTTTTGTTTCAAAATGAAGGCTGTGGTTTTCCATAATATTTTGTCTTTTGATGCCTATTATTTTTTAGCTTTTGTAAACTTTTCATTAATAATAATTCTTACGTCAACAATGCACACGCTGCAAGGTAAAAAGGTGTTCCTCATGCCTATTCGGCTAGGAGATGCGCCTAGATAGCTTAGCAACAATGTGCTTCGTAAAAACGCTTTTACATCATCGCCGCTTTTGAAAATTGCTTAAAGACCCTGCTTAGCTTAAAGTCAAAAGGATTTCAACAAAAGCTTGTAGAACTTATGAATTTCTGATTGCATATTTAATTTGTGAATTTTTTTTCGGACCGTGTTAATAAAATTTTTAGTCTGTTACGGACTCAATTTGATTCATCGAAGTCTGCATATTCAGTCGCAATTTCATGGTCTTGGGTTTTGAATTATTTTTTCATATTTCCTTAAGTATGGGGTCAGTCTGTATATAATCTTCAGATCCTCAATAACTTGGTTCAAGTCTATGCCACTAGGGGGAGCAGAACAGACAAGGGTTTCAGACGATTCAAGTTTGAGACCCTTTTTTCATTTGCACAGAATTTGTACGCGGAATCTATCTTTTAGTTGGGTCAATCGGAAAGTATTTGACATCCTGCTGTAAATCAATCTCTACCTGCACCAATCGGTTGGTTAGTGCATCCTGACTTATAACCAGGACGGTATCAGAGTTAAGCCTGACAATAAATCTGCTCAGAGAATACCATTAACAATTTCACTTTTTTTTTGTAAGTCATGTTTTCTGCCAATCGATTTAACTGGTTTGTTCGGTTACGATATCGTTGCGTAGCTTTTTGAGATTTGCTGTCGGTGCCGTACCTGAGATATACTTTGGCTATATCAACTGTACTTTGGTGATGAGGGATTGCTTGTGCAGCGAAATCCTTGTCTATCTCATTGTATATTGGGTGGCATCGTACATCATTATATGCATG
Source organism: uncultured Ferruginibacter sp. (assembly GCA_964590975.1). Classification (GTDB taxonomy): domain Bacteria; phylum Bacteroidota; class Bacteroidia; order Chitinophagales; family Chitinophagaceae; genus Ferruginibacter. The sequence goes on along the minus strand of CAZPXP010000009.1, from coordinate 105,124 downwards.
TATGCCTACAGGGCTTTCTGGATATATGAACATGCTATCCGTTAATAATCTCGCCGCCATTGAGGTGAATAACCTGCCCGTTATGTAAGATGCATCCTGTGAAGCAAGGAACAAATAAGCTGTGGCCACTTCTACAGGCTCGCCTGCTCTTTTCATAGGAGCAGTGCTGCCAAAGGAGGCTACCTTGCTTGCTTTAAAATTGGAGACGATAAGGGGTGTCCATATCGGCCCGGGTGCAACTGCGTTTACCCGTATTCCTTTATCGACAAGATTGGCCGAGAGGCTTCTTGTAAATGGTACAATGGCTCCTTTGGTTGCGGCATAATCTATCAGGCCCCGCTTCCCCTGTAAGCAGTGACGGACGCCGTATTAATTATGGCGCTGCCTTTTTTCATAAACGGAAGGGCTTCTTTTGTTATCCAGAATATGGAGAATGTGTTTGTGCTGAAGGTCTTCAGGAGGTGGGGAGTCGTAATGTCATCAAGACCCATGCTTGCGGCAGGGGCTGCATTTTATATTGTTTGCCGCGCTTCTCCTGGTGTTGTGGCGCTCTTAATTTTTTTGATGGATTAGTTTTCTGTATAGATGGCTACTTTCTTTTTAAACGATTGATAGTATTTAATGCGATTCAATTATTATGCCCGGTTATGCAGGATTCTAATTAAGAAAGGATTTTGATTAATACCCAAACCCTTTACTTCTTTAGGATTTCAACTATAGGTATATCTGCCATTTCACTTACTGGTAACTCTTGTACAGATGACGGATTACCTGTTGAGGTATATATTTATACGAAATTGTAAATCCGGTGCAGTGGCTGAAAGAAATGCGCTATTGAGTTCTTTACTTTTTTCAGCCAGGACAGACCAGGGGTGATGATATTTTTTTCGAAAAATTCGGCGTGCATGATCTTCATTTTAATCAGTACTACTGAATATTTTTTTGAGCCATTGTTATTACCGGCGGAGAAGAAATACTCGCAGGGACTGTCTACAATAACAGCGTTGCCGCTGAGTTTGATATTGCAATCTGCTCCCTTTTTATAATAATCCAGTGAGGCGTGGAAAGACCTGTCGGTAAAATCTTTTTCTTCTCCATTGTATGTGGTAAAGAAAGAAATCGTTCTGTCGTCTTCTACGCTAATCGTTCTGACAAGGTTGGCAGAAAGGCTTAGTGGTGAATCTGTTTCCGGTTTAAATAATGCTGTTTTTATTTCGTTGATCTTTTTCTTTAAGAATAAGATGCTTTTATCCTGGTGTGTTTGAGCGTGTTCCATAATTGTAAATTTTATTTATTGATACTGCATAAAGAATTCAAAGAATATGCCAAATAGAATTTTTTTTCCGCGTGACATCGAGGGCTACGGTATAGCATAAGTAGCAAGGCCTGAAAGCAGTACGGGTGTTTTCTGAGAAACACCCGTGTATATATCCTGCATTTATTTGAATTATACCTGAATATTACATGCCATACCTGGCCACATAAAATTTTCCACTTGCGTTTACAAAGGCACCTGCTGCATAAATGTTACCTGAACGATCTGTTGAAACGGTATTGATGTCGTCGTTAGCATTTAATGCATTGCTCCCTGTACCTACTTCTGACCACGTTGCTCCTGACATATCTGGTGTCGTATCATCATCTTTCTCGCAACTGCTCAGCACTATCATCAGCCCCATAGCAAGGCCTGCCAACAATTTATTTTTTGTTTTCATCTTGAAGTTTTTTAATAAAGGTTATATAAAATTTTTTTCGCGCATCATGTTCCGGAATGACACATATCGGGGACCCGTAGCACTGCGACAGGCCAAAACCATACCAGTGTGCATAATTGTGGAAAAGTATTGTGGTGTGATCAGGTATGGAGTGCCTGGCAGTTTGTACAATAAAAACTGCACCGTCGTGCTTTACCGGTATCTTTTTTATTTGTGGCATATGACCGCTGTTACAGGCTTCTTGACTGTATGCCAACTTGTGTTGCTTGAGCAATCCTTCTTTCTTCCATCGCGGGAACTCAAGGCTATATCTGACTACTTCTGATTGTTTGGCATGGATTTATAAGGGATTACTGCATTATTAACTTAAAACGATGGTTATGGCGAAGTATTCAAAGAAAGCAGCCGAATAAGTGGAACAGGCAATGCGTGAAATGAAGGCTGGTACATTGCGAAGCGGCGGCAGTGATAAAAAGGTAACCAATCCCAAACAGGCGATTGCAATAGGGCTTTCTGAGGCCAGGGAGGAAGGTGCTAAAGTGCCACAAAAGAAAAGTGTAACAAAGGAAAGGGCAATAAAAAAGAGTGGAGTGAAGAAGAGAGCATCTAAAAGGCCGGGAGGTAAGAAACCTGCTGTTAAAAAAAGCAGGTAAGCCTGCAGTATCAGTTAAATTGCCAGTTGCTTTTTGTACGGTATATAACATGCCCTATCAGCTTTTGCGGCTTGTTGGCATGTTATTTGGACCTCACCCGCATAAATATTATGCTATATGCGATCTTCTCCTAAAAATACCACTCCGATCAAAGCAAAAAGCAAACCCCATTTTTTTGAGCGCTTCTCTTCGGCGGTGAGCCGGGCCACAGGAAGTACTGCTGCGTTTATGATTGCTGCTGCAGTAGTAGTGGTATGGGCATTATGTGGTCCATTCTTTCATTATTCTGAAACCTGGCAACTGATTATCAATACAGGAACAACAATTATCACTTTTCTGATGGTTTTTCTTATACAGAAAGTGCAGAATAAGGATTCACTTGCGATACAGTTAAAGCTAAATGAATTGGTGGCATCACATGAGCTTTCGAGTAACAGGCTTGTAAACGTTGAAGATATGAGTGAGGATGAGCTTAAGGTGCTGCAAAAGTATTACACTAAACTAAGCGAGATGACTAAGATGGAAGAAAGCCTGCTGCAATCGCACAGTATTGATGAAGCTACTAATATCCATCAGCATAAGAAGGAGAAAAGAAAAGGTTTTCGTACACCGGCTGAAAGGCCTAAGAAGAGCTGATCTTTTTCCATTTACAAAAGCGCCGTTGCATTATGAAAATGGCCCCTTTATGGGGCTATTTTTAGTTATTTAAAGAGCATCGGGTAAGCCAACTGACTACTCTGATTCTGTTGAAAGGCTGCGGGATCAGTATTTTGTTAAACGGATTGCGGAGGTAGATATACTTTAACAATACTTCAACAATACTGTATCTCTGCTGTTGCCCCTTACGGGTGGCAGACCATGCTAGCGGCATTTCTATGGTAGAAATGTACGGAGGCATTGCTGTTGATACATATTTATTCTTTTAAATAAATCATATAATAAATATGATTTATTTATTTATCTTAGTATCAACTCTTTAAAACAAAAAAATTATGCCTGAAGTAGCAAAAACCTGCCCTAAATGTGGCGGTTCCAAAACGCAGCCATGCGGAACTTGCGGGGGAAGCGGAACGGTTAATGATCCCCGTTGTAATGGTACTGGTAAGAATGAGGATGATTGTCCTCAATGCCATGGTAGCGGTATGCTGCCCGGCGGACAGATATGCGGACCGTTTACGCATAATAATGCCTGCCGTACCCCCGGTTGCAGCCGCGGCCAGATCAGGTGCACGAATGGTTGCCGGAGTGGTTATGTGGATTGTGACAAATGCTCGGGTTACGGTACCGTAATGGTTTACGAACCTGATGATCCTGTTGCATAGGCTTGGCGGGTAAATTCCTGGCTTATTTCTTCACGGGGATTACGCTGCCAGCAACATTTTAGATTACTCCAAGCCTCACCAGTTACTGGTGAGGCTTTCTTTTGCCATTTAATAAACAGCTCTTACCAACAGATCATTCTATTCCTGCTTTCCGGGTAAGGATGAATAGGTTTGTCTGCGTATTACAATCGTTTTTTTATCTCTTTAAATTCAACTGATGAAAAGTGTAAGTATGTTTTTTGTCTTCCTGCTGGCGTTGTGTTCGGTACAGGCACAAAACTCAGTGCTGGGTAAATGGAAGCGTGTATCATCTATCGTGATCAATGCAGATGGCAGTAAGACGGATCTGCAAGCTGATATGGTAAAAGCTTATCCCTGCGTGGTTAATATGGTATATGAATTTGTGGCGGGTGGTACTATTACTGCAGACGTAAGCGGGTGCAATGCTGAGTTCAGAAAGATGATGGAGAGGACCCACGCTAAAATGTTGTGGATACAGAAAGGGAATAAAATAACTACAAGTACTAAGGACGGTTCTATTCCTGCTTCCGAAAGCACCCTGAGCTTTTCGGGTAATACTATGACGTGGACGTCGGCCAGTTTGATTATTGTGTACCGGCGGGTATAGTATGGTAATAGAGTAACTGGCAACGTGCGATGCATAAAACGGTTAACTTTAAAGGTTAAAAGCCATCTTTATGCAGGCATTGCAGCAATATTTTATCTCCAGCGGGTTTTCAGAAACAGATGCCAATATTATCCTTGATTATTTTGTGGAAAAGCACTATCCTAAAGGGTCTTTCTTTGCCGAAGAGGGCAGGACGGGGAGGTACCTTGGTTTTGTTGGCCAGGGATTACTGCAATATTATGTTTTAGTAGACGGTGAAGAGAAAACAACTTATACTGCAGGTGAATACAGCTTTGTGGCATCGCTGCAGAGTTTCCTGAAGCAGGTGCCGGCAAAGGAAAATATACGCGCTGCTGTTGATACGGTGGTTTGGGTGATTGAGCGGCCTGCTCTGCTTGAGCTTCAGCAAACGATTCCTGCGTTTAAAGACTTCTATATCCAGATACTGGAATGGCAGATCTGTTGCATTGATGAAAGCCGCCTTGATGGTCTTATGCTCAATGCCCGGCAACGTTATGAAAAGATGCTCGAAAAAGAACCGAACCTTATCCAGCGGATCCCCCTGCAATATCTTGCTTCCATTCTTGGGGTAACTGCCCGGCACCTGAGTCGTATTCGTGGTGGTATCCGCTGATTGTATTTATGGACATTTGTCCAGTGCCGCCGCCTGGTGGTAAATGACCTTTGTATCGTCAAAACAAAGACGATATGAAACGTACAGTATTATTTTACCTGCTTCTTCTGTTGACAGGTACAGTGACGGCACAGGGCCGGTTTCCCAAACATCAACTGGGTATTAATGCTTTCCGTAACCCATCTATTGGTATTGAATATGGTTACAGGCAGGTATCGGTTCATGCGGGGTATTATATTACCGCATTTACCAGTGGTGTTACCACACAATTTGTAAAAACGGGTGTTACTTACTGGTTCCTGCCTACTGACAAAAAGCCTATTCCTTCTTCCTTTTATGCGGGTGCTTCTTACCTGCGCGGTCTTAACCGCGACTATAAAAATATTGACGCCTTTGGTGCGGAAGCAGGGTTCCGGTGGATGGCATGGCGTGGCCTCAACCTGCGCATAGGAGTTATTGGCATCGCTGCCAAGGGAAAGGACCTGAGGATCAATCCTACTCCTGGTGTTAGCTATACATTCAGTTTCTGATAAACAATGAAAAAACAGTAAAGATGAAAACAGAGAAAACAACCGGCCTGCTGTTGATTGCGGGCGCCATAGGTGTATTTGTTCCTTATACCGTTCTGACACAAATATTTGAGTACCCTGTTATCCTGCGGCAGGGGGCGGGCACTATCCTGACTAAGTTTCACGCTGGTGGAAGCCGGTTGATATTTACCTGGTGGGCGTTTGCCATGTTCGGGGTGCTACTGCTGGCTGCGTATGTATATATGGGACGGCTTTTTGCGAATCGTCTGGGTTTTATCAAGTGGGCAACTACGCTGGGTGTTATCTCGGGTATTGCACAGATCATTGGGTTGCTGCGTTGGGTATTCGTGGTGCCGGTACTGGCCAATCATTATGTAACAACAGGCAGCGGTGGAGATAAAGACGCTATAGTGGTTGCTTTTGAAACCGTGCACCAGTTTGGCGGGGTACTGCTGGGTGAGCATATCGGGCAGTTGTTTACCATTATATGGACGCTGCTGTTTTCTTATGCTTTTATCAGGCTTCGCTACCTGCCCAAATGGATTGGCTGGCTGGGTATAGTGGCTTCTGTTATTTACCTGGCGGCACAGGCTGAGTTGTTTGCCACCGTAATACCTGGTTTCCCGGTATGGGATATGGCTGCCTTTGTGGGTAGTACTTTGTGGTTGCTTTGGCTGATTGCTGTGGGGGTATGTTTTGTAAGGAAGGGTTAACTTTACAGGGTTCATTATCACCTGATATTCAACCGCTATGTGTTATCATCTGTATACGCCCGATCTGCATACTGCAGCCGAAACTTTAATTAGTGTTTTTGAGGATGATTATACGCTGATAGAAGAGTATGAGGCCCAATACCATAATAACGCTTTTCTGCACAACCTGCTGCCGGTGGTTACACAGGCGGCACCAAGGGTAGTACAGGCTTACCGCTGGGGATTGATACCGGCATGGGTAAAAGACCGCGGCAAAGCATTTGAGCTGTGGGATATGACACTGAATGCTACTTGTGAAAATATTTTTGAAAAGCCATCTTTTAAGGGCAGCGCTATGACCCAGCGCTGTCTTATTGTTGTAAACGGGTTTTATGAAAACCGTCACGAAGGCCAGCATAAGTATCCTTATTTTGTTTACCTGAAAGACGGCCGACCTTTCTTTCTTGGGGGCCTGTATAATGAATGGACAGACAGGGAAACAGGAGAGCTCTTCCAGACCTGCGCCATCATCACCACACCGGCCAACGGGCTGATGGCCAGGGTTCACAATACGAAAAAACGTATGCCGCTGATCATTGACCGCGGTGAGGCTGCTGCATGGCTGGATCCGAAGGCTACAAAAGAGAAGATACAGTCGCTCATGCACGCTTATGACGAGGAAAGGATGGGTGCGCATACAGTGTCGCGCCTGATTAACCAATACCGCAGCCGCCCCACCAATGTACCGGAGGTGTGCCGGGAAGTGGTTTATCCCGAACTGGCGTTGCTGGATGCATAAGAGCTGATGAAATAAGTATTGTGGCTTAACGCCCTACGCACAGCATGATAAAGGGATTATTAACATCTACTGGTTTGACGATTGCGTTAGTTACAGAAGCTCCTGTCTACATAAGTTTTATTTCCATTACTGTTAATATAGTAGCAGCCTCCACGCGGTCCGCGGATATAGATTCTTGCTGGCGGCCCGGCGGCTCTCCTGACCTTGCGGTTGGGGCGGTTAGGTTTTAGGGGAGGCTCTTCATCAGCTACCGCAGGAGAAGGTGAGAGGTTATTGACCGGTGGTGGTAAAGTGGTTTCGTATGTATTATTCCGTGGATGGCTACCAGGATCGGTGTCGGTGCTGCAGCCTTTTCCCAAAAAGAATCCACCTGCTAATGCCAGAATAATTACGAGGCAACCCTGCGCGGATGAACTGCTGGAAGACATAGTTTGTGTTTTGTATTGATTACGTATTAAAAGTAGAAACTTTGTAAAGGATTTTTCCCGGTTTGCCAGCAAAAGGGGAATAATCCTCCTGTAGTGGATACCGGTACCAGAAGCAGGGTGATTGTTATAAAAAGTCAGCAAGATACGGGTAGGCAGGGGAGGAAGGGTATGGTAGTTTTGTATGGTAAAATTAAAGAAGATGAAAGCAAAAGACGCGTACAATTTTAACAGGATAGCGGAAGCGATTGAATATATCGCCGATAATTTTAAAGACCAGCCCACACTGGATGAGGTGGCTGCTAAAGTACACCTGAGTTCTTTTCATTTTCAGCGTTTGTTTACAGACTGGGCAGGGGTAAGCCCGAAACGCTTTTTGCAATACATCAGCGTGGAGCATGCCAAGGCACTCCTTAAGGATCAGCAGTTGCCGCTTACTGATGCAGCGTACGAAACAGGTCTTTCGGGTACGGGCCGCCTGCATGACTTGTTTGTGCATATTGAAGGAATGACACCAGGCGAGTACAAGCAGGGGGGTGCCGACCTGCGGATACGGTACCATTTTACGGATAGCCTCTTTGGTTGTATACTGATAGCTTCTACGGATAAGGGTGTTTGCTATATCGCATTTGCAGATGACAGGAATGATGCACTTGCTGCATTACGTGAACAGTTTCCGCGGGCAGTCTATGATGCAGCAACAGATATGTGGCAGCAACAGGCGCTTTGCCTTTTTAAGGGAGACTGGAGCAGGCCGGATAAAATTAAGCTGCATCTTAAAGGCACACTTTTCCAGGTAAAAGTATGGGAGGCGCTGTTGAAAATACCTATGGGCCGGTTATCTACCTACGGCCATATTGCTGCTGATCTTGGTCAGCCGAAAGCCTCAAGGGCGGTTGGGTCGGCTGTGGGCAGTAATCCCGTAGCTTTCCTGATTCCCTGTCATCGTGTGATCCGTTCTGCGGGTACGTTTGGCGAATATCACTGGGGCGCTACCCGTAAAATGGCGATGATCGGGTGGGAGAGTGCCAAAACGGGGGCTTAATATATTCAGCAATGCTACGCGCGAAATAGTACCGTATGGGTACGCCATTCTTCTTTTTTAGTCAGGCCAGCGATTTTGGAGGTATTCTTTACAGTGTATAAACTGTTGTTTATTCGCAGGTTATCACAGGTGCACCAAGCTGCTTCGCATATTGTGCTATGCCATGCTGGTATGCGGCTTCGCCAAACCAATTTGTTACATCATTCTCTTTATATCGTCCTGACAGGGGTATAGTAATACATTGCCCCTTACCGTTAGTGCATACATAGTCGTCATTTCCTTTTAAGGATAAAAGCGACAGGGTGGTGCTCATTGCTGAAAAAGCCGTGCTGAGTTTTACCGTCAGACTTTTATATCCCACTTCGATGGCTTTTGCTGATGGTCCTTTATCGAAGAGGTCAGTCAGTTCATCTATCCTGCTGGTACAGGGAAATTTTGGTACAAGGTCGTTACGATTCTCCACGCGTACGGACTGTGGGAAAGTGGCATTAAAATCGTCTGCAAAGGCTTTATTGCCGATGGCAGGAGCTGCAAAAGTGATCACATTAAGGTTGCTGCGCGGGTGGTTGTCTTTTTTGAACCTGGCGGCGGCATAGCTGGCATAGGTGGTGGCGATGTTACCTCCGAGACTGTGACCTGTGAAGTGAACGGGTTTTTGCGGATCTGTTTTCAGCAGGTAATCCCACAGGGTAAGTCCTGAATCTTTATCTTTTATTTTATTAATATTATTCCAGCTATCATAAGCACCTTTGGAAACGACAGCTTTTTTACCATCAGCAGCATAGGGCCAACTGACCTGTTCAATGATGTGCATGTCCTGGTACAACCAGTTGTCAAGCGCATGCTCATCAAAGGCCATTAGTGAACCGCGTATAGCTACTGCGGTATGGTAACCATCGGTAGCTGCAAAAGCATAATTGCTGGCACTGCTGCCGCTCCAGGTAACGGACCAGCCGGGCAGGTATTGTGCGATCTTTTTTTGCGGGGTATCGCAATAGGCTAATTGAGAAAGGATACAGGCATTTACAACAGTAAAAGGCGGTGGTGGTTTCTTTTCCCGGTTATTCTCCTGCGATGAGGTGAGGGAACAGGAAAGGAAGAGTATTGTGGAAAGGGCAATGGTATGTACAAGTTTCATGGCGACTGCTTTGGGTACAAATTACTGGATTTTTTAAATAAGTGTCAAGTGGTTGGTAGCAGGTGGTCGGAGAGTTGACCAGTGGTTTTACCGGATGGTTGAGTGGTTGTTTTGTTGAGTGGGCAATAATACCATTGGTTCAGTACTGTTATAATGGTTGGCTGCGCAATGGTAAAAATATAACGGTAAGAAATTGATGCTGTTTAAAATGATCTATTTTGCAGATCGAATGAGTAAGAGTGCACATACATCAAATATTATCCTTGGTGTTGACCCGGGTACGGTGGTGATGGGTTACAGTGTCATTACCGTAAAAAATAATACGATCAGTCTTGTAGCGATGGATGTACTGAAGATGACGAGTAAGGAAGATGGGTATGAGCGTCTTCGGAAAATATATACAACGATTGCATCGCTGATCAAACAATACAAGCCGGATACTTTTGCAATTGAAGCGCCATTTTTTGGTAAGAACGTACAGAGTATGCTCAAGCTGGGCCGGGCGCAGGGAGTGGCTATTGCGGCGGCCATGCAGCATGGCGTGCCGGTGACGGAATACTCTCCCAAAAAGGTAAAGCAATCTATTACGGGCAACGGTAATGCTGGTAAGGAGCAGGTAATGCGGATGCTGCAACGGATCGTAGCTTTTACGGAAGATTCGCGCTATTTTGATGCTACTGATGCACTGGCAGTGGCCATCTGTCATCATTTTCAGCAAAGCTCACCGCTGGCGGCTGCTTCTCAAAGTGTCGTTTCCACGCGTGGAAAAAAGCTGAAGGGATGGGAGGCATTTGTTGCAGGTAATCCCGGCAGGGTGACAGAATAAACGTGCCTATAGCGCAGCAATAATCTTCTCCTGTATGGCTTTTAATTCGTCTGGTGAGCACTTGATTTTTGGACGTGTAAAGTTCAGGTCGTCGGCGCTGTTGATGGGCAGGAGGTGAATGTGGGCATGCGGTACTTCGAGACCTACAACGCTGATGCCACAGCGGTTACAGTTAAATGTCTTTTCGATAGCCCGGGCAATGGGCTGTGCAAAGCCCAGGATACCGCTTAGATAAGTTTCAGGAAGATCAAAGAGGTTGTCCACTTCTGTTTTGGGTACTACAAGCACGTGTCCCTTTACCAGTGGGAAAATGTCGAGAAAAGCATAGAAATGCTGGTTTTCTGCAATTTTGTAAGAAGGGATTTCTCCGGCAATGATCTTAGAAAAAATGGTCATTTTCGATAGTTTTATTTACTGCAGGCCGGGTATAGTGTTTACTGTACCCGGCCGTTTTTGTTACACTTCGATCTTCTCTACTCTGAACCTGAGGGTACCGGCTGGCACCTGCATTTCGGCTACATCGCCCACTACCTTGCCCAACAGGCCTTTTCCAATGGGTGAGGTTACGGATATCTTACCGGCTTTAAGATCTGCTTCTTTTTCAGACACGATCTGGTAGGTAACGGTTTTTTGTGTACCGAGATTGGTAAGGGTTACCCGGGTAAGGATACTCACCTTGCTGGTATCGATATTGGTTTCATCGACGATCCTTGCGGTAGCGATTATACCTTCAAGTTGTTTTATCTTGGCTTCAAGTATGCCTTGTGCTTCTTTAGCTGCATCGTATTCTGCATTCTCTTTCAGATCGCCCTTTTCCCTGGCTTCTGCTATAGCCCTGCTGGCAGCGGGCCGTTCTATGCCCTTCATGTGCTGCAATTGTACTTTCATTTGCTCGAAAGTTTCCTGTGTTACATAATTTGTACCACTCATAAAATCCTCATTTAGTGTTTAAACAACCCCTTTGGCTGGGGGATAAGAAAAAAAATACAACGCCCCAGTTTTGCTGAAGCGTTGCATCTAAGACAAATATAGCAAAATTATTTATAGTAGCAAGGACTTGGTATTGGGCATAAATATCCGGCAGAAGCAGCGGGGGAACTACTTTCGGCTCCTCCGGCCTGATATATGCGGTTCATGGGGCTTACAGTATGTGAAAAACGAAATAAAGTTGTGATAGTATGGCAAGGGTAAGTGTGCATAGCCAGGCCAGCCACCAGCGGATGCGCAGACCGGCTTTTTTTACTCCAATGGCATATACCACGATCATAACAGCTACAGCCACGATGAGTGAGATGAGGAAAAAGAGGTTGTTGTGTACATCGAAGCACCAACCGGCGATGCAAAAAGGGAGTAGCAGCACTGAGCCGGTAAGACAGGTATTGGCGATCTGCCGGATAAAATAAAAACCTCTTACCGGGAGAAGAATAAGGGCGGCAATGATGTGTACCATCCATTTTGCACCTGCTATACTACAGGAAAGGATTTGTTGCGACAGGCCTGTGTAGAGCATACTTTCCCGGATAAACCACCAGGTAATGAGTGAAGAGAACAGGAAGGCCTGGGCTGCAATCAGCCAGTCGGGAAAGCGTTTAGTTGTAGTCATGTTGTGTGTTGCATCATTTTTGCGCAACTATCATACCACAATGTTAATCATACGGTTAGGTACAAAAACAAATCGCTTTGGGGCTTTACCTTCCAGCCATTTCTGCACTGTTTCGCTGGCAAGTACAATCTGCTCTACCGAGGGTTGATCGAGATGGGTAGCGATACTGATATTGGTACGTACTTTACCATTAATTGATACGGGATATTCTTTTTCTGACTCTACAAGGTATTTCTCCTCAAGTATGGGGTAAGCTGCGTTAAGGATGCTGCCACTGTTGCCCAGTGCCTGCCAGAGTTCTTCGGTGATATGCGGGGCATAGGGAGCAAGCAGTATGAGGAGGGGCGACAGTATATCTTTTTTGGTGCACCTGGCTTCTGACAAATCGTTAACAGCAACCATGAATGTGCTTACTGCTGTATTGTAAGAGAAGGTTTCTGTATCGCTCTCTACTTTTTTAATAGTGCGGTGCAGGATTTTCAGTTCTGCATCTGTGGGTTTATCGTTATTCCAAACCTGCCCTTTTATTTCATCGTAGAAAAGGCGCCAGAGCTTGCGGAGAAAACGAAACACGCCTTCAATGCCCTTGGTATCCCAGGGCTTGCTCATTTCTACAGGGCCGAGGAACATTTCGTACATACGGAAAGTGTCGGCTCCGTACTTCTCTACCAGCGTATCGGGGTTAACGGTATTGTATTTCGACTTGGACATTTTTTCCGTTTCAACACCGCATGTGTACTTGCCATCTTCCAATATAAATTCTGCATTGGCATATTCAGGCTTCCATTGTCTGAAGGCCTGGATATCGAGCTCAACACCATCAACAATATTTACATCAACGTGTACCTGATCAGTTTCATAACTGTTTTTCAATCCCAAAGAAACAAACTGGTTGGCACCTCTTACACGGTACACAAATCTTGATGAGCCTTGTATCATCCCCTGGTTGACCAGTTTTTTATAGGGCTCGTCGAAACTGATCATATTCAGGTCGTACAACACTTTGGTCCACATACGGCTGTACAGCAGGTGTCCTACGGCATGTTCTGTACCGCCGATGTATATATCTACCTGGCCCCAGTAATCGCTGGCTTCCCGGCTGCAAAAGGTAGTGGCATTATGGGGGTCCATATAGCGCAGAAAATACCAGGAAGAGCCTGCATAGCCCGGCATGGTAGAAGTTTCCCGTTTGCCACCGCCGGGTATATTTACCCAGTCTGTAATATTCGCCAGCGGGCCTTCACCTTCGGGGCCAGGGCCATAATTGTCTACATAAGGCAATTCAAGTGGCAGGTCTGCTTCTTCAAGGGCAATGGCCATGCCATCCTGCCAGATGATGGGGAAGGGTTCGCCCCAGTAGCGCTGGCGGCTGAAACCGGCATCACGCATACGGAAGTTGACCTTACGCCGACCGATGCCGGCTGCTTCAATACGGTCGACAGCAACGCTGATAGCCTCTTTCATCACTATGCCATTGAGGAAGTCTGAGTTTTCCAGTACAGCCTCCCTGGTAGGATTGGCTTCCTGCCCGTTGTAGGCATTGCCGATGATATTGGTGATGGGGATATTAAAGTGCTTTGCAAAACTGTAGTCGCGCTGGTCGCCGCAGGGCACTGCCATAATAGCCCCTGTGCCATAACCTGCCAGTACGTATTCTGCGATCCAGATGGGGACTAACTTACTGCTGAAGGGATGTACGGCATAAGCGCCGGTAAAGCAACCTGTTACCTGTTTTACTTCGCTCATGCGTTCGCGCTCGCTCCTGCTTTTTACATAGGTGAGGTATTGGCTGATTGCTTCCTGCTGCTCGGAAGTAGTGATCTGTGTAACCAGTTCATGTTCGGGAGCAAGTACGAGAAAGTCTACCCCAAATATGGTGTCGGGGCGTGTAGTATATACTTTTACGGTTGTGCCGGGCTGTTCACTGATGGCAAATTCAAGTTCGGCGCCCTGGCTTTTACCGATCCAGTTGCGCTGCATTTCTTTCATCGGCTCGCTGAAGTCGACGTGTTCGAGTCCTTCAAGGAGACGGTCGGCATACTCTGTTATGCGGAGGTACCACTGGCGCATCTTCTTTTTAACAACGGGATGACCGCCACGCTCACTCACGCCATTCACCACTTCGTCGTTAGCCAGTACGGTGCCCAGTGCTTCGCACCAGTTTACCTCACCATAGGAACTGAAGGCAAGGCGATAGGCCATAAGGATGTCGTGCCGGGTTTTATGATCAAAGCTGTTCCAGTCTGCCGCACTGAATACATTTACGCCAGCAGCAATATAACCTGCACCTTCAATTCCTTCTTTTTCAAAAGCAGCAATAAGGGTATCAACAGAATCGGCCTTACCTGCTTTACGGTTGTACCAGCTATTGAAGAGTTTTAAGAAAAGTAATTGTGTCCACTTATAATAGGCGGGGTCGCTGGTACGTACTTCGCGGCTCCAGTCGAAACAGAAACCGATTTTATCGAGCTGGCTCCGGAAGGTAGCTATATTTTTCTCCGTGGTGGTAACGGGGTGCTGGCCGGTTTCGATGGCATACTGTTCAGCCGGAAGGCCAAAGCTGTCGTACCCCATCGGGTGAAGCACATTGTAGCCCTTGAGCCTTTTATAGCGGGCACAAATATCGCTCGCGATATAGCCGAGGGGGTGACCTACATGCAGTCCTGCGCCGCTGGGGTAGGGAAACATATCCAGTACATAAAACCTGGGTTTTTCACTCTGGTTACTTACCTGGTAAACAGCCTGTTCTTTCCAGTATTGCTGCCATTTCTGCTCAATGGTTCTGAATTGGTACTCCATATCTTTTTTTAGTCGACAATTGTGTTCTTGTTTTTTGTTTACTGCCCGGGTTGGTATGCCACAAACCGGCTACCCTTAACCGGAATCTAACGGCAAAGCAATCGTTGAAAGTGCAGCAAAAATAAGCATTACAGGGTAATGTTAGGGTTACGTTAAAGTGGTAACTAAAAAATACGTTTTACAAAGTCAAATGCGTTATTTTTGCCCAACCCGGTTAAAAGGGAACTTTTTTTATGGCGCAATTTGGTAAATCTTCTTCAAAACGTGGTAAGCCCACCTACGCTTATGCAATTATTGGTGTGGCGTTGGTTCTTTTCCTGTTTGGCTTTGTGGCCTGGATATTTTTAGGCATACGTAAGCAGGGCGACCGCATGAAGGAGAATATACAACTGCATGCCTACCTGGCACCGGGCGCCAATAAAAAGCAGGTAGACAGCCTGAGGGATTTTGTATCAGGATTGCCTTATGCGATGCAGGCGGAGTACACCAGTAAAGAAGCTGCTGCGGAGAAATACAATACGGATAATGATACATCGTGGAAAAAGATGCTGGACTATAACCCCCTTCCGGCGAGTGTGGACTTTTATGTAAAGGCAGGATATATGCAGAAAGATACGCTGCAGCAACTGGAAGGCCTGCTGAAGGAGCGTTACGGGCATATCATTTCAGAGTTTCAGTATCCACTGGAAACGGTTACTAATGTGAGTAATTTCATCAAGTATTTTATGCTGGTGGTTTTGCTGGTAGCTATTGTGCTTTGTGCTATCGTGATCATTTCTATCGACAATACGATCAGGTTAGCCATGTACAGCAACCGGTTTATCATCAAAACCATGCAGATGGTGGGGGCGACGCGTAATTTTATTGCCAAACCGATCACTATCCGTGCGATCATCAATGGCCTCATTGCCGGTGCGGTGGCTATCGTCTTCCTGTTTGGGGTAATCTGGCTGGTGGAGCAGTTTGTTCCCTACCTGCGGTCGCTTCGGGATAACCAGAACCTGGTACTGATTTCCCTTGCCATTATCATACTGGGCATTTGCATCAGTGTATTCAGTACCTACCGTTCGGTGGTAAAATACCTGAAAATGACACTTGACGACCTCTATTGATATGATGGCCGGGCGGAGACTGCGATAAAAAAATAAGTATATTGCATCCTCAATTTTGAGAACATGAGTAATATTAAAAAAGAACCCACACCTTCCAACAGCCTTTTTGGTAAAGAAAACTATGTATGGATGCTGGCGGGCCTGGTGGTAATGGCATTAGGTTTTTTCCTGATGGCGGGTGGTAAGAGCACAGATGTGAAGGTATTCGACGATAAAGCTACCTACAGCTTTACCCGTATTACCGTGGCGCCCATACTCATCATTGCGGGGTTTGTGATCGAAATATTTGCGATCATGCGTAAACCAAAGAGCCAGGCATAGTACAACACTTTTCCTGAATGTACCTGTTTCTATAAATTTATTTCCGGTTAAGGGATGACCCTGACCGGTTTTTTATTTCCGGCCGCCAGGCCATTTCCCAATACTAAAACGCTTTTTTCATGACAACGGCCCAGAATATCATCATCAGTATTGTAGAAGGTTTAACGGAGTTTCTGCCTATTTCTTCTACTGCACACATGAAGTTTACTAATCCTCTTATTGGTGTGGATGGCGATGCCCCGTTTACCCGGCTGTTTGAAGTAGTGATACAGCTCGCAGCTATCCTGTCTGTGGTTGTATTATACTGGAAGAAATTTATTGACTTCAAAAGGATCAGCTTCTATATTAAACTCGTTGTTGCGGTGATCCCTGCACTGATAGCGGGGGTATTGTTGAAAAAATACATCGACAGTGCATTGGGTAATCTTACTGCTATTGCCTGGATCATGATCGGGGGCGGGGTAGTGTTGTTGTTTATCGACCGGTTCTTCAAAAGCAATGGTATTAATGAAGAAGAGAACATATCGAACAGGTCGGCCTTTGTAATTGGCTGTTTCCAGGTACTATCGGTACTGCTTCCCGGGCTGAGCCGCAGCGCTGCCACCATCATTGGTGGTATGACGCAGAAACTCACACGTAACCTGGCGGCAGAGTTTTCTTTCTTCCTTGCTGTGCCTACCATGCTGGCGGCCTCTGCTAAAAGTTTCTATGATGTGTATAAGGTAACGCCGGAGGTGCTGGCCAAAGAAAATATGATAGACCTGATGCTGGGCAGCGCCGTGTCTTTTATAGTGGCCCTGCTGGCCATTAAGCTGTTCATTGGCTTTGTAAAGAAATTCGGCTTCCGCATCTGGGGTATTTACCGTATTATTACCGGCATTGTAATGCTGGTGCTGATTGCCCGGGGAATTGCCGGGTAAGCGCTGACAGAAGCATCTTGGGATGCCTGGTTTCCTTTATTATTCCTGCAGCTTTATTTATTCTGTTTGGCTACGGGCGTCATTTCTGTAACACGTTGTTCTTCCTGGGCCAGGTAATAAAACCTGCCATCGAAGCCCGGTGTAACAATTGAAGGAGATGGTGATCCTCCTTTATCCACTATGCCGCTGCGCACAATCTCTTCCCCTGTTTCGGCATCGCGCCAGATGACTTCTTCCCCTTTGGCAGCAGTATATGCTGTACCGATGATCTGGCGGTCATCCTTATCGCCCACTATGGCCCAGAAAGAGGCCATGTGTTGCTGCTTTGCTTCCCAGGCTTTACTGAAACCGGTTTGGGGATTAAAATCCAGGCCCCCGACCATGTTGGCTAACTGGTCGGCAACGTACACCCGGCTGTTTGCCAGGTCAAGCGCGGGCTTTGACCATTCCTGGCTTTTCTTTCCTCCAAAAGGTACAAGGCTGTGTATTTTGTTGCTGTTCCAGATATTTACGGCAAATACTTCGAGGGGAGAAGCAGAAGCCAGAAAATTAGTAGCAAATACGGCCCAGTCGCCAAGGAGGCCTACGGCTGTGCCCGGTTCTCCGCCACCAGTTAAATAGGGCACAGGGCCCCATTGCTCATCCAGCGTCAGGCGGCCATCTTTAAAAAGATAGCGCCATAAACGTGTGATGCCGAGGAAGTAAATGTAATCAACGCCGTCCCTGCGTTCGCAGGTGAGCCGGCCAAGGCCTGCTTCGGGCGCTTCCACCTGGCTGAGTATGTCGAGGTTGTGGGGGTTTACTGCCAGTATAAATGCGGGCACATCATTCATTGCTACGCTGCGCAGTTGCTCAAGAGGGGATACTGCTTCACTGCCAAAATTCATAAGGGGTTTGCCTGCTTCCATGCTTTTGGTAAAAATGATGCCATCTGCGGCTACATCAAAACCATTGTATACGGCTCCGCCCTGTCCTTCATGCTGCGGCAGTTTGATTATTTTATATTCCTGTGTATCGGGATTGATTTTGGCCATAAGGTTGCCTGCTACTGCGTATAGCTGACCATTACCGTGTACGGCAAGAAGCCCAGGCCAGTTAAAATCGCCCGGACCTTCATCTTTGATATAAATTCTCCACTCTTCTTCCAGTGTTGTGGTATTGACGCGGGCTACGTAAGAGCCATATTCGCCTCTTACCTCGCCACCAAATACGAATAGCTGATCCTGCTGCCGTGTGATGACATTATAAGGCTGCGGATAAGGGTTTTTGGCAGCATCGGTAGAACGGCATACGATTTTTACATGCTTTGATCCGGCTATGGTTTCTACTGTTTCGGCGTAGGGAAAGAGCTGGCTGCGCACCGAATCGTAATGCTCGAATGGCGACATGGTATGGTAAAAAGAATCGCTGGTAACTGAAGGAACAAATGGCTGGGAGGCAGAAGATGCCTTTTTTTGCTGATTAGCAGGTTGCTTTTTCATATTTATAAGGTTTCGGTGATAAAACTAAAGCAATATTGCTGACGAAGCAAATTTTTATCGCGTCTGCGGGTGTCATAAAGATTTTCCTATTCACAGGATAATTTCTACCTTACCTATTCAATTGATCTTCATGCAAACAGCTTCCAAAAGGGTGATCAACGGGTGGGCCATGTACGACTGGGCTAACTCGGTATATAATTTAGTGATCACTTCTACTATTTTTCCTGCCTACTATGAAGCGGTAGCCAAAGACAATACCGATGCTGCAGGTGTATCTTATGTAAGGTTTCTTGGGCGTGAATTTGTGAACACGTCACTTTATAATTATGCGCTTGCTTTTGCCTTTCTGGTGGTGGCGCTGATGTCGCCCCTGCTTTCTTCCATTGCTGATTTCAGGGGCACGAAGAAGGGGTTTATGAACTTTTTCCTCATTCTTGGCAGTATTGCCTGTTCTACCCTCTTCTTTTTCCAGCAGGGTTATCTTATGCTGGGTATTGTATGTATGGTGCTGGCGTGTATCGGTTACTGGAGCAGCCTTGTATTTTATAATTCTTTTCTTCCTGAGATCGCTGCTCCGGAAGACCGCGACCGCGTGAGCGCCAAAGGTTTTGTAATGGGTTATGTGGGCAGCGTGATATTACAGGTGGTGTGCTTTCTTTTTGTGATGAAGCCTGACTGGTTTGGTATAAAAGACGATTTTCTGCCTGCAAGGCTTTCTTTTCTTCTTGTTGGTGTATGGTGGCTTGTTTTTGGCCAGTTTTCGCTGAGCCGTTTACCTAAACCGTTGGCCGCGGGCACCGGCAGCCGGGGTAATGTGCTTACTGATGGTTATAAGGAATTGGGCAAGGTGTGGAAGCAACTTACCAAGATGCCCATACTGAAAAGTTACCTGGTTTCTTTTTTCTTTTTCAATATGGGTGTGCAAACGGTTATGCTGGCGGCTACGCTTTATGGCAAAAGTGAATTACAGATACCCACAGAAAATCTTATCGTTTCCATCCTGATCATACAACTTATTGCTATTCCGGGGGCTTATGTTATTTCCCGTTTGTCTGGCATGATTGGCAATTTCAAAGCCCTTATGTGCTGTGTGGCAGTATGGATAGGTATCTGTGTTGCCGGTTATATGATCCCTGCCGGTGGTATTTACGAGTTTTATGGCCTGGCTACAGTAGTGGGTTTTGTAATGGGGGGCATACAGTCGCTCAGCCGCAGTACTTACAGTAAGCTGATGCCGGAAACGCGCGATACTACATCCTTCTTCAGTTTTTATGATGTAACTGAAAAGATTGCCATTGTAATTGGCATGTTCAGTTTTGGGTATATTACTGAGCTTACGGGATCGCAGCGTAGTTCTGTACTTGCACTTATGGTGTTCTTTGCGGCTGGCCTGATTGGCTTGTTTATTGCTTTGGGAAAGCAAAGGAAAGAAAACCGGTTGTAATTTACATCGCCGGGATACCCGGTAATCAATACTATTTCATGATACGTTTTTTTGTTTTCCTGTTTGCGGGGTTTATTACAGCTACTCCTGCTACTGCGCAGCATAGTAACACTGTGCTCTGGCGCATTGAGTCGAAGAGCGGGCTTACGTCATATCTTTTTGGTACGGTGCACCTGGCGCAGAAGGTGGTGATGCAGGTACCGGATTCTGTGCTCTATGCCATTAACGCAACCAACAGTTTTTATGGTGAGCTCAATTATAAAGATCTTTTTGGCGGCGGCGGCGCTGACGATCTGAGCTTTTATACGGCAAAGCTGGCTCATCTTGATTCACTCACAAAGGGGCCGGGCTGGCGGCGTATGGTGGAACGCGTAAATAAGCAATACGGCTCTCATATTTCGCCGGACAGTGTAGCTGAGTTTATGGCATTGGGGGAAAAGCTTACCCTGGAAGCATTTGCACCAGAGGCGGGACTAAAGCCGCTTGACCTTATGCTCAGTACGCATGCTGAAGCGCTCGGAAAGAAGATTGGTGGCATTGAAACTATGCGCCTGCAGATCGGTATGCTGTATGATATTCTTGACGTAAGGATTACTGATACGACTTTTGATATGAATGACGAGGTAAAGCTGAACAGTTGGCTCAAGACGGTGTACCTTAATGAGCGTATGGATTCGCTTGAGGGATTGCTCTCGAAACTAAACCCTGTGTACAAGGACATCATCTTCTCCCGCCGCAACATAACGATGGCTGACTCAATTGCAAAGATCTGTGCTGCTGAGCCTGCTTTTTTTGCCATCGGCTGTGGGCACCTGGTAGGTGCCGACGGAGTTGTGCAGCGGTTGAGAGACAAGGGTTTCGCATTGACACCGATACATACCAGTAACCGTGTTTCGCTTATACTGATCAGGGATATACTGGAACAGCAGAAAAGGGTAAAAGATGAATTCGGCACCAAGGTGCCGGTGGATGATGATGTAAAAATAGAGTCAGTAACGCTGGATGATCTTAAAGACGAAATGATTGTTCCCCCACCGCCGCCCCCTGCCAAAAGCAATAAGACCAAACGGGCAGTTAAAAAAGGAAAAACAAAAAAGAAAGTATAATCAGGTATGAAACTGTACACCATTAACACAGGATATTTTAAACTGGATGGCGGGGCTATGTTTGGCGTTGTGCCGAAGAGTATGTGGAATAAGCTCAACCCGGCAGACGAAAACAATATGTGCCGCTGGGCGCTGCGCTGCCTGCTCATTGAAGACGGCGATAAGCTGATACTGATTGACAACGGTATTGGCGACAAGCAGGAGGAGAAGTTCTTCAGCCGTTATTTTCTTCATGGTAATGATACGCTGGACAGTTCTCTTGCTGCACATGGGTTTTCGAAGGATGATATTACGGATGTAGTGCTTACGCACCTGCATTTTGATCATTGCGGGGGAAGTATTATACGGTCGGGTAAATTGCTGGTACCTGCTTTTAAGAATGCCAATTACTGGAGCAATGCGCAGCACTGGTTATGGGCAACGGTGCCCAATGTTCGTGAAAGGGCATCTTTTTTGAGGGAGAATATTTTACCGATTATGGAAAGCGGGCAATTGCATTTCCAGGAGACGGATAAAAGGGAATCGGCTATACTGCCACAGCTGAGTTATTTTTATGCGTACGGCCATACTGACGCGATGATGCTGCCGATGATACAGTATAAGGATAAGACGGTGGTATTTATGGCTGACCTGCTGCCTTCTGCGGCGCATATTCCGCTGCCTTATGTAATGGCTTATGATATGTTTCCTATGAAAACGCTTGATGAAAAGCAGGTATTTCTTGAAGAGGCTCTCCAGAAGAATTATATACTTTTCTTTGAGCATGACCCTGAGACAGAGTGCTGCACCTTGCAAATGGCAGAGAACGGGATACGCAAAAAAGACCAGTTTCTGCTCAGCGAGATATAGTACGGATGGCTTGCAGGCTTACCGGACGCTGACCAATGAGGTGAGGGGATAACGCAGGTTGCGATAACCCATCATGTCTACTTTGATGCTGCCTACTGCGATAGGGCTCTCTACACGGAGCAGCAGGTGATTGGGATCGTCGCTTACCCAGGCATTCATCTTTTCCCCGCCTTCAAAAATAGTGCCTTTGATGAGGAGTGGTTTAAATTTGATGGCATTGAACTTACCATAGCGTGTTTTGATCTTTTCTTTACCGAGGTAACGGATATAGAGGTGGTATACTTCATCGTCGAGAAACATATCGAAGGGGATCTTATCGCCGGGGTTGTATTTATCGAAGTTGATGTTACGTGCGTAATAGACTGCGCTTACCACGTCTTGTATACAGTCTGTTACTTTAAACACCCCGTTGGTACTGGTGGCTGTATTGCTGCTCTGGTTAAAAGTGACGTTGTTGTACTTCTTGTATCCTCCCTCATCGATATTACGGATGAATTTATAGGGCAGCAGGTTGGCTGTATCGATATAGCTTTCGTAACGGTCGCGTACTTTGAAGAAGCCGTCGAAAAAGGAGTAGCTCTTTCCTTCGCCGACGCAGTGGTATACCGGTTTGCCGTTGTATCTTTCGAGGCTGGTGCTGAAGGTGGCTTCGCCTGCACCGATATAGGCGCCAAGCGCACTATAGAATACTTTCATAACTACCACTTCACCATCCTGGAAGGATGTGTTACGGATGCCACAAAAGGTGTCGTTAGGGGCCGTTCTGAAACTCAGGCAACATAAGCTGATGAGTAAGATGCCAAGCTTTGCGTATCTCATTATCATTTATCCTTTACGATTTTATTTCCTAAAATTAATAAACTCCCTGCTACTGCCGGAACAAACAGGTTGATGAACCATATTCCGAATGTAACTGCTATGATGCCCAGCGTGTTGGCGCTGTACAAGCTGAACAGGCTTTGCCCGATCTTCCCTCTTACGGGCAGGTCGGCGATGGCGAAGGTGGGTACAATCGCCAGCATCCAGAACATGACTGCAATCATCCAAAAACTTTGCCACGGGTTCAGTTCTACCTGCATCAATTGTAACATAAAGATGTATTGTATGACGAAAACGAGGTACCGTATGGCAGAGAGAAAGAGCAATCTTAACAAAATTTTTACATTGAACTCTTCGAGTACGCGTACGTAATCGATAAAGCGGGCAGCATAGGGTAGTTTTTCGATCAGGCGGATCAGCCAGCTCAGCCTGAAGAAGAAAAGCAGCAGCACCAGTAATGTACAGCAGCTCAGGTAGAGCAATACCCTTACCCAGAAGGCAGAGAGGCCGAGGATGCTGCTGTG
Organism: uncultured Ferruginibacter sp.; assembly: GCA_964590975.1. Classification (GTDB taxonomy): domain Bacteria; phylum Bacteroidota; class Bacteroidia; order Chitinophagales; family Chitinophagaceae; genus Ferruginibacter. The sequence goes on along the minus strand of CAZPXP010000009.1, from coordinate 81,739 downwards.
TTCGGGCCCCATGCTTTGCAAGAGCACTACAAGCCCCCCGCAGCCGATGGCCAGTGTAATGATCAGTTGGGCGATGCTGCCCGCTATTGACAGGGAAACAGCCTTAATGCGGTTACCTTCTTTTACAAACAGGATGCGCCCTCCATACTCTCCGATGCGGTTGGGGGTATTGAGTGATATGGTTACGCCGCTGAGTACAGACTGCAGTGCTTTGCCAAAAGACATGGGTTGCAACAGGTTCATGAGCAATTGCCACTTGCGGGCTTCGATGCCCCAGTTAACCATGCTCAGCAGGATGATCAGCCAGAACTTCCAGGCCTGTGCACCAAATGGCGCCTGGCGGATAAGGGCAATGGCCTGCGGCAGGTTGTGCTGCTGCCTTACCTGGTTATACAGGGAATAGAACAGCCAGGCGGCCAGCAACGGGGCGATAACCCATTTGATCAGTATTTTAATGCGCTTATTCAGAAATAGTGTCCTTTGCAGGGATTGCGGGTAAAATTAAGGGATTTGGAGGCATAAAAAAGGTGGGCGGATACCCCGCCCACCTGCCTGTTATTTTTATTTAATCATTTATTTTAGCGCAGTACTTCACGGCTGATGACCAGCTTTTGTATCTCGCTGGTGCCTTCGCCGATAGTACAGAGCTTACTATCGCGGTAAAATTTTTCTACCGGGAAGTCTTTGGTATAACCATACCCTCCAAAGATCTGTACTGCATCGGTGCTTACTTCTACCGCCACTTCGCTGGCATAATATTTTGCCATAGCTGCTTCTTTGGTCATGGGCAGGCCTTTCATTTTAAGATCGCAGGCCTGCTGCACCAGCAGTTCTGCCGCTTCAATCCTGGTAGCCATATCTGCGAGTTTAAAAGCGATGCCCTGGAAATTAGCAATGGGTTGATCGAATTGGTGCCTTTCTTTGGCATATTGCAGGGATGCTTCGTAAGCTCCGCGTGCAATGCCCATGGACAAGGCTGCGATAGAGATTCGGCCTCCGTCGAGCACTTTCATGCTTTGTTTAAAGCCATCGCCGATATTACCTAAACGATTGGCATCTGGTATCCGGCAATTATCGAATATCATCTCTGCTGTTTCGCTGGCGCGCATACCCAGTTTATTTTCTTTTTTACCGGCGCTGAATCCGGGTGTTCCTCTTTCTACTACAAAGGCGGTGCAGTTGTCTTTAGTGCGGGGTTGGCCCGTACGGCAGATTACTACTGCCACATCGCCGCTTTTGCCGTGCGTGATCCAGCATTTGGTGCCGTTGATGATCCAGTCGTTGCCATCCCTGACGGCTGTACATTTCATATTACCCGCGTCGCTGCCTGTATTGGGTTCGGTGAGTCCCCATGCTCCGATATGTTCAGCAGTAGCCAGTTTGGGCAGGTATTTCTGTTTCTGCTCTTCATTTCCAAAGGCAAGGATATGACCGGTGCAAAGGGAATTGTGTGCTGCCACGCTTAATCCTATGGCGCCGCATACTTTTGCAATTTCCTGGATGATGGTATTGTATTCAAAATAGCTCAGCCCTGAGCCACCATAGGTTTCGGGTACGAGCACACCCATCATACCAAGGTGACCGAGCTGTTTAAAAATGTGTACGGGAAACTCCTGGCTTTCATCCCATTCCATCAGGTGGGGTTTGATGTGTTGCAGTGCAAAATCTTTAGCCGTTTGCGCTACCTGTGTTGTCAGTTCGGTTTGTTCAAAGTTCATACAGCTTTCGTTGAGGCGCAAAAATAATACAAACAGTTGTTAGTTTTTACACCGTTCACCCAACTGCAGTTGCCACCTGAATATTATTAACAGGTCTTTGTACTGCATTAGTTAACGGTTAAATAAGGTTGCAGTTTATTAAACAGCTCTCCGGTAATGAGCACGATTTTTTTTATATCTTCCACTTTTGTGAAGGGTGCATGCTGGTTGCGGTACTGTACTATGGCATTGGCGATGGCGTATGGTATAAGGGGATGCCTTTTGAGGTCTTCTATACTGGCAGTGTTGATATTAAGTTGCCGCAGGGCGCTGCTGCCTAAGTGCAGTTTTGGCTGGATGGCCCGAAAAACGGAATCTGAGAGACCATAGGTTTCACCTACCTGCGCGATGCTGTAAAAGCCGCCGAGTCTTTCGCGGAACAGTACAATACGCGCTGCCAGCCTGCTGCCGATGCCGGGCAATGCTATCCAGGCGGTGGTATCGGCTGTATTGATGTCGATGCTGGCGGTGGTTTTTGTATATGGACTTCTTTGATAACTGTTTGTACGGTAGAAGCGGGGCGCTGGTTCTTCCTGTTTTATGGCATTACGTGAGGTGATCTGTATATAAGGCAGCAGGCGTTGAACTTCGTTTTTATGCAAGCCCCATATCTTGCCAATGTCTGCGGGTTGGTAAAAATGCCCGCCTTTAGCCAGGTAGCGCTGTATGGTGGTGATGGTTTTATCGTGCAGGCCCAGTTTTTTCCATCCTTCGGGGGGCAGGGTGTTGGGATCGAAGGGAAATAATTCACCCGGTGGTGTATAAGCGCCCGGGGCAGGGTTCTTTACGCCAGCAGATCCATCCGCTGTGTAATCGCGGGCCCCGGCGTCTTGAGCGGGGTTGTTCTGCTGCTGTATAAGCGCTACAGCTTCCTGTTTCAGCCAGGTGCTGTTCGTTGGTACGGGACGGTAGAATAAGGGGTAGCAGAGGGGCAGTACAGTTGCGATGATTACCAGGGCCAGCAGTATAAGAACCCCTGTTCTTTCTTTTTTGGTAAAACTGAAATAGTTGATCAGCCATTGCCTGAACATATTATATGGGTTAGGTGTTTTAGCAGAGCAATAATACAAACCATGCAGGAGCGGAGGCGTTTTTAAGCACTTAATCAGGATAAAGTAAGCTGTAAGGTATCGTAAGCGAAATAGACGCCTTCCGGCAGTTCAGCGCTTACTTCTTCGTGCAGTCCCATCTGGTGACTTACATGGGTAAAATAGGAAGCAGGTATTTTTAACTCTTTTGTGAGTGTAATGGCCTCGCTGAGGGAGTAGTGTGAAATATGGGGCTCTTTGCGGAGGGCGTTCAGCACGAGTACTTCGCTGCCTCTGATCTTGTCTTTTTCTTCCTGATCTATGTGGTTGGCATCAGTGATATAGGTGAGCTTACCGATGCGGAAGCCCAGTACCGGCATTTTAAGGTGCCATACGAGTATGGGTTGTATGGGAATATCGCCGATGTAGAAGGGTTCTCTGTCGATGGTATTAAGATTGAGTTCCGGCACACCGGGGTACCTGGCTTCTGAAAAGGCATAGGGAAACTCGCGGAGCAGCGCATCTTGTGTAAGGGTGTTTGCAAAGATCTCCATTGGTACGCGCTGGAAGAAATTATAGGCCCGTACATCATCGAGCCCTGCGACATGATCTTTATGAGGGTGGGTAAACAGTACGGCATTGAGGCATGTTACGTTGGCCCGCAGCATCTGGTAACGGAAATCCGGAGTAGTGTCGATTACAAAAGAGGTGGTTTTGCTTTGAACGAGTATGCTGCTGCGCAGGCGCTTGTCTTTCGGATTGGTTGAATGACAAACTGTACATGGGCAGGCGATCATCGGTACACCACCACTGGTGCCGGTACCCAGGAAAGTAATATTAAGCGGGGGGCATATCACCGGGTAAAAGTACGAAGAAGCGGGAGATCGTCATTGAGAATCGGATACCTGGTTGCAACAGGTATATTAACGGGTTAAAACGGAGCGGGCGGTGCTGGCGGATAGTAACTGGATGGGGGTTATGCGAGCTCGGCTCTGGCCATTACTTCTGTAAACATTTTCTGCGATTCAAGGGTGAGTGCATCGAAAGAGATATCGAGTTGCGGCATAAGATCGACCAGGGTATTGATACGGCCTTCGGTTTGCAGAAACTTGTTGAGCACGACCACGCGCTTGCTCTGCAGGATGCAGTAGCCGCTCTGGAAGGTACCCCGCTCGTACCGAAGAATATAACCGCTTTCTTCAATGACCCGTTCAATTTTATCTAATATGCTTTGTGTGTACTTCATCCGTAAAACGATGGTTTTTACCAACCTCAAAGTTACCTGATAATAGTGGCAAAGCTTTGTGTGACAGGGGCTATAATTTTCCACATGCGTGGGTAACTTAATCGTAAATACGCTCCTAAATCCTTACTGGTCTTATTGTTTGCCCGTCATCCTGATAATGGGAACAATCATCTCTTCGAGACTGATGCCGCCGTGCTGGAAGGTATTGCGGTAATAGTTTACAAAGTGATTGTAGTTGTTGGGATAACAGAGGTAGATATCGCCTTTGGCAAAAACATACGAGGAGTTGATAGTGGGTACGGGCAGTCCTGCCTCGCGCGGATCTTTAAATGCGAGCACATCTTTGGGATCGTAGTTGAGGTTACGTCCATGCTTATACCGCAGGTTGGTGGTTGTCTGTTTATCGCCAATGATTTTACCTGGTGTTTTTACCCTTGCGCTGCCATGGTCTGTACCCACGATGAGCGTGATCTTTTTATCGGCGATCTTTTTAAGGGCCTGGTGTAATGGGCTGTGCTCAAACCAGCTTTTGGTGATGCTTCGGTAGCTGGTTTCATCGCCGGCGAGTTCTTTAAGGACTTCCATCTCAGTACGGGCATGGCTCAGCATGTCTACAAAGTTGTACACAATGATGTTGATGTCGTTCTGTAAGAGATTATGGATATTGTCTACCAGTTTCTGGCCTTCGTGGTTATTTACCACTTTGGTATATGAATACCTGAGATCGCCTTTTCCTGCTTTTTTCAACTGGGCTTTGAAAAACTCTTCTTCGAAAAGATTTTTACCTCCTTCTTCATCGTCGTTCTTCCATTGTGAAGGGAATTGTTTTTCAATATCGATGGGGAGCATACCGGAGAAGATGGCATTGCGTGCATATTGTGTAGCGGTAGGGAGTATGGAGTAGAAGGTTTCTTCTTCGTGTATGCGGAAGCTTTCGGCAAACATGGGTTGTATGCTTTTCCACTGGTCGAAGCGCAGGTTATCGATCAATACAAAGAACAGGGGTGTGCCTTTTTCGAGATGAGGCAATACTTTAAATTTCATCAGGGTATGGCTCATTACGGGGCTTTCTGCTTTTTTGGGGCTGATCCATGATGAATAGTTGCGGCTTACAAATTTGAAGAACTCGGTATTGGCTTCGGCTTTCTGGGACTGGAAGACCTCCTGCATTTCTGGGCTGTCGCTTTTTTTCATTTCCAGCTCCCAGTACACGAGTTTTTTGTACAGGTCCATCCATTCGTTATAATCGGGGTTGCTGTTGAGGGCCATAAAGAGATTACGGAACTCCTGCTGGTAGCTTGACGTTGTCTTTTCGGCTACGAGGCGTTTGTTGTCGATAATTTTTTTAAGACTCAGCAGTACCTGGTTGGGGTTGACGGGTTTGATGAGGTAGTCGCTGATCTGGCTGCCAATGGCTTCGTCCATCAGGTTTTCTGTTTCATTTTTGGTGATCATCACCACGGGCAGGTTGCTGTTTACTTCCTTGATCTGCTGCAGGGTTTCGAGACCGGTGATGCCGGGCATGCTTTCGTCGAGCAATACCACATCGGGTACCTGTTCTTTTACAAACTCCACTGCGTCGAAGCCATTGGTACGTGTTTGTACTTTATAGCCTTTGTTTTCAAGAAAAAGGATCTGGCTTTTCAAACTGTCTATTTCATCATCGACCCAAAGTATGTTTACATCGCTCATGCGTTATGTTTTGTATTGTTTTAAAAAAAGAAGATGCCCGGAAGAGGGCTGATCTGTATTGTATCCCTTACGGGATGATAATATTAAGGGTATAAATCTGACCTATACGCGGAATATGAAAATGTTTACTGCAAGTTTACACAAATTTAACGGAATCTCTTCAGCCTTTGTATTTTTGCTGCATCGCCTGTAATATTTAACATTTTTTATACGCTTTAACGACTCTGGCATACATGTCTTTCCGAAAAATCATCAATGACCCGGTATATGGCTTTATCACTATTGACGATGAACTCATTTACCGGATCATCTGTCATCCATATTACCAGCGCCTGCGCCGTATTCACCAGATGGCTATGGCGCACCTTGTTTATCCCGGGGCTGTGCATACACGGTTGCATCATTCTCTTGGTGCGTATCACCTTATGCGGCTGGCGCTCGGCGAGCTGAAAAGCAAGGGGGTGGAGATATCGGCGGAGGAGGAGCAGGCGGCGAAGATTGCCATACTGCTGCACGACCTGGGGCACGGCCCTTACAGCCATGCGCTTGAGCGGGTGCTGGTAGAGGGGGTGCACCATGAGGAGATGTCGCTGCATCTCATCAACGAACTGAACAGGCAGTTTGACGGGCGTCTTACTATGGCGATAGCTGTATTTACAGGTGCACATGAAAAGCAATTCCTGCACCAGCTCATCAGCGGGCAGCTTGACGTTGACCGGATGGACTACCTGACACGCGACAGCTTTTTTTCGGGGGTGAGTGAGGGTGTGATCGGGTACGACCGTATCTTAAAAATGCTTACCGTGCATGAGGGGCAGTTGATGGTGGAGGAGAAGGGCATTTACAGTATCGAGAAGTTTGTTGTAGCGCGCCGGTTGATGTACTGGCAGGTTTACCTGCACAAGACGGTGCTTTGTGCTGAGCAGATGCTGATACGCATCATTAAGAGGGCGCGTGAAATAGGCGCTGTGGCGCCCACGCCCGGGCTTAACCTTTTCCTGGAGCCATCGGCGGCGATAGGCCGGGATATTGAACGTTTGCTTCCTGCCTTTTGCGGTCTTGATGATGGCGATGTAATGTCGGCGATCAAATGCTGGTGTACGCATCCCGATAAAGTGCTGGCAACGCTTTGCCTTGGCATACTTGACCGGCGACTGCTGAAAGTGATATATTCGGGTAGTCCTGTCCGTAAAGGATTGTTACAGGAGAAGCAGCAACGGATTTCGGCGGCATTGTCTGTTACAGCAGAAGAGGCCGGTTGGCTGGCTTTTACAGGCATTGCGGTGAGCAGTACATATAATTTTGAAGATGAAAGGATACGGATCCTATTTAAAGACGGAACGGTAAAAGATATCTCGCAGGTGGATAACGCGCTCATACACGAAAACATGAGGGGCAAGGTTAAAAAACATTATATTTGTTACTTGAAGGTCTAAGCATGATTCCTGCGCATCAATAAGTGACCATTAATAAAATCAGAATCGGAGTATGCAATTTTCTGCAGCACAAATAGCCCTGATGATCGGGGGTACAACGGAAGGGGATGCCGGGGTAACGGTGGGCTCTTTTGGAAAGATTGAAGAAGCCACATCCGGCCAACTGGCTTTTCTTGCCAACCCGAAATATGAAGACCACCTGTACACCACCGGGGCCTCCATCATCATCGTGAACGAAGCGCAGGAGTTGAAGCAACCTGTTTCTGCCACACTCATCCGGGTGCCCGATGCTTACAGCGCCTTTGCCGTACTGCTCGATAAGTACCAGCAACTGGTTACCCAGCAGCTTACGGGTGTGGAAGACCCTGTATATATCCACAGCAAGGCTACTGTGGGTGAAAATGTGTTTATTGGCGCCTTTGCCTACCTCAGCGACGGAGTGCGCGTGGGGAATGGCAGCAAGATATTTCCGCAGGTGTATCTCGGGAGCAATGTTTCTATCGGCCAGAATACGATCCTCCACCCGGGGGTTAAAATATACCATGATTGTGTTATCGGCAGTAATGTGATTATCCATGCCGGTACGATTATCGGCGCGGATGGCTTTGGCTTTGCGCCGCAGGCTGATGGTACGTTTAAAAAAGTGCCTCAGATCGGTAATGTAATCATCGAAGACAACGTGGAAGTGGGTGCCAATACTGCCATAGACCGCGCCACCATTGGCAGTACGCTTATCAAATCGGGCGCCAAGCTCGACAACCTGCTGCAGATTGCCCATAATGTTGAAGTGGGCAATTACAGCGTGATTGCGGCGCAGGCGGGTGTAAGCGGCAGTACGAAGATTGGCAATGGTGTAATGATCGGCGGCCAGGCGGGTATTGTAGGGCATATCCAGATTGCCGATGGCAGTAAGATTAATGCACAAAGCGGCGTAAGCAAATCCATTAAAGTACCTCATACGGCGGTAACCGGCTCCCCGGCATACGATTATACTGCTGCTCTCCGCAGCCAGGCGGTAAGCCGCAACCTGCCCGAACTGGAGAAAAGGGTAAAGCAGCTTGAGCAGCAGCTTAAAGAACTTCTTATTACCAAACCCTGAATTTTCAGGGCTCAAATGGCTGACGTGGTTTTTTCCTGATCTGCCATCTTTCCGCGATCTATTGTTAAAAAAAACAGGTTATACTGATGCGAGGCCCCAGGGTATAGTGGGGTATGAGTGGGATATCAGTGGGGTATCTTTGGGTTAACTTCACTGTAACCTGCGGTGAATACCGCCTGAAAACAGCGTATTATGCTCCTGTACTTAACGACTTCTTTCTTGTTGCGTATGCCTGCTGCGGGTATAACTCATCAACCTGTCAACTAATCAACTTATCTTTGGCCTCGCAAAATTTGCCCGTTTAACGGGAAAAAGTATATTTAACAGACTATGGACGTAAATTTTAATCCCGATAAGCAACATACGCTCGCTTCTCCGGTAAGCATATCCGGAACTGGTTTGCACACAGGTATTAATGTGGACATGACGCTGAAATCGGCAAACCCGGGCTTTGGTCTCCAGTTCCAGCGCATTGACCTGCCTGGTCAGCCCATTATCAAGGCTGACTGTGACCTTGTGACCGACACTTCAAGAGGAACCACCCTGGAGCTGGGTGATGCTAAAGTGAGTACAGTAGAACATATTCTTGCCGCACTGGTGGGTATGGGGGTAGACAACTGCCTCGTAGAACTTAACGGTCCTGAGATACCCATTATTGACGGGAGCAGCGAACCTTTTGTAGAGATCATTGAGGAAGCGGGTGTGGCCGAGCAGGATGCAGCCAAGGCCTGGTACACTATTGATACCAATATTTCGCACTACGATGATGTTAAGCGCGTGGAAATGACGGCTCTGCCCAGCACAGATTATAAAGTGACCACCCTGATCGATTTTAACAGCCCGGTGCTTGGTACGCAGCATGCGGGTCTTAAAACAATGTCAGACTTCAAAGCTGAGATCGCACCCTGCCGTACGTTCTGTTTCCTGCACGAGCTTGAAATGCTGCTCGATAATAACCTGATCAAAGGGGGAGACATCAACAATGCCATCGTGGTGGTAGACAAACCGGTGACGGAAGAAGAAATGGGGCGCCTGGCCAAAGCGTTTAAGCGCGATAAGATAGAAGTGAAGAGTGAAGGCTACCTCAATAACCTCGAACTGCGTTTCCCGAACGAGCCTGCCCGCCACAAGCTGCTGGATGTTATCGGCGACCTGGCTCTGATCGGTTATCCCATCAAAGGGCATATCATTGCCAACCGCCCGGGCCACAGCTCAAACGTGGCTTTTGCCAAAAAGATCAAACAGTATATCAAGAAGAACAAACATACTAAAGACGTTCCTATCTACAACCCCAACCAACCGCCGGTATATTCGGTACAGCAAATTGAAAAAACACTGCCGCACCGGTTTCCCTTCCTGCTGGTGGATAAGATCATCGAACTAACTGATACGCATATTGTTGGTATAAAGAACGTTACCTTCAATGAGCACTTCTTCCTGGGTCATTTTCCCGGCAACCCGGTGATGCCGGGCGTATTACAGGTAGAGGCACTGGCGCAAACGGGAGGGATACTCTGTATCAACGCGATGCCTGAAGGGGAATATGATACCTATTTCCTGAAGATCGACAACTGTAAGTTTAAACAAAAAGTTGTACCGGGCGATACCATGATTCTTAAGATGGAGCTCATAGAACCCATCCGGAGAGGTATATGTGTGATGCGGGGTAGTGTATATGTTGGCAATAAGCTCTGTACAGAAGCCGATCTTACGGCACAATTAGTAAAAAGAAATTAAAACTGCTATTACCAGTACATTATGATTCATCCACATACATACATACATCCTAACGCCAAACTGGCCACCAATGTAAAGATCGACCCTTTCAGCGTGATTCACCAGACGGTGGAGATTGGAGAGGGCACCTGGATTGGCAGTAACGTTACCATCATGGAGGGCAGCCGCATTGGCCGCAACTGCCGCATATTCCCGGGCGCGGTGATTGGTGCGATACCGCAGGATCTGAAGTATGAAGGAGAGCAGACTACAGTGGAGATCGGCGATAATACGACCATCCGTGAGTTTGTAACCGTAAACAGGGGTAGTAAAGACAAATGGTCTACCAAGGTGGGCAGTAACTGCCTCATTATGGCCTACAGCCATATTGCGCACGACTGTGTGATTGGTAATAACTGTATCATGAGCAACAATACGCAGATGGCCGGCCACGTAGTGATGGGCGACCATGCAATATTGGCGGGCATGTGTGCGGTGCACCAGTTTGTGCATATCGGGCAGCACGCTTTTGTAAGCGGGGGTTCGCTGGTAAGTAAAGATGTGCCGCCATATATCAAGGCTGGCCGTACGCCACTCAGCTATGCGGGGGTAAACTCTGTAGGGCTCAAACGCCGGGGTTTTTCGTTAGACCGCATCAATCATATACTGGATATCTACCGCATCATCTATAACAAAAGCCTTAATACCACGCAGGCGCTGAATTATATTGAAGAAGAGCTGCAGGCTACGGATGAGCGTGATGAGATTGTTACTTTTATCCGCGAGAGCGGCCGTGGCATTATCAAACGCTTTACCAAAGGCAACTCTGATGAAGATTAAGCTGTCGGGTGTAGGCAAGAGGTTCAACCGCGAATGGATATTCAGGGATGTACACCTTGATTGTGCGGCAGGTAACGGATACGCCATTACGGGGCCTAACGGCTCTGGTAAATCCACCCTTTTGCAGGTTATCGGCGGGGCTATTATGGCCACCGAAGGCACGATTGATTACCAGTCGTTGACAGGCACTATTCCTGAAACAGATGTGTTTCGCCATGTAGCGATAGCTGCTCCCTACCTCGAATTGGTTGAAGAAATGACTGCTGCAGAGTTCCTGGCTTTTCACGGACAGTTCAAACGCTTTGTGCTTGATACCCGGGCTATACTCTCAATGGTAGGGCTGGAAAAAGCGGCCCACCGGCAGATCAGGTATTTCAGCAGCGGTATGAAGCAGCGCCTTAAGCTGGCGCAGGCACTCTTTACCCATTGCGGTGTACTGCTCCTTGATGAACCCTGTACCAACCTCGATGCCGAGGGCATAGTGCTTTACCGTAATCTTATAGATACTTATGGCAGGGACAAACTCCTTATTGTGAGCAGCAACGACCCGCAGGAATATGACTGCTGCGATACCGTTATACAGATGCAGGATTTTAAGCATGCCTGAAATAATCGCTCCCTGTTTTGACAAACAAAATCCCCTAATGTTTTACCATTAAGGGATTAAGCTGCTGATTTTTACTATGCTTCTATTCCTGCCAATCACTTTTACCTGCAGAAGATAATCTGGTTCGGTCTGCCTGTATCATTCGATTCGCCATCAGTAAGCTTACGGATAGTGTTCAGGCTGATAGCGTAAGCGCAGGAGGGCCAGCCGCCGGGGAAGGCCGGTGAAAGACCGGCGTGGGTAGCGAGATCGATGGTATTTGCCACGCCTCTGCCGCTGCTACCGGAAGGCAGGCCACTGATACCGCCGGGTATAGCTGCCGACCAGGCTGTGATAGACCAGCCCCCGGAAAACTCATGATCTACCGTATATTTTACATGAGCATTGGTGGCGATAGGATTACAGCCGCTGAGCCCCCCTGAAAACAGTTCGTCGATGGTGATAAGGGACAGCTCGTTCCAGTTGTTGATATATATCGCGGCCTGGATGGTTTGTTCGTTAAAATAGACAGATGCAGGATTGGCTTTGTCGTCGGTAGTTTGAAATTTAAGGAGTACGAGCTTACCGTTTTTGGGCGAACTGGCGGGGTCGCCCGGTTGATCGCCCGGTGTAGTTGCAGCGCCGCCCGGTTCAAGAGTGTCAGACTTGATGTACAGAAGAGTGCCCAGAAAGCCATTATCCATACACACCTGATCTACACGCACCCAGCCGTCTGCGTCAGGATGCAGCACATGACGGGGTGGGGCAGGTGAGCCATCGTATGCGGGGATGCTGTCGGCTACCGACTCAGGCTGTGTAATATCGATCACCACGTCCTGGAACATGCTTCCCGTTCCCCAGGGGATAAGCCTTGAGGCTACGGTAAACTCGCTCTGTACGAGTTTTGACGCTGTAATGGGCTGGTAGTTCACGCCGTTATCATCCGAATACAAAAAGCGGTAATAGAGTGGCAGCGATGGTGCTGACGGTATTTTTTTGGTAGCATATCCTTTGAGTTTGATATTGTTGAAAAAGCCGTAGCCTACGCCCCCGGCAAGGGTACGCTGTAAAATGGTGGTGCCCGAAGCTGTAAGGTCGGTGCTGATGTTGAAATTACCCACGTGTGTAAACCAGGGTGTTTCGGGCAGATCCGATACGCACAGCTTTACGCAGAAACAGTTGGAGGCGTTCTCCCTGTCGCGACGGTGTCCCAGTTGACGGTCTTCTTTCAATAGCTCAAAGCCCGAGGAAGATTCAATGCTGAAATAAAGATCCGGCCCGGCAGGCCATTCCACGTTCAGCCAACTGAATATGGTTTTGCTGAAGTCGGCCTCTGTGTAATAGATCTTAAAGCGCCCGCTGGCGTCGGTAAATCCTTCCCCCAGGAAATCGTCCTGAAGCAGGTCCACGTCATAAGCTTTTACTTTTACACCCGGCACCGGTATACCAGTTTTACAGTCAGTCACGATGCCACAAACCACGTATACCCTGAAAAGCTGCAACAGCCTGCACCAGAACCTGCTGCTGATTTCGAATGGGGCATGTGCTTTTTGTACCTCATGTGTAGTTGCAGAATCGCTTCCCTGCCATACAGGCTGGTAGGTGGTAATATGAAACTGGAAAGCCTCTTTTGGTTTGGGTGGGTTTTTAAGCTTGACGGCCAGCGGCACAGTGGCGCATTCAAAATCAATGTCGAAAGCGCCGCCCTGGTATTCTTTGTCAGATAGTGCGATAGAAAAATTCCCCTGTTCATCTGTAACCGATTCGGCCATCAGCAGCTTACCGATAGCCTGCATTTCTTCTTTCCCGCGAAGGTGAAAGGTTTCTTTTTCCCTTGCGGCTGTCAGCTCCTGCCTGCCGGAAGGATAAAGTTTAACCGTAACCCTGCTGAGGAAATCAAAACAATCCCCGCAATAGAACGCCCTGATGTTGCCACTGAAAATGTATTTCATGATAACTTGTTTTTATGAATGAATAATAGCCTACTCTCCCGGTTTTCGGCATCCCCGCATACGGTTATATCCGGCGGGCAGGATATTGTTACCCTGCCTACTTCAGTATCTGAAAAGCATACCTCTTAACCAATCTGTAATAAAACCTAATCCTCTCCGACCTATCTTTGCTATATGAGTGAAACAGCTCCTGCTAAAAAAATATTTGATTTCTCGTTACTCAGAAGAGTTTTTCAGTTTGCAGCTCCCTATAAAAACAGGTTCTATGCTTCGCTGGGGCTTGCGATACTGCTTGCCGTACTTTCGCCTGTAAGGCCGGCCCTTATTCAGTACACCATCAATAATGCGGTAAAGGGCGATGTGCGCGTTAATTTCTGGTCGGATATTGAAGGAGCCATCATTACCATCACCGTCATCCAATTGGGGTTACTGCTTATAGAAAGCGCCTGCCGTTTCCTCTTTACCTTCCTCACCGCCTCGCTGGGGCAGAATGTGGTGAAGGATATGCGCGTAGCCACCTATAAAAAAGTGCTGGGGCTCAACCTTTCGCAATACGACAAAACGCCCATCGGCACGCTGACCACCCGCACGATCAACGATATTGAATCTATCAACGATATCTTCAGCGATGGCCTTATTCCCATCATTGCCGATCTGCTCTCTATCATTGCAGTACTGCTCTATATGTTCCTCACCGACTGGCGGGTTACGTTGGTATGCCTGGCCCCCTTCCCGGTGCTGATCATTGCCACTTATGTGTTTAAGGAAAGCGTTAACAAGTCGTTCATTATGGTACGCAATGCTGTGGCATCGCTCAATGCTTTTGTACAGGAACACATTACAGGTATGAGCGTGGTACAGGCTTTTGCAGCCGAAGAGCGGGAGGCAAAGAAGTTTAACCGCATCAACAAAGACCACCGCGACGCCAACATCAAAGCGATCTTTGCTTACTCCGTTTTCTTTCCCGTGGTAGAGCTGGTATTGGCTACTTCTACCGGCCTGCTCGTATGGTGGGCAGCGCGCAACAGTACAGACGCCACGGCAGGTACGATTACCTCTTTTATCCTCTGCCTGCACCTGCTGTTCCGCCCGCTGCGTATCATTGCCGATAAGTTTAATGTGCTGCAGATGGGTATGATTGCCGGGGAGCGGGTGTTTAAAGTGCTGGGTAATGAAGATGTGATGCCGGACAATGGCGAACAGGCCCCGGCTTCCATGCGGGGGCATATCCGGTTCAGCAAAGTTTGGTTTGCTTATACCGACGAGCAGTATGTACTTAAAGACATTTCCTTTGACGTACTCCCCGGCGAAACACTGGCCATCGTGGGGAATACAGGCAGTGGTAAAACTTCCATCATCAGCCTGCTCAACCGCCTGTACCCCGTAAAGAAAGGTGAGGTAAGCATCGACGGCGTGAATATTGAAGACTATCAGCTCGATGCATTACGTAGCAATATCGGCATCGTATTACAGGATGTGTTTCTGTTCAGTGGCTCTGTTTATGATAATATCACGCTGCGCAATAAAGCCATCAGCAAAGACGATGTAATAGCTGCTGCCCGCCTGATTGGTATACACGATTTTATTATGCAGTTACCAGGTGGCTATGATTATAATGTGATGGAACGGGGAGCCACTTTATCGATGGGACAACGTCAGTTACTCTCCTTTGCGAGAGCCCTCCTGTATAATCCTTCCATACTGATCCTCGATGAAGCCACTTCTTCAGTGGATACCGAAAGCGAACACCTCATCCAGCAGGCCATAGATACCCTGATCGCCGGGCGCACTTCAGTAGTGATCGCCCACCGGTTAAGCACCATCCGTAAAGCGAGCAGGATCATTGTGCTGGAACGGGGCGAGATTAAGGAGAATGGTTCGCACGAGGAGTTGCTGGCGCAGGGAGGATTATATGCCCGTCTGCATGCCATGCAGTTTAAAGAGCAGCCCGCCGAAAAACCATGAGTTTCCTGTACCGTTATACTGTTGCTTTTTCACGGTAAACAGTTGGGCTTACCCCGGTTGTTTTTCTGAACAGTTTGTTGAAGTTGGGAACGGTTTTATAGCCGCAGTTATAAGCAATCTCAGATATACTCCAGTCTGTCTCCAGCAGGTAACTGCAAGCTCTGGATATGCGTACCTCATTGATGTATTCAACAAAATGCTTGTTTGTTCTTTTCTTAAACATCCTGCAAAAAGACTGGGGAGTCAGGTTGGCTATAGCAGAAACATCAGCGAGGCTGATGTCGTCGTTAAAGTGCTGCTGCACATATTTGTATACTGCCGACAGACGGTCAGTTTCTGAAAAAGTGAGATTGGGATTATAACTCTCGCTGTTGATAAAGCGGATATCGCCCGAATTGGAAAGAAGATGTATGATTTCAAACAGCCCGATAGTCTTTTCAAAGTCTTTTTTACGCAGCAGCTTTTCCAGTTTTTGGGCTATTGCAATTTTCGTCTTACCTGTTATACATATTCCCCGTACCGCCTCCTGGAAAAATTCTTTGATCCTGCCCGATTCCTCCATTTCATAAAAACCTTTCCCAAACACGTTTTTGTTGAAATATAAAACCAATGCGCGGGCGCTTAAATGCGGGAATCCTTTGTAAAACAACTCGTCGTTGAGCCAGACATGTGGCAGGTTGCTGCCTATAAAAACCATATCACCCGCTGCAAAAGGTTCAATTTTATCTCCAATAATCCGCTTGCCATAGCTTTCCTTTACATATACCAGTTCCAGCTCGGGATGAAAATGGAACGCTGCTTTGAAATAAGGGTCATTTCTTTCAATAAGCGAAATATAACTGTTAAGAACAGGGGTTATTTCTGTTTGAAATATCTTCATGCAGTATTGGCTCCTGCAAACAAAGGTAATATATGACAAGGAAATGATAATAATCGATAAAAGACAGTAAGCGTACATATATATCTTAGTAGCCGCTGCGGATGCATCTAAACGATTGTACCATGAAGTATTGCTTTGCTTTGGATTTGAAAGATGATAAAGCCCTTATAAGTGAATATGAACAGTGGCACCAGGCTGTATGGCCCGAAATTATCGATGCTATAAAGGAGTCCGGTATACTGGAGCTTGAAATTTACCGGGTAGCCAACCGGCTGTTTATGATCATGCAGGCTGATGAAAACTTCTCCTTTGAAAGGAAAAGAACTATGGATGCCGCTAATGAAGTGGTGCAGCGCTGGGAAGCCCTGATGTGGAAATACCAGCAAGCCCTGCCCGAAGCCCTTCCCGGTGAGAAATGGATGCTGATGACTAAAGTCTTTGAGCTGTAACTATACTAAAGCGATTGCATGAAACAAATTACCACCAGACAGTTCCTGTTTCCATTTATATTGGTTACAAGCCTCTTTTTCTTCTGGGGTTTTGTGCACAACCTCGATCCCGTTTTAATCCCCCATTTACGCAAAGCATTCCATTTGAGTGATCTTGAATCTTCCTTGATCGATTCGTCGGTATATATTGCCTATTTCGTCATGGCCCTGCCCGCCGGTTTTATTATGCGGGCCTATGGGTATAAATCAGGTATACTGACAGGATTACTTTTATTTGGCATTGGCTGTATCCTGTTTATCCCGGCAGCGAACACCCTGCAATACACCTTCTTTCTCGGGGCCTTATTCGTTATCGCCAGTGGGCTTACCTTTTTAGAAACAGCCGCCAACCCTTATGTAACCATCCTTGGCCCTGCCGCCACTACTACTCAACGCTTGAATTTCTCCCAATCCTTTAATGGTCTGGCCGCTTTTATTGCGCCAACTTATATCGGGCCGCTCATCCTGTCAGGTAAAACACTATCTGAAGAACAGCAAAAAACAATGTCGCCCAGCGAACTGTATGAATATTTCAGTATGGAAGCCGGGAGCGTTAAAATGCCCTATTTCGTACTGGGTTTGATCGTATTATTGGTTGCCGTAATATTTTATTTCACCAAACTTCCGGATATAAAGCATGAAGCCGACGGAAAAGATGCCAGTGCAGGTTTTGCAGGAGCATTACGCTCAACCCGGTTGCGATGGGGTATCATTGCCCAGTTCTTTTATGTGGGCGCACAGGTATGCGTAGGCAGCTTCTTTATTAAAATGAGTACCACAACTGCAGGCTTAGACGAGAAAACTGCTGCTTTGTACCTGGGTATTTACGGGCTGATGTTTATGCTGGGCCGTTTTGCAGGTACATTCATTATGCAGTATGTAAACCCTAAAACACTGCTGGGTCTCTATGCATGCATCAACATAGCCCTATGTGCCATCGCTGTAATGTGCAGCGGTATGATAGTAGTATATGCGCTTATCGCAATTGCATTCTTTATGAGTATTATGTTTCCCAGCATTTTTTCGATAGGTATTGAAGAATTGGGTCACAATACCAAAATCGGCTCTTCGCTGGTTGTAATGGCAATAGTAGGAGGCGCATTTTTGCCTCCCGTATTGGGCAAAATATCAGACATAACAGGGAACATACAATATGGATATATTGTACCACTGGTATGTTTTATAGTGGTTTTATTATTTGCTTATAAAATGAAACGGTTTAAAACCAGCTAAATGGTATGACGCAGCATGTTTTGCAGATACACGAGAGCGATAACGTACTGGTTGCACTGGTCGATCTGAAAAAGGGTGATACAATTAATCACCGGGGCAGGCAGTACACCCTGGTAAGCGATATTGCCTCCAAGCATAAGTTTACTATAACAGGTCTGGATACCGGCGATGACGTGATTATGTATGGTGTGCTGGTAGGCAGGGCTACGCGTCCCGTTCAAAAAGGAGAGCTGATCCATGTGCATAATATCAGTCATGCGTCAAATGAAAATTATAAGAAACAAAAAGAATATCAATGGACAGCCCCCGATATCAGTAAGTGGAAAGACAGAACAATAAACGGCTATCTGCGGAGCGATGGTAAAGTAGGTACAGCCAATTACTGGCTATTTATTCCTGCTGTTTTTTGCGAAAACAGGAACCTCGACTTTATAAAAGATGCACTGCTCCACCAGTTGGGTTACGCCCCATCGCACAAGTATCGCAAAGCGGTTAGCCGGCTTGTTAATGCCTATCAGCACCAGGAAAGTATCGGGGCTTTATCTCCGGAAATGCTGCTCCGGAACGATGAGATTGTATTTAACAAACGGTTATTCGATAATGTAGACGGGATAAAGTTCTTAAACCACGAAGGAGGATGCGGGGGAACGCGGCAGGATAGTGAAACGCTCAGCAGGCTATTGGCCGCGTATGCCGATCATCCCAACGTTGCAGGCATAACAGTACTAAGCCTGGGCTGCCAGCATCTCGAAGCTTCACTGTTAAAAGCGCATATTATGCAGCACAATGCCAGGTTTGATAAACCACTCTATATTTTCGAACAGCAATCGGCGGTATCCGAAGAACAGATGATAGCAGAAGCCATTAAAAAAACATTCGAAGGACTCATTGAAGCAAATAAGATTGAACGTACGCCACAGCCTCTGGGTAAATTGTGTATAGGGGTTAAATGCGGTGGTTCAGATGGGTTTTCGGGTATATCAGCCAATCCCGCTGTTGGCTATGCAGCTGACCTGGTCGTTGCATTGGGCGGACAGGTATTATTAGCGGAGTTCCCCGAATTACTGGGGGTAGAGCAGGAACTGGTAGATCGTTGCATTACCTGTGAAGCGGCAGATAAATTTACACGCCTGATGAAAACCTACGACGCGCAGGCAAAGGCAGCAGGAAGCGGCTTCAGTATGAACCCCTCGCCCGGTAATATAAAAGATGGACTGATAACAGATGCTATTAAATCTGCGGGCGCCGCAAAAAAGGGAGGTACAGCACCCGTAACCAGTGTGCTGGATTATACAGAACCCGCAATAATGCCCGGACTGCACCTGGTATGTACACCCGGTAATGATGTAGAGTCTACCACAGGGATGGCAGCAAGCGGTGCTACGCTGATATTATTTACTACAGGGCTGGGTACACCCACCGGTAATGCTGTTTGTCCTACCATTAAGCTGGCAACGAATACTTCGCTGGCAAACAGGATGGGCGACATCATTGATATTGACTGTGGCAGCGTTATTACCGGCGAAAAGACTTTAGAGCAGATGGGGGAAGAAATTTTAGAATATTGTATCAGGGCTGCAAGTGGTGAAATAACACCTAAGGCAGTTCAGTTGGGGCAGGACGATTTTATTCCATGGAAGAGAGGAGTATCATTATAAAATAACTAAACAATTGAGAGTTATGTTTTCTCTGCAGCATAAAACAGCAGTAATAACAGGAGGAGGCAGCGGCATTGGCCAGGCCGTTAGCATATTGTTTGCACGGCAGGGTGCGGTAGTACATATTTTAGAATTGAGCGAAGAACACGCCGCAGCCACTGTTGAAATGATCAGGGCAGAGGGCGGCACCGCCGTAGCACACTCCTGCAATGTGTCCAGCCAGCAGGAAGTCAACGCAGCATTTAAGAAAATTGGCCCCGTCAACATTGTAGTAAATAATGCAGGCATAGCTCATATCGGAAAAGCACACAATACCAGTGAGGAAGACTTTGACAGGGTGATGCAGGTAAATGTTAAAGGAGTGTACAATTGTATACAAGCCTCCATACCCCAATTGCGCCGGGCCGGCGGCGGTGTAATTGTAAATATGGCATCTATTGCTGCATTGGTGGGCCTGGCAGACAGGTTTGCCTACAGTACCGCAAAGGGGGCAGTACTGGCCATGACGATGAGTGTAGCAAAAGATTATATTACCGAAAACATCCGTTGCAACTCTGTTTCCCCGGCAAGAGTGCATACCCCTTTTGTAGATGGCTTCCTGGAGAAAAACTATCCCGGCATGGAAGCAGAAATGTTCGAAAAACTTTCTGTATCGCAACCCATTCGCCGCATGGCGAGGCCCGAAGAAATTGCAGCCCTGGTTTTATACCTCTGTTCCGATGAGGCAGGGTTTATAACCGGCTGCGACTACCCCATTGATGGAGGATTTACTAAACTCAATAATTAAACAATAATGAAAAGAATTATCCCAGTTTGTCTTTTTGTTCTGCTCACAGGTTATTCCATGGCACAAACAACCTATACGCCCTCGCCCGGTAACCTTACAGCAAGAAAAGAGTTCCAGGATATGAAGTTTGGAATGTTTATCCACTGGGGCGCTTCCAGCGTTTTAGGCGCGGGCGAATGGGTAATGAACCAGCGTAATATACGGGTGCCCGAATACACGCGGCTGCTCGGGATCTTTAATCCGCAAAAGTTTGATGCAAAGAAGTGGGTGGAAACAGCCAGGTCTGCCGGTATGAACTACATTACCTTTATTACACGGCATCACGACGGGTTCAGCAATTGGGACACAAAGCAGGCCGATTGGAAGATCACCAACACCCCTTATGGTAAAGATGCATTGAAACAACTGGCAGACGAATGTCATAAGCAGGGGATAAAATTATTCTGTTACTATTCCCTGCTCGACTGGTATCGCTCAGATTACCAGTATGAAACAGGGCGAACAGGTAAAGGCACGGGCAGAACTGAAAAAAGTAACTGGGAAACCTACGTCCGCTTTATGAAAGCACAGCTTACAGAACTCCTTACCAATTACGGGGAGATTGCCGGCATCTGGTTCGACGGGCATTGGGACCAGCTTGATAATGACGAGGATAAAAGTCTTGTTTCAAAGGTCAACTGGCACTATGATGAAATATACCAACTCATACACCGGCTGCAACCCAACTGCCTCATCAGCAACAATCATCACCTTATGCCGATACCGGGCGAAGATTTTCAGGCTTTCGAAAAAGACCTGCCCGGGCACAATACCACAGGCTTTGGTGGTGCATCTGTCTCTGAACTGCCGCTGGAAACCTGCGAAACCATAAATGATAGCTGGGGATTTAATATCACCGACAGGAACTATAAATCTGTAAAGGCGCTGGTCAGGTATTTAGTAAAAGCAGCAGGTAATAATGCCAACTTCTTGCTCAATGTCGGCCCCATGCCCGATGGATCAATCCAGCCCGAATTTACCGATACATTAAAAAAAGTAGGTGAGTGGATGAGCCGGTATGGAACAACCATTTACGGTACGCGGGGTGGTGCGGTTCCGCCCAAAAACTGGGGCGTCGTAACCATGAAAGATAAAACGCTTTATATGCACATCCTCGACAAACCAGAGCACCCCTCATTTGTTTTTATCCCGGAGCTAAATAAAACGATAGCAAAAGCGTTCCTTTTCAAAGAACAAAAGGAAGTACGATTCAAACAGCAGCCCGAAGGAACCTTTATTTACCTCGATGACATTACATTAGATAACGTTGATACTATTATTCAGTTAGAATTAAAATAAACCATATACGATGAAGCTCATACGTTTTGGACAGGCAGGGAAGGAGACACCCGGTATTATTCTCGGGGATGATTATTTTGATGTTTCTTCTTTTACTCCTGATTTTAACGAGGCGTTTTTTGAGGATGATGGGGTGGAAAAGCTAAGGCGCTTCATATCAACCCGCCCCGCCCTGCCAAAAGTAAACCCGGGTGTACGATTAGGCCCGCCCGTGGCGCGACCCTCTAAAATGATATGCATTGGCCTTAATTATACTGACCATGCAAAAGAAATCAATGCGCCAATACCCCGGGAGCCGGTCATATTCTTTAAATCCACCACTGCATTGTGTGGTCCAAACGACCAACTCATCATCCCTAAAGGAAGTACAAAAACAGATTGGGAAGTTGAGCTCGCATTTGTTATCGGTAAAAAAGCAAGCTATGCAGACGAAGCCGGCGCGCTGAGCCATGTAGCCGGGTATTGCCTGCATAACGATTACAGCGAGCGGGAATTTCAACTGGAGCATGAAGGTCAATGGTCTAAAGGCAAAGGCTGCGACACCTTTGCACCACTCGGCCCCTGGCTGGCCACAACAGATGAAGTGGCAGATGTAAACAACCTGGATATGTGGCTCACGGTCAATCAGAAAGTCTTTCAGAAAAGCAATACCTCAAACCTCATTTTTAAAATCCCCTTTCTCGTACACTACCTCAGCCGGTTTATGACCCTGTTGCCGGGCGACGTGATAAGCACTGGAACACCAGCCGGTGTGGGGCTTGGTATAAAACCCGAACCAGTTTATATAAAACCAGGCGACGTGATAACCTTAGGTATTGATGGTTTGGGAAGCAGCAGACAAATAGCAAAAGCATATACTTTATAAGCATGGTGATAGATTCGCACGTACATTTTTGGGAATACGACCCGGAAAAGCACAACTGGATTACAGATGACATGAAGATACTGCAACAGCATCATATGCCCGAACATTTATCAGCGTTGCTGAACAAAAACGGGGTAGATGCCGTGGTGGCAGTGCAGGCGCTGCAAACCGAAGGAGAAACAATATTCCTCAGAAAACTGGCTGCCGCATACCCGGTAATAAAAGGTGTGGTGGGCTGGGTGGATTTTACGCAGGCAAATATTGAGCAACGGCTGCGCTATTTTTCACAGATTCCTATTATAAAAGGATGGCGGCATATTGTACAGGCGGAGCCCGAAGGATTTTTACTAACGAAGGATTTCCGGAACGGTATAGGATTATTGTCATCATTAGGTTATACCTACGATATACTGGTGTATCATCACCAGTTAAAAGAAGTGGCAGCCTTTATAAATAAATTCCCGCAGCAATATTTTGTAATTGACCATTGCGGTAAACCGGCCATTAAAAACAATGATATCGCAGAATGGAGCCGCTGGATAAGAGAAATAGCCGGCAACCCGCGTGTTTATTGCAAATTATCCGGCTTACTCACAGAGGCAGACACGAAGCAATGGGCCCCGGAAGATTTTTACCCCTGTCTCGATGTAGTATTTGAATGTTTCGGAACAGACCGTCTGATGTTTGGCAGCGACTGGCCGGTCATGCTGCTCAGGAGCGGATACGTACAATGGAAAAGCCTGCTGGAAAGATATATGCGGCATCTGGGTGACGACGAGAAAAAAAAGGTATTTGGGAAAAATGCAGTTAACTTTTATCAATTATAGAATATGGATTTACAACTGGAAAATAAAGTAGTTATTGTTACCGGCGGTGCAAAAGGAATCGGCGAAGCTATAATAAAACAGTTGTCAGCCGAAAACGCCATCCCTGTAATTGTAGGCAGAAATGAAAACGATAACAATGCTTTGCTGGCTAAGCTGGGCAAAGGATACCAGGTAGCGGCAGAACTCACTGAGCCCGCCGCCTGTAAAGCGGCTGTAGCCGAAATAGCAGCACGCTTTGGAAGGATTGACGGGCTGGTAAACAATGCCGGCGTAAACGACGGCGTGGGTCTTGAAAATGGGAGTTATGAAGCATTTATGGCCTCCCTGCATAAAAACCTGGTGCATTATTACCTGATGGCGCACCATACCCTGCCTTATTTAATACCATCCAAGGGAGCAATTGTAAATATCAGTTCCAAAACAGCAGAAACCGGGCAGGGTGGAACCTCGGCCTATGCCGCAAGCAATGGTGGCCGTAATGCACTTACAAGAGAGTGGGCAGTAGAATTGCTTCGGTATGGTATTCGCGTAAATGCGGTAGTAGTGGCAGAATGCTTTACCCCCCTGTACGAAAGCTGGGTGAACACCTTCGATAATCCGGAAGAGAAATTGAAATCCATTACAGGTAAGATTCCTTTAGAAAAAAGAATGACAACAGCAGAAGAAATTGCAGGCATGGTTGTTTTTTTACTGTCTGGAAAATCAAGCCATACCACAGGACAGATTATACACGTAGATGGAGGCTATGTTCATTTAGACAGGGCGCTGGAATAAAAGAAAGTATATACTAAAAACAAAAACCGATTATGGTAAGAGTAATTTTTACAGGAGTGCTGTGTCTGTTTTTTTCAGGTACCCGGGCACAGCAAAAAGAATACTATCCCGATCCGAACCCGGTGATACAAAACCGCCTGGAAGAATGGCAGGACCTGAAATTCGGGTTGCTTATGCACTGGGGCACATACAGCCAGTGGGGCATAGTAGAAAGCTGGAGCATCTGTCCTGAAGATTTGAGCTGGGCCACCGGTGCAAGAAAGAGCGGCGTAGCAGACAATTATTATGACTATGTAAAAAAATACGGGGAATTAAAAAAAACGTTTAACCCCGTAAAATTTAACCCCGAAAAATGGGCCGCCGCCGCAAAGAAAGCCGGTATGAAGTACCTGGTATTTACCACAAAACACCACGATGGCTTTTGTATGTTCGATACAAAATACAGCAGCTATAAAATTACTGATAAAGATTGCCCCTTTTCTTCCAATCCCCGCAGCGATATTACTAAAGAAGTGTTTTCAGCTTTCAGAAAACAGGAGTTTTGGATAGGCGCTTACTTCTCAAAACCAGATTGGCACTCAGACTACTACTGGTGGAGTAAATTTCCCCCAGTCGACCGCAATTGTAATTATTCCATACAAAAGTATCCTGAACAATGGAAAAAGTTTACCGATTATACCCATGCACAGGTTAACGAGCTGATGAGTAATTATGGCAAGGTCGATATACTCTGGCTCGATGGCGGCTGGGTACGTAAAAAAACAGAAGATGAGATCAATAAGGAACTTACCGAAGTATACGAAAACAGCCGATGGGCCCGGAACCCCCAAAGCCAGGATATAAATATGGCCGGGCTTGTAAAAGAAGTAAGAGAAAAGCAGCCCGGCCTGATCGTGGTGGATCGGGCAGTTACAGGAGAGCACCAGAATTACCTCACCCCCGAGCAGCACATCCCTGAAAAAGGCCTGCCCTACCCCTGGGAAACCTGCATGACCATGGCCGGTAGCTGGAGTTATGTGCCCGGCGATGTGTACAAGCCAGCCGATGAACTGGTTGAAAAATTGGTCGACATTGTAAGCAAAGGAGGCAATTTTTTACTGAATATCGGGCCCCGACCCGATGGAGAGCTGGATAGTATCGCCTATGCGAGGCTGGAACAAATAGGCGGATGGATGAAAATAAATGGAGACGCCATTTACAAAACAAGAAAGTTTACAGCCTTTTCAGAAGGAGAAAAAATAAGATTTACGCAAAGTAAGGATGGTAAAATCCAGTATGTTTTCCTTTTCGATCCTCCGCACGGAAAAGTGCTGCTTACTAAAATTCCTTTTGCCAAAACAACCACGGTACAAATGATGGGCGACACCAGGAAGCTGAAATGGAAAAATGCTGCCGGGGGCGTTGAGATAACCATTCCCCCGGTTTTGGCGAACAGCCCGGGGTATGTTTGGGTATTAAAGGTTCAATCCAGGTAGTGGCCAGCCAGCACACAGGTTGAGACAATTAAAATCACCCGTAAAAAGTAAAAAATCGACTCTGCCGCTTCCCTTTCTGCCCCTCTTGTCTTATCTTTGCGGCAAATTTCAGGGAAGGTATGGTATCTAAAAGCATCAAATCATTACTGGTACTGGCTTTCAGCCTTTTTTCCATCGGTTTTACAGCCACTGCCCAAACACACGAACCAGCGGCAGGAGAGCATGAAACAGCTAAGGAAGAAAAGCTCGACCCGGCCAGGATCATCATGGAACACATCAGGGATGATCACTCTTTTCACTTCTTTACCATCGAAAACAAAGAAAACCCCGAAAAGTCCTTTCATGGTACCCTTCCCCTGCCGGTGATCCTTTACTCACCCGAACGTGGTCTTTCCATATTTATGTCGTCTAAATTCCACCACGGGCACGAAACCTACAAAGGATACAAACTCGAAGAGAATGGCGAAATTGTAGCTGTAGATGCAAACGGGCAAAAAGACGAAAATGTAAAAGTCTACGACTTTTCCCTCACCAAGAACGTAGTGCAGATGCTCATCGCCCTGACTGTTCTTACGGTACTGATGCTCTCCATTGCTAAAAAGTACAAACGCGGCGAAGGGGTAACCACTGCACCCAAAGGTTGGCAGAATGCTATTGAACCCGTAGTTACCTTTGTGCGCGATGAAGTAGCCAAACCCAACCTCGGCCACAAATACCAGAAATACCTCCCTTACCTGCTTACCGTATTCTTTTTTATACTCGTTAATAACATATTCGGCCTGTTACCCGGCTCAGCCAACGTAACAGGTAATATCGCTTTTACACTGGTACTGGGTGTCGTTTCTTTCTTCGTCATCCTGTTCAGCACCAATAAACACTACTGGGCACATATCTTCTGGCCCCCGGTACCACACGGCGTAAAACCCATCCTGGTACCCGTAGAGTTCCTCGGTGTATTCACAAAACCCTTCGCCCTCATTGTCCGTCTTTTTGCCAACATGGTGGCCGGGCATATCATCATCCTCAGCTTTATCAGCCTGATCTTTATTTTTGGCGGCATGAGCAAAGTAGCAGGTTGGGGCTTCTCTCCAGTTTCCGTACTGTTTGCGGTATTTATCTATCTTATCGAAATTATGGTTGCCTTTATACAAGCATTCATCTTCACCAACCTGACGGCAGTATTCATCGGCCAGTCTTTTGAAGGAGAGCACGCTGAGGCGCATCATTAATATCTTTTTATTCACAATTAAAACCAAGTATCATGACTTTGATGACTTTGTTGGCTGAAGTTGGTTTCTCACACATGGGCGGTGCTATCGGCGCTGGTCTTGCTGCTGTGGGTGCTGGTATCGGTATCGGTCAGATCGGTAAAGGCGCTGTAGAAGCGATTGCCCGTCAACCGGAAGCTACCAACGACATTCGTGCAAATATGATCCTGACCGCTGCGTTCGTAGAGGGTGTTGCCCTGTTCGCAGTTATCGCAGGTCTGCTGGCTGTACTGAAAGCCTGATTTGCCGGACTTATTACTGCATCCGAAGCACAGGGCGGAAGATGCAGTATCTTTTAAAAAAATAAAACTACTGATATGGATCTCTTATTGCCACACCTTGGTATTATCGTATGGACCTTGCTGGTTTTCGGTATCGTGTTCTTCATCCTGAAAAAATTTGCCTGGCCCCTTATTATGAAAGGGCTCAGCGAAAGGGAAAAATCTATCGCCGCATCTCTCGAATCCGCCGAAAAGCTGAAAGTCGAAATGGCACAGATGAAGAGTGAAAACGAAACCCTGATGGCAAAAGCCCGCGAAGAAAGGGCTACTATGCTCAAAGAAGCCAAGGAAACACGCGACAAGATGGTAAACGACGCTAAAGACGAAGCCAAAGCCGCAGCAGCCAAGATCATTGCAGATGCTCAAACCATCATCAACCAGCAAAAGAATGCAGCGTTGATCGACCTGAAAAACCAGGTGGGCAACCTCGTGGTTGAAGTAAGTGAAAAAGTGATCCGCAGGGAACTGGCCAACAAAGCCGAACAGGAAAGCTATATCAGGCAACTGGCCAGCGAAGTAAAACTGAACTAATTTTTCAATCCTGCAGGCCTGCCCCGCAAGCCTGCACATCGTTATACAAACAAATGCAAAATCCACGATTAGCAGGCAGGTATGCCAAGAGTTTGATCGGACTGGCCACTGAACAAAACCAGATGGACGCAGTATATGCAGACATGAAGTACCTGGAGGCCGTTTGTAAAAGCAACCCCGACTTTGTAGCGGTATTACGCAGCCCCATCATCAAGGCCGATACCAAGGGCAAGATCGTAGAAGCAGTAACTACAGGTAAAATCAGCGCACTCACTGCAGCGTTCAATGCACTGCTGGTGCGTAAAGGCCGCGAAGAAAGCCTGCCGGAGATCAGTACCGCATTTATCGATCAGTATAATGCCATAAACGGTATCCGTAAAGTAAAGCTCACTACAGCAACCCCGATCACAGACGAACTGAGAGCAGGCATCCTCAGCCAGGTAAAAGGCGATACACCTGTAGATAAGATCGAGCTCGAAACAGCGGTGAATGAAGAGCTGATCGGTGGCTTTGTGCTTGAAGCAGGCGATAGTCTGATCGACGCCAGTATCCTGCGCGACCTGAAAGACGTGCGCAAACAGTTTCTCAATAACGACTACATCCATAAACTGAGATAAGAAACTACTTTTTCTGTAAAAGCTTCCGCCAGGAAGCTTTTTTTATGCCCTGTTACAACCAGTGGTATCATCATTATAAAAACAACATGCATAAACCCGGGCAGGATTGCTTGTGTACCGGAGCCAGTACAAACAAAGTACAAAAACAAAGAAGCCGCTCCCGGCCGGGAGCGGCTTCTTTAATAGTACCGTCAGTATTGTTATTGTACAGATACTTTGAGTGTAGTATTCTTATCCCCGTCGGTAACCCTGAGGAGATAAGTGCCCGAGGCCAGGCCGCGTGCAAGATTAAGCTGCACCGCCTGCGCACCCGCTGCTAACATTTCTGTAGTATTCCGTAATTGTTTACCGTTAATGTCAAACAAAGTAAACTGAACCTTTCCGGTAAAAGACTTATACATATTAACTGCGAAGTCATCCTTTACAGGATTGGGAGAGATGCTGATACCGGCAATGGCAGCACGCTGACGCAGAGTCAGTACTGTTGAATATTGAATCGAACCATCGCGGTTGATTATTTTCAACCGGTAGTATTTGATCGCAGCATTGGTGCGGTCGTTATAAGTGCCGCTAACCGTATTACTGCCCGCATTGATGTACTGTGTGTACAGCGTACTGAAGTGAACACCATCCTCAGCACCTTCGAGCAGAATCTTATCAGAGCTGTAAGCATTTTCGGTTTTCCAGCGCAGTTCATTTACACCGCTGTTCGCCACACCGTTAAACGCACTGATGCCGATAGGAATAGCGCTTCCGTTAAGCAGCAGGTTAAAAGTCGCTTTTGTACCATTTACACCATCTGCCACCAGCAGGTAGCTGGTATTGGGCGATAAACCTGTGATATTGAACAGGGGGCCGTTGGCGTTAAACGTACGGCAATCGTATGGTAAAGGGAACGACTGACCACCGGGGCAACTGGGTGTCTCATACAGAGCCAGTTCAATACCCGCACCCGAGCACGACGACAGGGTAGCAGGAGAAGTAGCATACCCGCTTACTGTTATAGACAGTGTGCCGCCAACACCATTGGTAAGAATGGGGTAAAATGCCGTATTCACTACGTCCGTACCCGTACCACTACAGTTCATCGCAGTGTATTGAGGATCACTGTTTTTATTGCTGGTCGTATGTACAAGGTCGAAGTTAACCAGTGTGTTCAGAGGCGTTACAGTAGTTGGGAAAGTAGTCGGGCATTCATCCTTGGATTCAACCGTGGTAGCCAGCACCGTCATTTCTCCTGAAGCCAATCCGCATGATCCATAAGAATTACCCTGTGCCTGAACCGCGTATTTGGCGCCAGCAAGTGCCGACCAGTCCGGCGAACGGCGGCTTACCCCGTTCAATACAGCATAGTGCATCAGTTTGCCCGGGTTGATATTAGGTAAGAAAGAACCCTGGTAGCTATCGTTGATATGACCCAGGTTCAGGGCATGCCCCAGTTCATGCAGCAATACAGTTTCAAGATCATACTCTGATACTGCGGGGTAACAGGGGCCGAGTGTAAAAGCCGTGCTGCCCGAAGAAACACCAGTATTGCGGATTACTACGTCAAACTCCGTTTTTTGCACCTCGTTTGTAGTAGTAGGCAGGCACATGGAGTTAAAAGAATAACAAACAGCAAGCACACCAGCCGACAATACACCTACACCGGTATTAAAGTTATCGTACATGATTACATTCTGGCCATCCGAAGGGCTGATGGTCTGCGAAGAAGTAGTTCCCCCTTCTGTTACATTAAAACCAACGAGTTCCTTCCAGCTATTGAGCGCACGCTGAAAAGTAGCTTTGGCAGGGCTTGCATCAAGGTCAACCCCGCTGCCCCCGGTACTGCTGCTGTATAAGATGGTATATCCCCCTGTGCCATTGTCGTTCATCAGGTTACTCTCCTTGGTTACGGCTGTGCCGCTCGAAAAGCTGGCGGTAAGGATGCTGTACCTTACGGTAAGCACGCCAGGCGAGCCGCCGAGGTTACCCAGATCATCCCTTACCTGGAAGGTGCCCGTACCCACGCGGGAAGGTACTTTCACCACAATCTGTGTGCTGCTCCAGGATACAATCAGCGGATCGTTAAACGCCACGGTAAAAGCTGTACCGCCCGTACCGTTATTAGCATCGTCAAACAAAACGGCTGCGGCGCCGGAAGGGTTGCCAAAACCTGTACCGGTAATGGTAAGCTGGTTATTCGCTGCGTCGAGCGTGGCGCCCGCATTTACTGTAGTAGGCGAAAATGAAGTAATGCCTACTGCCAGTGGCTGTGTAGGGGTAGAGAGCGACTGGTTGATGCTGTTGTCGCGAACAGTATAAGAATGGCCAACCCTTGTCTGTACATCCTGATAGAGCTGGGTAGAAAAATCGCTGTAACGCACAAAAGGCGCATCAGCCATACGGCTGTTAAGGTCGTACCTTAAGAAACCCTGTGCACTGCTGTACACATCCCAGAGCAGGTTATTATTAGCCGGGTTGCGCAGGTTAAAGCTGTTGGACGAGCAGAAGAACACCCCAACCTCGTCCTTCGAAAGGCTCAGCAGATCGCTCGCTTCAATGCTTTCGGTACCCACGCTGCCCCCGTGTGTGAGGAGCTCAATATAGTCAGGAATGGCAGTACCCTTGAAAACCTTGTACACCTTTACCTTATTAGCGGTAAAGATCATCGTATGCGCCGGATTCCAGAAGCTTTTCTGCTCTACCACGCGGCCCTCCACAATGGCGGCAGACTGCTGCACCTTCTCATCCATGGAAACCGGGTAAAGCGATTGGGCTTTCGCCCCAACCGAGGCCATACAGCAAGCAAGTAAAGCCAGGGTTTTCAATTTGTACAAATTTGTCATGATTACAGATAAATTAAATTGTTCATTGTTCAGGTAAAACCCCAACAAGAGAGCCATTTCTAAAACGCAAAAAAATACAATATAGATGCCTCTTGTACAGGCCATGTAAAAATAGTCAAAAAGGCAAAATTCACAGAAATAATTTGCCCGGAATCCCTCGATTTCCGCCGTTTTTTTTGCCATTCCAACCGTATAACCCTACCTTTGCACCCTGAAAACGCGACCCGGTGGCTAAATGAAGGTGCAGGGCTTGTCGGCAGGAGGTTTCGTTGATCAAAACAGCCGGACAGTAAACATTTCAAATTACATTATAATTATAGTCAGTTTATGGTAGAAATTAAACCAGATGAGATATCGGCGATACTCCGCCAGCAGCTCAGCAACTTTAATGCTTCGGCCAGTTTGGAAGAGGTAGGTACGGTACTACAGGTGGGTGACGGTATAGCCCGCGTGTATGGCCTTAACAATGTGCGCTCTGGTGAGCTGGTTGAATTTGAAAATGGCATCAAAGCAATTGCCCTTAACCTCGAAGAAGATAATGTGGGTGTGGTATTGATGGGCGACAGTAAAGCCATTAAAGAAGGCGACCGCGTAAAACGTACCGGCCAGATCGCTTCCATCAAAGTGGGTGAAGGCGTGGTAGGCCGCGTAATCAATACCCTCGGCGATCCCATCGATGGTAAAGGCCCCATCTCCGGCGAGCTGTACGAAATGCCCCTCGAACGCAAAGCCCCAGGTGTAATCTTCCGTGAACCCGTAAAAGAACCCCTACAGACAGGTATCAAAGCCATCGACGCCATGATCCCCATTGGTCGTGGACAGCGTGAGCTGGTAATCGGCGACCGCCAGACCGGTAAAACCGCCATCTGTATCGATACCATCATCAACCAGAAAGAATTTTATGATGCCGGTAAACCCGTGTATTGTATATATGTAGCCATCGGCCAGAAAGCAAGTACCATTGCCGGTGTAATGAAAGTACTGGAAGAAAACGGTGCAATGGCTTATACCACTATCGTAGCCGCTTCTGCCGCCGATCCCGCTCCCCAGCAGTTCTACGCACCCTTCGCCGGTGCTGCCATCGGTGAATACTTCCGCGATACAGGCCGCCCCGCACTGATCGTGTACGACGATCTTTCCAAACAGGCCGTGGCCTACCGCGAGGTATCACTCCTGCTCCGTCGTCCGCCCGGTCGTGAAGCCTATCCCGGCGACGTATTCTACCTGCATAGCCGCCTCCTCGAAAGGGCAGCAAAAGTGATCAGCAAAGATGAGATCGCCCAGCAGATGAACGATCTCCCCGAATCTATCCGTCACCTCGTAAAAGGAGGAGGCTCATTAACCGCCCTCCCGATCATCGAAACACAAGCCGGCGACGTATCAGCATATATCCCGACCAACGTAATCTCCATTACCGACGGCCAGATATTCCTCGAATCCAACCTCTTCAACTCCGGTATCCGCCCCGCGATCAACGTAGGTATCTCCGTTAGCCGTGTAGGTGGTAACGCCCAGATCAAGTCAATGAAGAAAGTTGCCGGTACCCTGAAACTCGATCAGGCCCTTTACCGCGAAATGGAAGCCTTCAGTAAGTTTGGTGGCGACCTCGATGCTGCAACCAAACTGGTACTCGATAAAGGTGCCCGTAACGTGGAAATCCTGAAACAACCCCAGTACACACCCTTTACTGTAGAAAAACAGGTAGCCATTATTTACCTCGGTACACAGGGCCTCATCCGCGATGTACCCGTAAACAAGGTAAGGGAGTTTGAAGACCATTTCCTGCTCGAAATGGAAAACAAACACCCGGAAATCCTCGCAGAATTTAAGAAAGGAGTGCTCAACGACGACAGCATCAGCAAAATGACCGAACTCGTAAAAGGATTGGTCGGCCAGTACAAAAAATAAGTTGTTATAACTGATAATAGTAAAGAGGCTGTTCCGCCATTGCCGGAACAGCCTCTTTTTTTCTTGCAAACGATACCAACCCACTCCATACTGCATGGCATACCCACCATCTGCATTTTAACAATAGAACAGATCAATTGTACAAAGATGTGCAAGATCCAAACAGGCATGAATACCATGCTTACACACGCGGAAATGAATCGCACAGGTGTGAAAATGAGTAGTACAGGCGCGAAAATCAATCTTACAGGAATGAAATAAACCCCGGCACACCAGAAAACCATGTCTGCATACCAGGAATAGACTGGTACACTAATAAAAACCGTTCTTACACAAACGAAAAGCATCCAAACAGGTGCGAAAACCATGCTTACAGTCCCGGAAATGAAGCTTACAGGCCTGAAAACAAGTTTGCCCATCACCATCAGAACAACTTCAGTAGCCAAATCCACCGGTGCACACCATACCAGCCCTGTCCGGCGGCACTTCCATCCCTTTTATATAGTAGCCGGCAAACCTCAACCCGTCGCCCGCGAAGCAAGTACTACAAATTTTCGTAGTAATACATACTTAAGTAGCTGCCCCGTCGTTATATAGCAGGCTGCAATAAATAACGAGCTTAAGCGTAGCCCGGGCAGCAAGTATCCGTACCAACATCTTACCCGGTTCAGGGTAGGAGCCCTGGTTATACCAGGAGCAACTGCAGCAACAGCAACAGGAAATACAGGATAACGACAAAACCTTCCGGTAAAGGTTGAGGGAACGCATTGCTTGTTGTTACCCGGCGTATTGTTTTTCTACAGTTAGTTAAAACAAGCTGAAACATAACGGTTATAAATATAATAAAAAGACCGGATCGGATTTTTTAGTGGATATAGTAAACTCGGAAGATCGGGGGCGTAAGCCCCTTTTCTTTTTATATGATGCCAGCGAGTTAATCAAGATCATCCAGCAGGTTTTTAGCATTTTTATGCTTGGCATCATTTTTCAGCAGGGTACGCAATACCTCCACGGCAGCTTTGCGGTTTTCCTGTTTAACAAAGACCAGCGCTTGCCAGAAACGCGCCTCGCTTACACTGCCACCGTTATTATTAATGATCGACCCGAATACCGATAAAGCACCTTCATAGTTGCCTGTTTCAAAAAGGCAGATGCCCCGGTACAACTGCATATCAGTAGTTACCGTATCAGCCAGTACACTATCAATCAGCGGTAATGCTTTTCCATATTCCTTGTCCGTATAATATTTAGCAGCTTTATTAAGGAGAGTGTCCACCGATGCTTTACCACGGGTATTCCCTATGTCCATTGCACCAGGCTGGTCATACTCCGCTAATATTTTTGCCGTAGAAGGATTACCCGAAAATAACAGGCGTATTGTAAAGAAGAATACAGCCGCGGCGGCGGCAGCCCTCAGATACCAGCGATACACACGCATCTTTATCATCTTTACAGGGGCCGGTTTAAACCACGTTTTTCCCTTATTATGCAGGCTTTGCTGCAACATCTTTTCCGCAGCCTCATCCTGTACCGACCGTTGCAGGATAAGCTGCATATCTTTCAGGAGCTGTGTTTCGGCAGCAAGGGCAGGATCATCACGAAGCGCCTGCTCAAATTGGTGTAATTCTGCCCCCTGTAGCTCCCCGGCCAGGTATTGTTCAATTATTTCGTAGTTAAATTCACGCATAATAATTACCATTTAAGATCGGCAAACTCCGGCGAAGATTTCACAAGAGCCGCCAATTTAGCCAGGCACTCACTTTTCTTTTTGCGTACATAGCCATAACTGTTGTTAAGGATAACAGCCACTTCGTCCATCGCCTTACCGCTCCACGAAAGACGCAGCAGTTCCCTGCAGCCCTCTCCCAGCTCAGCCAGTTTATTGTCAAGCAGCTTCCTGCGGTTAGATTGCAGTATAACAGCTTCCGCCGTTTTAAATGCATCCTCTCCCCAATCATATCCTTCCGTATCCATAAATGTTACCTTGCTTGTGCCCTTTTTATTGAGCTCATTGATCCACCGGTTCTTACAAACCAGGTACAAATAAGCCTCCAGCGGGCAGGTAAGCACAAAATTACCTGTGCGTGCTTTTTGATAGAGCCCAATAAGCGCCTCCTGGAAAATGTCTGCGGCATCACTTTCGTTTCCGTTATTGTGCAGTACCATCCGCTTTATTCCCCCCGAGTATTTTTTGTAAATTTCATCCAGCAGGCGGTCGTCATGATGTAGCAGTGCGTCGATATATTTCTGATCAGGATGTGATTGCGTCATAAATTCAGGTTACCATAATAAAACTAATTTTTTTTTATCAAAGCCGGTAACAAATTTTTATGAATACTGATATACTGCTAACGGGTATGAAAATACCTGTGCTTCGCAACCGGTTTTGTAACCCGTGAAGCATAAGCACAATACACATATTTAACACAATTAAGTTGTTATGAGAAAAATCTATCTGATTGTAATGGCCTGTATGAGCATGTTCTCGCTCAAAGCGCAATGGCGTGTCAGGCTGCAGGCTGGTGTAGTATTATCTGCCCAACCTGCCAGCCGCGACACGTTAACTGCCGCCCGTAAAGCCGGTGGCGCTGTTAGTGTTACCGCTGTTTATTACTGGGGGCATCTGGGCATAAGTGCCTCGCTGGGTTGGTTCAACCAAAAGCGGCAACCAGATTTTATTGCACCCGGCGATACCCTTATTGTATCCGGCGGCGGTATTTCCGGCGTTCCGCTGCTGGTTGGCCCCGAAGTTTGTCTTGCCTGCGGCCCCAAAGTAAAACTCCACCTCGGCTTCCGGATGGGAGTTAACCCGCTGGCCAACCGCGGCCTGCGCTATACCAGGCAGTTGCAGCAACAAGTGGTTTACCAGACTACACTGGTATCCAAAGCCCCCTTTACCTGGTGCCTGTCTGCCGGTGGGCATTATTATCTCAACGACCACTATGGCATTGGCCTCACCGCCGACTACCAGCACTTCCGCATAACCATGCGCAACAACGATACCCGGTTCACCTTACCCGTTACCCGTACGCTGCGGCAATCCCGCCAATTGATCAGCCTTGACGCCAGCATAGTGTATAAATTCTAAACAGCA
The DNA here is from genome assembly GCA_964590975.1 of uncultured Ferruginibacter sp. Classification (GTDB taxonomy): domain Bacteria; phylum Bacteroidota; class Bacteroidia; order Chitinophagales; family Chitinophagaceae; genus Ferruginibacter. The sequence continues at coordinate 45,570 of CAZPXP010000009.1, read as the reverse complement.
ATTATTATGAAAAAATTAATATTAACAGGTGTACTCTTTTGCTTTGTAACTACGGCAGGGATTGCACAACGGGTGGCAATTACGTCAGCTTCTACGCTTCCGTCGGAACAATATCAAATAAGATTTGATTTTATGTTATATGCAAAGACCCCTTATCCGTATCCTGCACATATTAATGACCAGTTACGAACGCCATCCAACAGAGCCATAGCAAGGTCAAATAAGGAGAAAGGAACAGTAACTTTTATAGAGTTTGGAGATGGTACTTTTTCCTTCGATTCCACAGGGGAGCATACATACGGTAGTAGAGTGCTCACTTATCCGGTACTCACAAAATCAAGTGCCATTTACGATGATGATAAACGACCACCAAGACATACCCTTACCAACGAAAGGTTGACAATTGTTGGCACCTCTCCTCCTCCCGGCTCTCCTCTTCCGGTAAGAGGCACTATGACAAATGTCATAAAAGACCCAGGCGATTACATCAAAATAACCCCTAATATTCCCAGCGTTGTAGCAGGCGATACCATGATCTTTGTACTTACATATCGCTTGCCAGAAAGCACATCCGGAAAGACTATCAGGTTCAGGTACAACAATATACCAAATATCCGCACTTTTTATGCGATCGACCTGAACAGCTTAATTAAGTGTAATGATAATCAACTTACTGTTCCACCGGTTAGAACTTACGGAGAGTTTGTAAAAAATGCTGAAGGTAAGGATGGGTTTTCAGACGAATTGATTTTCAGTAATCTCAAGCTGGATGACAAAGAACATCATATTTTTATTACCCTTGTACCCGATTCTTTAATAAATAGTAGCAAAATTGAGTATACAGACCCGGTTAAAGTCATTGCAGAAGTATTAAAAGGAGATGTAACTGGCACTTCTAAAAAAGGTGGGGAGCTTGGTGCACCTGTTCAGGCTTTCGAAATGGAAATGCCATCTTTGCTGATGTCGCACGACCCTAATTATGTTACAATCACTCCGGGATGCAATAGCTTTCCTAAAAAAGGTAAATTACTGAACTTTCATGTGCACTGTCAGAATGAAGGGCCTGGCCAGGCCGCAAAAGTGGTAATGAAAATTACATTGCCGGGTGGGTTAAAACCATTGGATGTTAAGAATTATGGACAATTTAAGAGCCTTGCGCCATATGGCAGGGTAGGTGTTTGGGACTTTGACAACCCTAATTTTATAACGGTTACTTTTGATTCACATTGTAATAATCCTCCCCCCGTAGATCACCCCTATATTTTAGTAGGAGCAAGCAGCGATCCGGCAGACATTTACAATCCCGAAACTATGGCGGACGCTTGGTTTACCGTGCCGGCAAATGAAAATATGAACAATCTTATTCTGTCCACTGCTGATATCATTTTTACTAACAAAAGTAATTGTAGCGTAAACGCTCCGGTAACAACCAATATCGGGATAGCTGAATTCAGTAATTGCTGCAACTGCACTAAGAAAAAAAACTGTGGCTGTAAGAAAACTAAAAAGAAGTTCTGGAATTGGCTGTTCTGTAAAAAATGCTGAATAAGCAAGTCGCCGTATTTTATATAAACGCTGCCGTCCCCTCCTTGGGAAGGCAGCGTTTCAGTTTGGGTGAAATCACCCATACACTACCCTGCATAAAAATTGTATATTGAGATGCTTATGATAAAGAAATACTGTATATACCTTTTAGTATTGAGCATTCTTTTCCTGCAATGCCGGGAAAGAAAGAATACGCCTCCAATAGAACAACCGGTCACACGATCAGTAAAGCCTGTAGTAGTGCCTGTGCCTATGGACATTTTTTATAATGACTTCTGTAAAGTGTATAAGGTTAACAGGGATAGTAGTGAGAAATTTATGCAGTACCTGATTAACGTTACCGATAGCCTGGGCCGAATAGAAAAACAGGTAAATTACCCTGTTGCTTGCCTTGCAGCATACCGGTCTTTTGCAGACTCCTTTGGTCTGACAGGTAAAACAGAATTGTTGCATAAACATTTTATTTTTCCAATACTCAACTGCGGTACTGATAGTGTTGAACGGGATGCAAATTGTTATGCTGGGACTTGCCATTTTAATAGCTCTCGTTACATTAGCGCCTATGATTACTTTATGCGATGTATCAACTACAGTTCAAAATTGGGATATCTGCAAAGTGATTATTATAATAAAGAAAGAATATTTAATAACTTGGGTGTGTGTTATACTATGTTTGGTGATTACCAATCTGCTTTGAATCATTATGATACAGCGTATCAATTCAACATGCTAAGAGGAGATTATAATAAGGCTGCCAAAAACTGTAACAATATATCTGCTGCCCTGTTTGATCTACAGCTTTATGACTCTGCGGCACATGTATTACAACGTATAAGTTGTTATAAATCAATTGACGCATCTCGGATGGCTCTCCTGCAAGGTGAACTATGTCGCCATTATACCATGGCGGGAGATATGGATGCTGCTAAAAAAGCGTTGATAGAAGCAGAAAAAATACGCGATTATTTCCTAGTGAAACGTAATCAAATAAAAGGGAAAACAAAAGAAGATTCTATAGCGATTAAAGATATTCAATGGGATTACGATAAAGCAGCAGGTGCTGTACAACAAGCTGCTAGCTTATTTTATTTCAAAAATGAGGATTATATAAAAGCAATTGCTGCTTTAAAGGAGTCTGATACAAGTCGTAGTATCAGTCGCACTCGTGATATGGGCAAGATCCTCAAAATGCTGGGTGATTGTTACTTGAAAATGCAGTATAATGATACCGCCATGCAGTACTATCAGAAAAGCCTGTACACAGTTGCACCGGTGGATAGTATCCATATATTCTCACTCCCGGAAAAAAGCAGCATTTATGCCGAAAATACCATCATGGAAGCACTGGATGCCAAGGCAGACCTGATGGCCAAACTATATACTGAAAACAATGATTTACGCTATATCAAAACAGCCTTCCGTGCTTATAAACTTTGCTTTGAAGTAGAACGTAAGCTGATGCAGACGTTCAGGTATGATGAAAGCCGTTTGCTGATGCTTACAGATAGCAGGAGAAGAAGTGAGAAAGCCATCAGCCTCTGTTATAAACTATTACAGGTTACAGGCGATAAACTATGGGCAGAAGAAGCATTCCAGCTTGCAGAAGAAAACAAAGCCTTTGTATTGATGGAGTCTATCAAACGGAATAAAGCCCTTAATATAGTGCTGCAATCCGATACCGCCTACCAGGAGGTAAGCCTCTTGCAGAGACAGTTAGCCTACGCAGAAAATAATATTCTGGAACGAAGCCTTTCAGGAGCGGATACAACACTGCCAAAGCTTCAGAAAGAAAAAGCAGACATTGAAAATAAACTTCTGGCTTTACAAAACAGCCTGCTGATCAACCACCCCTGGTACCAAAAGGAAATGGAAAAGAAAGACAGCTTCTCCCTCGCCATGGTCAGGGAAAGCCTGCCCGATAACAGTACAGGTGTGGTAGAATACTTTTCCGGCGATTCTGTAACTTATGTATTTACCTTCTCTAAAACCGGGCCCGTACAACTGGTTAAAACAGCCCCCGGCCTCGCCCCCGCAGTCAGCAGCTTCCTTCACTTCTTCACCAGCAGGGATGCCATCATCAATAACCGGGCCGCCTACCGCGATAGTGCCACTGCCTTGTTTAATACACTGGGTATCGACAGTATATCGCGCACCTGCGGCCAACTGCTCATCATACCCGATGGCCCCATCAGTTTTCTTCCCTTTGAAGCATTGGTAACCACACCCGGCGGCGATCAATTATCCAACTTAGCCTATCTCGTAAAGCGATGCAATATCTCCTATGGGTATTCAATAGCTACCCTGCTCAAACAGCAAACCAGCAATGCAGATCCGGTAGGGCAGACGGTAGGCTTCGCCCCGGTATTCAACAACGATTACCGCGGACTGCCCTGCTTAAAAAATACACCCCGGGAGCTCAGCATCATAAAAGACATATTCCCCAATGGCAGCTTCTTCCGCGAAAACGAAGCCACCCTTGGTAATTTCAGGAAAAATGCGGAATCTGCCGGTACACTGCACATCGCTACACATGCTGTAGGAGATACCAGCCACACAATTCCGCCACGTATCGAATTTTACGATAGTACCTTATGGGTAAGTGAGCTTTATGCACTGCAACTACGGGCCAACCTTGTTGTACTCAGTGCCTGCGAAACAGGCATTGGCAGGATTGATAAAAGCGAAGGCCCCATGAGCCTGGCGAGAGGGTTCTATTATGCAGGAGCAAAAAATATCGTAACCAGCCTCTGGAGTGTTGACGATAAGAGTACTGCAGCCCTGTTTACTGCATTCTATAAAAACCTGTCAGGAAATAACTATGGCAACGCGCTTCATAAAGCAAAGTTGCAGTATATAAACGATGCCGAAAGCGACGCGCAGGCTTCACCCTATTACTGGGCAGGCTTTATACATATTGGATACGAAAAGCAGGTCGTTCACAGCAACAGGTGGATATGGATCACCGGTCTTGCATCAGCGCTGGCCATACTGGTAGCCTTGTTATACAGTAGAAAAAAAGGAAATAAAACCAGGGCTTAACCCTCCATCTTTCTTGCATAAGCCTTGATAAAGAGAGCGCCAAGATTTTTGTGCGGAGGTACATAATCCAGCCACTTTTCACGCAATACCTTATTAGGGTCGCGCATAAACTGTTTGGTCAGGCTGTCCCAGGTAGCCACCCATTCAATCTTTTTACCCGCCAGCATCTTGGCATTGATAGCGCTGATCAGCGGAGTATTGATATCACCCGTACCAATCTGCTTGGTAGAAACAATATGAGCCTCCGGGCAGGTTTCCAGCACCTGGTTCAGGTTCTTGTACCCGCCGCAACTGCCAAGGATTACCAGCTTTTCGGAGGGCAGGAGCTGTTTGATCGTATAAGGTAAATGATAACTGTGCCCGCGGTGTATGATAATAGACGGCGCCATATTTCTTTCAATAAGATGATCCCCCAGGTGTGCCTGTGCAACAGAATCCTGGTTGGTATCGTTATCAAGAGGCTTATTGGCAAATACAAACACAGGCTTTCCCTTAATGCTGCGGAACTCCACCCATTCCTTTGTTTCTACCTTCTTCCACTGGGCAGGCGAAAAAGAGCGTACAAAAGGCGGGTAAAAAGTAAGCCCGTCCTTATCGCCATAAAAGAACACCTGTTCCACCACGCGGCCGCTGTCATCCGTCAGGGCCTTGTAATCAATAGAATAGACCGGTGGAATACCATATAATTTTGTAAGATCGATCGTAGTATCTGTTGCAGAGAGACAGATGTTCTTAAGCAGTTCGTATATAAGAGTGCCGTTATCATTACCCGTCTCGCGGCACCTGGTAATGTTGCGGTTAATTTCATTGATAAGAAAACCCGTGAGCTGCTTATTACCCAGCACAGAAGCATAGGAGTCGGCCACATCCACCGCCTCTTCATTAGTGCGGGAATCTTCAAGGCGGTTTACAAAAGCCTTCATCAGCGCATCAGAGGCTTCCTTCGGCATGGTTTTCAGGAACGTATCCAGCTTGTTGTAGCTGGCCGCCATTTTGATGAACTTTTTGAAATGATCAAAATATACCGATACCAGCAATGAGTCAGCGCGGGGTGTTTTGCCCATCCGTTCCAGCATCTTTTCAAAGCAATACTTATAACTGCTGGTATAAATATCAGCTTCACTCATTACGATAACATAGTACAGATCCTGTGGGCCAAGAGGCTCAACCGGTTTAAAACGTATGGCAGGATTATTCTGTTCGTGCAGCTCGTTAATCGGTGTTACAAAATGTTGCAGCGACTTTCTTTGCAGCATATCCATCAAACCATTTACGTCATACATAGCGATAGGCGTATCCAGGGCTACGGTACGTTTGTAATAAGATATGGCCGTTTTTACCAGCAGCTTATAATAACCCACACTATCATACCCCAGCTCACCATCACCCACGTATTTGCGGATGTCCGCAATGGTTTGTCTGCCTTTAAGTATATCGTCAAGAAAAGGGAAATACAGGAGGGCATTAGGCGTCTGGCTAAGATCAGCCACCGCCTTTACCGTGGCGTCGCCGCTGCGGTGAATCAGCTTACCCTCCGGCGAATTGATAGCCTGTGCATAAGAATAGAGCTGTACAGGGTTCTTTCTGCACGCAACAGTAATAAGGCTGTCGGCAAATGGCTCATTTACATATGGCCCTACCGTCTGCAATATCTTATCAGGATTGAGGTCTATATATTTAAGGTAGAGAATCTTACGGCTCTCCCTGAAACCCTTATTGTCCGGGAACAAACCCATCAATATTGTGGCAACCTGATAAGGGCTTTCTGCAATGATCGGGGCCATACTTTCGCTGTCCAGCGAAGCCATAAGAGTTTTTTCAAACTGGTCGATCAGGATTGGCGCCTGTGCCGCACTGATCTTTTTCTGGCGTATATTACTTGTAAAAGCCTCTACCACCTCCCTGAGAAGGCGGAGACAGCCGATAAGCCGGTTATTATCTGCCTTCAGGCGTTCGTTACGCTCAAACCCCACACGCATCTCTGTTACATGCCGGAAAATGGCATCGGTCACCTGCAGGTTAATCTCTTCATTGCCCGTAAGCTTAAGAAAGCCGTCTTTTTTATAATCTAAATTATCCGCTGCCCCCTGGGCCTCGGTAATGCGTTGATGAACAAGCTGTCTGCCTAAAGGAATTTTCAGGCTGTCTGTTGCAGCCTTGCTGCTACCAAAAACACCCGCTAATAAAATGGATAAAACTAAAAATTTCATATACCAGTACTGCAAAGATGCCTAAAATTATGCCAAGGGTTGCATATTGCTTGTATAACAGGAGGGTTACCGGGCAGGATTAGCTGCATTGCAGACCCGTTTGGCCGATTTTTAACAATCCTTAATATAATCCCCCCGCCTTTTTATGCGGTGCCGCCTTAACAATTTAATAATGGTTAATATCCTTAACCGGGCTTAAGCATCAGTTATCTTTGCGCAAAGAATCCGGAATGGAGGTGAAAAATAATAAAATCTTAATAGCAGACGACGAACCCGATATCCTGGAGATCATACAATTCAACCTTTCCGCAGAAGGATATACAGTATTTACCGCTAAAAATGGGGATGAAGCAATAGAAGCCGCTAAAAAGTACCAGCCAAACCTTATTATACTCGATGTGATGATGCCCGGCAAAACCGGTCTCGACGTATGTAATATCCTTCGCCTTCAGCCCGCTTTCAACAATACACTCATCATCTTCCTCACCGCCCTCAACGACGAAAAAGCAGAAATAAAGGGCCTCGAAACAGGGGCAGACGATTATCTCGCCAAACCTATCAGCCCCCGCGTACTCATCAGCAAAGTAAATGCCCTCTTCCGTCGTATCAACAAAGACGAAAGCAGTACCATCCTTCAGGCAGGCGACCTCCAGATCGACAGGGAGCGCTATGTCATCATTTACAATGGCGAAGAACTTGTGCTCGCCCGCAAAGAATTTGAACTGCTCGCCCTTCTTGCGTCAAAACCAGGTAAAGTATTCCTTCGCAACGAGATCCTCAACCAGGTATGGGGTACAGAAGTAATCGTAGGAGACCGTACCATCGACGTACACATCCGTAAAATCAGGCAGAAACTCAACCTCGACTGTATCAAAACCGTAAAGGGCGTAGGATACAAGTTCGAGATGTAATCCCCCCCCATAAGGTTTAGTCGCCGGTTTCAAATATCTTCGCATGCAACGCCATTATGCTTTCAGGTAAAAATCTATCCCCCCAGCAGTTGTCCGCCTATACGGCACTTCTCATTGCATTGCCGGTGAGCCTCGGTATATATTTTTTTAAGCCCGTATGGTGGATAGTGCTCATTTCCTTTGTTATCATCTTCCTGGGTTGTTTCGGACTTATACTTTTTACACTCCAGCGGTTTATCTACCGTAAAATAAAGCTTATCTATAAGCTCATTTACCAGACCAAAGCCAGTAAAAGAGAAGAGTTTTATTATAAGCATATCCTGCCCCAGAAAGGCATCGATGATGTTCGCCAGGATGTAGAGAACTGGGCCCTTCAGCGGTACGCAGAGATTGAAACACTCCAGAAAAATGAAGCCTACCGTAAAGAATTTCTCCAGAATCTTTCACACGAGCTCAAAACACCCATCTTCGCCATACAGGGCTATATTGAAACACTGCTGGGCGGTGCTATGGATAATAAAGAAGTAAACCAGAAGTTCCTGCAAAATGCATCACGCAATATAGACCGCCTTGCCACCCTCGTAAGCGGCCTCGACGAGATATCAAAACTTGAAAGTGGAGAGCAGTTGCTGTACAAATCCAACTTTGTTATACAGGAACTGACCAGGGAAACATTTGAATCACTTTCAATAAGAGCCGAAGTCAAAAATATCAGGTTTAATGTAAAAAAAGGTTGCGAATCACCCCTTACCGTCTTTGCCGACCAGGAGAAGATCAGGCAGGTGCTTGTTAACCTGCTCGATAATGCCATAAAATATGGTAAGCAGAACGGGGCAATCGAAGCCAGTTTTTATAAAGTCGATGGCGAGCGTATACTCGTGGAGATCAGCGACGATGGGGGAGGCATATCAGAAGAACACCTGCACCGTATATTTGAAAGGTTTTACCGGACCGATCTGGCCCGCAGCCGCAAAGTGGGCGGTAGTGGTCTTGGGCTTGCTATATGCAAACACATTATAGAAGCGCACGGGCAAACCATACACGTGCGCAGTACCGTCGATGTGGGCAGTAGCTTCGGGTTTACACTTCAGCAGGGCTAAACCGGCCGGATGTCATTGCTTGCGTTTACTCTTCAAGGTATCCAGTACCTGGCGCTGCCTTTCAATCTCTGTTTTTTGCGAAGCCTGGTTATTCGTATTATCAACGATCTGTTCTTCGATCTTCCTTTTCTTCTTTTGCAGGTCGGTACCATCATCTACCAATCCATTATACTTCTTCTCAGCTTTTTTTACAGCATCCTCCTGGTCAGCGATCTGCAATTCAAGATCGTATGCGGCAACAATATCACGCAGGGTAGTAGAAAGATATTGTTTGGCACCAGCTATAACCGTGGCATCAGATGAATCGCTTACAAAATTGTCATAACCCTTGCTGATCATCATAATAACCGTTGTATTACCCTTGTCTTTACGGCTTACGCGGTCTATATTGAAATAAAGATCATAGCTTTCGCTGCCCAGTTCCTGCATACGTACCCCGCTGAAAACCATAAACCCCTTGGAATCTTTCGATTTGAAACCCATCTTCGTGAACTTATCCTCAATGGCATTGCTCACAGTTTTCTCAGGGAACGGGATTTCAGCAGCCACCGCAGGCCGGCTGATTTTCTGGTATTCTGTAGTGGTATAGCGCGCCTGGGCAAAGCCTGCAACAGACAAAAAGGTAACAAAGGCGGCGATTAAAAACTGCTTCATGGTGATTATTTTATAATAAAGATAAGTTTTGTACAAAATTCGTTGCAAAAGCGCCGATTAAAAACAGCAAGCATCCGTACCTTATGTCAAATTCTGTTGCCGCCTTCGGGATTATACAAGTACATTTGGAGGTTAAAAAACGGTGCGTGAGTAATATTAAACAATTGGCAGGACAAACGATGTGGTATGGTATACCTACCATTGCCACCCGTTTTTTGGGTTATCTCATGAATATGGCCCTGCCCTTTCTTTTCAAACAGCCTGCAGATACCGCCGATATCGTACAGGTATATACCATGATTCCCTTTCTGAACGTACTCTTTACCTATGGCCTCGAAACAGCCTATTTCCGCTATTCCCGGCAGCACGACAGGGAACGGCTTTACAATACATTATCTGTATCCATAGCCATCTCTACTATCGTACTCACCCTGCTGCTGCTCCTGTCGCGGGGAGCTATAGCAGGGGCAGCCTCCCTTACAGAACACCCCGAATACATTGTATGGATGGCCTGGATCGTGCTGATCGATACCCTCACTACGCTGCCTTTTGCACGCCTGCGCCAGGAAAACAGGCCCCGCCGTTATGCTTTTGTAAGGGTAGCCGGTATTGTTATGAATGTGCTGGTGGTTATCCTGTTTATGGGTATACTGCCAGGCTACCTGCAAAAACACCCCGGAAGCATATTCGCAAAACTCTATAACCCGCATACCGGCATCGGCTATTATCTCATTGGTAATATCTGCGGCAGCGTGTTTACCCTGCTGCTGCTCTGGAAAGAGATCAGGAATATCCGCCTCGTATTCGACAAAGCGCTCTGGAAAGAGGTGATGAAATACAGCTACCCCCTTGTGATTGTAGGCATGGGAGGTATTGTAAACGATATGCTCAGCAGGCTCATTTACCAGCACGTAGTAGACCTGCCCGTGCAGCAGGCAAAAGAAGAACTGGGCATATTCGCCAATATCTATCGCCTTGCCGTACTCATCACAGTAATGATCCAGGCCTTCCGTATGGCAGCCGAACCCTTTTTCTTCCGCCAGAGCGAGCAGGAAGGTGCCCAGCGTACCTATGCCCGGGTAATGAAATTCTTTGTGCTGGCCTGCTGCTTTATGCTGCTTGGCATTGGTCTTTTTCTCGATGTCTTTTACTGGATATTTGCAAAATTCTCGCCCCGCTATACCGAAGGGCTCTACATCGTACCGCTGCTTGCACTCGGCAACGTCTTCCTCGGCATTTATTATAACCTCAGCGTATGGTATAAGCTGACCAATAAAAATGTTTACGGAGCATACATCACTTTTGCAGGTGTGGTCATTACCATCGTGCTCAATATCATCCTTATACCCGTTCTGCACTATGCCGGGGCAGCCATCGCTACTTTCTGTTGTTACCTGGCAATGATGATCATGAGCTATAAGCTCGGGCAGAAATATTACCCCGTTCCTTATGCCCGTAAAAAACTGACAGCCTATATTGTGCTCGTGATATTGCTCTATTTCATCCACCTTGGCATTACCCGTCTTTTACCCGGTCGTTTATGGTTCTCCGTAGCCAGCGGTATGTTCCTGTTTGGCTTCTTCGCCTGGTTTGTAGGTAAGATCGAAGCCAGGGAATTTGCACGCCTGCCCCTCATCGGCAGGTATTTCAAAAAGTAACCCGCCTTTGACGCTTCTTGCCTAAATTTACCTATGCGTAAGCTACTGCGATTCTTACTCAAAAAACCATTAACCTGGCTGGCAAGCTTCTCCGGTTCACCCGATAGAGAGGCCGTATTTAAGTCGCTCGACAGACTCATGAATAAAGTACCCAAAGCGGGTAAAAAAAGCAGGATCATAAAAGTCATAGAGTTTGATGCGGAAAAAGACCGGTTCATCGTATTCAGCGACCAGCATAAAGGCAATGGCGATGGCGGTGATGACTTCCGCTTCAGCGAGCAAAACTATATCCAGGCCCTGAAACACTATCAGCAACAGGAGTTTACTTTTATCAATCTTGGCGACAGCGAAGAGTTATGGAAATATAAACCCACCGAAGTAGTGGAAGCCTGCAAAGAAGTATTCAAAGCCGAGGCAGCTTTCCAGTACCACAACCGTCACATTAAAGTATTTGGTAACCACGACCTGCTGTGGAAAGACCGCATGTCAGTCGGGTATTTACTCAAAGACAGTTTCAGTATGCCCCTGCCCGTATGGGAAGCCATCCTGCTCAAAACTGTTATAAAAGGCAATCTGCTCAGTATATTGCTCACCCATGGCCACCAGGGCGATAAGTTGAGCGATAACAATGCACTCAGCACCTGGTTTGTTGCCCATATATGGGCGCCAATCCAGCGCTACATTGGGGTAAACGTAAATACGCCTGGTACAAAGGCCGCGCTGCGTAATAAGCACAACCACATTATGTACGACTGGAGCAGTAAGCAGAAGAACCTGCTGCTGGTTACCGGGCATACCCATCAACCCGTATTCGCAAGTGGCTATTACAGCGATCATCCGGCTAATCAGGTAAACAAAAGTGAACTGTCTCCTCTTGTACCTTCGTATTTTAACAGCGGCTGCTGCTGTTTCAGCGATGGCGATATCACAGGCATAGAGATTGCCGACGGAAATATCAGGCTCGTTAAGTGGTACGATGACCCTGCCGGTACCCATTGTAAAGTACTCGAAGAAGTGCAGCTCGAAACCCTGGCCCGCGACCTGTCCTTATAAACCCCAATTTTTTTCTTTCTGTTTAAAATATTACTCCATCCCATACGTCATCCCCATTATGACGATAGCCCCGGCCACGATACCGGTAAACATGACTGCAGAGCGAAAAAGAAATATCACAGGTATTATACAGGAATACAGCCAGAAACTGTTCGGATTTATCCGTAGCAGGGTGGCCAGCGAGGCCGATGCAGAAGACATCCTGCAGGATGTCTTCCAGCAACTGGCGGGCTATACACAACCCATCGACCAGGTTTCCGGATGGCTCTACCAGGTGGCAAAAAACAAGATCACCGACCGTAAACGCAAACAGCGGCCCACAACATTCAGCGATATACAACCCGCCGCGGGGGAAGATGAGCTGGATTTTGACTGGTCGGAAATGCTCTGGGATAACGACGATAACCCTGAAACCACCTACCTCCGTAACCTTTTTTGGGAACAGCTTCAACAGGCGCTGGACGAACTGCCGCAGGAACAGCGGGATGTTTTTGTACTGACCGAACTTGAAGACATACCCTTTAAAGTAATAGCCGAGCAAACCGGCGCAAACATCAATACCCTGCTCAGCCGTAAGCGGTACGCCATACTGCACCTCAGGGAACGGTTGCTGGTATTAAAAAACGAATTATTAAACGAATAAACTTAATCATTACCGCGAGCGGCTTTCTGCTTAAACAAAGAAATACCCGCTTTCACAAAAGAACGAGTATGAAAAATAAATTCTGGATAAAGAAACTCATCGGGATACTGATGATCGCACCCATAGCTATTGCAGCACTTGGCTTTATAGTAATGCTGTTGTGGAACAATGTACTTGTAGCCGTACTCGGTGTTAAAATGATTACTTTCTGGCAGGCACTTGGGCTGTTTCTGCTGAGTAAGATACTCTTTGGTGGATGGAAGGGCAGGGGCGGTGGCTGGCGCAACCGCCAGTGGAAAGAGGAATGGAAAGCAAAATGGCAGAACATGACGCCAGAAGAAAAACAGAAGTGGAAAGAAAATATGCGCAACCGCTGTAATACCTGGGGCCGGCCCGGAAGAGAATCCTATGGAAAAGAAGACATACGGGAAGGCCGGCCGGGAGAGCGGGACGCATTTGGAAATGATGCAGACCCGGCGATATGATATATATACACTAAAAGTACACCCCCCGTATGCAAGTACATGTATTTAAAACCAATGTTCAGTACGGCGAGTATGCAGATCACGTACTGGCACAGATCAGGCAGCTCGACCACCTGATGCGCTGCAACTTCGACCTGGATGACTGCGATAAGATATTACGCGTAGAGACCGCCGCAGTACAACCGGCAGATGTGATACGGATGGTACGCCGCGCCGGCTTTCATTGCGAAGAGCTGGGAGATTGAACACCCTCTTTAACCAGGTTAATATTTTTTATACAATGTATAAAGAATCCTCTTCCCCGCTGGTGTGATGCTGGTAGTAGTATCCTGGAGGAAATGACGGTTAAAAGCAAGTTTGGCCGCGCTTGAATCCTTGAGATCATACCCCACAATACGAAGAGCTTCAAGCGTATTGAACTGGTCAGGCACCTGCACATGCGCCGTATCTCCATACCAGAAACCAAATCCCTTTGCCGCAAGCTGCTGCCAGGGAAAGCGCCAGTTGGGATCGTTCTTCCGGGTAGGTGCAATATCCCCATGTCCAATAAAGTTCGCAGCAGGAATATTGAACGCATTTTTAAGGCGCTGTAATACGCCAAGCAGGCTGGCGATCTGTGCTTCGCTGAAGGGTTCAAAGCCATTATTATCAAGCTCTATACCGATACTGCAACTGTTCAGATCGGTAGTATTACCCCAGCGGCTTACCCCGGCGTGATGAGCACGCAGGTAATCATTAAGCATATGGTGTACTGTACCATCGCGGCAGATCACATAATGGGCGCTTACCTGTGTACGCGTTAAGGTAAAAGTGCGGAGGGTTTGCTCACAACTGTTCTGTGCAGTATGGTGAATAATTACAAAATTGGGCTTGCGCATACTGAAATTGGTAGTGCCCACAAAACCCGGGGCATTATCTACCGAATCCTTTAACGGGTATTGCCGCAGCAACTTTGCATAAGCCTTAGCCTGTTTTTTATACATGCGGTTCGTTTCCGCATACTTGCCGCAACTGAAAAGGGAACCCGTTAACAATATAGACAGGGCGATGAAGAGGGGAGTCAAACGTTTCATACTGCCGGTATGTATTAAGTAGAATACTATCGTTGCTGTTGCTTTCTTCCGGAAAAGCGTTTCTGAGGCTTTCTTCCGCTGCCGCCACCAGCACCGCTTTTCTTCATGGGAGTATATTCAGGAACAGGCCCAAAAGAAGGATCCAATTGAACCTTATCAACCGTTTTGCCTAAAAAGCTTTCGATGCGGCTGAATTTGTTGATCTCTTTGTCGCTCACCAGGGTGATGGCAACACCATCAGCTTCAGCCCTTGCAGTACGCCCGATACGGTGTACATAATCCTCCGCGTCATGCGGCATATCGTAGTTGATAACGAGGTCAATGGTATCAATGTCAATGCCGCGCGACAGTACATCCGTAGCCACCAGTACCGGTATGCGCCCGCTGGCAAAACCATTCAGCACATCCATCCGTTGCTCCTGCTCAAGATCGCTGTGAATTTCTGCCACATTGAGCTTAGCCCTTAAAAGAGTCATCGCCAACTGTTTTACACTCTGTTTGCGGCTGCAGAATATAAGTGCACTTTTGTACGAGGTATGTTTCAGGATGTCTTTAAGTACGGGCAGCTTCTGTGCCTCATACACGATACAGGCCTGTTGTATGATCTTCTCCGGCGGGCGGCTGATGGCAATATTGATCTCCAGCGGGTTACGCAGAATATTACGCGCCATGCGCCTGATCTTATCCGGCATGGTAGCCGAAAAAAGCAGGGTTTGCCGCTGGGCAGGAAGGATGCTGATGATCCGGTCAATATCATCCTGGAAACCCATGTCAAGCATACGGTCCGCCTCATCCAGAACCAGAAACTGGAGCTGTTGCAGTTGTACATAGCCCATACCAATATGTGCGATCATACGACCCGGGGTGCAGATCACAATATCAGCCCCCAGCTTAAAAGCATTCTTCTCCGCAACGAAGTTCATACCATCGTTGCCACCATATACTGCAATAGAACTGATATTTGTGAAATAAGATAATCCCTCAAGGTGCTGACCGATCTGTATAGCCAGTTCCCTTGTAGGTACAATGATGAGTGCACCCACCTGTCCGTCAATGCGGTGCTGCATCAGGTGATTCATTACCGGCAGCAGAAAAGCCGCCGTTTTACCCGTACCCGTCTGTGCCGAAGCGATGATATCACGGCCCTCCATAATGGGAGGAATCACCTGTTCCTGCACCGGGGTAGCCGTTTCGTAACCCGAAAATGAAATCCCCTCTAAAAGTTCTGGTTGAAAATTAAATTCTGTAAAACGCAAAATAAATGGGTTTGAATGTGTACTGGTTTTTCTGAATATCAGCATAAAGATACTGAAATCAACGGTTTTGGAGCCGATTCGTGTTATCAGGTGATAAATGTATCAACCCGGGCAGCACTTAAACCAGTCAGTTCGGAAAGAGTTTCTCAATAACAACAGCGCTCATTTTGTAAAACGCTTCGTGAGAATAACCCGCAATATGGGGAGTAATAATTACATTAGGTTGCTGGCAGAGAAAGTCAAGTTGTTCTTTTTCAGTGAGGCTGTAAGTATCCAGCCGTTCATTCTCCAGTACATCCAACCCGGCCCCCGCTATGCGTCCGTGCCGGAGAGCATCAATAAGGGCGGCGGTATCCGTCACTTTACCACGGCAGGCATTGATAAAATAAGGACGTTGCTGCATACCCGCAAAGAAAGCAGAATCAGCATAATGATGGGTTTCTTCGGTCAGCGGCAGGTGCAGGCTGATAACGTCAGAATACCGGAGAACCTGTTCCGGCGCAGCTTCCTTGATATATCCTTTGGCAAAACCAAACTTGTATTTATCATGAGCCAGTACCGTTACACCAAATGGGGCCAGCAGTGCAGCAAAAGCACTGCCGGTATGGCCATAGCCGATGATGCCAACTGTTTTACCGGTAAGCTCAGTACCGCGGTTGACCTCCCGCAACCACTGGCCCTGGCGTACTTCACCGGCGCTCTTGGTAATATTATTCATTAAACCCAGAAGCGTACCGAGCACGTGTTCACCCACGGCAGTACAGTTACCCTCAGGGCTGCTCACGCAAACGATACCTTTTTGTTCAGCATATGCTACGTCAATCAGCTCCATACCACTGCCCAATCGCCCGATCCACTCCAGTTGCCGGGCACGATCCAGTACAGCAGCATCAATGGTAAGTCGGGTGGTAACGATTAACCCCCTGGCATCAGGGATTTTGTGGAGTAATTCTTCATAACTGATCCCGGGCAGGTACAGCGGGGTATATCCCCTCTTTTCCAGGGCCTCGATCAGGTAAGGATGAACCTTGGCAGTAATGATAACCATACGGGCTGAAGAAATACGATTGGTAGACTTGTAGACTTTATTTCGATGCGATCATGCTTATTTCAACATTAACATTCCGGGGTAATCCCTTTACCGCGATCGTTTCCCTTGCAGGAAAATCACCGTCAAAGTATTTACCATAGATCTCGTTTACCTGGCCGAAATGTTCCATGTCACTCAGGAAGATGGTTGTTTTTGCCACATTGCTGAAATCCATACCTGCTTCTGAAAGAATAGACTTGAGGTTCTGCATCACCTGGTGCGTTTCTTCGATGATATCTGCGTTAGCAAGATCGTTCGTGCCTGGTTTAAGAGCAACTTGTCCGGAGATAAAAAGCATGTTACCCGCAAGTATGCCCTGGCTGTAAGGACCAATAGGCGCGGGTGCATTTGCAGTATTGATAATTTGTTTGCTCATGATGATGATGATTGAGTTGCAAATATATCTTTTATAGCGGAGCAATTAGGTACAAACTGTTTTTTTAGCGAATTTTGATCTCAAATTGAAAGCATGACAATCATCGCAGCAGGAACACCAGACAGTATGGTAATATTGCAACAGCAGGTCTCCCATGATATTACCTGGGTTACCTGCAAAAACTGGACAGATGCAGCCATACTGGAAGGCGATGCCTATTTCAATCTTTCAGATGATGCACCGGCACAACAGTATACAGATAACGGGAAGCCCGTGTTCATCAATGCAGTAACAGATACCATCAGCGAACGTGCTTTTCCGTCAAATATATTGCGCATCAATGCATGGCCCGGTTTTCTCGAAAGGGAGAGTTGGGAAACAGCGGGTAACATTACAGCGGCCGCAACAGCAGCGGCCGGAGCCCTGAGAAAAACACTTATACCCGTGGCCGATCTCCCCGGTCTTGTGGCAGCAAGGGTAATTGCTTCGGTAATCAACGAAGCATGCTTTGCCTTAGGCGAAAACGTTAGTACAATACCCGAAATCGATACTGCAATGAAGCTTGGAACCAACTATCCTTTCGGACCATTTGAATGGGCCGGTCGTATTGGTATGCACAGGATACACCAGTTACTCGACAGGCTCAGTAAAGAAAATGAACTTTACGCCCCCGCTCCCGAAATGACAAGGCTTCTCTCCATTTAAGACCATCGAAATTAATTTTTCCGGGTGCAGATTAATCACTAAACTGCATGCGCGCACAATGCATGGCGTAAGCAGGCATGAGGATGATTTCTCCCGGTAAAGGATATCCGGAAAGAAAGTGGTGATGTACTCCTCGAAACAGGGACTTCACTATTATACAGAGTAATATATTCCTAAAAGAGATTTTTTAACGGTCCTTTAGCAATTGGTTCCTGTGCCGGAGCGGCTTATATCGTTTTCGACAAATTATTATTTTAACTATATGAAAACCAATAAGTTAATGGACGTGCAGATAGTAAATGCAAGCACAGCATGGCTCTTCTCACTACCCAAAAAAGACAAGTTGTTTAATTGTAACGGACATATTATAATGTTTAACCATTAAAAAATTAGTTTCTTATGCAACCATTTTTACCTTTGCGTATTCTTTACACATATAATAACTAAATTATGTTAATATGTTTGTAGCAACTAAGCCTAATGGGGAGGAAACTCCCGCCATAGACCACGTAAACGACAATCGAATAATGGACTATCACAATCTTAAGAAAGCTGCGCTTGTTTTGCGGGCAATGAACCATAAGCTGCGTCAGCAAATGGTGAAACTGATCGATGAAGAGAAAAGACTCACTGTTACCGAAATTTATGTTCGCCTCAGGCTGGAGCAATCCGTTGCATCCCAGCACCTGGCCATATTGCGTAAGGCAGGGATCGTTGTGACTGAAAGAGATGGAAAGTTTATTTATTATACGCTGAATCATAAGCGTATTGACGAGATCAGCCAGACTGTAGAAGATCTGGTTGGTTAAAGCATGAGGAAGTATACGTTGTAAGAGCTGCTTTGCGCAGCTCTTTTTTTATCTGTGTGGGGTATCGTGACTACCCGCTACGGACCAGTTCTGCCATCCTTCGTATATTTGCAGCCAGCACGACTTTAACAGTTTTGCCGGTAACACTATGATAAGCTCCAGCGTTAAAGAAATAAATGTAAAGTGTATGTTTATCAAACAGTTGTATACCAATTGCCTCAGTGAGGCCGCATATTATATAGAAAGTGAAGGCCAGGCCGCCATTATCGACCCCCTGCGTGATACGGCAGACTATCTCCGGTTGGCAGAAGAACGTAACGCAACCATTAAATACATTTTTGAAACACACTTTCATGCTGACTTTGTAAGCGGGCATATAGACCTCAGCCGCCAGACCGGCGCACCGATTGTTTATGGTCCTGAAACCGTAACCGCTTTTCCGGTTCATGTAGCAGCAGATGGCGAAGTGTTTACACTTGGCAATGTCACAATAGAAGTATTACACACCCCGGGGCATACCCTGGAGAGTACCTGCTACCTGCTCAGGAACGCCGATGGTAAAGCAGGAGCCATTTTTACAGGCGATACACTCTTTGTAGGTGATGTGGGCCGCCCCGACCTCAGCAGTGGTAATATGACAAGCGAAGAACTCGCAGCAATACTTTACGACTCTCTCCAGCAAAAGATAATGCCCCTTGCAGATGATGTGATTGTCTATCCGGCCCATGGCCCCGGAAGCAGTTGCGGCAAGAATCTTGGCCCCCATACACACAGTACCATTGGCGAGGAAAAAAAGAGCAACTATGCCCTGCAGCCACAAACAAGGGAAGACTTTGTCAAAGCAGTTACCACCGGCCTTAACGATGCACCTCCTTATTTCAGCATCAATGCCCGTATCAACCAGGAAGGATATACCAGTCTCGATGAGGTAATGACAAAGGGGCTTGCGCCCCTTAGCCTCGAAGCATTTTCTGCATTACTGAAAGAGGGTACTGTTACAGTGCTCGATACCCGTCATGCCACAGTATTTACAGAAGGCTATATCCCCGGAAGTATATTTATAGGTCTTGAAGGTCGTTTTGCAGAATGGGCAGGTAGCCTGCTTCCCTTCGATAGTCCGCTGGCACTGGTTACAGAAACAGGGAAAGAAGAAGAAACCCTGATTCGCCTTGCACGCGTTGGCTTTGATAAAGTAGAAGGTTATCTCGAAGGGGGCTTTGAAGCATGGAAAGCAGCCGGAAAACCTGTGGATATGATTGTAAGTGTCGACGTAGACGAACTGGCAATGGATATCCCCCACGATAATAATCTTGTGGTAGTGGATGTACGCCGCGAAGCAGAATTTGCCGACGGTCATGTAAAGAACGCAGTGAATCTCCCGCTCAATGAAATGACAGACGTGGCACAGATGGCACAGTTCGACGATCACCAGAATCTTTATGTACACTGCCAGGGAGGCTACAGGAGCGTAATCGCCGCCAGCCTGCTCAAAAGGCAGGGACTGCATAATCTTCGTAACGTAAATGGTGGATGGGGAAAGATAAAAGAACAGGAAGGAATCAAACAGGTTAAAGAAACCAGCGCGCTCAACTAAAGCTGGAAAGACTATAGTACAGCCAATCCGTTACGGAGGGCATAAAGTACCAATCCCGTACGGTTTTTTACACCCAGTTTATCAAATAAGGCGGTCCGGTAACTATCAACCGTTTTAGCACTGCGAAACATTTGGTCGGCAATCTCCTGATAAGTCATTTCAGTGCAGGCATACCTGATAAACTCTCTTTCCTGTTCACTCAGCTTGGGCACAGTTTCAGGATCTTTATCAGCAGCATTTTTTTGGAGGGAATGTACAAGTCTGCCCGTAATGAAATCAGTATAATAGAATCCCCTGTCTTTTATAGCTTCCAGTGCCTCACCCAGCACAGCAGGTTCTACGTCTTTAGAAAGATAACCCTTTACCCCCAGCTTGAGCATGTGTATGATGCTCTCTTCTTTTTCAACCATCGATACCACCAATACTTTTATATCAGGATAATGCTGGTTCAACCAGCGTACAGAAGTAAAGCCATCCATACCCGGCATGGTAATATCCATAAGAATGATCTCAGGTAAAGGTGCATCCCGGAGTGCTGTCTGCATCTCCCGGCCATTGTCAGCCTCGAAAACAATATGGTAAGAGTCACTTACCATTTCAATCAGGCTGCGCATGCCCTTACGGAATAGTTTGTGGTCATCTACCAGGGCGAGATTCGTTGGCTGTTTAGACATACAGGTAGGTTTATTTAATAGATAGTAGTATGCTTGTAGTAGTACCCGCTCCGGGTTTACTGTCAATAGTCAGTTGAGCTCCAATCAGTTTGGCCCTTTGCTCCAGGTTGCGAAGACCCGCACCGCCGCCGTGTTTCATTGTTTCCGGCTTAAAGCCATCTCCGTCATCTCTGAATGCTAATATAAGGTTATTTTGCAAATAGTTAACGGCACACTCAATATGAGAAGCATTGGAATGTTTAACGATATTATTTAATATCTCCTGTGCCATGCGGTAAAGAATAATGGCTTTGTCTGCAGGTGGGTCAGGTATATTTCCGTATGAAATAAAAATAGCGGTAAAATTATCCGTTCTGTCAATGCGCTGTATATCATTCTCGATCGATTTAAATAACCCGATACTGGCGAAAGTATCGCTGCTTAGGCTCCGGGAAAGGAGTTTGATATCAGTAATAAGACGACGCAATAGTTCTTTACTGTCTTCCAGCTTTTCTGCAATCAGGGAATCGGGAGTAAGTTTAAGTGTGTTGAGATTGATCTTGATCAGTGAAGCCACCTGGCTGATATTATCATGAAGTTCGCGGCTGATGTACTCCATAGTTTGCTCCTTGATCTCCAGTTGTGTCTGGAGCAGGGTGTGTGCGAACTTCTGTTCGAGTACTTGCTTGTCGTAATTGTATTGGTTGTATTTTTTCCTGGAATGTATCACGAGAAATACAAACAGTGCAATCGCGAACAGCATAACGAGCGTGATTACACAGATTGCAATGATGATCTTGTTTTCCGATTGGTGCATAGAAAGTTGATGATTATACAGCCATAAAGAACAATGATAAGTATGGTATTTAAACGGAAAAACAATTTATGGAAAAAAATGGCAGACTCATTGATAAAAGTAAAATACTCGAAACAGGTATAAAAGATAGTCTTTGGAAGATAATACAATAATAATCCTGTATTGATCCAGAAAGCGGGTAAGGTGTACACTGCAACCCTGTCTTCCCTTTCGAGTAGTTCGTAAAAGTAAAGAAAAGTAAAGGCAGTAACGATAAAACCGCCCACGATGAAGTTATAATTGACAAACTGGCCAATTCTAAAGTAGAAGAGAAAACCCGATACTACAAAAAGTACATAAAATACGCTTAAGCCAATGGCTAGTTGTTTATATTTCCCCCGGCTGGTATAATGTTGCATCTGGTAGAGATAGAACAAAATCGACAACGGTACGTAAATGTTGTAGAGGAAATGATTGCTTTTGACAATTTTATTCTGCATAATATAAAACCCCACCCATTCCACCATAACGGTAAGGAATAGGTAGGGTATAAAAAGCTTCATTTGTCTCGGGTAATTTCTGTTACCGATCACCCAGAGTGAAGCGAAAAACGCAGCCACCTCAACAAAAAAATATGGTTGTGCTGGTACCATGTTTATCTTGGAGTGACTTTTGATCCGGGAATAGGATACGGAGGTGGGGAGATGCTGCCTTCGTCGGCCCCCAGGCCGTTTGCTGCATTCAGCAATACGTAATCCGACGTATGTAGTATGTCTTCTTCAACACCATCCTTGTTACGGAACGTGGCAACCAGTACCACCGTGTGATGATTAATGTATGTTTTTGGTCGTTTAGGCATTTCTTCATTTTCTATGTCCGAATCGGAATGCAGCCCAAGGTACACCCTTATGCCGGTGGGTTTCAGCACCTCGGAACTGTTGTCGCTGAGTAACTGTTTGATTTCGTCCATACTGAACCAGACACTGTAGCTGTCCCTGTCGTACTGCATCTTTTTGACAGAGCCGGTAGCCGTGTCAACCTTAAGGGTATAATCTAAGAAATTTTTTACCAGTTGGTTGATTGCTTTTACACTGATAAAAGGGTCGTCACCTTGTGCTTGAGCTGGGGGTTTTAATTGTAATAACATGATGTAAAGGTTTAGGGTTATAAATAATGTAACAGCAAGCTACATTACAAAACACCCTTTCTGTGCAATGTTATCCTTAATCCATCTTTTTCTAATCCTGTTTCAGGAAAAGCCCTGAATAAAAAACCATGGTTTCCCCCATTGTCCAATGACGCGTATTACCATTAGTTCCGTGTTTACTGAAATGATTTCGTTAAAATTACTAACAATTGGTATCTGTTCCTTTAGTCAAACTGGTTCAGCAATTTCTCTATATGGTCAAGATGGTCAGCAAATGATTTTTCAACACCGGGCGACGACGTGCCTGCAGTTACTTCAGTAGCATACCATATCATAACCATAGCAATATAATCCTGCATATCCTTGCCAGCAAACTGCGTCTTAAATTCTATGATTTTATCGTTAATAATTTTGAGTGTTTTACGTACATGTTCTTCATCAGATGGAGATATCCGTATGCGGTAGCTGCGGTCGCCGATAACGATATTTACAGGTATAAGTTCAGACATGATACTTTATTCGCCCAGGTATGCAATACACTGGTTTACCTTCCTGATATATTGGTTGATCCTTTTTTCAAGGTCTTTTTTATCAGCTTCATTCATCTGGCCATTCCCGGCTTTGAGCACCAGCACCTGCCTGTTCAACGCATCCAGGCTCTCCTCAAGCACTTTGTTCTTCGCACGGTATTCAGTTACAGTCTTTTGCAGGCGCTCATTATCCCTCTGCAGCAGTTGGTACTGTCGCAGAAGCTGTTGAATTCTCGCATTGATACGTTGCACACGCTGCTCCATAACTGTTTTTTCCGGTTTACGGAGATGATCCGCCGGCGTTTATTTGCTTCTTATTTCTGCACCGAGCTCTTTCTCGTAGACCGCAATGATCCTGTTCATCATACTGTCTATCTCTTTATCCGTCAGGGTTTTCTCCTCATCAAGAAAGGTAAAGCTTACCGCCATCGATTTCTTACCCACCCCCAGCTTGTCGCTTTCAAAAATATCAAAGAGATTTATCCCCGTCAACCTGCTCACTTTTGCTGCAGCGGTTGCGCTTTCTATAGCTTCATACTTCAGCGACTGGTCTACAATAATAGCCAGATCCCTTTCCACCACAGGAAATTTTGATAACTCACGGTACTGAAGTTGAGTCTTTTTATTCAGTTGTATCCATTTTTCCCAGTTGATGTCTGCATACCAAACAGGTTGTTTAATGCCAAAGCGATCGAGCAATGTTTTTGGTACAGTGCCAATCACAGCCACAGATTCAGTTTTGATCAATGCCTCAACAGCGCCTGTCCGTGCTGCTGAAGGCCGGTAGCCAGTAAACACTATGCCCATCGCCTGCGCTGTTTGGTGAAGTACTCCCTTCAGGTAGAAAAAGTCCGATAAGACGGCTTTCCGCTGCCAGGTAGCGGCAGATATATTACCGCTCACATATATGCACAAATGTTCTTTTTCATTGTAATTGCCCGGCGCCTCAGCGTGATAGGTTTTACCAAACTCAAACAAACGCAGGTCGTTGTTCTTACGGTTCAGGTTATGAGCCACCACATCCAGCCCGCTCTCCAGCATCGATGGACGCATAATGTCCAGCTCTGCACTCAGGCTGTTAAGCATCCTCACCGACTGTGCCAGCGTCTCCTCATCAAAAAAAGCGCTGTTGGTAATGGAATTGGTAAATATCTCGTAAAAACCGCTTCCTGCCAGGCTGTTGGCAATCTTCTCCTTGCAGGCAAACTCATGGCCCAGTGTTTCCACAGCAGGAGAAATAGTGATGGCAGAAGGGATCTCCACATTGTCAAGACCATCAATACGCATGATCTCTTCTACAATATCAGCAGCAATCCTTACATCAGGCTTGCTGTGAGGTACAGCCAGCCATATCTCATCAATTCCCTCTTTGATCAGCTCAAAGCCAAGCGCCTGTAATATCTTCTTGATGGTATCAGGGTGGTAGTTCTTACCGCTCAGCTTTTTCAGATAATGGTACTTCACCGCGAGCTCTGTCTTCGCCGCAGGTTTGGGATATACATCAGTGATGTCGCTGGCGATCTCACCACCTGCAAGCTCCTGTATTAATAATGCTGCGCGTTTAAGCACATTGACCGTATTGCTGATATCTACACCTTTTTCAAACCTTACCGCTGCGTCAGTACGCAAACCGTGCCGTAATGAAGACCGGCGTATAGTAACGGGGTTAAACCACGCACTTTCCAGGAAAATGTTCTTAGTGGTAGCCGTTACCCCACTGTTCAGACCGCCGAATACACCCCCGATACACATAGGTGTATCTTCTGCATCACAGATCATCAGGTCTTCCGCGCTTAGTGTGCGCCCCTTCTCATCAAGGCTGATAAATGGTGTACCCTCAGGCAGGTTCTTTACGCGTATTGCCTGGCCCTGTACAAGGTCGGCATCAAAAGCATGAAGCGGCTGACCCGTTTCATGCAGAATGAAATTGGTGACATCTACAATATTGTTGATCGGCCTGAGACCAATGCTCTTCAACCTGTTCTTCAGCCATTCAGGGCTTTCTTTTACTGTAACCCCACTAAGGCTTACCCCCGCATAACGCTGGCAGGCAGTTTCATTCTCAATTACCACCTTAAACTGCAAACCCTGGTGGTTTGTCTTAAAACTATTTTTAAACGGCAGCCTGGGCGCTGCATCCTTTTTGTCATGATGTGTAAGCCAGGCGCACACATCTCTTGCTACGCCAAGATGGCTCATAGCATCAATACGGTTGGGCGTGATGCCAATTTCGTATATCCAGTCTGTATAAGGCTTAAAGTAATCTGCTGCCGGTGTGCCTGCTATCAATTCAGCAGGAAGCACCATAATACCGTCGTGGCTGGTGCCAATACCAATCTCATCTTCTGCGCAGATCATTCCATGGCTTTCAGCACCGCGGATCTTTGCTTTCTTCATTGTCAACGGGTCGCCGGTAATAGGATAGATGGTAGTGCCGACGGTGGCTACTACCACTTTCTGTCCTTTAGCTACATTAGCAGCACCGCAAACAATCTGTAATGGCGCTTCCCCACCAATATTTACTGTTGTAAGAGATAGTTTATCCGCATCAGGGTGTTTTTCGCAGGAGAGTACTTCACCGATCACCAGGCCCTGGAGCCCACCTTTTACCCCTTCATATTTTTCAAGACTTTCTACTTCCAGGCCGATACCTGTCAGCACCCTGCTCAACTTTTCAGGTTCAATTCTTTCCGGAAGATATTCGCAAAGCCAATTGTAACTTATGGTCATTCTGTTTTCTACTGTTTAACGACAAAAATACAAAAAGAGAAGGAAGCGTTGGCACGCGCTTCATATACTCATTTTTTTAAACTAAAAAAGACAAATATTTCACCCCATTTAGTGAAGAAAAAATAATGGCCATCGTTAGCCTGTTGATAACTACAGACTAAATCCCTGACCGGTTGAGGAGCACCTGTTAATTTTAAGTGGATAAGCCGTTAATAAGCTATCTTTGCTGTTAATCTACTGTGGATAATCAGTAATAAGTCCCCTGGCAATTCTGGTACAACTATGCGTTTTGTGATTTGCTATTAACTTAGCATCCCCTTATCTGAAAAGCATACCTGTCTGGCAACTAAACTTTAACTGTAAAAGAAGAGAACTGGCAAAATAATGGACCTGTCAAATGTTAATAAAGATCGTAAAACAAGGCGGAAATCATCGCTCGACCTGAGCACAATGGTATACGGTAAAGTGCCTCCCCAGTCAAAAGACCTGGAAGAAGCTGTACTCGGTGCTATTATGCTGGAAAAAAGTGCGTTCGATACCGTTGTGGAAATATTAAAACCCGAATGCTTTTATGTGGATGCCAACCAGCGGATCTTCAGGGCAATGCAGGGGCTTGCGCAGAAGAGCATGCCTATCGATCTGCTGACGGTGGTAGAAGAGCTTAAATTCAGGGAAGAACTGGAACTGGTGGGTGGCCCATACTATGTATCAAAGCTTACCAATGCCGTAGTGAGCAGCGCCAATATTGATGCACACTCACGCATTGTACTGCAAAAGTTTATACAGCGTGAACTGATCCGCATCAGCGGTGAGATCATCGGAGATGCCTATGAAGACAGCATTGATGTCTTCGATATGCTTGACGAGGCAGAAAGCAAACTCTTCGAGATCACCAATAATCACCTTCGTAAGAATTTCGACGACATCAATACCGTACTGGTAAAAACCATTCAGCGTATAGAAGATATGCGCAACCGTGATGAAGATATTACGGGTGTAACAAGCGGATTCCCATCCCTTGATAAAGTAACCTATGGCTGGCAGGCCACCGATCTGATCATCCTGGCCGCACGTCCTGCCGTGGGTAAAACGGCTTTTGCCCTTAACCTCGCCCGCAGCGCAGCCCTCAACCCGGCAAAGCCAACTGCCGTAGCTTTCTTCAGCCTTGAAATGAGCAGCAGCCAGTTGGTACAGCGTATCCTCAGCGCCGAAAGCGAGATCTGGCTCGAAAAGATCAGCCGGGGAAAGCTGGAAGAGCACGAGATGAAACAACTGTACAAGAAAGGTATCGAGAAGTTGAGCAGTGCCCCGATCTTTATCGACGATACCGCCGCCCTCAACATCTTTGAACTGCGCGCCAAATGCCGCAGGCTGAAAAATAAACATAATGTGGGTCTGATCCTTATCGACTACCTGCAGTTGATGAGTGGTAGTGGTGAAAGGAATGCCAACCGCGAACAGGAAATCAGTAAAATATCCCGCGATCTGAAAGGGCTGGCCAAAGAACTGCAGGTGCCGATCATTGCGCTCAGCCAGTTAAGCCGGGAAGTAGAGAAGCGGAAAGACGGTAACAAGATGCCCCAGTTGAGCGATCTGCGCGAATCCGGTGCCATTGAGCAGGATGCCGATATGGTAATGTTCCTTTACCGCCCGGAATACTATGATATTACCGCCAATGAATTTGGTGAGAGCAACAAGGGAGAAACCCATGTACGCATAGCCAAGCATCGTAACGGTAGCCTTGAAACAATCAAACTGCAGGCATTGCTCCATATACAGAAGTTTGTCGAGTATGAAACAGACGGAGGCTTTGGTGGTGGCGGTGGTTTTAACCCGCCAGGTGGTAGCGGCGGCGGAAACTGGAAGCCGGTAAGCGACCTGGGCGGTGGCGACGGAGCCAAACTCTATATACAGAAAGGCAGTAAGATGAACGATGGGGAGTTCGATGATGAAGCTCCATTCTGACAATAACAGGTATAATTATAAAAAAATAACAGTGCCCGGTCTTAATTGATCGGGCATTTTTCATGGTAATTGATCAGTTCAATGGCTGTCTTCTCAAACTCAAAGCCCTGGTATTGCGCTGCAATATCATCAAGCACGGCGTCGATCTCTTCCACTTCTTTGAAAGTAACCAGTTTACTTCTGTATTCTTTGATATTAGGCATGCCCTTGAGATAGTTGGCATAATGGCGCCGCATTTCGTTGATTCCAACAATAGGGCCTTTCCACTCTACCGATTTGTGCAGGTGTTTCCGGGCTACAGATACCCTTTCTTCAATAGTAGGAGCAGGAAGGTGCTCGCCGGTTGCAGCAAAATGTTTGATCTCGTTAAATATCCAGGGATAGCCAATAGCCGCACGGCCGATCATTACCCCGTCAACACCATACCGGTTCTTATATTCAACAGCTTTTTCCGGGCTGTCGATATCCCCATTGCCAAAAATGGGGATATTGATCCTCGGGTTATTCTTCACCTTACCAATCAGCGTCCAGTCCGCCTCACCCTTGTACATCTGCATACGGGTACGGCCGTGGATAGCCAGCGCTTTTATACCCACATCCTGCAGGCGTTCTGCTACTTCCTCGATATTTTTTGTTTGCTCATCCCAGCCGAGGCGGGTTTTAACAGTAACTGGCAGCGACGTGCTTTTGACCACGGCAGCGGTGAGCCTTACCATCAGGTCGATATCTTTTAATACGCCAGCCCCCGCACCCTTCATGGCTACCTTCTTCACGGGGCATCCAAAGTTGATGTCGAGCAGGTCGGGGTTGGTGACGTCTACGATCTTCGCAGCCAGCGCCAGGCTTTCTTCATCACCCCCAAAGATCTGTATCCCTACAGGGCGCTCATAGTCAAATATGTCCAGCTTCTTACGGCTTTTAATAGCGTCGCGGATCAGACCCTCACTGCTGATGAACTCAGTGTACATCAGGTCAGCACCATTATCTTTACACACCGCCCTGAACGGAGGATCGCTCACGTCTTCCATAGGTGCGAGCAGCAACGGAAAATCAGGAAGTTGTATCTTGCCAATAATTACCATATCAAAAAGAAACGCAAAGGTACATACTAAATGGTTAAGGAGCAATGGAATACAGAAGTATAAAGGGTTTTACAGGCTGGGCGCAACTAGGCGTATTACTGGCATTTACAGGCGCAGGCATCATACTGGCAGGCCTGGCGCAGGGGCTGATCTATACGATGGGTATGCATGTACCGGTAAAGGATATGGGAACAGGTGTACTCAAAGCCATAACCCTCCCGGAAAATGCCAACTGGGCACGATTAGGCCAGTTAGCCGGCACATTCTGCCTCCTGTTCCTGCCCTGTGTATTCTACCTGTTGGTCTGCCACGGTAAGAACAAATTCTGGCTGGGCTTTTCCAAATATATGAATGTACCACAGGTCGTCATCGGTTTTTTTCTGATCGTACTGGCCAATACACTGGCCAAGCCCCTGGAGCAGCTCAGCAAATGGATCATCGCCTGGTCACCTTCACTCAATGCCAAAGCCGTTGCCGCTGAAAACCTCTACGCAGAACAGGTAAGCGCGATGAGCAATCTCACCAGTGGTGGCGAGCTGGCTGTAGGCATCATTATGATGGCCTTTCTGCCAGCAGTATTTGAAGAGTTGTTTTTCAGGGGTACCTTGCAGCAGCTTTTTACCCGTTGGTGGAAACGCCCCCTGTTGGCTATACTCGTAACCTCACTGGTATTCAGCCTGATTCATGCCTCCTATTATCTTTTCCTCAGCAGGGCCCTGCTCGGCTTTATGCTCGGCTGGATGTTCTACCAGAGCCGCAATATCTGGATCAATATCATTGCCCATTTCCTGAATAATGCCATCGTGCTTTTTGCGCTGTACTTCAGCCCCAAGGTAAACGGCAAGGTAGACCTCAGCAAGGCCGACCCTGAGCTGCCGTTATGGGCTTCCCTTTTAGCCCTGTTTATCACGGCGCTCCTGTGTTACTGGTTCGAAAAGCAATCCGCACAGAATCGCACTGCCATCGTCATGCAGGAACAGGCATTGCTTGCAAAAGCACAACCATTTTACGATACACCCTCCCGTACCCCCAGTAATCATACAGCCTGATATGGCCCTCAATATTCAAACATTAAAGACCCGTTCACTCACCGCTGTCGTTTTCGTGCTGGTCATGCTCACAGGCTTACTGTGGAACCATTGGGCCTTTATAGTACTCTTTACCATTATACATTTTGGCGCATGGTGGGAATTCATAAAACTGCTCAGGCTCATCTATCCCGGGCATTATGCACTGCGCCTCCCCCTCGGGCTTTTATACATTACCATGCCCTGCCTCATGTTGATAGACCTGCGCCTGCAGGGGCTCGTATATAAAAGTGGTATGCTATTCGCCGATTTTGGGTACATCATTCCCTGTGGCATCATCTTCTCTATATGGATCAATGATACTATGGCCTATATCGTGGGTTCCCTCATCGGTAAAACGCCATTCTCCAGCATATCACCCAGGAAAACCTGGGAGGGTACAGTAGGCGGCGCCCTGCTTTGTGTAATAGTGATCAGCCTGGCAGGCTATTTTACGGGCTTCTATACGGTAAAAGACTGGATCATTATTGCTGCTGTCGCCGCTGTGCTGGGTACAGCAGGCGACCTCCTCGAAAGCAAGCTGAAAAGAATGGCCGGAGTAAAGGACAGTGGCACGTTTATGCCGGGCCATGGTGGCTTCCTCGACCGGTTCGACTCCCTGCTGGTAGCTGTTCCGCTGATCTGGATATACGTACGCTGGCTGATGTAATTAAGCACAGCATCCATTTCTGTTGTACATTTGCCGCTCAATTTAAAATAATGACGGTACACAGAGAAGGTTACAAGACTATCGCCATCACCACACTCATCGTTGGAGCCATCAACTTCGTGGTGTTTTATTTTTTCAGCGCCACACAGCCCATCCTCTGCTGGGCGGTTTTCTTCCTCACCCTCTTCCTGCTGCTGTTTATCATCTCCTTTTTCCGCATCCCCAACAGGCAGCTCACCATCAGCGAAGGACAGCTCATCGCTCCTGCCGATGGCAAAGTAGTGGTGATCGAGGAAACGGTAGATGAGGAGTATTTTAAAGATAAGCGCCTTCAGGTGAGTATCTTCATGAGCCCCGCCAATGTACACGTTAACCGCAACCCCGTGAGCGGGCAGGTAGTGTACAGCCAGTACCATAAAGGCAAATACCTTGTCGCCTGGAACCCCAAATCCTCTACCGAAAATGAACGTCACTCCGTAGTGATCAGGAAAGGAGAAAAAGAGGTACTGGTTAAACAGATCGCCGGTGCACTCGCCAAAAGGATCGTCAATTACCTGCAGGCAGGGCAGCAGGTACAGCAGGGCGAAGAACTGGGTTTTATCAAATTTGGCAGCCGGGTAGACCTCCTCCTTCCTGCCGATACAAAAGTACACGTACAGCTTAATGAAGTGGTTAAGGGAGGCGTAACCGTTGTTGCCTCGTGGTAACCGTTCTTCCCATTTTAACAGTTCAGTATTGGTAAAAACAGAATTTGCCCCTACTTTTATGATATAACTCAACCAAAAAAATAAAGTGTATGAAGAAATTATTTATGCTTGCTACTGCTGCGCTCCTGGTTACAGGTGTTGCCGTTGCAGAAAATGGTAAGAAGAAAAAATGCGCTAAAGGAAAGAAATGCTGCGCAGCCAAAAAATCATGCTGCAAAAAGAAAAGCGCTACAGCCGCCCTCTAAGCAGTACAAAAAATGAATTGATAAAGCCCCTTTAACAAAAAGGGGCTTTATTATTAATATGCAACCAGCAGCTCCGCTCAAAAGAGATACATATACGGCCTGCCAAAATAACATTTTACCAGCTATCCCATACCCCCTTGCGGCTCAAACAGCCCGGTTTTTACCCCCGAATAGGAGTAAAATTATAATATAGCTGTAGTGATGTTGCAGTGATGTTGAAGCGATGTTGCAGTATAGTAACAGTAACTCAGTGATCACCTGTTTCAGTATCGCGACTTTTTGGCAGTCCCTGTTTTCAATAACACCAAACTTTAGAAAATAAGCTCAAGCTGTTTAAGATGTGTAACCGTATAAGTAGGGTTCTTATCCGTAGTAGCATTGATATGGTTTACAAACACACAGTCAATACCCGCATTGATCGCCCCCTGTATATCCGCATCAGTATTATCACCGATCATAATGCTCTCCGATAAGGTAGCGCCCGCCTTGGTAATGGCATAATCAAATATTTCCTTCTGTGGCTTTACACTGTTCGTTGCTTCAGAAGTGATCACATGCGTAAAATAATGCCCCAGTCCGCTGTTGTTGAGCTTGCTCCACTGTGTTTTTTCAAATCCATTGGTAATAAGGTGAAGAAGATAACCCCGGTTACGGAGGTAATCCAGTATCTCATGTGTATGCTCAAAAAGATGCTGCTTAGCGGGCAGTATTTCAAGAAAACGCCCGCTGATCTCCCGCGCAAGCTCTTCGCTGCCGATCTTAAAATCAAGCAGGGTGCGCCACATACGTTTCCACTTCAGCTCTTCAGCCGTAATAAATCCTTTGTGATAGCGATCCCACAACACTTCATTATGAAAAAGATAGCGCCCGTAAAACTCTTCAAAAGGCTTTACCCCTTTAGCTTCCAGTTCAAAAATGCCATAAATATCTACAAGCGTTTCTTTAGCATTGGCATCAAAATCCCAGAGAGTATGGTCGAGATCAAAAAATAAATGACGATATTTCATTTCAGACAATAGCTTTGCAACAAGCTGCAAGCTACACGCAAAAACTCGAATTATGAACATCGTCATCACAGGAGCATCCAAAGGCATTGGCCGGGCAGTCGCAGAAGCCTTCGCCGCAGAAGGCCATACCCTCTTTCTTTGCGCCCGCAACCAGGAAGAGTTAACCAATGCGGTAAATGCCATCATGGCGGCCTGCCCCGCCTGCCAGGCCCACGCCATCCCGGCTGATGTGTCTGATAAAGACGGTATTGCCACTTTTGTAAATGGAGTACACGCCATTGTACCCCGGGTAGATATACTCGTAAACAATGCAGGGCACTTCGTACCAGGCAATATCGCCGATGAGCCCGATGGTACCCTCGAACACATGATCCAGACCAACCTCTACAGCGCCTATCACCTCACACGGGCCTTCCTCCCCACAATGGTAACCGCCCGGAACGGTCATATTTTCAATATCTGTTCCATAGCCGCCCTGCAGGCCTACCCCAATGGCGGCAGCTACAGCATCAGCAAATATGCCCTGCTCGGCTTCAGCAATAACCTGCGCCACGAAATGAAACCCCACAACGTAAAAGTAACCGCCGTACATCCCGGGGCCGTATATACAGCCTCATGGGCCTTCAGCGATGTAAAACCCGAACGCATTATGGCCGCAACAGATGTGGCCACCATGATCGTTGCCGCCAGTAAATTATCACCACAGGCCGTAGTAGAAGAGATCATACTGCGCCCTCAACTGGGCGACTTATAAGCCCCCTCCACCTGCTAAAATTAACAGCATTTTATCACGGTAATACTGCGCCCGGCTGCCACCCCAATTCATCTTCGGATTATCTTTGCAACCATGGTATGAAGAAGATTTTACCTTTCACCTTTTTACTGCTGCTCTTTCTTACCGCGGCTTCGCTGACGGCACAGGTAAGCTTTAAAGCAAAGGTTTCGCCAAATGTAATCGGCCGGGGTGAGGTACTCCAGCTCGACCTCGTGGTAGAGAACGGAACAAGGGTAGAACGTATCGTACCCCCCCAGCTTGATAATTTTACTGTTGTAGGTGGCCCAAACCAAACCACAGGCTACCAGACAAATAATGGCGTTACCACTTCCAGTTTTACCCTGAGTTATATACTCCGGCCGCGCAATACCGGTCGCTTTGAGATAGGCCCCGCAACCGCCATCATCGATGGCAAAAATTATTCCAGCAACACCATACCCGTAAAAGTAGTAAAGGAACCTACGGGCAACAGCCCCTCCACCGGCTTTATTGATCCTTTTGCGGGTATGCCCAACCCCTTCGACCAGCCACGGCAGGAAACAGATTACCAGGATATTATACTGAAGAACGGCGAAGACCCCGCAGAAAAGATCAGGAAAAACCTGTTCATACGCGTGGAAACAAATAAGAGCAGTTGCTATACCGGCGAGCCCGTAGTAGTAACGTATAAACTCTACACCCGGCTGAAGAGCGAAAGCAAACTGGTAAAGAACCCTTCGTTTAACGGTTTCTCTGTGGTAGATATACAGTTGCCCGATATCAACAATTATACAAAAGAAAATTATAACGGCAGGGAGTATCACGTGTACACCATCCGTAAGGCACAATTGTACCCATTACAGGCTGGTACGCTGGAACTGGAATCTGCCGAGGTGGAGAATAACGTACGTTTTATTAAAGAAGAATACCTGCGTATGCTGCAGCAGGGCAGTAAAGATCCTTTTCTTCGCTTTTCAGGTGCAGATATACCCGCAGATGCCCGCGTAGAGCAGCAGGTAACGGTAAAGAGTAACAGCGCCTCGGTCAGCGTACGCGCACTGCCCGATGCAGGTAAGCCCGACAACTTTAAAGGTGCTGTGGGCGACCTTAGCCTGTCTGCCAGTCTCGAAGATGATCACTTTACCACAGACGATGCTGGCAGGCTCGTGGTAGCCGTTACAGGCAGTGGTAATATGCAGATGATCACAGCCCCCGATATCGCCTGGCCTGGCAACTTCGAAGTATTTGAACCCCGGATGACAGACGACCTCGCCAAAGGACAGGTACCCATTGCAGGCACCAAATATTTTGAATACTCTTTTACCGCAGATACACCCGGTACCTATAAACTTCCCCCTGTAGAACTGAGCTATTTTGATCCCTCCTCCGGCGTATATAAAAAAGCAGTATCAAAACCCATCACCTTTTCAGTAAGCAAAGGAAACGGGCGGCCAAAAGACAGTGTTGCCGTAGAGCAGCACAACGGAGAACGTTTTTATAACAAACTGTTCAGCAACCGTTGGTGGGTAGCCGGTCCGCTCATCGGGCTCATACTGCTCGGGCTCATCATCTGGATCGTTCGTGAGAACAGGAAGAGCAAAACCCTGCATACTGCCGCCAAAGCCGCCGCAGATGCTGAAGCCGCTGCCGCCATGCAGCGGGCAGAACAGTTGCAGGCCGATCACGCTAACCCCCTCGAAGCCTCAGGGCAGGCGCTTATGCAGCAAGACAGCAGGCTGTTTTATACCACCCTGCTCGAAGAAATCAAACACTATCTTTCCAAACGGTTTGATATCCCCCCGCACGAACTGGGCCGTAAAGCGCTCGCCGATCACCTCGACCGTAAAGGCATAGCCATCACTACGGTGCTCAGTTTACAGCAACTGCTCGACGAACTCGAATTGCAATTGTACACACCTGTAGCCAATACAGCAGATCTTCAGAATGTATATGATAAAGCGCTGGAGATAGTAGAAGCACTGCGGGTAACATAACAGCTCACTCCGTAAACTTATAACCCACACCCCTTACAGAGTGAAAGTGTACAGGATTACGGCTGTCCACTTCAAAATAACGGCGGAAACTCAGGATGAAATTATCAATCGTACGGGTGGTAGGATACACATTATAACCCCATACCGCCTGGAGTATCTTTTCGCGGGTTACCACCTCACCCTTGTTTTCAATAAGCAGCTTAAGCAACATCACTTCCTTCTTCGTAAGGGCAACCTTCTCACCAGTACGGGTAACACATTCAAGCGCTTTAAAGTCAATCGAGCAGTTGCCAAAAGTATAAACCTGCGGCAGGGGCTGCCTGCTGCTGATGCGTTCACTTTTCCGGATCAGCTTGGCCACGCGGAGCAATAACTCTTCAAGGTTGAAAGGCTTGGTAAGGTAGTCGTCCGCACCCTTCTTCAACCCGAGTATCCTGTCAGCGCTGCTGTTCTTTGCACTCAGTATAAGTATAGGCAGGTCTGGGTGCTTAAGCCTGATCGTTTCGCATACAGTAATACCATCCAGCTCCGGCAGCATCACATCAAGAATAATAAGATCAAAATATTCCTGCTCTATAGCCTTGAGCGCTTCACTGCCATCATAAGCGCTGGTAATCATATACCCTTCCAGCTCCAGGTTCAGTTTTAATGCCTCCTGAAGGTTCTCTTCGTCCTCTACCAGTAATATGGAAAAACTTTTACTGCTCATGGTGCGTTGTGCTGTGCAAACTAATGCAGTTTTTTTAATGAAAGGGTAAAAATACTCCCGTTGGGGCTATTGTCAGTCACAGAAATGTTACCATTCTGCTGCTGCATAATCTTTTTGGTCAGGTAAAGGCCCAATCCCGTACCCCTTGCAACTTTCGTAGCCGCATTACCCGTACGGTAAAACTTCTCAAACACCTTTTTCTTCTCTGCCGCACTAATACCTTTGCCCTCGTCTTTTACATGCAGCAGGAGCAGGCTGCCGGTTTCCGTAAGGGTAATGGTTATGGCAGTCTCCCTGGGCGAATACTTGATCGCGTTATCAATAAGGTTGTTAACAGCCATCTGCAGCAAAAGCATATCCCCGGTAGCAAACTGGTCAGGCAGTATTTCACACTTGATCTCCCGCTCAGGAAAACGTGTACGGAAATCTTCCACGCACCCCTCCACCAGGCTGCTGAAATCGATCTCCTCGTCTGTGATCTTATAGCCACCACCTTCTATCTGCGAGGCAAGCAGCATATTATTGCAAAGCGCATTAAGGCGGTTGGCCTCCTGGAGAGTGGTATAGAGCAGGCGTTGCTGCCTGGTTTCATCAAGCTTTCTTTTCTGTAAGGTTTCAAGATTCAGCTTGGCAACCGCGATGGGTGTTTTCAGTTCGTGGGTAACAGCCATCATAAAGTTCTGCTGCTGCTGGCTTTGTTTAAGCTGCCGCTGTACCGTGCGGAATACATAAATAGCACCGCCAAGAATCAGGAGCAGGAAGATCGACCCTTCACCTATATACTGCGCCTCCTTACGCCTCCGCTCTTTTTCCGCAGCATCATATTTCAGTACATAAGCGGCATCGTCCTTCAGTAACTGTTGCTGCTTAAAGCCGGTCATCTGGCTGTTCTGGCGGGTAAGGGCAATAAACCACCATACCAGCGCCGCAATCATATAGGCCAGTAGCACCCAGTACACAATAAAGACAAACCTGAGCTTTACAGTTTTGACATGAAACGGCATAAAAGGCTAATTTCGCTTGTCTAACCCCCACGAAAGCTTATTGCGCAGAGTCTGTAAAAAATTGTTCTCATTCAGCCGCAGCAAGTTAATGCCAAACTCCTCACGGCGCACGGCCAGTTGCACCTCCTTTTCCACAACTTCGCG
This sequence comes from uncultured Ferruginibacter sp., assembly GCA_964590975.1. Lineage (GTDB taxonomy): Bacteria > Bacteroidota > Bacteroidia > Chitinophagales > Chitinophagaceae > Ferruginibacter. Next base: position 8,165 of record CAZPXP010000009.1, on the reverse strand, counting down.
CCTGCTGTCCAGCGAGCATAGGAAACCGTCTGTACGGCCTTCAACTTCAAAAGAAATAATATTGTCGTCCGGAACCACAATGGGCCGGATGTTGAGGTTGTGCGGCGCTACAGGGGTAATCACAAAACTGCCGCTTTCAGGAAACACAACCGGGCCGTTACAACTGAGCGAATAACCCGTAGAACCCGTTGGAGTAGCCACAATCAGCCCGTCAGCCCAGTAAGTATTGAGAAACTCCCCGTTAAGATATGCATGAATCTTGATCATCGGAGAAGTATCCTTTTTATGCAGGGTGAACTCGTTCAGCGCATAAGGAGCATCCCCAAACAGCGGCACATTAGCATCAAGATGAATAAGGGTGCGGTTATCAAGCAGGTAAGTCTGGTTAACAAGGGCGGCAATAGCAGAACTCAGCTCCTCACGGGCAATACTCGCCAGGAAGCCCAGCCGGCCATAGTTGATCCCCAGCACCGGAGTACCCTTATCCCTTACAAGCGATACCGTATCCAGCAGGGTACCATCGCCACCAAGGCTGATGATACAGTCAATGCTTTCGTCAATATCAGCATAAGAGTTAAAAGTAGAATATTTGGTATTGATGGTAATAGAAGAATAGAACTGGTTAAAGAAGTCCTGGAAAAAGACAGGCTCAATATTATACTCCGCCAGTTCATCCAGCAGCAGCCTGATGTCCTGGTGGTTATTCTGAATACCCCTGCTGTAAATGGCTATCCGCATAGTGATGATTTTACCCCGTTGTTCCCGCTTTAGCTAAAAACCGGCTTTGGTATGTAAAAATAACCCCTTTTGCCCTAATTGGTTAAAGCTGTATTCTATCCGGAGATTTACGTCGTAAAAAGTAAGAATGTCTATACCAAACCCACCGGTATACAGCAGGCGGTCGTTGAGATAAGTGTCGTATATCTTTTTGTTGTAACCATAGCCAAGATCCGAATACGTTTTGGCAAAAAAGGTAAAAGGTATGCCGGGGTGCGATTTCGACTTAAAAGGCAAAGGAATCGTAAAAGAGATGATCTTTTTGCGGATAGTATTCCGTACAAGGGTATAGGCCACCCCATCCGTTACATACAGTTCAAGCCCGCGCAGGTAAGCATCTCCAAAGCCCAGGGCCCGCTGGTTAAGATAGGGCTGGTTAAAAGGCAGCTTGATCATACCCGCCAGGTGCGTATCGAAGAACCAGCTTCTGCCCAGGTCAGTAAACCTATTATATTCCGCCTGTACAGAAAACATATTAAGCCCGCCGGTAAAACCCAACCCCCTCTTAAGAAGGAATATCCTGTAGCTGTTTCCTTTAAGTGGGTATGAAACATTGCTTACATCCACATGCTGAAACTGGTAGATCAGGTCAGGGTAGCCCGCCGAAAAATCATTCCCCTTGTTGAAATAAGCAGGATTATAGGCAGGCGTAATAACAGAGTCATTTACATTAAAAAACTCGTAACCAGCCGTAAACACGTGTTTGTTATAAATACCACGCCGCAAAGTATAGGAAGCACTTATAAAGAAACTGTTGCGAACAAAAGTGCCCGGGTTGTTCGGATTGCTTTTTCTTGAAAAGAAAAGCTGTTTGCCATTATAATCTGTTTTGTAAGTGATCTCCCGGTTTTGTGCATACCCCGCCGATACAATAAACCCTTCGGTGAGGGCAGCATTGCTGTAAGGAGCAGTGTACGAAAAGGAAATATTACGGCTGTAACCATTAAGCAGGTAGATCCGGAGCTGGTCCTTACGTCCGCTGAGGTTATAATGTACCAGCTTTGCCCCATAGTTTACCCGGTTCAGATCGCCCTTATGCGTTTTTATCCATTCAGTAAGATTGCGGTCCACCGGCTGAAACTGGGGTACCGGAAAGATATACCAGCGCTCCCTTACCTGTATCGTAATGTCAATATCAAAAGCCCCCGCAATCGCAGGAATAACTTTTACATCGTTAAAGAGGGTAGTATTGTAGATGTTGCGCCTTGCATTTTCCAGTATCTTATACAAATCAGCAGCCGGCACAGAATCACCTTTCAGAAGAGCCGATTCACGTAAAATGATATATGCCTTAGTTTTTTTGTTACCCGTAATGCTGATGCTGCGGATGTGCAGTTTTATAATAGCGCCGGCCGTATCAGCAGGTACTGTACCCTCCTGGGCCATTACGCCGTCAGCGCAACAACAAAATAAGCAAGCAAGAAGAAATTGTCGGATTACCATTTAAACCACCATGTGTAACTGTAAATGTAATGGATAATGAGCGATCATGGTGGCAGAGAGCCATGAAGAGACTAAATATCAAGATAATTCATCAGGTGGCGGTAATTGTTGTGGATCTCATTTTCGAAGTTCTCATCACCAAAGAAATAGATCACGTCGTACTCATAGCGCTCAAAAGTAGCAACGATAGAAGCGATCTCCTTTTTATTGATGTGCAGGCTTACAGTAAGCATGCCGGTATCGGGCTGCACAGTAGTATTGAGGTGGAGGATGGTAGCATCATTGCTTTCAACAATGCGGCTGATCTCGGAAATAGCAAACTGGCTGCGTTCCATCTCCAGTACGATAATACCACCAATCCCGTTGGCCCCGGAAAAGTTACCCAGCGTTTTGAGGAGATCAGTCGTGGTGATCACGCCAAGAAACTCCCTGTTCTCTGCAATGACGGGAATAACCGCCGTATCAAACTGGTTACAGGCATTAACAGCGTTAAGGAAGTGTACATTATCATACACGAAAGCATTGATAAAACTGTCCTGCAGCAGTTCTATCGGCATCTTATCATCCTCAGCGTCAAGAAGATCATCTTCGCTCACAAGTCCGATAAGCTTGTCGTCAGACACTACAGGAAGATGGGTAACCCTGAAATCACTGATCAGTTGTAAAGATTTTGTAACCGAATCCTGGAGTTGGAGACGGGGGATATTGTTGTTGATGAGCTCTACCGTTAACATAGTAAACGTTAAACGTTAAATATATGGGTTTGTTGTACGCAAACGTTGTCGTTAGGCACAGCGGGTACCGTATTGTTGTTGCGCGAAAACCTTTGTCTGCATAACAGACAGCAAAAACGATTAAACTGTTGCAGCCGGGGTCTTCAATTTAGCCAGGAACTGTTCTAATATTTTGTTAAACTCTCCCGGCACCTCCATCATAGGAGCATGTCCGCACCGGTCAATAAAGTGGAGTTCACTGTTGGGTATCAGGCGGTTGAACTCTTTACCGACAAATGGGGGGGTAATAGTATCATTGTTGCCCCATACAAGGCAGGTAGGCTGGGTAATCTGGCTCAGTTCCTCACCCAGGTTGTTCCTGATGGCGCTTTTTGCCAGGGCAATGATCTTGATCACTTTGAGCCTGTTGTTGGTGATCTCAAAAACCTCATTAACCAGCTCTTCCGTTGCCATCGCAGGGTCAAAGAAGGTAAGTTCTGTTTTCTTACGGATGTATTCGCGGTCACCCCGCTTGGGATAGGTATCGCCCATGCCGTTTTCAAACAACCCGCTGCTGCCGGTAAGAATCAGCGATTTGATGCGTTCAGGATGCTTGAGAACATGTACCAGCGCCACATGCCCGCCAAGCGAGTTGCCCAGCAGGTGAATATTCGTATAACCTCTTAATTCAATGAATTTATATACAAACTTTTGCAGCCCGCTTACAGAAGTATGCAAAAGATCCAGTTCAAACAATGGCAGCATCGGTACCACCACCTTGTAGTTGACCCTGAAATATTCTACCAGGTCCCTGAAATTACTGAGAGCACCAAAGAGGCCGTGCAGCAATACAAGGGGTTCACCTTCACCCACCTCTATATACCTGAATTTCCCGTCTTGTTTGATTTCGTAATCCATCAGCGCTTTGGTTTCTTTATCTGTTCAGGGTTTAGTAAACCCGGGTCACGAAAATAAATGTTTTGTTTAAAATTACGTTAAATAACTGTCTAAAACTAACAATTGTATAACCTTGTCACGAAACTTTAGCAGCGAGTCCGCCGAAAAAATTTTCAAGATCAGTAAATGTATCTTTGAATACAGGAATCAGCCTGCCAAAACCGTCAATAGCCCTGGGCCCCCACGGTTGTATAAAATGATAAGTGGCAGAAGCCTTGATGGTAGCAGGTTCGGTAAACTTTAACCTTTCTGCATAAAAAAGAAAAACACTGAATATGATCAGGTAAAGAGAAGCATATAATATCATACCGCCAAGCCTGTTGAGCCAGCCCAGCATCGCTACCTGGAAGGTCTTCTCTACCACCGCAGCGCCCCAGCGTACCACCAGCGCCACCCCGAGAAACACCAGTACAAATGACAGTACAGGCAACCATTTTGCCGACACATTCACACTGTCCTTCAACCATCCCGCTACAACAGCAGAACACTTCAGCGCCGCCGCCAGCCCGATGATAAAAGCGAGTATGGAAAAGATCGCAACGATCAGCCCACGCTGGTATCCCTTTACGATGGCAATGATAATCATGATGACAAAAAAAATGTCGATCAGCATGTCTGCGTTGATTGGTTAAAAGCTTATCCCGCGAGCAGTTGTTTTACTACATTGCTGATGGTTTTACCATCAGCCTGGCCCGCCAGTTGCTTCGAAGCCACACCCATCACCTTGCCCATATCTGCAGGCGAGCCCGCCCCCGTATCAGCAATGATACCCGCAATGATCGTTTTAAGTTCTTCCTCCGAAAGCTGTTTGGGCAGAAACTTTTCAATAATAGCCACCTCCTCTTTTTCTTTGTCAGCAAGATCCCCCCTGTTCTGCTTCTCAAATATTTCAATGCTGTCTTTACGCTGCTTCACCAGCTTCTGAAGAAGCTTCACCTCATCTTCTTCCTTTAGTTCTCCATTAGCCCCCTCAGCAGTTTTGGCAATGATGATGGCAGCCTTCACGGCCCTCAGCCCACGCAGGGCAGCTTCATTCTTCGATTTCATCGCCTCTTTCATTTCGGCCATGATGCTTTGTTCTAAACCCATATACTTGAATTTTTTATATTATCCGGTTGTTGCAGTCAGTTATCCCCTGTTTTCCTCAATCTGTTTAGCCCTGAACTTATCAAAAAACTCCTTCGCAAACTTCTTCATGTCCTTGCTAAGCTCTTCCTGGTGAGTAGCCCTGTTGAGGGTATCCGCCATGGTCATCATCACCTGGTACTGGAAGTCAACCATCTCATCCACCATCATATCCTTTGTCCACAAGTCAATACGCATCGCCGTTTTATCAGCGCCATCCCAGAAAGCAAGGCACATCGCCTTCGCTTTTTGCGGCACTGCAGCACTGCTGTCAGAAGCCGTCCAGTTGATCTGCTGGGGAACTTTATCAGGGTCCAGTAAAACATCTACCAGTATGCTCGATTTGTGCATGGCTGTCTTTTTTTAAAGCGCAAAGGTACAGAATCACGCCCTTACCGTCTTCAAAATTAATTGCCAGAGAGCGTCAGCCGTGGTGTCCCAGTTGTACTTTGCCGCCTGTACAGCACCCTTCTCTATAAGCGCAGCACGCAGGTGCTCATCACGGAAAAGCGTCATGATCTTATCCGCCATATCGTCAGCACTATTGGGGTCGGCATACAGGGCCGCGTCGCCACCTACCTCGGGCAGGCTGCCCGTATTGCTGGTAATCACAGGGGTATGGCAGCGCATAGCCTCAGCCACCGGCAGGCCAAAACCTTCAAAGAAAGAAGGATATACAACAGCATACGCCGCCCCTACAAGCCGGGCAAGCTCCCCATCAGGCAGGAAGCCAAGCAGCTTTACATCATCGCGGTACTTAAACGATGCCAGCTTCTCCATGAACTCCTCCGTTTGCCAGGCCATACGTCCCGCAAAAAGCAGGAGCATATTACTCTTCTGTCTTTTCTTGAACTGCGAAAAAGCCCTCAGGAGAGCAATACCATTCTTGCGCGGATGAATAGCCCCCACACAGAGAAAATACTCCCTGCCACCGGCATATTGCAGCTTCACCTGTTCGCCCATATCGTGGCTCAGTGGCCGGAAAACATCCTTAACACCGTTGTAGATCACGGTGATCTTTTCCGGAGCCAGTCGATAATACGCTATGATATCCTCCCGCGAAAAAGACGATACCGTTGCCACAGTAGTAGCTTTCCGTAAAAACCCAGGGGTGTACTTCTTGTAAAAACGCAGGTGGCCCTTTTTGATAAAATCGGGGTAATGAAGAAAAGCCAGGTCATGTATCACAAGGCACTGGGGCACCCTGGTACGCAGGCTGCAAAAACCATCGGTGCTTACAAAAACATCAGCCTTAAATTTCCGCAGTATGGCAGGCACACGGTAATCAAACCAGAGCCGCCATAGCAGAGGCGTACGCGCCGGCGGGCCGGTTACCACACCCGTAATATTGGGAGCCGCGATGAACTTCGGATCAAAAGGACGGTCAAAAATAAAGATGAACTGGTGCTGCGGTTGCGCCCGGGCAATACGGCAGAAAGACTCATACATGAAATTGCCGTACCCTTCAAGATAACCCGGTAAAAGAAAACGTGCATTAACCGCAATAACCATGGCTGCAAAAATACTGCCGGCAGGCAGAAAATGAACACCTATTTGAGAACTTTCAGCTTTACAGATTCAATACGCGTATCACTCATATTGAGAATGTCAAACTGGTAATTACCAATAATAATCTGGTCCTTCTGCCGGGGAATGGCATCGTGATTCTGGATGATATAACCCGAAAGGGTTTCAGCCTCCTCATCGTCCGGGAAGTCAAGGCCGTACTTATCTGTAATATAGTCAAGCTCAAGCCTGCCGCTGAACATAAACTCATTACCCGAAAGCTGCTTTTCTACAAACTCTTCAGTATCATACTCATCCCGTATCTCGCCAAATATCTCTTCCAGCAGGTCCTCCATCGTAACAATACCGGCAGTACCGCCAAACTCATCCACCACCCACGCAATACTTTTTCTCTCCTTGCTGAACTTACTCATCAGGTCCGGGGCATTCATGCTTTCCGGCACGGTAGGGATAGGCAGAAGCATCGAGCGTATATCGGCAGGCTGTTTAAACAGATCAAGCTGGTGAATATAGCCCAGTATATTATCGATATTGTCTTCATACACCACCAGCTTGCTCAGCTTGGTATCAATAAAACGTTGCTTTACCTCCGCCATACTGGTATTGATGGCCACAGACTCTATTTCCTTACGCGGCACCAGGCATTCACGTATCCTTGTTTCCGAAAGCGAGAGGGCATTTTCAAAAAGCTCCTTATTAATCTCATCAGTACTCTCTTCGTCCAGGTTCTTGTTCTGCTGTAAAAAGTGTTCAAGGTCAATCTTGCTGAATACTTCTTTCTTTTCGTTCAGGCGCACATTAAATACGTATTTGAGTATCCACTCAGCCATTCCCACAAAAAGACTGGCCACCCACGAAAAAATAGAGTAAAAAAAGCTTACAATATAGGTAATAATACTGCTCCCGAGTATAACGTCGTTCCTCGCTTTGAACAGGGCCTTGAAGATGAACTCAAACATCAGCAGCGCAAGGGTCGAGATAATCGTTTCCGCAATCAGTTTGAGATAGGCATTGGCAATATGAAAATATTGACTGATAGGGTTCCACAATATAACATCCATAAACGTACTGAGGAGGAGGCCATACACCACAAGTATAACATTTACACCAATCAGGGTCATCCCAATAAAGCGGGCAGGCTTGTCGGCATAGGCGCCCCAGATCTTACCGGTATAAGTGCCTTGTTTTTTACGCAGCTCTACCGACAACTTGTTGGCAGACACAAACGCGATCTCAATGCCCGAAAAAAAGCCGATGAGAACAAGGGAAAGCAGTATGGCAAGAAGTGCTGATAACCAATCCATATCATCTGGTATAGTACAAATGTATCACTTTCAGGCGAGTTTAGCTAATGAAGTCTCGTCGTCAGGTAAGTAGATAGAACAGGCAGCGCTGCCTGTTCTATGCCTCCAGGAGGCCTCTTACCGCCTCTTCGGCCTCACCGCAGGCCCTTTCAAGCTGGTCGTTAATAATGACGCGGTTAAAATGCAATTTGAAAGACATTTCATAAGAGGCTTTATTAACCCGGTCGGCCAGCGTGGAAGCAGTTTCAGTACCCCTGCTTTCGAGGCGTTTGCGCAGCTCATCCACCGAAGGAGGTTCGATAAACAGCGAGAGCGCCCC
>CAZPXP010000008.1:40292-154145 GCA_964590975.1 uncultured Ferruginibacter sp. | reverse complement strand
TAGAATAATGCCACTTCTGGCGAGGTTATTCGGGTGATTATGGTGTTGGTGGCAGGGTAGAATAATGCCACTGCTGACGGGGTTATTCGGGTTATTACGGGGTTGGTGCCAGGGTACAATAATGTTATTCCTGATGGGGTTATTCGGGTGATTATGTGGTTGGTGACAGGGTACAATAATGTTATTCCTGACGAGGTTTGGTATGTCCTGACATAAGTTAACAAAGATATTTAGGTGTTTTTCATGCAGCCTCATGGACTGAGGCTGGTATCTGCAACTGGCTTTTACGTCTTACTGTTTTAAAAAGTATCAACCTGCGCCATCATCTGTAAAAAAAAATTAAAAAATGTGCAGAGGCGTGCAATATTGTGAACAAACATTGACAAAACTGCACAAACTGGAAAGCGCTGCCTGCTGACATGATAGTTTTGTGCGGGCAGGCGGACTAAAATGTTTGCAGCCGGGGGCGGGTGGAGTATACTGCTGGTATACTGTTACTATGCTTTAACTATACTGTTGCTATGCTTTAACTACAGAACAGGATAGGTATAATTGACGGATTAGATACCGGCTTTTGTACTGCATTACTATCATAAAAAAGAAAACGATGGCTATTCAGGCTGGTGTTATTAAACTCTCCGGTACTATCGGTGGTATCACATTCGTTGCCGCACGTGGTGGCTATTATGCAAGACGCAAATCCTGCCTTGATGCACGGCGTATCGCCCGCGACCCGGCTTTTGCCCGTACCCGTGAGAACGCTGCTGAGTTTGGCCGTGCCAGCCGCGCGGGTAAGCTGCTGCGTGTGGCTATTGCCCCATATCAGCAGCGCCTGTGCGATCATACTCTCATGCATCGCCTCACCGGGATTCTGACCAGGATACTCAAAACAGATACGGTAAACCCACGTGGCAAACGCAGCTTTGTGGAGGGTGATCTGTCGTTGCTGGAGGGTTTTGAGTGTAATGCTGCTGCACCATTGCAAAGGATTCTTGGTGTGCCTTTTAATTCGCAGTTTAGTGCTGCTACCGGGCAGTACAGTATCGGTCTGCGCGGCTTTGTGCCGAGGGAAGTGCTGAGGGTACCCCAGGGTGCTACGCATTATAAGCTATCGGCAGCAGGGGTGGGGGTGAACTTTGGGGCGCAGGTGTACATTACCAGCGTCAGTCATACGGAGGTATTGCGGCTTGATGCTGTTGCGGCACCAGTTCGGTTGAAGGGTGTGTTGGCTGGTGAGGAAGCTGCCGATTGCAGCAGGAGCACTTTCGGTCATATCGTTCTATTGCTGGGCATACAGTTTTTCCAGCGGGTGAGCGGGGTGGATTATGTGCTTGAAGATGGCAGTGCACTGGCTGTGGTTAAGGCGGGTAAGGTGGTTGCCGCCAAGGTATTGCAGGAAAAATGCCCTGTTTCGTGTATGCGGGTATGCCGCAACGGTATAAAGGAACGTTCAGATACCGCGATGGAAAGGCCTGACGGTATAAAAAACCGGTACAACATTATTGTTGCACCGGTTATGAACATGGCTATATGTAATGATCAGAAATGGTTATCGTCTGCACTGGGGCCGTAACTGCCGGGGATAGGGATATTGAGCAGGCGCAGGTAAACGCCTAACTGGGCGCGGTGGTGGATGATCTGGCTCATCGCCATCCTCAATACGTCGCGCTTGGGCTCAGTACTGAATATATTAGCGCCTGAGCGCAGTGTCCAGGGTTTGTCCATCACTTTTTCGTCGCCACCGGCGAGTGCTGTGCGGCCACGTTCGATACCTTCATCGAAGTAGGCGAGGAGTTCATCATTAGTGGTAACAGTTCTTGGGGGGTAGGTGTTGTTTTCGAAATCGAGTTCGTCTGTATTAAATGTCATTTCCAACCACGCAGGCAATTCGGCAATATGGGTGGCTAACCTGCCCATTGCCATGCTCTTTTCGTGGGGTTTCCAGTCGAACTTATCTCCTGGCACGAGGGCCAACAATTTACGGGTAGTGGGCGCTTCCTGCTCCAGTTCCCGGATGAATGCTTCAAGTTGTGTCATATTAGTTGTTTTTACAGTACAAAGTAAAAACTGTGTAGTGACAGCCCTATGTCAGCAGTATTAAAGTTTATTTTATTTGTTTGGAGATGGTGTTGAGGAGTGCTTTTACCCTTGTTTTCAGAGTTGCGGGGGATGTGATACGGGCTATGTCGCCGATCATTAGATACCAGCGGGCAAAGCCTTCGAGTGAAGCGGTGAGAAAGGTCATTTCTATCTTATCGTCTTTAGGCTTCTGCGATACATAACCGGAGTAGTATTTCTGTTCGCCGAGGTAACCTGCTTTGTCTGCGTCTACCTGCAATACTACTTTTTGGAGGTTCTCGTCTTTTGCGACCTGGCTGAGGTATTGTTTAAGGGTAGGGTGTTCCCTGCTGAAGCGCTCTTCGAGTACGCGGAGCTGTTTTATGCCATCTACGCGGAAGTTGCGGTAGTCTTTACGCAGGTGACAGTAGGCGATGAGGTACCAATAGCTGCCGCGGTGAAATACGCCCACGGGCTCTACGTTACGCTGGGTATGTTTGTCGGAGTAGGTAGTGGTATAATACAGTTGCAGCAGGTGCTTGCCGGCGATGCTGCGGAAGATGTCCTGCAGACCACTGTGTTTGTGTTCGGGGAGGCGGGGATCGCGCAATACTTCGATATGGTCTTCGATGGTTTCGAGATAGTCTTTTTCCATGCTGCGCAGTACGGCTTTGATCTTGTACATACCGGAACGGTAACCTGCGTTGGTAGCTTCATCGCCAAAATTACCTACGAGCTTTTCGCCGGTAAGAAAGGCGGCAGCTTCTTCATTGGTAAACATCACGGGTGGCAGACGGTAACCCTCCATAAGGGTATAGCCTACGCCGGCTTCACCAATGACGGGTACACCGCCTTCTGTTAATGCCTGTATATCGCGGTATACTGTACGCAGGGTGATATCGAAGCGCTCGGCAATGTCTTTGGCTTTTACAATACGACGCCCCTGGAGCTGGATGAGTATGGCGGTGAGTCGGTCGATCCTGTTCATATCATAAAGGTCATTATGCCCAACGGCTTTCCCAAAAAAATAAGCGCTTATGTTGGTTCGTAGTATTTTAATCCGCGGGGGATGTGGTTGATGGCTGTAGCCATAGGATCAATACGTATGGCTTCTTTCTTTGCTGAGTTAATCCATTCTGTATATGTTTTCTGCTCTGATTTGGTAAAACCGAAGAAGTGTTTGTGCGGAGGAGGGCAGCAGGGCAGGAAAGCTTATCCAAAAGATAATCCTGATTGAACAGCGGCTGATCCGCTGTTTTAACAATTTACGTCATAAAATAATATGGTCGGCAGCAAAAGAAAACACCCCGGTATTACCCGGGGTGTTTTCACAGCGTATATAGTAACAAATTATTTCTCCTTTTTAAACACTGTGGAACGTTCGCCCTGCTTCAGTGTCATTTCTTCTTTGGCAACGTCGAAGATGAGGATAACATTCATTTCCTGACTTTCGAAGCGATCCTTTCCTGTTGGCGTGAGTTTGATCTTTCCTCCCTGGCCTACTGCGTCGGCAATTAAGGACCCACTTTCTTTTGTGAAAGCGAGTTTTATGGGTACGGTGCTGCTGGAATAAGTACCGAGGTATTTGTCGAGGTCTGCATCGGTTACTTTAGAGGGATCGAAGGGTGTGCTGCCATCGGCTGCCTGGGTCTGCATGGCTTCTCTTGATTTACCCCATACATTATCTGTTTCTTTTGCATCGAGGTAAAGGCCACCATCCAGCTTAACATAGGTGATCTTCTTTTTTGTTTTGAGTTGTATAATCGTTTTTTTGGTATTGGCTTCCCATACACCCGCGGTTTTGTGCAGGGTATCGCTGCTGCCATCGGCATATTCTACCTGTATATCAAAAGGAATGGCAAAGCCGCCGATATTGTCGACCGTGAGCTGGTAACCACCGACAGCAGGTGTAACTGTTTTAAGGGCAATGTCCATATAGTTAAAGGAGAAGAACCAGTTGTTCCAGTACCAGTTGAGGTTTTTGCCTGACAGGTTGTTGAAGCTGTAGAACATATCCCAGGGCATGGGATGTTTACCATGCCAGCGATCTATAAAGCCATGCAGGCATTTACGGAAGAGGTCGTCGCCGAGCATATCCCTGAGGCCAAGGTAAGCGAGTGCGGGTTTACCGTACTCGTTGTTGCCCATGCCTTCGCCAGACATGATATTGTTGGGGGTAATAATGGGGAGCTGGTTCTCGTCGGAGTTACTGTATGCCCAGCCCTGTACGCGGAACTGCTTAAATACTTCATCGGCGGCTGCCTTACCCATATCTTCTCTTGCAATGATGTTCTCAAAAGCGGTTGTCCATCCTTCGTCCATATACCCATACCGGTGTTCGTTGATACCCATATAGAAAGGGAACCAACTGTGCGCGATTTCATGTTCTGCCACAAAGCGCTGAAAGTTGGGATCGGGCTGCGGATTATCGTTTGCCATCATGGGGTATTCCATATCGGCAGTACCCTGTACTACAGTGCTTTTGGGGAAGGGATAAGGCACGCCCGGCCAGTTGTTGCTAAACCATGAAAGTGAGTGCCGGATATGTTCTACCGACTGGTGGAAGTTAACGGAGCTGTCGATATACGCAGCCTGTGCGCTGGCCCTGCGGCCTGTTTTCTTATCCACTACCACGCTGGCGGCATCCCATACATAGTGATCGCTGATGCAATAAGCCATATCGGTAATATTGCGGGCACTGAACTTCCAGGTATTCATGGCGTTCTGGGTGGTCACATTCTTATTGAGGATATCCTGAGGGGATACGATGGTGATGGTTTTGTCGGAAGTAAAAGATGCGTTGTACTTCTGCAGGAAAGGGGGTTGGAGCAGTTCGGAAGGATTGAGCAGGTCGCCCGACCCCCATACGATAAAGTTTTTGGGTACGGTTACCGATACGTCGTAGTCGTTAAAGTCGTTGTAAAACTCCTGGCCTTCGGTAAAGTTCATCCTGTCCCACCCATGTATATCGTCGAATACGGCTACGCGGGGGTAAAAATAGGCGAGGAAGAACGTAGTGCTGTCGAGCAGGCCTTCACGGCCACTGATGTCCGAAACATCATAGTGCCAGTCGAAGTCGAGGCGTATGCTGTCTTTGGGCTGGAGGGGCCTGGAGAGGGTAAAGGAGCGGAAGGTTTCTCCACCGGGGTCGGGGAACTTTTTATCCTTACCATTTTCTTTAAAGGCGTCGATGCGGATGCCTTCGGTGAGGTAACCGGGCTGTGCGGTAAACATACGTGCGGTGCCGGGGTTGTGTATGTTCAGTATCAGTTTGATTACGGGCCGGTTGATTGGCTGCGTACTGTTGTTGATATAGGTAATGGTTTCCTTTCCTCTTATGGTTTTGGAAGGTGGGTTTACGGTAATATTGATGTTGTACCGGCCATAGTTCTGCCAGTATTTTTGTCCGGGTTTGCCGTCCATACTACGGGTACCTTTCTCGTAGGCTTCCTTAATATTACGGGGCATGTAGAGGTCCTGGGCCAGCAGGTTGTTGCCCACGAGGCATAAGAGGCCCAGTACAAGGTGTTTAAATTGTTTCGATTTCATTGCTATGGTCTGTTTAATTTTTGATGTAAAAGTAAAAGTACAGTTTTTCCCTGCGCTGAACTTGCCGCTGGTAATATTCGGCAGTGTACATTTGAGCCTGTTGATTTGTTGTTGGGCCCTGCAATTTCTTACATTTGGCGTATGAAATTATTTTTCCTTCTTTTCTTTACAACAGTTTCTTTTGATGTATATGCACAGCAGGATAAAGCGGGCACGAGCCTGAACGAACTCCGGCAACTGTACCAGGAAAAACGGCTTTATGTGCTGGAGAAAGCGCTGGAAGGTTATACCGCGGGTCCGCAGTACAGGGCAGTGAAGAATCTATTTACTGCGGCTTTGCAAAATGCCTGGATGCGGGTTGAAGCTTCGGAGGAAAGCCTGCAACGTATCAGCCAGCAGCAACTGGCACTGATTGACGACACACTGCAACTGATGTATTACCGCCTGCGATCAGACAACAGTATCAAGCTGTTTGATTATAAAGGAGCAGCTTCAACAGGTGCCTTCATGGTGGATCATTATGCGCGGTTCTTTACTGAAAAGGAGTTACAGGAGCTGAAGGAGTCGAATGATATATGGAAACTTACTGCGGCGGAACAGCCACAGCAGGTATCGCATAAAGCACTCACGGCGCTTCCGGTTAAAAGAGACCGGGCAGGCCTGATGAATGTGCCGGTTGGCAGAGGTGATTCTACCTACGACTTTGTATTTGATACCGGTGCGGGTATCTCAACGATCATGGAATCGTTTGCCAAAAAGCTGGGCCTGCGCATCCTTCCCGGGGCTACTGTTCCTGTCAGGAGCGGCATTACAGGTATTGCCACACAGTCGCAATTGGCAGTTGCTGACGAAATGCGCATCGGCAATATAGAAGTCCGTCACGCACTGTTTCTCGTGTTTCCCGACAGCGCACTTACGTTTGGTAAGGGGGTGTACAGCATCCGGGGTATTATTGGCTTCCCCGTTATCAAAGAACTGGGTGATATGACTTTTAAGAATGACTCTTTGTTTATCCCGCAGCAGGAACCGGACTTTGCACCTTTACGGAACCTGGCTGTAGAGGAGCTCAAGCCTTTTATCTTCCTGCGATTCGACAATGATACACTGCCCTTTACTTTTGACACGGGGGCACAGGAAACTATTTTCAGCGATGTTTTTTACCACGCCTATCAGCCCTGGATCGACCAGCATGGTAAGCCTGCCCAGACGATACTCGGCGGCACCAATGGGTCGAGGGTGTTTAAGGGATTCTCCCTGCCGCCGCTAAGCCTGTTTTGTAATGGCAGGGAGGCAGTTATGAAAAATAAGTTTGTAAGCACCGAACCCCTGCCCACTACGGATAAATATTTCTATGGCAATGTGGGGAAGGATTTTATCCGCTCCTTCACCGCTATGACGCTTAACTTTAAAAAAGGATATGCCCGCTTTGATTAATCCCGCTGTGCATATTCCCATTTCCCATCGCCCTTGCTCACTTTGAGCCCGATAATGCTGTTTTCTTCACCACGCATGAAAACGACGCTTGCGATGGGCATAATGTAGAGCTTAAAAGCGTCTTTTTCTTTGTGAAGCATCCTGAGGCGTAGACCTCCGGGTCGTTGTATATAAAGGAAACCTTCGTTGTCCAGCGCTATCGTACGGTCGCCATACTGGCCTGTATACTTGTTCAGAGCGGTCCTGTCCATGCGTACAGGAGTTTCTTTGACTTCATATTTCTCCATGTGTACCATTGATTGATTGTATTAGTGTTGTTTTAGCCAGGATACCGTGGTTTCTGCTATACGTTCATTAAAGTTTCCTTTCTGGTATTGCTGATCACGGAAATTGATAACTGCTTCTTTCCAGTCTTTGCTTACCATCATAAAATGATCGAGGTTATCGATGGTGACCATAGTAGCAAAGCCGGGGTGGGCGGCGTTGACAGTTTCGCGAATCATCAGCGGTTCTACCTGTGAGCACTGTTCATAGTCGGCACCACCGTGGATTACCAGTACCGGACAGTTGGTTTGTTGCCAGCTTTCGGCGAGGTTGAGGGAATCGAGCTGCATCCAGAAGCGCCAGTGCCTGCCCCACATATTGGTACTGCCTTCCTTATAATTAAGCTCGCTGGCTACGAGGTCGTGGTAGGCGGGGTTGCCGTAGAGTTCGGCGGGTGATTTTTTTAACACAAAAAACTCGTAATAGATCTGCTGTATCTTCCGCATAAATGTTTCTGTTTGCAGGTAGGTCTGGTTTTCGAGCAGGGGTTTTTGTACACGGTGCATTTCGAGTAGAAACTCACTCCAGGGGCGGAAAACACAGGCAAATACCATCACGCCTTTGGGCGAATGTCTTTTGGCTATTTCAGGCGCGATGGTACCGCCCATACTGTGTCCCCAAATGTAGAGCTGGCCTTTATCTGCAAAGGGCAGGGCTTCCATATAACGATAACCGGCGTCGAAGCTCTCGATATCTGTTGCCAGGTCTACCCCGGCACATGGTTCGCAGCCGTAACTATCGCCCAGCCCGCTTTTTTCAATAGTTACAACGGCGTACCCGTTATTTATCCATGCATTCATCAATTTGCCGTTATAGCTGTTGGTATAGTTTTCTACGCTGCCGCAGCCATAGCCGGGTATCAAAAGAATAGCGGGTACATGGTCTTTCTCTTTTGGCTTACGCGTTACCACGCGCAGGTATCCGTTGCGGAACTTTACCCAGTCGTAGGTAATATCGGCTATGTCTGACTGTTCATAAGGCCGCATGATCGCTTTAACCGACACCTGTTTTGTACTGCTGCCGCGCAGGTATTCTACCTTTACGGTATCGCCGGTACGGATAGCAGAAGCTACGCTACTGTACTGGGGGATGGTTTTGGCAGGGCTGCCGTTGAGCGATATGATTACGTCTCCCTTTTGTATGCCCGCTGCGGCCATGGTACTGCTGGCGATGATACTGTCTACCCGTATGCCCTGCGGTGTTTCTTTACCCAGCATACCCATGATGGCTTTGCGCTGCGGCACCTGTGCGCTGACCAGTCCGCTGACGATGCTAAGCAAAAGGAGAAGAATGATCTTATTCATTATGGTTGGTTTTGTTATAGATTTTTATGGTGATCGTGTTCGCTGCGGCCACGACTTTGAAAGGGCGGAGATCCACGACAGGTGGCTACTAACCCGCCCTTCTTTTCTCGTCTTCCACACCGGTGGTGCGCTGTCTTGCCCTTGCTACGGTATTCTTACCAAAGCGGTGAGTGAAGGAAAGGGTTACTACCCTCGAATCCCAGGTGCGGTCGGTAAAGAAATCCATATTTTGGTAGCGTACATCTACTGCAATACGGTTGGTATAGAAAATGTCGCTTACCGATAGCTTGAAGGTAGACTGTTTGTTCTTAGATAGTTTCTGTATACCTGTAGACACCTGCGCGAGGTTGTTGATGATGAACAGTCCCCATGCGTTACGAGCCTGATAAAAGCCGGTCAGCTCGGCGCTCCATCCTTTTTTACCGATCGTGAAATTGTTGTTCACGTTAATGTCCCACGATGCATAATCATTGACGAGATTGCCTCCCTGGAGCGGGCTGGTGTATTTGTTCCAATACGCACTGCCAGTAATATTAGAATTGAGCCATTTCTTAACGGAAACGGGGATCGTGAGGCCAAGGTTCCATTGGTCGAAGTTCTGGAGGTTGGCAGGTATCTGGTAAGAGATCTTTGTTACGTCGTCCTGTGCAAATATATCAGTGATTACATCGCGGCTTTGTGTATAGCTTAATGAGGCAATGTATTTATTGTTAAGGGTATGTGATATTTCAAAAGAGTTGGTTAGTACGGGCTTGAGTGCAGGGTCGCCCACTACATAAGTGTAGGGATCAACAAAGATCTTAAATGGATTAAGCTGTCGGTAACTGGGTCTGTCAATCCTCCGGCTGTAAGAAAAGGAAAGGGCATTGTGTTTGTTAAGCTGCTGATTGATGGCAAAGCTGGGAAAGAACAAAACATAGTTCCTGGAAAAACGCTGACCGGTAGTTACCTGATTACCCTTAGTGTTGGTGTGTTCCATACGCAGCCCCAGTTGTATGTCTGTTCCCTTCCATTCTTTGGCAAAACTGGCATAGGCTGCGTTTACATTTTCGTTGTAGATAAAATGGTTAGACTGGTTCTGGTCGAGTACATCCGTACCGTTGAGGATATTAAAGAATTTGATATCGCTGTTGGTGCGTACAAAACTGGTCTTGATGCCCGCTTCGATCTTTGCCTGCTGCGGGAGTGGGTGTATATAATCGAGCTTAACAGATTTGAGGGTAATGGTACCTATCTGATCTGTTTTCAACCTGTTGCTGTTTGTTTGTGTGCCGGCTGCATCGAAATAAATATTTGCAAACTGCTGGAATGCGGTTGATTTATACCGCCCGATATCGGCATCCATGCTCAGTTCCCTGCCGGTACTGTCGAAGGTATGCCTGAAGTTAAGGTTGGCAAAAGCGTTCTTGTTCCTGCCGTCAAGGTTCAGATTGGTAGCAGAAGTGTATTGTGTGCTGCCATCGGCCCTGGTAACGACAGAGTGGGTACTGCCATCGCGATCGTTCTTGTTGACATTGACATTGAACATTAAACCGATGATGGTCTTCCTGGAAGGAGAGAAATCGACACCCCATTTGGCGTTGTGGTTCATAAACTGTTGCTTGTTAAAGCTGGTCTGGTCGAATATGGAAGCTACTTCCCTTTGCGGGGTAAAGAACTTACGGTTGATATAGAACCTTGTAAAACCGGTAGGATTGGCGATGGCGTAATTGCCAAAGATGTTCCACTTCTTTTTGCGGTAGTTAAGGTTGGTACCAGCAGAAGGTTTGAAATACTGTCCCTGTCCGGCGCTGAAAGTGAGATTGCCGTTGAAGCCCTGGCGCTGGTCTTTTTTAAACTTTATATTGATGATACCTGCATTGCCTGAAGCATCGTACCGTGCGGAGGGTTGGGTAATGATCTCTATGCTCTGAATGCTGGATGAGGGTACCGAACGCAGGTAATTGATGAGATCGGCTCCTGAGAGGGGAGTGGGTTTGCCATCCAGCATAACCAGTACACCCTGTTTGCCTTTCAGGCTGAGGCCCGATTCGGCATTGACAATAACACCAGGGGAGCGCTCAAGCACATCCAGCACAGTGCCGCCTGTAGCGGCAATACTACCTTCAACATTTACCACCAGCTTATCAGACTTTCTTTCTATAAATGGCCTGCGGGCTTCCACTTTTACCTCACTCATAGCGGTTTGTGCCGCCTGTAATGTGATGGCGGGCAAGGTGACTACGGACTGTGCCGCATCGATTACAATTGCATTACTGAGGTACCTTGTATAGCCGGTATGGGAGATGCTTACAATGTATTGCCCGGGGCGGATGTTCTCGATCTCAAAGGTACCGGTCTTATCGGGCAGGGCTGTTTTTACCAATACTGAATCTTTGCCCCGCAGGAGGGTTATGGTTGCCTGCTCTCCGGGCTTACCATTATCGAGCCCAACCCGACCTGTTACGCGGCCGTTGTTCTGGGTAAATGCCGACAGGGAAATAATGAGTGCCAGCGTTATTGTAAATAAATATTTCATGGCTTTGTTTTGGGCAAATCTATCGTGGAGAATTACCTGGCGCCTAACCCCTTTGGGGGGATATGGATGAATGGTGGCGGGAGGTTGATTAGTTGATGGGTTGCAGGGTTGAGTGGTAGTGATCTGCTGTATTGATAACCGGTATTTTAGAATTGGGTGGAAATCAGGTTGAAAGGTAGACAGGTTGACACATCTCAATTAACCAGCTTAGATATACTTGCTATCGCGTGCTACTTTTAGGGCTTCTTCGCGGGAGTTGACGTTGAGCTTGTAGTAAATATTGCGGATATGGGTCTTTACGGTTTCGGTATCTATAAACAGTTCTGCGGCGATCTTACTGCGGCTCTTGCCGGAGCTGATGCTTTCGAGTATCTGTGTTTCGCGTTTGGACAAGGGTGAATTGTTGTTCTTCTGGAATGAGCGGATAACGAGCGCGGCAATGCCGGGGCTCATAGGCCCACCACCGTGTACAGCTTCACGAATGGACTCGATGATCTTTTCTGCGGGCAGGTTTTTGGTAAGGTAACCGGCCGCGCCATTTTTGAGGGCGGTAAAAATGATTTCCTCTGATTCGTAGACGGTAAGGATCAATACCTGTACATCGGGGATCAATTTTTTGATAGTGGGTAATGCATCTACGCCGCGAATACCGGGTAGCTGTACATCGAGCAGAAGAACGTGCGGATCGTCGTTGGGTAATTGCTTAACGGCTTCCTCAACGGAAGGGTAGGCACCCATAATCGAAAGGCCTTCTTCGTTACCGATCAGGTAGGCGTAGCCTTCGCGGATGGTGTCGTCGTCTTCAATGATCACAACCCTTATATCACTCCCGGATGATTTGTTCATACGGATACAAAGATACCTAATCCGGTTCAGGGAAGCTCCCCCGTTCAGGGGCATTTTACCTTTAAGGTAAGTGTAGTACCCGCCGGGGAGGAAGTAAGGCTGAGGTCTGCGTGGATACGGCCGACACGGTTGCGGATATTGTGCAGTCCTTTTCCTTTTTGCGCGCCTGCTGTATCGAACCCGTGCCCATTATCACTAAGAGAGAAGATGACTGTGTTATCGCCTGCGCCTTCTACAGTCAGTACAACGATGGTTGCACCTGCGTGTTTTAACACATTGGTCATCCCTTCTTTCAGCACCATAATGAGGTTACGGCTGTAGTCGATCGGAAAGCTGATGTTGCGGTATGCTGGTGGCGGCTCAGCGCAGTCGAAACGTATACTCGTGTACTGGAAAAACTCATTACCGATTTCATGGATGCGGCGGCAGGTTTCGAAGAGGTTGTCATTGCCGGGGTCGAGCGTCCACAGTATATCCCGCGTGCCTGAATACAACTGGGCAGCATTGTCTTTGATCTGCCGGACCAGTTTAGATTGCTGTTCATCGCTGTTACCCATTTTTTTATCCAGTATATCGGCGAGTACGGTAATGCGGGTAAGCTTATTACCCATTTCGTCGTGGAAGTCTTCGGCGGTCTTCTGCCGGATGACGGACTGTTCTTCTTTACGTATGCGCTCCAACTCCTGCCGCTTTTTTACTTTGCGCCAGGTGAGGTACCGCTGAATACCCACACCGGCAAGTAACAATACTAATAGCAGCAGCAGACGGAAGGCCATTGTTTTTATAAAAGGTGTTTGTATGGAGAAAGGGAAACTGGCTGTATTGGAAGAGGGGCTGCCGTCGGCGGCGAAAGCCCTGACATGGAACACATAATTACCCGGCTCAAGGTTCCTGTAGCGAATCAGTGATTGGCGGGTGAGGGGTGAGAAGCCAGTGTCCTGCCCTTCGAGCCGGTAGCGGTATGATACTGACTCAGGGTCTTTAAGATTGATACCCTGGAACTCGAAGCCTATATCCTGTTGGCCATAAGGCAGCCGGAGCGAGAGGGGCAGGTGATTCCATGCCGAAGTGCCATTATACCAGGTACTGTCTGCCGGGCGGCCATCGCTTAACACATTCCTGATGATTACATAGGGCTGGCTGTTGGTGTGAAGGGGTGTGGTATTGTCGTACACAAATGCCCCCCGGGTAGTACCAAACCATATCCTGCCTTCGTGGTCTTCGAGCACGGCGTTGAGGTTGTTTTCAGCATTCAGGTACCCATCTGCAATGGTATTGTTTTTAATAGCACATTTTTCATTTTGTATTATCAGCTCCTGTATACCCCGGCCGGTACCACACCAGAGCCGACCCTGCCTGCTTACAAATAGACTATATACCTGTCTATCGGCCAGCCCTTCTTTTACGCCACAGGAGAATATCTTACCGGTTTGTGTGTTCCAACAATAGAGGCCATTGTCCATTGAGCCTACCAGCAGGTACTCTCCATAACGGATAATACAGTTAGCGTCTATGTTTTCAGGCAGAGGTGATTTTATCTTTTCTATTCTCATTCTGTCATATAGGCTGTATACTCCATTTGAAGAGCAGATAAGCATAGTATGAGCATCCTGCTGTATCACGGAGGTGGCCAGTTGGTTAAAACCGGATATGGCATGTGCGGTATCGTTATTAATATAATAACACCCCGTCGTGGTAGCCAGCCACCCCGTCCCACCAGCATCAAAATAAATGGCGTTGACGATGGGTGCCCGCGGCGTGAAGACGATGTTTGTAAAGGCCCGACCATCGTAGCGGAGCAGTTTACCGTCGAGAGTGCCCAGCCATAACCTGCCGAGGCTATCGCTTGCCGAACAGTTAAAGCCGTAAGTGCTGTACCTGCTATAGTCTACAGAAGAGAGTGTTTTTCTCTGTCCGTTGTATTTTACGAGCCCTCCTTCCCGTATCGCGAGGTACACATTCTGTTGGTTGTCTTTACCAAACCCCATAACAATATTGCCCGGCAGGCCATGGCGTTTATCATAATGGGTAAAGGAGCTGTAGGTGTACCGGAAAAGACCGTCGCCGTCACTGCCTACCCAGGCATTGCCGTCTGTATCAGTATAGAGTGTATTGATACTGTTACTGGTGAGACCAGTACGGTCATCGTACACCTGTTTCAGGTGCAACTGCTTGTCGAAAGCATAAATGCCTTTATTAGTTCCCAGCCAGATCGTGCTGTCGTTGAGGAGGCAGAGGCTTCTGCTATTATTGACGGGGAGCGTAGTGGTTTGCCAGGTACCGGCTCTGTCATGCTGTGCGGCAAGGGTACCTGTGTTTGTGACGGTATACAGTGTATGCTGTGCGTCGACGGCCATGCGGTAGATAAATTCTCCTTTCTTCATGACGCTGGTAGAGCAGAGGTGGCTCCACTGCTGCCCGATTCGGGTATATATACCAACGTTGTGTACGTTAGCGAGAAGCCGCCCGTATTTATCAAGAGCGATACTACTAATAGGTGCTTTATCAGCCGGTGATGTTACCTGGCTGAACTGCAGGTTATCCCATTCAAAAAGTCCTTTACGGATGTCGAGCAGGTATATATGCCCATCGTGATCTTCTGCTATTTCGGTGAATAGGAATTCTTTAGCCGGAGTAGCTACGGGGCAAGGTGTCATCTGGTTACCATCATACACAGCAACGCCATTCAGCGTACCGATCCATACCTTCCCATCCTTTGCCGTGGTAACACAACTGATTGTATTGGAAGGCAGGCCATCGGCTTTGGAGAAGTGCATGAATGTTTTGCCATCAAACCGATCAATACCGTTAAAAGTGGCAATCCACAAATGTTTCTGCTGATCTTGCGTAATGTCCTGCACCTGTGATTGGGCAAGGCCCTTATCTGTATCAAACCGGGTGAAGGGAAAGCGCTGGGCTTTTGCAGTAAGGCCGAAAGCTATTACCACCATACAAAGAAGCAGCCGATGACTGACCATATTTGTGCTTTTACCCAAGAGAAATATTTGGATGAAGATAGAATGGATTGGGAAGATCTTGGTCATTCTTTTACGAGTTATGGATGAGCGGTTTGCCAGATGACGCCAGCTTTTATCGTGGTGCGGCCGGGGATTTTTCCGGAACAGGAGGGTAGCTTACGGGAGCGTTTATACTACAAATAGGTGTATGCGTGTTATTTGTCAATAACTCTTGTCTAAAACCCACATTGTGTACTTAAATATTTTTTATATTAGCTCTTAAATCACTTTACACATGGCAAAATCAAAAAAACCATTACCCGCGAAGAAGGCTGCTCCAGCAAAGAAGGCAGCAAAAAAAGCGGCTCCGGCTAAGAAAGCTGTTCCAGCCAAAAAAACCACTCCGGCCAAGCCTGCTAAAAAGTCTGTTCCTGCAAAACCTGTTAAGAAAGCGGCTCCTCCAAAGAAGGCAGCGAAAAAAGCCGCCCCTCCAAAGAAGGCTGCCCCTGCTAAAAAAGCAGCTCCGGCTAAGCCTGCTGTCAAAGGTAAAGCCAAGGCACAGTTTGGCCCTGGTACTAAGGGTGTATCCCGTGCCAAAGCTAAGGAAGCAACGCCCGCCGCTTCTGCCTGGGTACAGCAACCTGCACCAGATGCGGCCCAGCCCGATACCACAGCACCGGGTTTTGGCCCGGGCAGTAAAGGCTTTAAAGAGAGAAGCGGAAGGAAAAGTTCTGGCCCCGGAACAAAAGAACCCCGTACCACCGAGCTTTGATTTTAAGAGCTCAATTTTTTGCGTTTATGATATTATGAAAGAAGATGCCTCCACTAAATGGAGGCATCTTCTTTATGTTGTATTAAAGGAGTGATGCTGAGCAGTATCAATATTTAAGCGCTGCCTTTTTCTGTATGGGAATATTGTTATTGAGCCAGTATTTCATTTTCTGATCTTCCGGCACCTTGGGCAATTTGGTGTCGAGGTATTCAATCTTCTGCTGTACGGTTTTGATCTCCGGACCGGGGGCATCTTTTTTTAGACTTTTTGTCTTTTTGTAAGTGTTGTTTAACAACCTTTTGTATCTATAGCTTGTTGTGTCTTTTGCTTCCCTGAGGACATCATAAATGGTAGCAATGGTGGTATCATTGCTTGCTGAAATACTATCCGGAAGAAAAGTGTCTGTTGAAGTAACAGGAATCTTGTCGAGTATGCTTTCTGCTGTATCTATCATCCTCATTTCCTGGTTAATGATGCTAACAGAATCCACCTTCCTGATCAGCAGGGATTTTTCAGCAATCTCTTTATTATAAACCAGCACCTTAAAAAGCATGACGCCTGCTATGGTAAACAAAAGTACGGTGACGATCACTATTCTATACAATACGCTTACTTTTTTCTTTTGACGCATTGCTTCTTCCCGCTGGGTTTCTGCTTCCTTTCTAAGCCTGTCTGCCTCATTCTTTTGCCGTTCTGCTTCTTCCCGACGCTGCTCCGCTTCCTTCCATTGCCGTTCCCGCTGTTCAGCCTCTGCCCTGAACTTCGCCTTTTCTTCTGCTGCCTGCCGCTGCTGCTTCGATTTTTCTATCGGTGCAATAAGTGTGTCGTGGCTTACTTCATAGGTAAGGCCACGGTTGGTGTTCTCATCCCGTATCAGGCGTGCCTGCTGTAATAATTGTATTAACTCCTTTTTGCCCTGCAGTTCCTGTATCAATTGTTTTTCGAGCAGACTGGCCCGTTGGCCTTCAATCACCATTTCGTCTTCGATCACTTTCCTTGCAAGTAAACGATCTGCCAGATCGGTAATCCTGAGCAACTGGTTTTCGTAAAAATTATTTCTTATGGCTATGATATCTGTATGCGGGTTGATAATGGTATTGTCTACTTCTATATCCTGTATGCCTTCCTCTGCATCCTGGCGTATTCTAACCCGTTGTTCTATATAATTACAAACCATCTGCAACTGTGAGCTCTCAATTTCGTTACTGCTTTGCTGCCCAAGCTCGGTTATGATCTCCTTCAGCGTGGCGGGGTTAAATCTGAAAGGAGGAGTATAGCCATCGCCCATATCCTTGATTGCGGGCTCAGTAATGGCGCTGGCAGCCTGTTCACGCGTGAGGGCTTTGAGCTCGTACCGGTTACGCAGTACAGTATTGATATACGGTACGATGGATTGCATGAGTGCCAGTTTATCGGACCGGAGGGCAAAGATGATCTTAACCGGTGGTTGCTGGTACCATTGCATTTGCGCGGGTGTTCGGCTGGCAGCAGGTATATTGGTTATCCATTCGAGTACGCGGCGCGGGGGCTGTTCGTGTACGATTTCACTGAGCTGTTTTAAGAACTCCTGCTGGTGGTGAACGGGATGGTAAAAGAATTCTTCAAACTGGTCGAAGATAAAGACCGGTATGCGGTGATTGCACTCTTTATCGTTGAAGGGCGCAGATTTAACATGTTCCCATACCTGGGCTTTCTCTTTATCGAAGAGGATGGCATGGGTATTGTCAAAACCACGGAAAGCAACAATAAAGTCGCGCAGCAGCAGGTTGGTATCGTCGTCTTTTTTTGACTCGTTGTCGCGGTTGCCTGAACAAAAGCGGATGCGTATTGGGAGGTACCCGTTCTCTTCAAGCAGGGGTGACAGACCGGCATTTAATAAAGAACTTTTTCCCAACCCCGACTTTCCGAAGAAAACAAGTACTTTTTCAAGGCTGACAAGGTTAAAGAGCTCCATCGTTTCGGTTTCCCTGCCAAAAAAAATACTGTTCTGGTTTTTTTCGAATGCCCTCAGACCGGGATACCTGTCTTTGATGTACTCGGGATGCTGCATGTTATAAATTAGTGTTTATATAAAACATGAATAATGATAATGGCTCAGGGTAACTGATCGTATTCTTCTTTTACCTGTACCATAAAACGTTCTATATCTTTTTCGATAAAGTAAAACTTATACTCTTTTTCAAAATAGTCGTTCATTGACAGGCCGCTGCTACCGGGTGCAGCCGTGAGTGCAAAACTCCGGCCTTCATTTTTGGCGAGGCCAAGACAGTCGATCAGTATCTTTAAATGCCATTCGCTGAAATTAAAGCCGAGAAACAGGTAATATTTATTGGTCAGCATCTTTTTGATCAGTGGGGGAAGGGGTGGATCGTTGCGCACCACATTCTTTGAGAAAAGCACTCTGTGCGCGTCGGTAAAGAGTATCGAAGCCGGGTTATCGAGGGTGCCAAATATCTTGTAGCTGATGACGCTATTGGGTTTGGAAAGATCGGCTGTAAATGGAGTGGTGCTATCACTGTCGTTGGTCATATCGTAGCTGCCCTGTGCAAGGTTAACTGGCTGGCCATTGAAACTCTTTTGCTGGTATATGCCATCTATAATGCTGTCGGGGTTGGCATTGATGATCAGGGGGTAGGTAAAAATGCTCACCGCGTTATATACCTGGCTGTAGATGGTTGCTTCCTGGAATGCTGTCCTGATCTTGGTGCCTACCTCGCCGATCACATAAGTGGGCATGTCCTCGTAGCGCTGGGCAATATAGGGCAGCGTATCCCTGAGGCTTTCGTCGTAATATACGCCTTCGTTCTGCAACTCCGCAGCAAGCTGGGTAGCAAACAGCTTATTGAAAGAAATGAGTTTACCATCGCTGACGGTCTGGAGCATATCCGGCCCCAGGAAAAGAACGCACTGGTTGGTTTTGATGGCTTTGGCAATGCGTTCGACCCGCCGGTCAAAGCCTTCTTTAACTTCATCGCAGAAAGCCTGCAGTTCGGTATTGCCCTTAAAATTAGTCAGTACTTCGATCAGTAGTTTTTCGAGCAGGTCTTCCTGTTTCTCTGCTGCCGAAACGATATTATACCAGTCCGTATAAGCAGCATTGCCCAGGGCGATACTGGCGGTGTCGATTCCAACCACGTCGCAATAGGGTCTGGCATCCGCACTGGTGCCGATCAGTTTTGCCAGTAGTTTGACGATGTTGTGCTTTAACCTTGGATGTATAGGCATTATAACAAATTGTTTGCTTGCAGACCTGCTATTACAACGTTGATATTGATACCCTCGTTGCGTAAAAGGCGTTGTTTAGCTCCGGGCTCCCGCAGCATTCCACCACTATGATGGAGGGCCACAAGCTGCCAGTTGCTGTTGAACACCGGGGAGCCAGAAGATCCTGGCTCTGTATCTGTAAGATACTGAACTATCTGGTCATTACTGAAAGTAACCATATTGTGATAAAGCCCGATCTGTTTGTATCCTCCACCCGGGTGCTGGATGATGTTTACAAAATCGTCTTTAGCTGCTTTGACGCCCGGAGTAACCTCTATAGCGCCGAACCGTGTATTGGCATCCCCTTTCAGTTTCACCGCTGTCCAGTCATTTTCTACAGAAGTGGCAAAGCCTGCACCGGGATCAGTATTATACTCTGTAATAGCTAAGGGGTTGCCGTTCTCTGATTCCTCGTAGTCAAATTGTATAAGTGCCTCTGCTGCGGTGTCTTTATTGCTGAGCACATGGTTATTGGTAAGCAGGACATTGCCCGGCAATAAAAAGCCTGTGCCCACTTCGGCCTTATTGCCCCGCCTGATATAAATACGTGCTACAGCCCGGGCTTTGTTGAGACCAATAGCGAGGAAACGTATAGGCAGAAGGGTAGAGACGTTGCCGGTAATCTTTTCAAGGCTTTCCGCACCTGAATCGTCTCTCCACTGTGTGTTCCTGATATCTGGTCCCAATCCATAGTCTTCTTCTATAGGGGCTTTATATGAAAGCAGGTGAGGGTTCTTGGGAAAATTAACCAGTACTGCGTTTACGATGGACAGCACCATGTCGTTGCCATTGTTATTGGCATAGCTGAGCACATTGTGCCATACGGTAATGGGATTACCACTCATGTCGATGGTGAGCCAGTTTACTTCAGCCGCATCCAGATAAGGGATGATATCCGTCCTGAACGGCAGCATTGCGGCAAGGGCATCCCTCAGCAGGGTGAGGCGTCTGTTCCATTGTGCCATGTATTGTGCAATTTGTTGCCTATAAAGTTACACCCTGCTTTTGGAAGAGGCATAGGTATAACTCCGGAATTATACCCGTGTTTACACGGATATGGTGCCAGGGGCTTCTGTGCAATTAAAGGAATGGCTATTGCTTTGGCGCATCCAACTGAACGATACCCTGCCGTATGGCATAGATAGCAAGCCCGACACGGGTTTTGATCTTGAGCTTTTCGAAAAGGGCATCCCTGTAGCCATCGATGGTGCGGGGGCTGAGGAACATTTTTTCTGCGATCTCTTTGTAAGTGAGCTCGGTACAGGTGTATTTGAGGAATTCTATTTCGCGGTCGTTGAGGTGTACGAGGTTTTTAAGGTCACCTGCACCGTCATCATCGATCTTGTTGATGGCGTGAATGATCTTACCGTTGACGAGATCGCTGTAGTAATAGCCTTTGCCAAGCACATCGTCGATGGCTACTTTGAGTTCTTTTGGATCGCTGTCTTTAAGGATATAACCGCGGGCACCGCATTTGAGTATGCGGATGATAGAGTTTTCGTTATCGTACATGCTAAGGGCTAATACGCGAACCGTAGGGTGATTCTGCTTTAGCCAGAGGCTGGCATCGAAGCCATCCATTTCGGGCATATTAATATCCATGAGGACAATGTCGGGCAGAAGAGCGGGGTTGATGTGCTGGATAAAATCGGAGCCATTGTTGGCTTCGAAAAGAACCTGGTGCCCGAGGTTTTTTACAAGTTCTGCCAGTCCATTTCGCAGTAGGGAATGGTCGTCAACCAATACGACAGCAGCCATATCAGGGTTTTATTGGTTAAATAGATGATGTGTCTTGTAGTGTTATGGAAAGGGTGGTGCCACTTCCCGGGGATGAATATACAGAAACTGTTGCATTTATCAAAGCCGCCCTTGCGTAAATATTTGTTAAGCCTATACCGGTTTTTTCCGGCGACTGTGTTTTTGTATCAAAGCCTGCGCCATCGTCTGTGATGGAAAGGTGCAGGGCGGGCGCGTTGAACTGCAGGGTTACGGAAATGTTTTTTGCTTTGGCATGTTTGATGATATTATTAAGCGCTTCCTGTACCATACGGAAGAGTACCATTTCTGTTTTGGGGTCAAGGGTCATGGGGCTGCCTTCCACCACAATTGACGCATCATTATAAAGCCCCGTATTCTTAATGATCCGCAGTTCATTGGCAATAACCTTTTCCAGGCCCAGTTCAGCGATCTTACCCCCCTGCAGGCTACGGCTGAGGTCGCGGAGATCGGCGATGGCCTTGGCAATAAGTTTATGGGTATCGATAGCTTTGGTTTTAAGAGTAGGGTCGGTAAGTTCGGTAAAAGTACTGAGGGTGAGTTTGGCAAGGCTGAGGGCCTGCCCGATATTATCGTGGATTTCCTGACTTACGTTATTTAGGGTTTGCTCCTGTATTTCGAGTTGGGTGCGGAGGAGTTCCTGCTGGAATTGCGATTGGAGGTGTTGTTTTTCGAGTAGGTGTTTTTCTTTTCTTTTTTTTAGCTTAAAAACAAAAGCAATAATAAAGAACGACAATGTTATAGAAAGAATTGAGCCGGCAATTACAAATTGTATTATGTCTTTTGCTTCAATGTGCATAATAGTCCAATTGTAATTATTGTATAATGAATGACATTTATAAACATAAAAAGCGTAATATAAATAATGCCATTCTTGTCCTCCTTATTATTTACTAGAATATTCCAGGCGCTGAAGTATAAAAAACAACCTGAAAAAAAAAGTAGTGCAGAAAATGAAAACCAAAAAAAAGGTAAAGTATATATTCTTATATTATACTTTGTCTCAGGCAAATTTAGTATTGCTGTGCAGGAAAATATGATTATTAATAATGAAGAAATGATTATTGTATAATGATTGAATTTGTATATACCCTGTAAAAAAATTAAATTATACACTGCAAAGAGAAAAAAAAACATGGATGATATTACTATTCCTTTTTTCTTATTTTTATTTCTCTCGTTGTTATAAAAAATAAAAGCCCAAAAATAGTATTGAAGAAACAGGTAAATATTATAAATCCAATGATTAAACCCTCCAATTTTTATCTTTTGTGAAAATAACTCTATAAACACGGTCAAGCCTAAGAAAGGAACGAAGGCTAAAAGAATACTTCCTTTTAGCCTGCGCATTACAAGTAAACTGGTAATGAAGCTTAGCAGTTCAAAATAATTTAGTAACCGAATTGACATAATGTAGTTATTTCAATGGGTACTTAGATCTTTGAGCCCCTGCTCTATATAGAATTGCGCCTGTATCATTTAATGATCGTTTTGAAGGTGGGTAAATATCTTCACAATCAGGGGGACACAGCCGACCCAAATTAAACGGCTTTGTGTCACAGTATGCATTGTTAAACAAATCGGTTCCTCCATTTATAGGTACAAACGCTACAGTTGGCTTATTTGATTCTTTAATGTGTGGGGCAGTACTTTGCGTGTATCTGTAGAAATAAGCTCTAACACTATCTGGAATCTTCCTGATACCAACTTCATGAGATTTTTTTAAGTAATCAATTAATGCGGCAATATCAAAATCGACAAACTCTGTAGTTTTATTTAGACCTCCGTTTAAATTAATTGCGTTGGCAATATTTTCAGTTACATGGCTTGTGTCAACACCACACTTAGCCGAACTAGCAAATTGTTGTGGATTTAATTTATTTACAATAAAAACTGCTCCTGTAGAATGACGGGTGCTATCTAAACCAAGCCATTCTTTAGTTATTGATTCATCTTCGTACGATAAAACAAGAAAGTTAGAATTCTCTATGAGAGTGTCAATCTTCTTCCTATCAATTTTTATTTTTGTCTTGCTCAATTCTTCCTCTCCTGTGGATTTAATATCAGGATTACATGAACAGAAAAAAAAATTGATTGAACTTATGTAAAATAAGTAAGCACTAATGTGTTTCATTTTAAATTTTTTATTTAGATCAAATTTACTGCTCACTTACTTATATCTATCGCGTTAACTCTATTACCGTTACTTTGGCGTCCAAATACCGTGTTTTCACCCTTCCCTCACCGGCAGCTTTACTACAATCGAGCATCCCTTCCCGTTTTCTACATCAAAATACAGGTTTGCACCAATAAGATTAGCGCGGTTCAGCATATTCTTTAAGCCGATGCCTGTTTGGGTAACATCTAACGCCTTCCAGTCAAAGCTCTTGCCATCGTCTGCGATGCGAAGGGTAAAGGAATCAGGGGTATAAATAACTATTACTTCGATTCTTTTACCCCCTGAATGCTTCACAGCATTGTGCAGTGCTTCCTGCGCTATACGAAAGAGTACCATTTCTTTTTGCGGATCAAGGGTAAACGGTTGTCCCGTAACTGCCAGTTCTGTGGTAAACCTACCACTATTATTAATCATATTCAGCTCATTGGCGATGGCCGCCCGTATGCCTATCTCCGCAATCTTATCACCATGCAGGCTGCGGCTGAGCTGGCGAAGGTCTTCAATGGCTTTGGTGATCATGGTCTTACTATGGTTGATCTTATGCTGGAGCTGTTCAGGCTGGCTGATGTCCATAGTAAAGATATTGAGCTTGGTGAGGCTGAGCACCTGGCCCACATTATCATGTATCTCCTGGCTGATGGTATTGAGGGTCTGTTCCTGTATTTCGAGTTGAGTTTTTAATATTTCCTGCTGGAATTGAGATTGGAGCAGTTGCTTTTCCTTCAGATAATTGTTATGTCTTTTTTGGTGCAGGATAATAAAACGGATAATGAATATGTTGATGAGCAACACAAACAGTATTATAATGGCGATCTGTATTACCTGGCCCATTTTGGTCTTAGTTTACTTGACATTGCCAGAACGCAGCAGGAAATACAAAGAATCAGGTTGTGAAACAGCCATAGATTGCCCGGTTTTGATACCAGTGACCGGGTTAGTGAATTATAAAAAGCAAATATGAAGAAGCATACACTGAAATAGAAGAAGAATCCCGTTACGATCCAGAAATACAGTCTTGATAGCTCATTACTCTCTCTTGGATGTGTTAACAGGTTTTGGTAGTACAGCAGGCAGCAGATACATATACAAAGAGCAAGAAATGAATAGCTTAAACTATTCAATCCATATTTATTATCCATGAATACTAATATCAAAAGTATTAGTACACAGAGAATAGAACATGCCAATAATATTTTATACATTTTTTGCGACGCTACAGGTTTGAATTGCTGTAAGAACCATGTAAGTATGATGGGTAGCGACAGTATTGTGTTGATTTTATATACATAAATATTATAGCCTGGCTTAAAAATCATCAGATATTTGGCAAAACCGTTGGCCAGTAGCTGTACACATAAGAAGGCAATGATAAAAAGATAGCCCCCTGCTCTTTTGCCTTTTTGTGTAAAACACCAGGCAAGTCCAAGCAGGGGGCCAACAATATCGAGATATTTCAATATGCTCTCTAATGTAATCACTGGTTATGGGTTTATACTGCGGTTGCCCGAACTGGTACTCCAACAGGAGCACCTGAAGCATCTTTCATTATGAAAGGTACAAATAAAACCAAATTACCACCAACAATTTCACTGTCAAAACTGACAGATACCTGTTTGCGTGTATTGGGGAAAGGTGGTACAAAAGCATTAGTAGCTAATTGTGGCTTCAGTGTTTCAACAGTAATCTCAAACTTTTGAGAGGATCGCAGTTGATCGTGGCTGACAAAATGAATGTCTTCCTTCTCTTTCCAGCCTGGAGGGTCGGGGCAAGCAATCACTGGTCTTGCGTGCTCATTAATAATACCGGCAGCATCAGCAGCCTGTGCAAATAAATAGGTTTCGGGTTTGCCTGTTTCAAGGCTCGGTATGCTGGCGAGAGAGATCAATACCTTGCTGGTATTGGGCACGCCCAACATAGCTTCAAGTTGTTCATGGTTGAACAAGAAATTTGGAGCTGGCATAATTTAAAAGTTTTATTGGTTAATAATATAATGTGCCGCAAACCTATTTTGCTTTTTCATTTTTACAAACAGCGAAACCCCGAAACCGTTTTGCATGTGAGCTAATACCGTGTTTTTACCGAAACCGAATCCGTTGTTTCACGCTCAATGCCTCATCAAATTTTATACAGCTTTGTATCACTAAAACATTTTCTGATTATTAACTAAAAGGTCATAACTGTAATGGAAACTAAATTTGATGATGCCTTATTGCAGGCCAATATTCTTAAGCATCATGGAAGAAAACATGCAGCACATCTTTTTTTACAATTCGATAAAGATGATGCGGAGAAAATAAGAAAATGGATCAGTAGCCTTAAGATTACTGATGCAAAAAGGCAATTGTATGATACAACAATATTTAATGTGCTGAAAGAAAAAAGAAATAACCCGGATCTTGAGCTGGATAAAGATGAAGAAGAAGCATATAACAACCTCACTAAAAAACCCGTTCGCTGTTTTTATCTTACAGCAGCCGGTATTCAGCAATTAGGGTTTGCTGCAAATGATTTTGAAAAGGCATTCATTGATGGCATGAAGAATCGGGGAACACTGCTTAGCGATCCCGCTCCTGCGGAGTGGCAATTTTCAAGAGCAGAAGAACAGGATATCAGCGCTATGATATTAATTGCTTGCGGTGATGAGGCGGTGATTAAAAATGAAGTAAGCAGCATTGATAAAACAATGCCTGCCGGTATTAAAATTATTCACCGGCAGAAAGGTGAAGTGTTACGCAATGAACACGGTATCGGAATCGAACATTTTGGCTATGCAGATGGCGTCAGCCAGCCGGACTTGCTTGGCGAAACACAACCTGGACAGTTCTGGGATGATACCATGGACCCCACCGAGGTTTGCCTGTTTAAAGATCCTCTTGTTAATGAGGAAAGAGCTATGGGGAGCTATTTTGTATTTCGTAAGCTGGAACAAAACGTAGCCGCTTTTAAAGAAGCAGAAGAAGGCCTCGGCCTGGGAGAACTGGGTGGCGCTTATATAGTTGGCCGGTTTGAAGATGGAACACCAGTTACGAAGTATGATGAAGAGCGGGGAATTACCAGTGAAAAGCAATTGGATAATGATTTTAAATATGATAAAGATGAAAAAGGAAACCGTTGCCCATGGCATGCCCATATCCGGGCGGTAAATCCAAGAATAGACATATCCGGGAAACCTAATGTCCGTATTGTTCGCCGGGGTATCCCGTATGATGAAGATGAGAGGGGTGGTCGCCTTGAATATCATCCAACTGGCGACGTAGGGTTGCTTTTTATGTGTTTTCAGCGAAGTATAGAAGAGCAATTTGAAGTGATTCAGCAGCATTGGGCAAATGATGGAAACCTGCCCAATAGAGCAGTCGGTACAGATGGTATAATCGGCCAGGGGAATAATGCCCGGGAACAGGCTTACCCGCTTGTGTGGAATAAAAATGTTAAAAAAATTGGATGTAATATCAAGGGCTTCGTTACCCTTAAAGGTGGCGATTACTTTTACGCGCCCAGTATCTCCTTCTTTAAGAACCTTTAACTGTAACAGCAACGTAATCACATTAACCAGCAATACTTACCCAACGCGCAACCCGCCTTCCGGTTGCGCTTTTTTATTCACTTTACTGAAACATTCCGTCGCTTACTCCTTTGTTAATTGTATATGAAGTAAAGCTGATTTCGGCACGGCCTTTTTTGTTTTTGTCGGGTGTGGTACCGGTGTTGGTGCCGTCGTCGAAATCGAAAGTAACGCCTTTGGGGAGCTTATAATCGCGGGTATTGAAAGAAAAAACTACTTTGTCGGGCAGACCATAGCTGGTGTATTTGCCATAATTCATATCAAGCTCATAACTGCCGTTTTCTTTGGTGGTGGTTTTTGACCGGCGGATCACCAGGCTGGTCTCGTCGATATAAAGGGTGGAAAGTACCACATCTGCATTGTCGTCGTTGGGCAGGAGCTTTACTACTTTCACGGGTTTACCGTCGATCTTATCGTTGCCAGCGTCTAGCACGGTATAGGCGGTTGTATTAAGCAAGGCACCGACATTGATGCTCACTGCACCTTTGGGTACGAAGGATATCCCTTTCTCGCTTTTGATCTTCAGCTTATTGGGTTTTTTGTAATATATCTTTATGGTGGAAACGGGTACTTTCAGAAAAGTTACATTGGTCTTCATCTGCCCGGAAGCTTCATAGTCGTTTACCTGGTCGATCTTTGCTTTTACTTTCTGTACCAAAGCGGTTACATCCTGTGCACCGGCGACCCCTGTAAAAGAGAGGAGGATCAATACTATACTTATTATCTTTTTCATCTGTATCTTTTTTGTTCTCTAACTGAGTACGTCTTTTTTACGGAATACCAGGATTGCTGCTCCGAGCAGTATGGCGATATTGGCCAATAGTTTCAGCAGACTGTTCTTAATGGCCGGCCAGTTCTCAAGGCTGCCCCTGATGGGTACCTGGTCTTCATCTACCTTAATATAAAAGAAACCCTTCCATCCCACAAGATCGGAGGTAAACAGCCAGGGCTTAATGTTCTTATCAATTACGGGCACGTTTATGTTGGAGATAACCGTGCATACAATAACAATGGAGACTGAAGCTACAATTGGACCAATAGAGTTTTCTGCGAATACGGACAGCAAAAGTGCAAGGGCGGCAATAACGGTAAGGGCCACAGTAGCGAAGCCAAAGGCTGCGGCGTATCTCCAGAGTACATCGTCCTGCTCAATCAGCAGGATCTGCGACGCATCTCCCTTTACCCTGAATATCATCATATCATCTGTTCCAAAGATCATCATGCTGATAAAAAGGGCGCATACGGCCATCCATAACAGGAGCATAATGGTAAATATCACCGAAGCGAGAAACTTTACCAGCATCAACTGTGTGCGGCTGAAAGGTTTGGTAAGCAATAGTCTCAGGGTACCCATGTTGGCTTCCCCTGAAATAGAATCGCCGGCGATGAGGGCCACGAGGATGGGTACCTGCACCAACAGCGTATTCAGGATAATATAGCACATGAAATAGCCATTGATGATTTTCTTTTTATCGAGATCAAAGTCGAGGTCGACATTCTGGAGAAGCAGTTCGAGATAGCTCTGTCCGTCCATTTTAAAGGCGAACTGGAATACCAGGCAAAGGGCGGTGATGACGCCAAAGGCGATATAGGTACGGGGTCTCCTCGATATTTTAAACAGTTCAATCTGTAAGAGCTGCCACATGCTGTCCGGGTGTTGTAAGTGATAAAAAATACTCCTCTAAGGAATGCCTGGGTATTATAGCTGAAACAGGTATGCCTGCCGTTACCAGCATTTGTGTCAATGCGGGTATTTCGGCTTTGGGCATTTCGATACGGATATGCTGTGTGGTATCGCGTAGCCGTGCAGACCAGCGGCTTTGGTGCAAGAGGCGCTGGGCGGCTTCACGATCGGAAGTTTCGATTTGTACCATCGTTTTGGCAGGGTCGAGGAGTTCTGCCACCCGGCCTTCCACTATTTTCCGCCCTTTGTTGATGATCAGCATGCGGTTCGCAATAAGCTCGATCTCGCTAAGCAGGTGCGAGGATACGATCACTGTCTTACCCATTTCTGCACTCATGCGCAGTATAAGCTGCCGCATTTCGGCAATGCCCTGGGGGTCGAGACCATTGGTAGGTTCATCGAGTATAACCAGTGAGGGATTATGAATCAGTGCTACGGCGATGCCCAGGCGCTGCTTCATACCCTGGCTGTAGGTTTTGACCTTATCGTGGGCCCGGTCGGCAAGGCCGACCAGTTCCAGTTGCTTCATCATCTGCTGTTTACCAGGCTTTATCCCGCTCATACGGGCGAATATGGAAAGGTTTTGCCAGGCTGAAAGATATTTATACAGGTCGGGCTTTTCTATAACGGCCCCCACCTGGCGGAGGATGCTGCTCCTGTGGGTAGACAGATCGTTGCCAAATATATTAATGTTCCCGCTGGTGCTGCGGATGAGAGTAAGCAGCATACGCAGGGTGGTTGACTTGCCTGCACCGTTTTGCCCAAGGAAGCCATATACGTCTCCCTGCATGACTGTAAAAGTGAGGTCATCGACGGCTGTAATACCCGGAAATTTTTTGGACAGATGATTGACGGCTACCAGTGTGGACATATACATTACAAAAGTACAACAAGCTAAGGGGATAAAAGTTGCTAGCAGGCTAAAAAGCTAAAAGGCATTTAAAAACCAGATCATCACGTAAAAACACGTGTTTTTGGGCAATAAAGGGATTTGAACTGCGTTTTAGTGAGCTTAAATTTCAATACGCATGAATAAAATTTACTTAAGCATCTGCACCTTGTTGTGCTGGGGTCTGTCATCACAGGCCCAGTTGACGGTCAGTGCTTTTGCAAATACACCTACGATTTGCTCCGGCAGCCCAACGACGATAACGGCTTCTGCTACCCCTGTAGGTTACGCTATTTCTACTATTCCCAACAGTTTATCGCCTAATCTCAGTATGAATGTGCTGGCTGAAGCCGGCGTAGCGATTACTCCCTATACATCGGGTACCAACCTGGATGATTGCCGCTGGGATAATATCAGTCTTCCCTTTGGCTTTCGTTTTTTTGGCAATTTGTATAACAGTGTTTGTATTTCTTCCAATGGCTGGGTGAGCATGGGCAGCACCGCTTCAACAGTAACGGGTATGGGTTTTACGCTGCCGAATGCTACGGCGCCGAATAATGTGATCCATGGTGTAACGGCTGATCTTGACCTGCGTGGCGCCAGCGGTGGATCGCTGGAGTATTTTGAGGATGGGGTTACGCCCAACCGTACGTTTACCATCAGCTATACTGATGTTTTGTTTCGTACAGGAGGGGGCAGTGTGAGCTTTCAGATCGTGCTTCACGAAACCAGTAACGTGATTGACATACACACCGATCCATTTACCAATACAACACTGGGAAAAGCGCAGGGGGTAGAAAATGCTGCGGGAACTGTAGCTAATACGGTTACCGGCCGCAATAATACAACTAACTGGACGGGTACCGGCTTTACCAACGGGTACCGCTTTACTCCTGATGTTATTACCTTCTCCTGGTCGCCTGCATCAGGATTGAACACAACTACCGGTGCAGTGGTAACTGCCAGCCCAATGGCCACGACGACCTATACTATCAATGCTACAAATGTTACCTCAGGTGCTACGGGCAGTACCAGCACTACCATTACGGTAGACCCGGCTTCTTTTACGCTGGCGGGTACCCCGGTGGCAGGTGGTTCTCCTGTTTGCCTCAATAATTCTGTGAGTACTTCCGGTACTGATTACCGTAATAACAACTGTAATCTTATTGCCCGCATACTACCTTCTGGCGGCAACCCGGTAACCAATGTGATCAATACCTGCGTGCGAGTGGATACAGGGGCTACCAAAAAGGGAACTGCTGACCTGTATGCAGCGCGTAATTATGATATTGAGCCTCAGATCAACCCGGCTACGGCTACGGCTACGGTAACCTTGTACTTCCTGCAGGCTGAAATGAATAAATTTAACCTCAGGGCGCCGGATAGCGGGCATACTTTATTACCCTCCGGCCCCGGTGATGCTACGGGTATTGCCAATCTTATAATACGGCAGTTCCATGGCACTGGTACCAGACCAGGTCTTTACTCGGCCGGCACTTTTGCAGACTTTACTACTGCTACAGCGGGAGTAACTGTTAGCTGGAATGCTACGCGGAGCTGGTGGGAGGTAACGCTTCCTGTAGCGGGGTTCTCGGGTTTCTACCTGACGAGCAAGCGGTCTGCGCCTATTCCTGTAATACTCGAATATTTTAAAGGCAGCAAGCTGGGGAGTACGCATGTGCTAAACTGGAAAGTCAACTGTACATCGACGGAAGTGAAGTTTGAGCTGGAGCGCAGCGCTGACGGGCGGCAGTTTGTAAGCATCGGGGGCTTCAGGGCTACACAGGTACAATGCCTGCAACCATTCAACTATACCGACAGGCAACCTGCAGCAGGGTTGAACTATTACCGCCTTAAAATGATTGATGTCGATGGTAAAGCTGGCTACAGCAATATCGTAGCCCTGCTGAATAAAGAGAGTGGGTTTGATGTAATAAATATCACTCCTTCGGTGGTGACCGGCGACAAGACTACTTTGAATATTACTGCAGCAGCCAATACTGCTGTAGAAATAATGGTAACAGATATTGCAGGTAAAGTACTGCAGAACCAGAAAGCAAATCTTGTGGTCGGTACTAATGCCATCAGCCTGGAAACAGCACGGTTAGCGTCCGGCACTTACCAGGTAACCGTATTTACAGGTGCGGGGCGTTCGGAAACTTTACGATTTGTAAAGCAGTAGATGTGCAGCAGGATATTCAGCGGCAGCAGTAGAAAGATCAAACGCGTTTTCCGATAACTTAAAGGCTGTTCCGGTTTCCGGAATGGCCTTTTTTAATGGTATTATCCATTACCGTTGGGGTTCATGTAGCTCTGCAGGGCTTTTACGTAAGTTTCAAAGGCGTCGATCCCTTTGGGTGTAATTCTGCAGATGGTTTGGGGGTAGTTGTCTTTAAACTGTTTGGCCACCTCCACATAGCCGGCGTCTTTGAGTTTGTTGATCTGCACGCTGAGGTTACCGGCTGTAGAAGCTGTTTTTTCGCGGATGAAAGTAAACTCTGCCTCCTTTACTGCTATGAGCAAACTGATCACGGCGAGGCGCAACTGAGAATGTAATATTGGATCTAACTCTTTAAACATTCTCCTCTTTCGTTTTTTTATACCTGTTCCACAAAATGATGCCGGGTACCAGCCACATTACAATAGCAGCAAAAGCGGTTAGCAGCATATCTATATCTATCGGGGTGTACACACTGATGATACAAAATACCCAGCCGGCAATACCGCCCCACAGCATAGGTTTAAAGCGCATGATGGCCCCCGTGATGACGGTTGGTATGCCATATAACAGCAGCATTACTGATGAAGAGTAATTGCTCAGCCTGAAAGCGGGTGCAATACCTGTGGCTGCTTTGTATTGCCGGAAGACTTCGTGGAGCCTGTTCATCATTGCTATATTGATATGGGTAAACAGGAAGATGGAAATGCCGAAGCTGATCCATACATAATCAATTACGGAGTCGTCGTGACTTCTGGCGCGGCGCATTTTTCTTTCCTTTACTGATATCCATATCTGGGGTATAATGGCAACGATGGTCAGCAGCCAGATATCGAAGGGCAGGTTGATATCCCAGGTGATGCTGGTATAAGTGACCAGGCTGCAAAAGGCAATTACCCCACCCCAGAGCATGGGGCCAATACCGGTATCGTGAAAACTGTTTCGGGCCCGGCTGATCATACGGCTGATCAGTTGCAGGCTTTCCTGTCCGGACAATTCTTTTTCTTCTGACATATCAGGCATTTGATTTTTTATATTTTACCCGAAGTAAATACCCCGGAACGATCCAGGCGACCACGACTGCGAGACCTAATAAAAGCAACTGGTATTGCATGGTTATAAAAGTGGCTATTATTGATAATACCCAGCAGGCGCCACCTCCAAGTTTCAATGGAGTAAAACGAAGGATGACCCCTGAAAGAAAAGTGGGCATACCATATAATACAAGAAATGCGGGGTACATTTTATCCCATTGGTTATTTTTGCCCAGGATAAAGCCTACTGCTATCATCATAAGCAGGAAAGCCAGCCATACATACCGGTTAATTTCTTCGGTATAGGTTACAACACGCTTTCTTTTTTTCTTTTTTATAAGGTAAATGGTCTGGAAGATCAGCGCAAGCCATGTAAGCGACCATATCATCTCCGGGTTTTCGAGCAGCCTGAAATACATCAGGATGAAATGCCCAACACTGCAAAAGAGGATGACCCATCCCCATAGTAAATACAAAACACCGTCTTCACTGAAGCGGTTGCGTGCCCTGCCGATCATACTTTCTATCAACCGGAGGCTTTGCGTTGCCGAGAAGTTTTCTTCCTGCATAAGCTGCATGTGATTTTAAAGCAGGCGCTGTATTAAGCGCCTGCTTCTGGTAAAGTTTATTTACAACCGTCGAAGATTTCCTGCGCCTGTGATTTGCCCCAGTTGGGATGCAGGGGAGATGATGGCTTAAATGTTGCGTAGAGAGCCAGCGCCTGCTGCATCACGGGTTTTGCTGTTTTGCAACCACCGCCAAACTGTTCAGGGGTACCTTTGAGGTTTTGACCCTGGATGAAATAGGGGCGGGGGTTGGTGGGATCCTGCTTTTTTGCTGCTGCGAGCGCTTTTTCTATATCGGGCAGGTACTGCATATAGCGTTGCATGGGATTGACCATCATGTGCAGGGTAGCGGCCATACTGCGGAGGCATGATATTTCGGAATTGTCTTTCTGCAGGGAATCGGCTGTATTGAGCCATTTTTCCGCTTTTTCTGCTATGGCGTCGTTTTCTGCCGGAGTGTTTTTAACAAACCCGTAAATGATCTGTGCCTGTGCGGCATAATAATAAGGTAACCACTGGTTCTTTTCTGCATTGGCGATGCGTTCGAAGCTGGCCGACAGTGTTTGGAAATCCTGTGCTGTTTTTGCAGAATCGAACTTAGCGAGATTGGCCGTCATGGCTTTCTGGTATTTATCGCTCTGTGCGTTTACGCTGGCAACAGTAACGAGACATAGCATGGAGAAAATTATCTTTTTCATTATCGTGACTTTTATTGTTTTTGTTTATACAAGTGTGTTAAAGGTTTTTACCGGCGCCTGCCTGTTGTTGTTTCAATTTTTCATATTCGGTTTCTACAAGATTTGCTCTCGGGAAAATGTACGCCCCGGCATAGTGAAAGGCAAGCCCCACGCCCCAGCCCAGCGCAGGCCATACGGGCCAGGGGAGATCGCCCTGTTCCCATCGCTGGTGCCGGTCTGTAAAGAACCAGATGGCCCAGAGAAAGGTGTTGACGATGAGGTAAGATACTACGTGCGATCTGAATGAAGCTCTTTTTTGGGCGATTTCCCAAAGCTCCGGGTCTTTTCCTTCCGGGGCGGGTTGATACTTGTTGTGTGACATGGCTTTACTGTTTGTCTGGTTAAAAATGATATACTTATAAATTGTTGTTGATTGCATCCTGTGTGCGGTCGATCCCAAAGCTCAGGAAGCAGCCTACGAATACAAAGCGTTTGCTTGGGGGTGTGACGGACTCTTTTCTTTTACCGTCGGCTGAGTAATTATAGCTGAAGACCTGGTTTTGCCCAAGTACGTTATTAATGCCCAGTACCCATACTGCAAAGGTTTTTGTATTTTTCTTACCGATGGTGGGCAGGTAGTTAACGCTGAAGCTCAGGCTATTGTAGTTGATCGTTTTGCCGGCATCGGTGATCTCATATTTGCTAAGGGTGTTATTATAGGCGATTCTGTAATATGGGCGGCCTGTAGCAAAGCTATAATTGGCATTGAACTGGGTTTTCAGGGGCAGTACGAATTTCTTTATGACGAAGTTAGCGGTATGTGTGGCTGCAAAGCTGGGTTGAATGGCCATGGGGTAGTTAAGGAAATCGCGTTTGGTATCGAGATAGGAGTAGGAGATCCAGTAATCTACGTCCTTAATGGTCTTTTTATCTCTCCAGAATAATTCGAAGCCCCTGGCATATCCACTGCCACCTGTGCCGGAAGCAACTTCGCGACCATTGCTGTTGGGTTCGGTTTTGTACAGGGCGTCGTAGTTTTTATAAAACAGTTCTGTACGGAAGGTATAGTTGGCAGAGGTTTTCTGGTACTGGAGGATGTAGTGTGTGGCTTTTGAGAAATCGAGACCTGTGACTGCTGCCGGGAGGTAACGGCGTTCGGGGTTCTGGTAAAAGATGCCATAGGCAAAAGATGCCTGGCTGTTGTCGGGGAACTTGTACGCGAGTGAGAGACGGGGTGCAATGTTCCATTTATTGAGCAGGGCGGAATGTTCAAGGCGTGCTCCTATTTTGGCGGCAATGTCGTTTGTAAGGTAAACGTCTCCCTCGCCAAACAGGGCGCTGAGGTTGTCTTTAATCCTTTCATTGAACTTAGTTCCGTTGTACAAAGTATAGTCTGATTGTTCGTCGCTGTAAAAATGATCCGCCCCGAAGCGGATGGCGCTCAGCCCTTTCAGTTTTTTTTCCAGTACAAGGCGTCCCTGTGCATATAATCCTTTATTGATGAGGCCGAAGTTTTTAAAGGCATAGAAGGCGGGGGTAGTGATGACCAGGGGGTTATTGGCCTGATCCTGCAGGCTGTTGCCAATATCGTCTTTATTGGTGCTGAAGCTGGCAGCGGCGTTGAAGTTCCAGCCGTTGCCAAGTCTTTCTTTCCAGCTCAGGTTGTGGTACCAGTTGGTATTATTGAGTGCAAATGCATCTTTTAGTACTACGGAATCGATATCCGGGTTGCGGAAGCCCACTTTACTGCCCGAAAAGTAACCGTAGTATTTTACAAAGCCGCCGTTTTTGGTTTTTATCCTGAAGTTGGCGTCGAGCTGGTGATAGACGGGTAACTGGAAGAAATCCTGTTTCTGTTTGATGATTGCAAAGGCAAGGTGCAGGTCGGCGTAGTTATAAGAGAATCCCCAGGAGGATTTCTTGTTTTTGGCCAGTTTCTGGATGCCGCCGCCGACGCCGACCACGGAAACGCCAAGGTCGGCCGAGCTTTGCTCGGGGAGGTCTTTACTTTCGAGGATCAATGCGGAGG
The DNA here is from genome assembly GCA_964590975.1 of uncultured Ferruginibacter sp. Taxonomy (GTDB): domain Bacteria; phylum Bacteroidota; class Bacteroidia; order Chitinophagales; family Chitinophagaceae; genus Ferruginibacter. Next base: position 118,505 of record CAZPXP010000008.1, on the reverse strand, counting down.
AAAGGGCCTGGCCATAGAGGGCGGAGTACCCGCCGGAGCTGAATACTGTTCCTTTAAAGAGGAAGGGATTGAAGCGGCCGCGGGTGGCTATACCGGGGGTACTGCTGTAAAAGAAGTTGTTTACCAGTGCACCGTCGATGAAGATCTTACTTTCTGTGGCGGTGCCCCCGCGTACAAAAAGCCCCTCGCTTTCGCCTACCTGCTGTGTGCCGGGCAGGGTTTTGAGGGCGCCTGTAATATCGGCATTGGCGCTGGCGGTGGTAACAATGTCGATCGGGGTAAGGACGGTGGTTTTCCTTTTGTCGCTGGCTTCAAATGAACCGGCGGTGATAACCACGGCTTTCAGTTCTGTTACCAGCTCTTTAAGGCTGAAATTGAGGGTAACGGGGCTGGTACCGAGGCTGATCTTCTGTTCGAAGGGCCGGTATCCTGAAATAGTCGCTTCGAGTACCTGGTCGCCCTTTTCGGTGGTTTCGAAGCTGAACCTGCCTAGTGAGTCGGTAGTGGCGCCGTCGTAAGAATTGCGGATGGCAATGCTCACTCCCGGCAATGGTTTGTTTTTATTGTCTGTGACTTTGCCGGTAATTTTTACCTGGGCCTGCAATACAGAGCTTAAGAAAATGGCTATAACAATAAGTCCCTTTTGCATTTTTGTAAATTTATTGCAAACATAAACTGGTTTATAAAATAAACCAAATATTTTCTCTTTTTTTATTTTTATAAGCGCCTGATATTCAGGGTTTGAATTTTTATGCTATTTTTTAATTAATTGATAATCAAATGCTTATGTGGTGTAAAAGAAGTGCATTTATAGACTGTTTATATGGGCTAATTTATTCACATCGAATAAAATTTATTTTTTTATGTGGGGGCAATTTGTAATTTAGCAGTAGAATTTAATGGGTTAGTAAGTACAAAGGGTCGGCTTCAAGCGGGCCCTTTTACTTTTTATACCTTTCTGTCCTGCTGCTATTTTTTCTCCATTATCATATACAATTTGTGTGATTAATTCCTGCTGATCCGGGAGGTATATTTATGTGTTAAGTTTTCACGAAGGCGAATGCTTACTTTCGTGATTGTAATATTTCTGAATGATGAGTAAAACGAAGACGGGTTTTTTTTGCCAGGCTTGTGGGTACGAAAGTGCGAAATGGGTGGGGCGTTGCCCCTCCTGTAATGAATGGAATACATTTGTTGAGGAGGTGGTGGTGAAGGGAACAGATAAGAAGAATGACGCGGAGTGGAAAGACTACAGTAACGGAAAACTGAAAACGATATCTATCAGTGAGGTGAGCAGCGGAGAAGAGCGGCGGATCGTTACCGCTGATGCGGAGCTTAACCGTGTACTTGGCGGTGGTATTGTTGGCGGCAGTCTTGTACTTGTGGCTGGTGAGCCGGGCATTGGTAAATCTACGCTCTTTCTGCAAAGTGGTTTACAGCTAAAGGATACCACGACGCTGTATATCAGTGGTGAAGAGAGTGAGCAGCAGATCAAGATGCGAGCGGACCGGTTGAAGATCAATAACGAAAATTTTTACCTGCTTACTGAGACGAATACGCAGCAGATCTTTAAAGAGATCAAAAAGCTGCGGCCGGGTGTGGTGATTGTTGATTCTATACAAACACTGCAATCGCCCTACGTGGAATCATCGCCGGGGAGTGTGTCGCAGATCAGGGAGTGTGCAGCGGAGTTTCAGCGTTTTGCAAAAGAAACGGATACTCCGGTTTTCCTGATCGGGCATATTACAAAGGATGGAAGTATTGCCGGTCCGAAGATACTGGAGCATATGGTGGATACTGTGCTGCAGTTTGAAGGCGACCGTCATTATGCTTACCGCATTCTGCGTACGCTTAAGAACAGGTTTGGTTCTGCATCGGAACTGGGTATATATGAAATGACAGGCGGGGGTATGCGTCCTGTGAGTAATCCATCGGAAATATTGATCACGCAAAAAGAGGATGCACTGAGCGGTATCGCTATTGCGGCAACTATTGAGGGTATGCGCCCTATGCTGGTGGAGGTACAGGCGCTGGTAACCCAAAGTGTGTACGGCACTCCTCAACGTACGGTGAGTGGTTTTGATCTGCGCCGTTTACAACTGTTGCTTGCTGTACTGGAGAAAAGGGGTGGGTTTCACTTTGGTATGAAGGATGTGTTTGTGAATATTGCGGGCGGGCTTAAAGTGGAAGATCCATCAGTGGATCTGTCGATGGTGTGTGCGCTGCTGAGCAGTTATGAGGATATACCGTTGCCTCAGCATATCTGTTTTGCGGGTGAGGTGGGTCTGAGCGGTGAGATACGTGCAGTGAACCGTATTGAGCAGCGTATTGCGGAAGCTGAGAAGATGGGTTTCCAGAAGATCATTCTGAGCAGGTACAACCAGAAAGCTATTGGGCGGGAGAAGCCGGGTATTGAAGTGGTGGCGCTGGGTAAGGTGGAGGAAGTGTACCAGTACCTCTTTTAAAACAGGCAGGTGTATGGCTTTGTACAGCCAATAAAATACTGTATTTTCCCTCACATGAAAAATAAGGTGCATCTCGTGCTTGGTAGTGGCGGGGCCAGGGGTATGGCTCATATAGGCGTTATTGAAGCGCTGGAAGAGACGGGGTATGAGATCACCGGGGTTACGGGCTCGTCTATCGGGGCTGTTGTGGGTGCGATGTACTGCTCCGGACACCTGGCAACATACAAGAGCTGGCTGCTTTCGCTTTCCAAAACGGCGGTGTTGGGTCTTTTTGACTTTACCATTACAACACGTGGGTTTGTAAAGGGGCAAAAGGTTTATAACCGCCTGCATAGTTTTACTGGTGATGTAAATATTGAAGATATGCGGGTGCCTTTTATGACGGTGGCTACGGATATCTGTAACCATGAAGAGGTTTATTTTACGAGGGGCAACCTGTATGAGGCACTGCGTGCATGCACTGCCATACCGGGCGTATTTACTCCTGTGCTTCTTGATAACCGGCTGCTTGTTGACGGTGCGGTATTGAATCCTTTACCGCTTAATCTTATTACACCGGAACCGGATACGCTGGTGGTGGCAGTGAACCTCAGCGGTAATGTGCTGGTGCATAAAACGAAACCGGATAAGCCGCGGCATCCGGGACTTATTGACCTGCTGAATACTGCCTATGACTGCACGCAACACCGGCTGATTGAGCTGATGATAGAAAAGTACCGCCCGGATATGATGATACAAATTCCAAGGGATGTATGCGGCGGGTTTGACTTCCACAAGGCCAGAGAAGTGATTGAAACGGGCAGGATTGCTTTTATGCGGAGCTATGAAAAGTTTCATGCTTAGCATGCCGGCTTTCTGTTGATCTTTACTATTGCCGGGCTCTTGCTCAATTTTATTTTCCCCCTTTTTTATCAGGCTATTGATTTTGTAGACTATTGCCTGTATATTTGTTATGCTATATACTATATACACCAACACACCTAAAAAACTTCCGGCAAACACAAGTGTCTTTTATCTTGTGGATTCCTCTTACAGTATTCAACAATTTTTGTTTAACACTAAAACACTGTTATTTATGAAACACTTAACAAATTCGGCATGCTGCTTTTTACTATCCTTCTTTTTATGGTCTGCTGCGCAGGGGCAAAATGTTTTAACCAAGGCACCTACTGCATTGAATGCATTACCTGCGGCCGCTGTGGATGTGCTGCAGGCCCGGAATGGTCTGATATCGCACCTGGTGGCGGGTAATACAGGCCAGTTTGGCGCCAACGATCAGTGGATCGGCATCGGTGCACCTCTTGCCCAATTGTATGGCGAACGTACGCAATGGAACGGGCAGGCTTTTATTAAAGCGTTGCGCAGCCAGAATCCTGCTGTTCCCAATGCTGTAAAAGATGCCATTATCGAGTGGGGTAACCAGGGGGGTGAGTTGCAGTTCCGTTACATTACCAACCCGTTTTTGCCAACTGGTAATATACGCATTCATACACTTACGAGTGCAGGTAATGCGTACTATAACTTTCAGCCCAGTGTTATTTCGGGAACGCCTAAAGTGGGTATTGGCACAGATAACCAGGCCTGTATTGCAGGCCGCACTACCAATACAACAGCGGCCGAATTTATATCGGGGGCTGATGATTTTGCCACGGCTACGGGCGTAGCGGGTTATGTTAAATCGGGTGGACAATCTTCTGTAAATACCGGTGTATCGGGTACCATTATTATCTCTCCCGCTTTCAGTACTAACTATGGTGTGTATGGAGAGATACCCGGGGGTAATGTTGATCCGAGCAGCACTAATTATGGTGTGTTTGGAAGCGTACCTAATATCGGTACTTCTTTTGCGGGCTTCTTCCAGGGGGATGTGTTTACGACAGGGTTGTACCTGGGCTCGGACAAGAAGCTAAAAGAAAATGTAGTAAAGGAAGATAATGCGCTCGACATTCTCCGCAGGCTCAACCCTGTATCTTATTCTTATAAAGCGGAAACATATAAAGGCTTTAACCTGCCAACTACCAAACAGCATGGCCTTATTGCACAGGAAGTGCAGGCGGTACTGCCCGAGCTGGTGAGGACAACCCGGTACACTACGAAAGACGAAAGCGGAAAATCGAAAGCGTCTGACGAGTTTCTTTCTGTAAACTACCAGGGCCTGATTCCTATTCTCATCAAGGCGGTGCAGGAGCAACAGGCACAGATTGATGCACTGACTGCTGAAAAAAATCAGCCTAAGGATGCAGTTGTTAACAACGATCCCAAAGTGATCGTTACTGCTGCGGGTAAATTTGCAGTGAGTGAGTTTGCTCTTTCACAAAATACCCCGAACCCATTCAGCAGCAGTACCACTATCCGTTATACGCTTCCTGCGGGTATCAGCAACGGAACTATTGGGGTATTTGACCTGAATGGAAAGCTGCAGTTGCAGTACAGCGGCTTGCGGAGCAGTGCTCAGGTGGTGATTGATGGAAATACGCTTGCCCCGGGTATGTATATCTACTCGTTGCTGGCTGAGGGCCAGGAAGTAATCAGCAGGAAAATGATCCTGACGCGCTGACCGGTATATTCTTTTAAGACAGTAAGGCCACGGATGATTTTGTCCGTGGCCTTACTTTTATTACCGTACTGTTGCATGCTGTGCCTCGTGGCCGACTTTTTTTATATTTGTTATAATTACTAACCTTTTTCATTAATTGTTATGAGAGGCATCCCTTCGCTGTGGCAGGATTTTCTGCATCTTTTTTATCCTCATCATTGTTGTGGTTGCGGTATTGATTTACCGGAAATGGAGCAGTTGATTTGTTTGCGTTGTATGCATGAGCTGCCTGTTACGCATTTTGCCGGGCTTACTGATAATCCTACTGAACGGCTCTTTACAGGAAGGCTGCCTGTTACGGCTGCTTCCAGCTACTTGTATTTTAACAAGGAGGGGTTGGCGCAGCGGCTGGTACACGAACTGAAGTATAAAGGCAATAAAGCGATCGGGCAATGGCTGGGTGAGCAGATGGGCCGGGAGCTGCTGGTTTCGGGCCGCTTTACCGGTATAGATTATATACTGCCGGTACCTCTTTCTGCGGCGAAGGAACACGGTCGCGGGTATAACCAGTCTGCCGTTGTTTGTGCGGGTATCAACACTATCCTTAGTGTTCCTGTATGCACCGGAAATCTTACCCGCCATCGTGCTACGGCTACACAGACACATAAGCACCGGGAAGAAAGATGGGAGAATGTGTCGGGCAGTTTTACTGTATTGCAACCTGCTGTTTTTGAGTATAAACACCTGCTGCTGGTGGATGACGTGATTACCACGGGGGCTACGCTTGATGCCTGCGGGCAGGTATTACTGGCCATACCGGGTGTGCGGCTCAGCATTGCCACACTGGCCTGCGCATAAATGGGATAGTAGCTGTGCACAAAATCTTTGTAGATTTGTTGCGATGAAGCAACTCATGTACCTGTTGACGGCCTGCGGCTTTTTACTGCTGGCATCGTGTAAAAAAGACAGCCTGATCTCCAGCGCTGATGCCCGCCTGCAATTGAGCGCGGATAGCCTGAGGTTTGATACGGTATTCGTAAGTGCGGGATCGGTTACGCAATCGTTCAAGATCATTAATGATAACAGCCAGCGGCTGAGGCTGAGCCGGGTAAAATTAATGGGGGGGGCCACTTCTGCCTATAAGATGAACGTGGATGGCATTGCTGCCACAGAAGTAAATGATATCGAGATCGCCGCGAATGACAGCATTTATGTATTTGTGTCTGTCAATATCAATCCTTCGGCGGCTAACCTGCCTTTTATCGTGAGCGATAGTGTGCGGGTTGACTATAATGGTAACACCCGTTTTGTGCAGTTGCAGGCTTATGGACAGAATGCCCACTTTTTACGGAATGTTTTGCTCAGGGGTGATGTTGCCTGGACGAATACGCTTCCCTACGTGATCCTTGACGGCCTTCGTATTGACACGCTGGCTAAGCTGACTATACCGGCGGGAACGCGTATCTATGCTCATGCGAATGCGCCTGTCATTGTTGATGGTACGCTGATCGTCAGCGGGACTAAAACGGACAGCGTTGTTTTTGCGGGCGACCGCCTTGATGCTGACTACCGTGACTTGCCGGCGAGCTGGCCGGGCATCTACTTCCGCGGTGAGAGTAAGGATAATGTGCTGCGCTATGCGGTTATAAAAAATGCTTACCAGGGTATTGTTGCGGAGAAGCCATCTATCAATGCCAATCCCAAGATCCGCATGAGCCAGTGCGTACTCGATAATATCTATGATGCTGGTATCCTGTGTGCCAACAGCAGTTTGCAGGCGGATAACAGTCTTATCAGTAACTGCGGTGCCAATATCAGCTTTATCTATGGTGGCAGCTATACGCTCACTCATTGCACGGTAGCCTCTTATTCTAATCAATACATCAATCATAAGAACCCGGTACTGCTGGCGAGTAATGCGGCCATGCAGGGTGGTACTACCGTAACGGCAGCGCTGAATGCGGTGTTTCGTAACTGTATTTTCTGGGGTGAATATGGATTGGTGGATAATGAAGTGGCGGTAACGCGGCAGGGGGCCGGCCCTTTCTCTGTGCTGTTTGAAAGCTGCCTGTATAAAGCCGTATCCGACCCTGCCAATGCCACGCTTACTGCGGTGATTAAAAACCAAACACCACAGTTCGACAGCATCAATGTGAGTAAAGGCATTTATAATTTCCGTATAAGCAATGCCGGGGCTCCGGGTATCAACAAAGGAACACCTACTCCATTCACTAAAGATCTTGCGGATAAGAACCGTAATGTGGGGCTGCCGGATTTGGGGTGTTATGAGAGGCAGTAATTTGATTGACGGGTTGAAGCACTCAAGGCATTGCTGTTTCAGCATAGCGCTCTTTAAGTGCTAAACACAATTATTTTGTTGTGTTTGAAGTATTCTTTACATTTATTATAGAAATCAATATCCTGACATTTTAAGTTGGAAAGACAATACGTCGTTTAAACCTGAATTGAGGTCGAAATCAAGCCAATCGAGTTGATATACTACAGTTATATCGGTGATATGGGAGGTAAACAGCTATGAGAAACTGCAATCTGATGGCCCGCAACTTAAGAAAAGAGTTGCCTTTGCCGATATTCCCCATATTTTAATTGAACATAAAATAGCCCAAAGACTTTCTCAAAAGGAATACGCTGCTATCTTAGGTATCAAGGAACAACAGTTGCAGCGCTACGAGGCGGAGGATTTTGCCTCGGTAAGCTTTAAAAGACTGCTGGCTTTTATGGAAAGCGCTAAAATTGATATCCGGGTTTTTTTAGAGGTTCGGTAACAGATAGTAAAAAGGGCCTAACCTGTTGATTTGCAGCTACTTATTATCTGAGAAGCAAATTCTTACATCTTTTTATAACTCTAACTATACTGATAATCAACTGTTTGTATATGTAACTCCCGTTCTAAAAGCGAAGGATGAACGAAGGATATGTACTGTTGCCCTGCTGTAACAACGCTTTAACTATACTGTATCTATGCTTTATCTATACTGTATCTATGCTTTATCTATACTGTATCTACGCTTTAACTATACTTTATCTATGCTTTAACTATACTGTTGCAACGCTTCTGCGAGACTGGTGATATTGTTTAACCTGGGGAGCGGACAATGCCAGAACTGCACAATGCCGAAACCATAAAATAGCCTTATATTTGTTATCTCAAAAAAAGAATCATGCTTAAATCAATCATTCTCGGTACAGTGCTGCTTTCGTGCGCGGCACAGTCCAACAATAACACTACCATGAATACTCCAGTAAGTACTACTGCTCCTGTTGCGGTGGCGAAGTCGATCTATGATTTTAAGGTAGAGGGCCTGGATGGCGGCACCATCGATTTTTCGGCATACAAGGGTAAGAAAATCCTTATTGTGAATACTGCATCGCAGTGCGGGTACACACCACAATACCAGGCGTTGCAGGAACTGTACAATAAGTTTGGCGGCACGGTAGTGGTGGTTGGTTTTCCGGCTAATAATTTTGGTGGACAGGAACCGGGTACCAATTCAGAAATCAAAACCTTCTGTACTAAAAATTATGGTGTAACATTCCCGATGGCGGCTAAAGTGTCTGTAAAGGGTGATGATATTGCCCCCATTTTCAAATGGCTGACAAGTAAAACACAAAATGGTGTGATGGATGCAGAGATCAAATGGAACTTTACCAAATTCCTGATTGATGAGAACGGACATCTTGTAGCCAAGTTTGACAGCAAGGTAGCGCCGATGGATGCAGAGATCGTCAGCAAACTCTGATAAAAGATATTTTATAAAAAAACCGCGGCAATACTGCCGCGGTTTTTTTATGCTGATGGGATACTGGTAGTGTTTTGTGATATGGGTAACAGTAGTTTTTGCCGCAATGCGCCTTACTTACGGCAGATTTGTACCGGCCACAAAGCATAAAGGCAGTATATTGCGGCAAAAAACAGGAAATGAGGATTTCACAGGTATTATTCAAGTCGTCCAAGCAGGATTATAAAGATGTGGAGGTGCAGTCGCAGAACTTTCTGATGCGGGCGGGCTATATCCGCCAGTTGGCGTCTGGTATTTTTTCTTACCTCCATTTTGGACAGCGCAGCCTAAAGAAAATAGAGCAGGTGCTGAAAGAGGAGATGAACCGCATTGGGGGTGATGAGATCTGTATGCCGGTAGTTCACCCGGCAGAGATATGGAAAAAAACCAACCGCTGGTACCAGATTGATGAGTCGATGGTACGGTTCCAGGATCGTTCGGGCAGGGATATGGTGCTGGCGATGACACATGAAGAAGTGATTGCAGACCTCTGTGTAACGGAGATTGACAGTTATAAGCAGTTGCCCAAACTGGTTTACCAGGTGTATACCAAGTTCAGGGATGAGGCCCGTTCGCGGGGTGGCCTGATCCGTGTAAGAGAGTTTACGATGAAGGATTCTTATTCGCTTGATAAGGATGTGGAAGGTATGGTAAAACAATATATGGCGCATTATGACAGCTACTTCCGCATTTTTGCCCGCGTGGGCCTGCCGGTGGTGGCTATCCAGAGCGATACTGGTATGATGGGCGGCCGGATGGCGCATGAGTATATGTATATTACTGAAATAGGTGAGGATACGGTATTTATCAGTGATGATAAAAAGTATAAAGCCAATAAAGAGATCGCGACCTTTAAAAAAGACAGTGGGGAACAAAAGGAACAGCCTGTTGAAAGGGTACATACCCCGGGCGTAAAAACGATCGCTGATCTTGCTGCCTTTATGCAGTTACCTGAACGGGCGCTTTGTAAAGCGGTGTTTTATACGGCTACCTTTGACGATAAGGAAAAAGTAGTGCTGGTACTGGTGAGCGGCGACCTTGAAGTGAATACGGTGAAGATGGAGAAAATCATTAAAACAGATAAATACAGGGCTTCAACAGTTGAAGAGATAAGTTCAATTGGCGCCGTAGCGGGCTTTGCCTCGGCAAGCGGTATAGACAGGAGCAAATGTATGGTGATTGCCGACGAACTGGTGGCTGCCTCCAAAGACATGGTTGCTGGTGCGAATGAAGAGGATTATCACCTGGCGCATGTATGCTATGGGCGCGACTTCTCTGCCGATGTAGTAGCGGATGTGGTAAGCGCCTATGATGGTGCATTGAGCCCGCATGAAAATGCAAATGGATCGGTACTGCATTCTGTGCGCGGTATCGAAGTGGGTAATATTTTTCAGCTCGGTACCAAGTACACAGAGGCTACCGGGGCAGTTTATACTGCTGAAGATGGTTCGCGGCAGCCTATCGTAATGGGGTCGTATGGTATAGGTGTGGGGCGCATGCTGGCCTGCCTGGCTGAGGAATACAGGGATGATAAGGGGCTTTGCCTGCCGGTATCGATAGCGCCGTATCATGTAATACTGGTGGTATTACCAGATACGCCTGAGATTGCTGCGGCTGCAGATACCCTATATAATGACCTTAAAGAAGCCGGGGTAGAAGTGCTGTATGACGACAGGGATGGTAAGATGGCTTCTGCGGGTGTAAAGTTTGCTGATGCTGAGCTGATTGGTATACCGGTACGTATTACAGTATCAAAACGCTCGTTGCAGAATGGCGGGGCAGAGATCAAACTGCGTAAGGGTGGTGATGCATTAGTGGTGGGGCTTGATGCAGTGGTGGAAAAGGCGAAGGCAATTATAGCTGATGAGTTTGACATACTTGCCGCAGGAGTGGAGCAGGCGGAGAAATGGCCTTCCTGAACCGTAAAAGAATAAAATATAAAGGGGTGCGCATACGGCACCCCTTTTCTTTTGGTATCTAATGATCTTTTGACGGAGGGTTATTCGGGGACGTCGGTAATGTTCTCGTCTACCGCGTTAGCTACCATCCTGCCGCTGAGCTTCCGGAGTGGGTTTCTACGTTGTTCTGCAAATTCTTCGCGTGCTTTGATGATGTCTACACAACGGTAGATAGCGGTGCGGAAGGAAGATTCGTCGGCCTTGTTTTTACCCGCAATGTCGAACGCCACCCCGTGGTCGGGGCTGGTGCGTACACCGCTGAGCCCGGCGGTGAAGTTGACACCATCGCCTTTTGCGAGAGACTTGAAGGGTATGAGTCCCTGGTCGTGGTACATGGCGAGTACGCCGTCTACCTTTTCATACTGACCGTGGGCGAAAAAGGCGTCGGGGCTATATGGGCCGAAACAGAAAATGTCTTTCTGCCTCGCTTCTTTTATAGCGGGTTTGATGATGGTTTCCTCCTCGCTGCCAATCAATCCTTCATCGCCTGCGTGGGGGTTAAGACCCAGTACCGCGATCTTGGGTTTATCGATGTTAAAGTCTTTTTTCAGCGACTGGTTTAGGAGGTTGAGTTTGCTTAAAATATTCTCTTTCGTAATAAAACTAGTAATTTCTCTTACGGAAACGTGCTCAGTAACCAGTGCTACCCTGGCGTTTTCCGCTACCATCAGCATGAGTACATCTGCGGTACCAAACAGGTTTTTAAGGTAGGGGGTATGACCGGTAAAATTGAATTCTTCCGACTGTGTGTTCTTCTTATGAATAGGTGCGGTAACGAGTCCGTGAATGCTGCCTTCTTTTAGGGCCTGGGCGGCTACAACAAGGCTTCTTACGGCATATTTTCCTCCTGTTTCATTAAGCTGACCGGGCATTACAGCCACTTCTTCTTCCCAGCAGTTAAATACGTTCAACTGCTTTGGATTGATGCGTGCCATCTCCTTTATACTGGAGAAATTGAAGTTGATATCGGGCATGCCCTTACGGTAGAAGTTGATCACTTTATTGCTTGCGAAAACTACGGGTGTGCATATATCGAGTATACGGCTGTCTCCGAGGGTTTTTATGATCAATTCAATGCCTATGCCATTGATGTCGCCGCATGAAATACCAATGATGGGTTTTGACTCGTTTATTGCACTCATAACAGTAAAATATTCACATTTTGGCGGTAAAGTTAGGGAATCCCATTTTTATCTGACCGGGAATAATTAGGGTATGCGTTATCGTAAAAGTCCGAGTTTTTGTGTTTATTCATCGTATTTATACGTAAAAACCGATTTTTTCTTAAAAAAACATCTTAATTATTTGGATAATCGGGAAAAAAATTTTTATCCTTGTGTTGAAATTCAATATCCAAAAAGAAAAAATTCGCTTGAGCATGAACAAACATGTATCCTTAATGACGCTATTCCTGTGCGCAACCCTCTTCTCAGCAACTGCACAGACGGGTAATCCCAACACGCTTTTTTATCATGGCCAGAGAAGGTCTCCTGTAACAACAGATCCTTCCAGTCCGACCTCTTCCGGTCAGAGCGGTACTGGTGGCAATTACGACGTGGTTTATCACAAGGCTTTCTGGCGTATCAACCCGGACAGTTCGGTAAAATACATCAGGGGTTATGTGCAAACCAATTTTAAAACGATTGCTGCGAGTGTAAGTTCTATCACATTTGATCTGAACAGTGTGCTTACTATCGATTCGGTACGTTTTCGCGGGGCCAGGCTGGCTGCGGGCAATATTACGCGTACGGGTAACGTGGTTACTGTTGCACTGGGTGCTACACTGGCCAACAATACGCTGGATTCTATATGGGTGTATTACAGGGGTACTCCTCCTGCGGTAAGCGGTGCTGCGGAAGGCTACCAGCGAACGTCCGACGCCACTTCAGGGCAAAACTATATCTACACGCTTTCAGAATCTTACGAGGACCGCGACTGGTGGCCCTGTAAGGCTGATATGCAGGATAAGATTGATTCTATGGATATTATTGTCAGCGTACCCTGGTCGGGAGCTGATACTTTCTGGGTAGCAACGAACGGAAAAATGGTTGACTCTGCCATTGGTGGCGGCAGTCGCGTATTTACTTTTAAGAACCGTTACCCGATGGCTTCTTACCTGGTATGTGTATCTGTGGCAAGGTATAACCGTTATTACAGTGCGCCGATAAATATCGGCGGCGTGAACGTACCGGTTGTTTATAATGTATTCCGTGGCAAATCTGCTGCGACCAATAACAGTATACAGACCGCCATGAATGTGCAACGCCAGGTGCTTTCGGCGTTCAGTGCTAAGTTTGGCGATTATCCCTTCAAGTATGAGAAGCATGGCTATTATGAAGGGCTTGGTGGTGCGGGAGGTATGGAACATCAAACCTTTTCTGCGATCGCTTCCAATGCGCTGACGAGCCAGACGGTACTGGCGCACGAGCTGACGCACCAGTGGTTTGGTGATAAGGCTACATTTGCCACCTGGGCTGATCTTTGGCTGGCAGAAGGCTTTGCCCGTTATGGCGAAGCATTGGCGGGGGAGCTGGTTCCTGCAACGGGAATTGACCCGGTGAGTGAAATGTCGGCTGCTAAAACGAGTGCAAGAAGCATAACAACCACCCCTACCAAAATAACCAGTTTCGGTAACTCTAACCAGGTATGGAGTGCGAATAATACAAAGGCGGTGTATGACAGGGGTTGTATGGTTGTGTCTATGCTGCGTAAGCTCAGTGGAGATGCAAAATTCTTCCAGGCTTTACGTAACTATCTTGATTCTTCAAAGGGCTCCGGATACAAAGCTGCTACCAGCGACTCCCTGAAAAATAATTTCAACAATGTACTGGGATATGACCTGACACCTTTCTTTGACGATTGGGTTTTGGGTGTGGGACATCCTACTACTGTGATTAACTGGAACAGCTATGCTCCCAACAGGCTGGCGGTATCTGTGGCTTCACAGACAAGGAGTGCGTCTGCCACTGCTTCTTATTTTAATAATGTGATCGTTTTAAGGGTGCAGGGATCACTTGCCGCCCAGGATACGATGATCACTTTTTATGATATTGACGGCAATAACCTGGCGTATGCCGGTAATGGTATCAGTGCTAACGTGCCGGGTAACCAGCTTACTTATGCCCTTTCTTTTACCCCGGTAACGGTAACTTTTGATCCCTATAACCAGACAATGTCTGCGGGTTCGACCACCAAGGTAACCACGCTTGACCTGCAGATACTCAGCTTCGACGTGCGCAGGATGAGCGGTTATAATGAAGCACTGCTGACGCTTGATGATAACAGTATCAACGCTACCGTGATCCTGGAAAGGAGCAAGGATGGCAGCAGCTTCAGCGAGATGGGTGCTATGGAATACCTGCCGCAGGGTGGTGTGGGCAAGACCTACCGTTTGAATGATTATGCCCCGTTTGCGGGTGACAATTACTACAGGGCGAAGTATAAGAATGCTTCGGGGGCCTTCCTGTACTCACGCACGGTGAAGCTGTCGGGAGATAAAAAAGGTGGTTTCAGTATACTGAATAACCCGGTAACGGATGGCAGGCTCAAGATCAAAAATACTGCTGCTGCCGACGGAACTTACCAGTTAAGCATATTTGATGCTGCGGGTAAGCAGGTGCTGAGCAGTGCTGCTGCTATGCAGGACCTCGTAACCACAATTGATGTGAGGAAACTGAGCCGTGGTACATACGTACTCCGGGTATCCTCCGCAAACGGTTCCGACGAGATGATCAGGTTTATCATTGAATAAGCAGGGGTAAAAATCTCCCTGTGGATAAAATAAAAAGAGACCCGGTTCGTTTTATGATTTCCGGCGAACCGGGTCTTTTAATCCAATATCGAAGAGAACAAAACAGTAAAGTCCAATAATTATGAAGCAATTTATACCCTGTTGCAAAAGACGTATATGGCTGTTATGCCTGATCTTCTTAATCGTGGGTGTCTCGGCAATCGCCCAGCCCGCTACGTACAGCGTTCCCTTCAGTATTGGACGAAACAACTGCGGTAGTGGTACCGATTCTGTTTATTTCTTCAACTATTCGAACTCCAGCCTTACCAATAATACATCGCCGAAAGGCTGCCGGCCGATATTGAAAACAAACTATGCCCCGCTCAATACATACAGTGCGGCAAACCGGCCGTTTACCATTTTTGCAGCGAGTGTTTCCTTTAACCCCCGCGATCAGAATATGTATTATGTGTGGACGGATTATAATATTGCGCCACCCTATAAGTCTTATATCTGGCGCTGGAATCCTACTACCTGCCCGACTGCCGCAGGGGGGCTTGACACATTACGTACATTCAACTTTGATATTGGTGGTATTACTTTTGATAATAATGGCTATGCCTGGCAGCTTGAGTTCTCAGGCGCGGCTCCTTATAAGGCCTTTTTGCGCCAGCTCGACTTTGTAACCGGTGCCATTAATGGTGCGGATACGCTCGACCTGCTGGGTGGTGCCGGTGGGATCGGGGATACACTTTACAACGTAGGTAGTGGTGATATCACACTTACTCCCGACGGACAGATGTACTTTATCTTCGACAACAAATTATATACACCTGACTACGGCAGCTACAACAACCCAACTCATCATCTTAAATGTACTTATATTGATTCAGTGCGCAGGCCAACAGGCGCTACAGCTCTTGTGGGTCTGTCTTTTGCTGACGGCGATCTGATCGCTTCTTACAACCCAAACTGTACCTACAAAAAGATCAACCCTGTAACGGGCGACACGGCAACTATTGCTTATACGTATGCCAATAATAAAGGGGTAAGATCTACCGATATGTCGCAGATCAATACCGGTATTGGTGCAGCAAAAAAACTGGTATCTATCACCCCCACTGGTACTGCTGGGCAGTACGATGTAGTGTATGATGTATTGATTAAGAACTATGGTAATACTACCATTTCAAGCCTCCAGGTAACCGACGACCTTACGGCGATTAACGGGGCGGGTAACCTGTCTAACGTGTCGGCGTCTATTACTACTGTACCGCCTCCGCCGGGCATTGCTATTAACCCGGCCTTTAACGGTAACAGCAATAAAAACTTATTATTGGCTACAGGCCAGATACTGAAAAACTATCCTGTGGACAGCAGCTCTTTTGTAATCAGGATCAACTGCCGCCTGTCAAATATTCAGACTGGTATAGTATACAATAACCAGGTGGTAACGACGGCTACGGGCTTTAACGGTTTCGCTTTACGCGATTCTTCTACCAATGGTGCTATTCCTGATCTTAATAATAATGATAAGCCCGATGATGTTGGTGAAAGCCAGCCTACTCCTTTTATCGTAACGCTCGCTCCCAGTGTGCCTCCGTGTGCTACTCTGAGCCAGTTACTATATAATCAAACCTTTGGTACGGGAACTACCGTGAGCAACACGCTGCCCACTACCCCAACTGCGAGTACTACTTATACCGGTACAACTACTAACCCGATGCCCACCAACCGTTTTATGGTTACTGACAGTACACAAAAAGGGGATGGTGCCAACTGGATAAAACTACGCGATCATACTGGTGATGTGAATGGCCGTATGCTGCTGGTTAATGCGGATGCGCCTGCTTTGTATTTTTATCGTGATACATTATCTTCCCTGTGCCCCGGTCAGCAATATTCTTTTTCTTTCTATGCTGCGTTTGTCGGTAACTCAACTTACCAGACGGTATGTACGGCACTTGGTGGGTTTAAGTACCCCAAGGTTAAGTGCAGGGTGCGTGACCGTGCTACAGGCCTGATCATCACCGAGGCTTCTACTACTGATATCTCGAATACGACGTGGCAGCAATTTGGTATCAAATGGGTTATGCCATCAGGCTATTCGAATGTTATTTTCGAGCTGATCAATGACGCGCCGGGTGGTTGTGGTAATGATATCGCTATAGATGATATACAATTTGGTATATGCAACACCAATCCTGTAGCAGCACTGAGTACAGCCAGCTCAGGATGTATTGGCGGAGCTACCACCTTTACCGCATCTCTTGCTTCTGCGGCCGATAGCGCTGTTATACCAGGGGCAAAAGATTTTCAATGGCAGAGCAGTGCAGATGGCGTTACATGGTCAAATATCCTTCTGGCTACAGGATCAACTTACACAATCAACCCCCTCACTGTACTTAGTACAAACCGTTATTACAGGGTTATTATAGCCGCATCTGGTAATATAGGCACAGCAAGCTGCCAGTACACTTCTCCTGCCTACTATCTTACAGCTAAAGCAACCTCTGCAGCGGCGGGCTCAGCTTCACGCACCAAGAATAATTTCTGTCCCGGTGAAACGGTGAACTTGCGCGTGAATGGTGGTACACTCGGATCAGGAGCTAACTGGCGTTGGTATAGCGGTAGTTGTGGAGGAACACTGATAGGTACAGGAACCACCATAAGCGTTACGCCAATGGTAACTACCACTTATTATGTTCGTGCTGAAGGAGATTGCAACACTACCGCCTGTGTTCCTGTAACAGTTACGATTAATTGCGATATTGATGATGACGACGATGGCATACCTGATCTCGTTGAAAACAGTGGCGTTGATATAGAAGGTGATACAGATTATGATGGTATTCCCGACTGGAGGGACTCCAATACTGCTGGGTTTGTAGATACAAACGGCGATGGCGTAGATGATCGCTTTGATAATGACAAAGACGGTATTCCCAACCAATACGACAGGGATAGTGATAATGATGGTATCCCTGATGTGGTGGAAGCCTACGGTGTAGATACCAATGGTGATGGCGTGATCGACAGCTATACCGACACAGATGCTGATGGTTTCTCGCAAAATGTAGATGCCAATAGCTCAGGGCATTTAGCATCGGGCAGTGGCCTCAATATTCCTGACCTTGATGGCGATGGTTTACCCAACTATTTTGACCTTGACAGTGACAATGACGGTATCCCCGATGTGATAGAGGCGGCAGGAACAGATGCCAACAATAATGGTATAATAGACTACTCGACCTTTACGGATACAGACAGCGACGGCTTCCTGGATACCGTAGACGGTAGTATCGGTGGCAGTACGCCACTGCTGCGGACGGGCCCGGATATTACAGCAAATGGTCGTGCGGGCAGCTATCCGAATAAGAACTTTGACAATGACAAACGTGCAAACCCTTATGATCCTGATAGTGATGGTGATGGAATAGCCGATGTGATTGAAGCGGGCTTTCCCGATACAAACCTCGACGGTTATGTGGATGCACCTTATAATACAAACGGATGGGCTACTTCTATTGCAGGCAGGGCTTCGCTCGGACTGCGCAATACGGATGGCAGGGGTAACCCGGATTACATGGACATCGACGCTGACGACGATGGTATACCAGATAATATTGAAGGACAGACTACCAACGGTTATACCTTCCCTGCTTACGCAGATACTGATGGCGACGGCCTGGATAATGCGTATGACAACCGTCCGCTTGCCTTTGGTGGCTCGGGTATATTCGTAATTGATACTGATCTCGACAATACCCCCGACTACCGCGACCTGGATACGGATGCGGACGGATTAACTGATATCGTAGAGGGTAACGACTTCAACCTGAACAAAATGCCGGATGATAACGTGACGCTGACTCTGGCTGATACGGATGGCGACGGACTTGATAACCGTTTTGATTCGAGCAATGCGTCTATCAAAGGTACGTCTTATAACATGGGTGCGGGCGGCACTACTTCAGGTGATGCTACGCCTGGTTCGAGGAGCCCGGTACAGAAGTCTTATGCTATACAGACAGACCGCGACTGGCGTTATGTGGGTTATGTGTTGCCGGTACAGTTCCTGAACTTCTCAGGCATGCTGCGGGATAATACCGCACCACTGAACTGGAGCATTATTACCACCGACGCGGTAGATCATTTCGAAATAGAGCGCAGTACAGATAATACAACATATACCAAGGTAGGTACCAACAGTGATCCCGTTCCTCTCAATACGGCACAGCAGTTTGCCTATACGGATCAGCTTAACGGGGTAAATGCCGAGATCATCTACTACAGGCTCAAAGTGATTGGCCGCAACGGCGCTGTCAAATACAGCAATGTACTGGTATTGCGCCGCGGACGTACCAATGCAACGGTGGCCATTATGCCGAATCCCGCCAATGATCATGTGATCGTAAGGGTGTACGCAGAAAAAGACGCCGCAATGGAACTGCGACTGATTGATAACATCGGCAGGGTGGTACTGCGGCAACGCCAGCAGGTACTGCGTGGTACCAATACGATACAACTGAACGGTATTGATAAGTTCAGCGCTGGTTTCTACTCGCTGCAACTGGTCAATAACGACGAGCTTATTACAGAAAAACTGATTATTCAGCATAAGTAGTTACAACCCATTAAACAGTATGCGATCCCCTCCCCGAAACGGGAGGGGATTTTGTTATCTTTACGGCCGATGTACACACTTAAAAAATCGTTGGGACAGCATTTCCTTAAGGATGAGCACATCATCCGTAAGATCATGGATGCGCTGGATGAATTACGGGTAACCCATCTGGTAGAGGTTGGCCCCGGTGGCGGAGCGCTTACCAAACGACTGGTAGAGCTGGTGGGAGTCGAACTCAAAGCGGTGGAACTGGATGCAGAGAAGGTTACCTACCTGCTGCAGCAGTATCCCATGCTGGAAGGAAAGCTCATCCACGACAGCTTTCTTGATATTACCCCTCCCTTCGATCAGCATTTTACGGTTATCGGCAACTTTCCTTACAATATTTCTACACAAATACTGTTCAAAGTACTCGACTGGAAAACGCAAGTGGATTTTGTGATCGGTATGTTCCAGAAAGAAGTGGCGGAGCGTGTGGCGGCAAAAGAGGGCAGTAAAACCTACGGGGTGATCAGCGTGCTTATACAGGCTTATTATGACGTACAGTATCTCTTTGACGTACCGCCGGGTTGTTTTGTGCCTCCTCCCAAAGTAATGAGCGGGGTGATCAGGTTGAGCCGGAAAGCCGTGCCCGTAAACATAAGGAGCGACAAAGCATTGGCCATGCTGGTTAAAGCGGCGTTTAACCAGCGCCGTAAACAATTGCGTAATGCTGTAAAAGGCCTGTTTGCCCCTGAAATATTGCAGGATCCCATTTTCAATAAGCGTGCGGAGGCTTTGTCTGTAGAAGATTTTGCGGCGCTTACCTTTAAAATGAATGGATGATCTTTTTATCCCGTATCATACCAAACCTTTTACTGCTGTCTTCCTGTACAATATGCTTTACTGCCTGTTATACACCGCGTTATATGTACAGCCCCCCGGCAACGAACGTTCCCCTCCTGGAAAAGAAAGGCGATTCGAGGGTAGCAGCTTTGTATGCAGCCGGAGCTGTTGGCACTGGCGGACAAGCTAACACAGATTTCTATTATCGCGGCTTTGATGTACAGTTGGCGCTGGCCGTAACTAATCACGCCACGGTATTGTTCAACCAGAGTAACCGCTACGAAAAGAATGCGGGAGACTTTGACGGGTTGATAGACAGTGCCGTGGTGGTATATAAAAGAAGTATGACAGAGATCGGCGGCGGGTATTTTGCCCGGCTTGCAGGAGGCAGCGCCGGTATGCAGTTGCTTGGTGGTATGGGGGCCGGTAAGTTTACGCTTGCAGACAATGGTCTTGATGTCAACGGTCAGCCATACAATCGCTTTTATGAAGCAAGGGTAATTAAATTATTTTTTCAGCCAGCCTTCTGTGTTCATCCATCGCCCTATTTCACCACGGGCTTTGCCTCCCGCATTTCAGTTCTCTTTTTCAACCGTATCCGAACCGATTATACAACGGCTGAGCAAACGGCGTTCCTGCTGGATGGATTAGAGCAGGATGCACGGGTGTTCTGGGAGCCTGCAATTGTTAACAGCTTTACGTTTAAGCGGCTGAAGGGGCTGCGGTTTGAGGCACAAGTTGGTTTTGCGTCACTGTTAAGCAAAAGGTTTGTAGACTACCGGAGTTTTAACTTTGCAGCCGGTGTCAGCATCGACTGGCGCCGCCTGGCCACCCGAAAATAGCCTTCTTTTGAAGCCCCTTAAGTTGTATTTTTGCGGCAACGGTTGTACTGCTGCCACTACGGTAAAGAGGGTGCGAACACCTGTCTTTATAACGGTTTTACGGGTACAGCCACAATCTACTACCAACAATACTTTTACTATGTCGTTCACTTTGCAGAATAAAGTACGTATCGTTACTGCCGCCAGTCTTTTTGATGGACACGATGCCGCTATTAACATCATGCGCCGCATCATGCAGGCCTGCGGCGCCGAGATCATACATCTCGGGCATAACCGCAGTGTTCATGAAATTGTTGAAACAGCTATCGAAGAGGACGTACAGGGTATTGCCATCACCAGCTACCAGGGAGGGCATGTAGAGTTTTTTAAATATATGAAAGACCTGCTCAACCAGAACGGTTGTGGCCATATCAAAATATTTGGTGGTGGCGGTGGTACCATCCTGCCTTCTGAAATAGAAGAATTGCATAACTACGGTATCACACGCATTTACAGCCCGGATGACGGACGTAAACTGGGTCTTGTGGGGATGATCGAAGACGTAGTAAGACAGTGTGATTTTTTGCTTAACGGCAAAGGGGAATATGATACACCGATGACGCTGGGAGAAGAGAAAGATATCCGGAAAATTGCACGATTTATTACTAATGCCGAGAACGGACAGGCGCTTAATATGGTGAGCGATAAGACCATTCCCGTACTGGGTATTACAGGTACGGGTGGGGCAGGTAAGTCGTCCGTTACCGACGAGATCGTACGCCGCTTCCTCAATACCTACACTGATAAAACAATCGCGGTGATCTCTGTTGACCCGAGTAAGAAAAAAACGGGTGGCGCCTTGCTTGGCGACAGGATACGGATGAACTCGATCTCTTCGCCAAGGGCATATATGCGCAGCCTTGCGACGCGTGAGAACGACAGGGCGTTGAGTCGTTATGTACAGGAAGCGATTAATATTTGCAAGGACGCGGGGTTTGACCTGATCTTGCTGGAGAGTGCGGGTGTGGGCCAGAGCGACGCGAGCATACTGGAATATGTTGATGTGAGCATGTACGTGATGACACCGGAATATGGTGCGCCTTCACAGTTGGAGAAGATCAATATGCTGGACTATGCAGATGTGATATGTATCAACAAATTTGATAAGTCGGGCGCACTGGATGCCCTGCACGATGTGCGAAAGCAATATCAGCGTAACCTGGGCCTCTGGTCGGTCAAGGGCGAAGATCTGCCTGTAATAGGTACCATTGCTGCCCAATTTAACGACCCGGGCGTAAATGAGCTGTTTGAAAGGTTGATGGAATCCATATCTGAAAAATGTGATGTACGCTTTGGTGGTAATATCGAGCATCATGCCCATATAAAGGATACGGCCAGCAAATCGCAGATCATTCCGCCTTCACGCGTTCGGTACCTGAGCGAAATTACAGAATCGGTGCGCCAGTACAATGTATGGGTAGAAGAGCAGGCGGCAATATCGAGCCAGCTTTACCAGTTGGATGGTGCCGGTAAACTGGTTGGTGAAAACGAAGCCATTACAGCAAAATATAAAACGGTTCAGGAAAAGCTGCACCCCGAAGTAAAGAAACTACTGGAAGGGTGGGAAGCATTGCAGCAAAAATATGCCGCTGATACTTTTGCTTTCCCGGTTAGGGATAAAGTAATACAATTGCCACTGACTTACACTTCTCTGTCGGGCACAAGGCTGCGAAAAGTAGTGTTGCCCAGGTTTAAAGACTGGGGCGATATTGCCAAATGGCAGTTACAGGAAAACGTGCCGGGCGAGTTTCCTTTTACCGCTGGCGTGTTTCCCCTCAAGCGGGATGGTGAAGACCCTACGCGTATGTTTGCAGGCGAGGGTGGGCCGGAGCGTACCAATAAACGGTTTCACTATGTAAGCCTTGGCCAGCCAGCCAAGCGCTTAAGTACAGCCTTCGACAGTGTTACACTGTATGGCGAAGATCCTGCACACCGCCCGGATATTTATGGTAAGGTGGGCAACAGTGGTGTAAGCATTGCCACGGTAGATGATGCGAAAAAACTCTACAGTGGCTTTGATCTTTGCGATCCCAAAACATCGGTAAGCATGACCATCAATGGTCCTGCCCCTATCATTCTTGCCTTCTTTATGAATGCTGCCATTGACCAGCAGTGTGAGAAATATATTATTGAAAACGGGCTGAGAGATTCCGTAAACGAAGCTATTGAAAAGCTGTACAACCCCGATGACCTGCCGAGGTATATGGGTGTAAACGGCCAGTCGGTAATACCCCATAAGGGAGAACTAACGGGTGGGCTGCCCGAAGGTAATGATGGATTAGGGCTGCGTCTGCTTGGCCTGAGTGGCAGCGATGTATTGCCTGCAGATGTATATGCTGCTATTAAAGCACATGCTCTCTCTACCGTAAGGGGTACGGTGCAGGCCGATATACTTAAGGAAGACCAGGCGCAGAACACCTGCATCTTCAGTACCGAGTTTGCGCTTAAGCTAATGGGCGATGTACAGGCTTACTTTATCAGCAGTAAGGTGCGCAATTTCTACAGCGTAAGCATCAGCGGTTACCATATTGCAGAAGCAGGCGCCAACCCGATTACACAACTGGCGTTTACACTGAGTAATGGATTTACGTACGTGGAATACTACCTGAGCCGGGGCATGAAGATCGACGATTTTGCACCCAACCTCAGCTTCTTCTTCAGCAATGGTATGGACCCTGAGTATAGTGTGATTGGGCGCGTAGCGCGCAGGATATGGGCTAAGGCCATGAAGTATAAATACAAAGCCAACGACCGCAGCCAGAAACTGAAATATCATATACAGACCAGCGGCCGCAGCCTGCACGCACAGGAGATTGATTTTAATGATATCCGTACCACTTTACAGGCATTATATGCCATTTACGATAACTGCAACAGTCTTCATACCAACGCTTACGACGAAGCCATTACCACACCTACGGAAGAGAGTGTACGCCGCGCAATGGCGATACAATTGATCATCAACCGCGAGTTGGGTACTGCAAAGAATGAAAACCCCAACCAGGGCTCTTTCCTTATCGAGGAGCTTACCGACCTGGTAGAAGAAGCAGTACTCGCAGAATTTGACCGTATCACCGAACGGGGTGGTACGCTGGGTGCTATGGAAAGAATGTACCAGCGCAATAAGATACAGGAAGAGAGTATGTATTATGAAACATTGAAGCACACGGGTGAGTTCCCCATTGTTGGCGTGAACACTTTCTTAAATAAGAATGGCAGTCCTACGGTACTGCCCGGGGAAGTGATCCGCAGCACAACAGAAGAGAAGGAATTGCAGATTGCCAACCTGGATGCCTTTCATAAGCGGCACGCTGCCAAATCGAAGGAGATGCTGGAACGGCTGAAAACAGTGGCGGTGAATAATGGCAACCTTTTCGAAGAGTTGATGGAGGTGGTAAAATACTGTTCTCTTGGGCAGATTACACATGCACTGTACCAGGTAGGGGGACAGTATCGCAGGAGTATGTAATAGTTTTCCTTTATTCATTTATAAATGTATTGTATGAAAAGACTTGCGAAGATTCTTCTGCGCACACTGCTTGTTATTTTTATTTTCCTCAACGTAGTGGCAGCTTTTCATGCCTACAAGTTTACCCATTTTTACGAGCCGGGAGAAGTAACGGTTAAACCGGCTGAACAAAAAGGGGGTTGGGATAAGACTAAAGAGGCGTTGTTTGGCATCAACTTTACCAAGAAGGTAAACGACGCTGTGCGGGACTCTGCTTTCCAGACGGTGTACCTGAAAACAAGAGACAGTCTTAAACTGGAAGCCTGGTATATACCTGCGGACAGCGCAAGAGGTACCGTGATCCTGTTTCACGGGCATGGAGGTAATAAGTCGGGCGTAATGGCGGAAGCAGAAGGTTTCCGACGGATGGGATATAATACATTCCTGGTAGATTTCCGTGCACACGGCGGGAGCGAAGGAAATACCTGTACGATTGGTGTGGAAGAAGCCGAAGATGTAAAGCTGGCGTATGAGTATATACAAGCGCGTAAAGAAAAGAATATTGTATTATGGGGCATCTCATTGGGCGCAGCCACGATTATGAAAGCTGTTGATGAATACGACATCAAGCCCGCAAAGCTAATCCTTGAAATGCCTTTCGGATCGTTGATGCAGGCCGTGGAGGGGCGTCTTAAAACGATGGGCTTACCCGCTCAGCCGATGGCAACATTGCTCACCTTCTGGGGTGGTACAGAACATGGGTTCTGGGCCTTTAAGCATAAGCCCTATCTCTATGCCAAAAAGATTACTATGCCTGTGCTGCTCCAATGGGGGCTGCACGATGCGCGGGTAACAAAGAAAGAGATCGACGCCATTTATGGCAACATTACCGCACCAAAGCAACTGGTGATTTATGAAAATACCGGCCACGAGTCGTTGTGTAAGCAGGAAAACGCCAAGTGGATGACCAGTGTAAGCTCTTTTCTGAAACAATGATACAGCCACAGCAAATTGCTATTGCAGACTATACTTATAACCTCCCCGACGGGCGTATTGCCCTGCACCCGCTAACGGAGCGCGATGCTTCGCGGCTGCTGGTGTACAGGGCTGGCGTAATAGAAGAAAGTGCTTACAGGCATATCTCCAATTATATTCCAGAAAAAGCATTACTGGTATTTAACGATACCCGGGTAATTAATGCAAGGATAAGGTTTACAAAGCCTACCGGGGGCGGGATCGAAATATTTTGCCTTGAACCTTACGAGGCAATCAGCGAATATGCTACCGTTATGAACCGGCAGGACAGCGTTGTGTGGAAGTGTATGATTGGGGGCGCCAGCAAATGGAAAGATGGGCCGCTTATTAAAAGCATAACGGTGGACGATACCCAGGTAGAACTAAAGGCGCAACTGGTAGAGAAATTGAGTGACGCCTGGGTAGCCCGTTTTTCATGGATGCCCGAAACATTCAGTTTTGCAGAAATCATCCAGTGCGCGGGCGAAGTGCCATTACCTCCCTACATCAAAAGAAAAGGAGAAACAGCAGATACCGAGCGTTACCAGACGATCTATGCCAAAGAAGAGGGATCGGTGGCAGCACCTACGGCGGGGCTGCATTTTACCGAACGGGTATTTGAAGAACTGGCCGCTAAGCAAATTGACCGCGCCTTTGTAACGCTGCATGTAGGCGCCGGTACTTTTAAGCCGGTGAAGGCCGAACGGATGCAGGACCACGAGATGCACGCAGAATGGATAGAAGTAACGGCAGCAACTATACAAACGCTGAGGAATAAACTGCAGGATGGCATCATTGCCGTAGGTACTACTTCGCTGCGTACCCTGGAAAGCCTATACTGGCTGGGGGTAAAAGCGGCGCTGCACCCCGAATCTGCAAAGCTGGAGCTCAACCAGTGGGAAGTGTATGATGCAGCAATGAATGAAGCGCAGTTGCCAGCGGGCGGGGCGCTTGAGGCCCTGCTTCAATGGCTGGACGCACGTGGGCAGGATCACCTGTTTACACAAACGCGTTTACTGATTATGCCGGGCTATCGCTTTCGTATGGTAAAAGCGCTGGTAACCAATTTTCACCAGCCACAGTCAACATTGCTGCTGCTGGTGGCTGCTGCGCTGGGGCCAGATTGGCGGAAAGTGTATGACTATGCGTTAGATAATGGTTTCCGTTTTCTGAGCTATGGAGATGGCTGCCTGCTGTATCTTAAGGACTAACAGCGCCGGATTGTGTATAATGGTTGTATGCAGGCCGTTTCCGATCTTTGCAGTATGTTGCCGGCAAAGGAATTTAAAAAACTTAAAGCATACCTCGAAGAAAAGGTAGCCCTCTATAATAAACCCGATTTCATCAACGACGACCCGATCAGCATCCCGCATCGCTTTACACAGCAGCGGGATATTGAGATCGCCGGATTCTTCGCAGCCATACTCGCCTGGGGCAACCGTAAGAGCATCATTACATCCTGTAACCGTCTTGTAGGGTTGATGGATGGGAAGCCTTACGATTTCTGCCTCAACCACAGCCAAAAGGAGCTGAAACAGCTTTTAGGGTTTGTACACCGCACGTTTAATGCGGGCGACCTGCTGGCCCTTATCTACTTTTTCAGGCGGCACTACCAGCAGCATGACTCTCTTGAAACGGCTTTTGCCCAATGGATGCCAGAGGAAGCACAGGATACGGAAGCGGCTCTGGCCGGGTTTCACCGTTATGTATTCAGCGACCCCCGTTATTTTGAAGAACGTACCAGGAAGCATATCTCTACGCCTGAAAAGAAATCGGCCTGTAAAAGGCTGAATATGTACCTGCGCTGGATGGTGCGGGATGCAGGCAGGGGGGTAGACTTTGGCCTGTGGAATACCATCAGGCCGGCACAGTTGATCTGCCCGCTGGATGTGCACGTGGCACGCATAGCCCGCAGGCTGGGCCTGCTGACACGGAAACAGGACGACTGGATAGCCGCACAGGAACTTACTGCAAACCTGCGGCTGTTTGATCCTTTGGACCCGGTTAAGTATGACTTTGCTTTGTTTGGATTGGGCGTAATGGAAAAAGGATGACCCGTAGTTATTATGCGATAAAATTCTTCCATCGCTGGAAATCACGAGAAGCCTGGGATTGAAACAGGGTTCGGATAACAGTAATAAACGGCCGGGCCAATGTTGTAAGTAGAGAACGTTTCATATCATTGGATTTGGAAGATAAAACTACAAAAGACAGCCGCAACTGTCAAGCGTATATTTACGCGTTTTTGGAATATTGTAATTTTACGCCCTATGCCGGCACAGGTTTCATCGTTTAAACAGGTGCCCCAGCCATCCTCCCAGCTCCATCATCCATGCAATACCGAGGTGAACGATGAGCCCACCCCATACGCTGCCGGTATTGTAGCTGATGATGCCCAAAAGGAGCCCTCCAAAGAAACTGCTGATCGCTTCGCCCATGGGTTTACCTAAATGAATGGTACAATAAAAACAGGCGATGGGCAGTATGCACTGCATACCGCAGATGCGCAGCAGCGCGAGTACGAGAAAGCCGCGGAAGAAGAACTCTATACTTACAAAGTCGAACCCGTAGCATAATTCATAGATGATATAACGCCAGCGGGTGGCCCAGGTGCTGCCCCGAATGGTTTCGAGCACTTTTGCCTTGGGATAGGTTTGCAGAAAATCTGCCTGCGTGCTGGCTATGGCAATGAGGGGCACCATCAGCAACAGCATAATGAGATAGGGCTTGGCAGAACCTAAAGGAGCTATGCCGTAAAAGGGAGTATTATTGCGGTCTTTAATCCACCAGATGATAAATACAGGAATAAGCACTACGAAAACCCGTAATACCCAGTTGATGCAGCGCAGGTAAAAGATGCGTTCGGGCATCGGCCATCGTTGTTCTATGAGCGACTGGTGAAAGGTAAAGTTTACGCGGAAGGAGAAGATGGCGGGTGCAATAAGAACGATGACCCAGAACCAGGGGTTCTTTATCCATACAGCGTCTTTAGAAAAAAACCACTGTAAGGCAAAGGCCAGGGCAAAAGGTACAAAGTACAGCAGGTAATAGCCGACGAAACCCGAAAACCAGTCATTGCCCCCTGCGGCATATTTTCTTTCGAGCTGGTGCCAGTAGTTGAGGTAAATGACTACGGCCATCAGGCATACCACCATCAGGAAATACCAGGTATTGAATTCCTTTTCGTAATAGGCTTTGAGGTACTTAAAAACGTCGTTCATTTCTTACTGTACCATGCCGGTTTATGCGCCAGTACTTTTTTATACAGGGGGCAGGTGGGCACGTGTGCGCCGGGCAGGTAGCCGATGCTCATGAGAAATTCGTTAACGATTTCGCCACCGGTAAAGCGGAATGTTTTTTTAAAGGTCTTTACCCATTCTTCTTTGGTAAGAGGGTGGTGGTGGTCGATCCAGGCCTTAAAACTGCCATATTGCTTTTGCAGGCCCAGTATGGTTTGGGCGTTGGCAATGGCTGCGTCTACCTTAAGACGGTTGCGGATGATGCCCGCGTCGTTGAGCAGGCGTTCGCGGTCTTTATCGCCATAATTCGCCACTTTTCGTATGTTGAACTGGTGATAGGCTTTTTTAAAGTGAGGCTGTTTGTTGAGTATAGTGGTCCAGCTTAGGCCCGCCTGGTTGATCTCAAGAATAAGCCGCTCGAAGAGCTCATTATCATCGTTTATAGGGAAACCATAGGCCGTATCGTGGTAAATACGGTGCAGGTTATCCGGGCCGTAGCGGCTTACCGCATCGCAATAAGAAGTGGGTTTATCCATGCCCCAAATGTAGCCGAAAATTTTTGCTTTTCTGTGTGCGGGATATGCAGCAGCAGTAGCAATTTTTGTAATCTTACTCCACCCTTTGCAGGTAGAAAACCATCCCGTCTCCAAAGTTTTCCATCTTCAGCCAGCCATTTTCGAAAGTAACGGTGGCTTTGTTTTCCTTCCTGCTTTTGGGGTTAAGAACCAGCGTATGTTTTACGGCATTATAGATATAGGGGCCACTGGTCTTTTTACCGTCAATACTGCCGGTATAGGTTTTATTGGCTTTAAACTCAAACTGCATGGCGCCAAGCGTTTGTATAATTTGTGTAACCATCAGGTTTACCTGCTGGGAATCTGCTGCTGCAATGGGGATGCCCGGTGTAGCCGCTGCCGATTTTTCGAGAAGAGTGGCACGGAGGGAATCTTCCTGCAATACGAGCCTGCCCAGCTCTGGTAATACCACTGCTGCGGGCTTCCATTTACCTACGATCGTGTTCTGGGCGAGGAGACCACTGGTAATGCTCAACAGCAATACCGCAAAAAGGAGAACCTGTTTTCGCATTGTACTTATTTTAGGGTTTACCGGGTAACCGGACGGATCAAAAATATAGGTTTTAACCGGACCGTGAACGTGTTATTTCCTGAAGCCGATCCTTTCGCGATCTTCCCACTTGCGCTGTGCCGCTTTGGCATCAAGGAGGTTTTCCAATGCCTGGTAGATCTGCGTTAACTGGGCGCTTTGCTCGCCTACAGACTTCTTTATTTCGGGCAGGTAACCTAGTATATCTTCCTGCATCAGCAGTTTGCGCCCTACCTCAACAGAAGTGCGCATGATGGAGAGGTTCATACTGATGGCCCTGTCGCTTTTAAGGATGCTGCTCAGCATGGCCACACCCTGCTCGGTAAAAACGTAGGGCAGGGGTTTCCTGTACTTTCCTTTACCGGGTTGCACCGTTATGGTCTGCGGTTTTAATGTATCGCCTTTCTCCACGTTCTCTACCTGGTTCCTTACAGGCTCAAATTCTTCTTTGGTGAGTTGAAACATAAAGTCTGACGGGAAGCGCTTGATGTTGCGCTTTACGGCAAGGTTAAGCTCTTTGGCAGACACTTCGTAAAGAGCGGCTACGTCGCTGTCGAACATCACCCTTACGCCTCTTATTTCGTATATTCTGTTCTGTGTGCTTTGTATAACCGTCATCGCCATAATTTGTTTTTATGAGTTAGATCTGTTGCTGCTGCTAATTTACGGCAGTATATTATTATTTCATGGCTTGCAGCTCTTTCTGCATGCGGAACATTTCATCGCGCAGCCTTGCTGCTTCCATAAAGTCGAGGTCTTTGGCGGCGCGTTCCATTTGCTTTTTGATCTGGCCGATGGCTTTTTCCATCTGTGGTATAGTACGGTATTCTACCTGCTCTTCCAGTACGCTGTTGCGGTCGGGTTCTGCCGCGAGGGCCAGCGGGTCGCGTTCGTCATAACCCTTAATGTCGAGCACGGAGGTTTGCCCCATGATCTGCTCAATAGATTTCTTTATGGTGCGGGGAGTAATGCCATGTTCAATATTATAAGCTACCTGCTTTTCTCTTCTGCGGCTTGTTTCGTCGATGGTGCGCTGCATGCTTTCTGTCATCTTATCCGCGTAGAAGATTACGAGGCCATCCACGTTGCGCGCTGCGCGGCCCGCCGTTTGGGTAAGGCTTTTTTCGTTGCGCAGAAAACCTTCTTTGTCGGCATCCAGTATGGCTACGAGGCTCACTTCCGGAAGGTCGAGCCCCTCACGGAGCAGGTTTACACCCACCAGTACGTCAATCTCGCCGAGGCGTAGCTGCCGCAGTATCTCCACCCTTTCCAGCGCGTCTACCTCGCTGTGTATGTATTTGCTTTTGATATTGATGCGGTGCAGGTATTTGTCCATCTCTTCCGCCATGCGTTTGGTGAGGGTGGTTACGAGCACGCGGTCGCCCTTAGTAACGCGTTTGTCTATTTCGTCAAGCAGGTCGTCGATCTGGTTAGCAGAGGGGCGTATTTCTATCGGTGGGTCCAGCAGCCCGGTAGGGCGCACCACCTGCTCCACCACCACGCCGCCCGTCATTTCCATTTCATAATCGCCCGGTGTAGCCGATACAAAAATCGTTTGATTGAGCAAGCTTTCAAACTCGTGGAAGTTGAGGGGGCGGTTATCGAGTGCGCTGGGCAGGCGGAAACCATAATCTACCAGTACCAGCTTACGGCTGCGGTCGCCGCCATACATACCGCTTACCTGCGGGATGGTCTGGTGGCTCTCGTCGATCATGCAGATAAAATCTTTCGGAAAATAATCCAGCAGGCAGAAGGGGCGTGTGCCCGGTTTACGCCGGTCGAAAAAGCGGGAGTAGTTTTCCACACCGTTGCAGTAGCCCAGCTCGCGTATCATTTCCATATCGTAGTTAACCCGTTCGCTGATGCGCTGCGCTTCGATGTATTTGCCGGAAGATTTAAAGTATTCCGTTTGTGCCGTGCACTCATCCGTTATGTCGTTGATTACCTGGTGAAGCATATCTTTTGGCGCCACGTATAGGTTGGCCGGGAAGATGGCTGCATTGTCTACACTGCTGATGCGTTTGTTGCTGTTGAGTTCGATTGTTTCGATGCTTTCAATTTCATCGCCAAAGAAAGTGATGCGGTAGCCAAAATCTACATAAGGCAGGTTGATGTCTACTGTATCGCCTTTTACGCGGAAAGTGCCGCGGGTAAAATCGCCCTGGCTGCGGTTGTATAAAGAGTTTACGAGGGCATGCAGGAATCCCTGGCGGGAAATGACCTGGCCCTGTTGTATTCGGATGATACCATTTTCGTAATCCGTGGGGTTACCCATACCATAGATGCAGCTTACGCTGGCCACTACGATGATGTCGCGGCGGCCGCTGAGCAGTTGGGTGGTAGCCTGCAGGCGCAGCTTATCCAGCTCTTCGTTGATGCTGAGGTCTTTTTCGATATAGGTATCACTTACGGGCATATAAGCCTCGGGCTGGTAATAGTCGTAATAGCTTACAAAATAGCCCACCGCATTGTCCGGAAAGAACTGCCTGAACTCGCCATAGAGCTGTGCCACCAGCGTTTTATTGTGTGTAAGAACGAGGGTAGGGCGTTGTACATTTTGTATTACGTTGGCCATGGTAAAGGTTTTACCGCTGCCCGTAACACCGAGCAGGGCCTGGTATTTTTCCCCGTTGAGGATGCCCTCCGTTAGCTGCTGTATGGCAGTGGGCTGGTCGCCCGAGGGTTGGTATGGCGAATGAAGTTGAAAAGGCATAGTGCAAGTTACGGATTCCTTTATACGGATGATAAGCCGTAAGCTGCCGGAGTACGCAAAAGAACAGGGGAATTTAGCCTAAGGCTATCAGGAGATAGCTTTTATACAACACGAGTTAGCGTTTAGTTAACTTCTCCTGAAGAGTTGACAGGTACACCTAAACATTTGATAGGCGCACCTGAAGAATTGACAGGTCGACTTAGCTATTTGACAGCTCTGGCCGACGGGATAAAAGTAGAGGTTTTTGGAAAGTGAAGAAGGTATTAAGCAAATAAATAGTGAGGTGAAGTTATTCACCTATCTCTTCCAAGTTTCTTCTTACCAGTGCTAAATATTGTTGAAATTGTACAACATCAGGTGCGGTAACCACCAGCTCGGCCCATAGCTTTTCGGCCTGGGTGAAGTATTCTTTTGCCTTCGGTCTGTCTTGCTGATGATTAGCAAAAAAATCACCCAGTTTCCAATACGAAATGGCCAGTCCGTTTTTAAAGTTGACGTTGTCTGGGAACTGATTATATAATTCCTTAGTCAGCGCTAAATCTTTGTCGTAGTAATCTAAAGCCTTTTGGGTGTTACCGAGTGCGGTGTAGGTCTGCCCTAATTTTTCATAGGAAATGGCGATTCCTTCCCGGTGATCAATAGCCTTGCTCTGCTCCGCCATTTTTTCAGCGCAGGATAAACACAATAGCAGGTTACCTGCCGATCCATAATAATTGAAAATGCGATTATAAAGCAGAATTGTATCAGGATTAGCAGCAGGAATATTTTTCAGTACAGCGAGCGATAGCGCTGCCAAACGGTCTGCAGGATTACTGGGCAGCCGTAATATATAGCCACCTCCGTCATGTTCAAAAAGCGCATTCAACCGGTTCACCAGTATTTCGCCGCTATTCCATATTTCTTCCCTGTTTTTTGTCAGCACAAGCTCCTGTACCACCGGGCTCAGGCGGTAGCTGGCCGTATCGGTAAACAGCCAGCCCTTACGCGCCAGGCCATCCAGTTCGCTCTTAAATGTTGCCGGTGTTTCGGGGTTAAACACTTCCAGCAATAGGAGCATACCGTGGTTTTCGGCGGGTAGTAGGGCTAATTGTACCAGTAAGCGGTTTTCTGCTTCTGTAAGGCGGGAGAGGTCGTAAAGCTTTTCCAGGAAATTGTCGGTAGTGGCTCTTTGCCGCTGCGTATAATTGGTATGCACTTCAAAACTGTTATCGCCAAGGAATAACCCCTTTTGCTCCAGGTGATGTAAAAAGCTTTCCGCATTCTGCCCAATTGCGGCAGCCTCTTTCAGGTTTTTACTGAATATCTCTATACAGAGCGTATTATACCCCACCGCTTTCAAAAAGCGATCGAGCATGGTATCAAATGCCGGGCTTTCTTCGGTGTAATATTTTTTAAATAATTCTTTAGCCAATGGTTCGGGCAGGTGATCGATATAGAGCTCATTCTCCAGGACTTTATGGCAGCGGCTGGTAAGCAGTACATGCCAGCCCAACCCGGTAAAATATTGCTCAAATTCGGCAATATCATCCTTATCGTTTGCATTGTCCAGCACCAGCAGGCAATCCTTTTCGAGGTTGGCCATAGCTGTTTTTACTAAATGATATTGTTGCTTAAGTTCAGAGTAGGAGTTTAATTCTTCCTGGATACCTAAGGGAAAAGCCAGGGCATCGCGTAGTGTATTTATGATACCGTTATCGCAATACAGCCATGCCCGGTGCTGGTATTTATCTTCATATTCATCCCAATACGCTGCCGCTAAGGTAGTTTTGCCGATGCCGCCTTCGCCATTTACCAGTACTAAAGGATTACCGGTAGTGATCTTTTGCCGTATAAGTGCAAGATCATCTTCCCTGCCCATAAAGTTGGTGGTAACGGTAGCGCTTTTGGGGGAGAGGATGCGGGGGATTTTACGGCCAGAGTCATAGGTTATATGTGTGATTTTATCACCTTGTACCTTGTCACCTTCAACTTTATCACCTTTAACTTCATCTCCCTGTCCATTATTTTTTTGCTCTGACATAATTTAAGAGATTAGCGTTTTTATTTTATTACAGTTTTATTCCCACTAACCTTATCCCCGCCAACTTTATCTCCCATTACGATATCACCTTTACCTGTATGAGTTACATTAAAACTAGCTGCCTTTGTCAATACCTCTAACTCCCTTGCCAGCCCTTCATCCCCGGCAATAACATCTTCAATGGCTGCCTCAAGGCGGCCTTGCTGCCTGGCATCTGTGGGGTTGGCCTGCAAGGCTTCCAGCTCCTTCTCTTTTTTCTTACCGGTAAGTTTGTCTTTGATCCAGTTAAACAGGCTGCCGCCTGCTTCTTCGGCAATCTTTTCACCACCTTTGGCAAGGTAGGGAACTAATGCAGCAATGGCTGCAGCGGCGATTTCGATCATGGTGTAGGTTTTATAGTATGGTTAATGGTTACCTGCTTACAATTAGAATGCTGGTCTGGTAAAGGATGTCAACTCATGATTACGAAGCTAATGTACGGAAAATCAGGATATGACAGGCTCATATACAGGTAATTTATACGGTCGGTGAAGACACCGGCCATGGAGCCTAAAGATGCACATAACCAGAAATGATAATCAACAAATACCTTATACTCATCGATCAAAAAAACTCATATCTCATCATTCATAACTCCAGCCTCATAACTCTCTTTTCCGTATCATTGCCAAAACTTTTTCCTTTGTCCAAACCGGTTTATATTTTAGGTACGGGGCTCTCGCACGATGGGGCGGCTTGCCTGCTTAAAGACGGGCAGGTGCTCGTTGCCATCGAGAAAGAACGCCTCACCCGCCGCAAGCATGATGGTGGTAATGACAGTGCTGCTATACAGTACTGTATCGATGCGGCAGGTATTACGCTCGATGATATCAGTTTGGTAGTGCAGTGCGCCAACTTCGAGAAAGAAGAGATCACCAAAACACAATACTCCGGTAAGCGCCTTTTTACAGAGGAGTATGCTGTTCCCTTTGTTACTATTTCACATCACCTGGCGCATGCGTGGTCGGCCATTGGCTGCTGCCCTTTTGAGGCGACTAACGTGCTGGTGCTGGATGGCTGCGGCAGCTTCTTTCACCAGTGTGATGATTTGGAAGGATTGGCGCTACCGCCGCACGTAAATACCACTCCCGATCTGTATGGAGAAAAAGACAGCTTTTATCATTTTGATGGTAAATGGTTAAAACCCCTCTATAAAGACTTCTCACCTGTTGCATTATATAAAAACGATTACCCGGTAAAGCTGCCCACCAGCCGCCACTCCATTGGCGGGTTCTACGCCATGGTAAGCAATTACTGCTTTGGCGACCTCAGCGATGCGGGCAAGCTCATGGGTCTCGCACCCTATGGCCGCCCGGGTGCCTACAGCGAACCAATCTTCGATTGCCGAGATGGTCATGTCTTTATAAGCGAAAACGTGCTGCACGAGTTTACCACACCTGCCGACCCGCTCACGCACCCGCTAAAGGCCAACTTTCAGTATTACGCCGATATTGCACGATGGACGCAGGATGAACTGGAGAGGGCTGTATTGTACCTGGTAAAATCGCGGTTAACGCTACACCCCCACGCTAATCTTTGCTATGCGGGGGGCCTCGCCCTCAACGCCGTGGCCAACAAACGCATCCTGCTGGAGTACGGTATAGAACGGCTATTTATACCACCCCCGGCAGGCGATAACGGCCTGGCCATTGGTTGTGCCTATTACGGATGGATGCAGGTATTGCAGCATCCCAAACCTGCGCACCAGCCCACGGTGTTCTGGGGTAAGTTGTACACTGATGCAGAAGTACAACAGGCATTTGCTGCCCTGCCCGGCACAGCAGGATTGACGATGACGGCATACACCACAAACAATATGGTCGCTGCCACCGCCGCCCACCTCGCCGCGGGAAAGATCATTGGCTGGTACCAGGGCGGGGCAGAGTTTGGACCCCGGGCACTGGGCCACCGCAGTATCCTCGCCGATCCCCGCCTGCCCAATATCCGCGACCGCATCAATGCCACCGTCAAATTCCGCGAAGACTTCCGTCCTTTTGCCCCCGCCGTACTGGCAGAAGAATCAGGGTTGTATTTTCAGCATGCACTCGAAAGCCCCTATATGCTGCTGGTAGATGATATTCTCCCCGAATGGCACGAAGAACTAAAAGGCATCGTGCATGTAGATGGCAGCGGCCGCCTGCAAACGGTTACTGCCGACTGGAACCCTATATTCCGGCAACTGCTCGAAGCATATAAAACAACATCCGGCATCGGGGTGCTCATCAATACCTCGCTCAACCGAAAGGGTATGCCCATTGTAGAAACACCGGCGGAAGCGTTGCAACTCTTTACCGATACAGCTATAGATGTGCTTGTGATCAATAATTTTATCTTTACAAAAAACAGCAATGCTTAAATACCTGCGTTTACCGGTAACCTTCGATACCGCCCGCCTGCAACAGGAAGTACAGGCTCTCGCTGCGGGCAACTGGAAAGCGCACTACAATACCAAACATTACGAGGGCGACTGGAGCATACTGCCCCTGCGCTCTATCAATGGCGACGTTAATAATAACTACTCGGTTCATGCTACGGCAAGCGATAGCCATTACCAGGATACGCCACTGCTGAAAACCTGCCCATACCTGCAAACAGTGCTGGCGCAATTCAACTGTCCCAAAACCAGCGTGCGGCTGATGAAGCTCGACAGTGGCGCCATTATCAAAGAACACACCGACTACGATATGTATTACGAAGCTGGTGAAGCCCGTATCCATATCCCCGTGTTTACTAACCCGCAGGTAGAGTTTTATATACAGCAGGAACGCGTGATGATGAATGAGGGCGAATGCTGGTACCTTAACCTTAACCTGCCGCACCGCGTAAGCAACCCCGGCACGCAGGACAGGATACACCTGGTGATAGATCTGCTGGTAAACGATTGGGTAAAGGAACAGTTTACTGCGCCGGATCTTTATAAAAAAGAAATCAACGAAGAAGAGGCCCTGAGAAAACCAAGCCCTGCCCAACAGGCGCAGATTATTGCCGAACTGGAAAGAAGTGGCACGCCGGAGGCGTTGCAACTGGCCGCACAATTGCGATCAACTTTACATATAAATACATGACAACAACAGAGCAACTGGACATTTGTATAGCATTTCTGCGTACACTGGGTATTGCTGTTGAAATGAACCCCATCGATACCCCCACCTTTTTGCCCGGTATCGCCATCCGCAATGGCGGATTGGTCATTGACCCGCAAAGGTTTAAATACCCCGGCGATATTCTGCACGAAGCGGGGCATATCGCTATTGTTCCTGCTGCCGATCGCCCCGCTCTCGATGAGGAAGCCATCGGCCTGCGCCAGGATCGGGAAGCCGAAGAGATGATGACCATCGCCTGGTCGTACGCCGCCTGTGTGCACCTGGGCCTCGATCCTTATTTTGTATTTCATGCCGAAGGATATAAGGGAAACGGCGCCAGCATTGCAGAAAACTTTATAGAAGGAAAATATTTTGGTGTACCCATGCTGCAGTGGACAGGCATGGCGCCCTCGCAGGAGGAGATTAATAATGGTGCCGCGCCTTACCCGGCGATGAAGCGATGGCTGAGGGCATGATGGCGGAGTTTATTCAATATTCTATATCAACAAAACGAAAACCTCTTACATTTGAAACCGTCATTAAACCTTTAATCATATAACAACTCATCATGAGCCAACAATTCTTTCATATACCCAAACTGCTTACCGCTGCTGAACTGGTGCAGATCGATGAATGGGTAGCATCTGCCAATTTTATTGATGGCAAGGCTACGGCAAGCATGGCGGCTAAAGAAGTAAAGAACAACCAGCAGGTAGACAGCGCCGACCCTACTCTCACTGGTAAACTACATGCCCTGCTCAATAACGCGGTGGCTACCAGCCCGCTCTTCCAGGTGGCATCGCAGCCTAAAACGGTATATCCATTTATCATCAGTAAGTATGTGCCCGGGCAGTTTTACGGCTGGCATGTAGATAGTCCCATTATGGGCAACCCGCCCATCCGCACCGATCTGGCCATGACCATATTTCTCAGTGATCCTGCTACCTACACGGGCGGAGAACTGGTATTGCAGACTGCCACCGGCAATGTAGCTTTTAAACCCGCCAAGGGCGATGCCGTGCTTTATCCCTGCCAGTACCTGCACTGTGTAAGCGAGGTAAAAAGTGGTGAGCGGCTTGCTGCGGTAACATGGGTACAAAGCAATATCCCTTCAGTGGAGGAAAGAACCATACTGTTCCAGATGAACCAGGTGCATGCTATGCTGCAACAGCGCGATCCTCATGCACCGGAAACCAATCTTTTATTACAGACCTACAGTAACCTGTTCAGGATGTGGGCTGATGTGTGAGTAGAGACAGGCTTATTTTATTTCTATCTTAATGCTCATTACCTGTTCCAGTTCGGTGGTTACGGCATCCTTTCTTTCGTTGTATTTGGAATGCACAGGTATATTGAGCAGTGGTACACGTTTGCCCCCATCTGCCGGGTACAGGTAATAGTACAGCCCTGAACTACGGGCCCGTACCTGCACAAGGGTAATCTTCTTTATATCCGGCATCATAAAGTAATGCTCATTGGTACCCCAGGTGCTGAGGTGCTGCAGGCTTATGCCCATTCTTTCTATGGAGATCTCTGTGGGTATTTTAAGGTTGAGGAGCATAAACATGATAACCAGCAGCAGGGCAGGCAACAAGATAACCATCCACAGCGGCATGTTCA
Source organism: uncultured Ferruginibacter sp. (assembly GCA_964590975.1). Classification (GTDB taxonomy): domain Bacteria; phylum Bacteroidota; class Bacteroidia; order Chitinophagales; family Chitinophagaceae; genus Ferruginibacter. Next base: position 79,403 of record CAZPXP010000008.1, on the reverse strand, counting down.
TGCCATTCAGCATCAGGGGATAGGCGATGGCAGCAACCAGTAGCAGCAGCGGGAAAAAGCGTAACAGTGCGCTGATGATAAAGCGTCTTCCTTTGCCACTAACAAGCACCAGCTTTTGGGGCGATCGTTCCCTTACGGTATAAGGTGAGAAGGTGTTCATTCGGGGTTGGTTAAAGGCGTTATTGAAGGTGCTTTACCGAGGTATTTCTCTATTAGTGGTTCGAGGCCACGGCCATGCAGGAAATCGTCCTGGTACTGCTTAAAAGCGTCTACGCCGATAGGCACCAGGCCAGCCTGCTGCAGTTCTTTGATCTGGCGTTCTTCCCTGCGCGAGATCTTGCCATCAAGCAGAAAGCCCAGTATAATGATGAGCTGGCAGACCTCTCTTTCATCTTTTGCTGCGGCGTGCAGCTTGTCATAATAACCCTTTTCTAACCATGCTTCTCCTTTTTCCTTTACATCATACAACTCAAAGAGGTTCTTGGTAAGGAGGTAGTGGTTCTGGTGAAAGTCACGCTTGCTCACAGCGATGTATTGCAGGGTATCGTATAGTAGAGCTTTAAAAGCGGGCAGGGGTTGCTGGTCTCCTTTGATGCGGCCACAAACCTCTTCGATCAGGTTCTGCCCCATAATAATAACCCTTGCTTCTTTCAGGATCACTTTAGTACCCCAGGCATTCCAGAGGGCAAAGATGGGCAGCCCCGCAAAATCCTGCACAGCTTTTAAAGCATACCGGCCCAGCAAACGTTGTATGAGCAGTTTAAAAAGTACATTACTTAGGGTGGCCTTCAGGATAAACAGGAAATTCCAGGCCAGCAGGGCTTTCCTGTTGATGCCCAGCAGCGGATCTATACCATAAGTAAGTACCTGCTTATTTTTCTTTTCCATGCCGATATTTACCAGCAGGTTGCGTTTGTCTTTTTCCTTTTTGTTGTTGTAATTGAGAAAACCGGTAGCTACAGCTACTTCATGTGTGCACCAGATGTTAAGAAAAGTGAGCAGCAGCAGCTCGATCACTACCAGTACAAAGCTGTACACCAGCATCACCAGCGGCACTGCAAAGCTCTTACCAAATAAGTGAAATATAGTATTGGGGAACCATTCAGGAAAAGCGTACTGCGGTACGTACAGGAGCACAACGCCCATTGCGCCAAGAAAAGCGGCAATCCCTATGGCGATGCGCTCATTGCGCCGTATCATACGGATCTCGCTTTCGTTCAGCAGGTACAACCTGTCGTCGGTATTGACCTTGCGGATGGGTAATATCCGGAAAAAGAAATAATAGAGAAACTTCATTGCTGCAAATATCTGTTAAAAACACTATGGCTGCACCGGGGGTGCGGCGTACTGTAAAAAACAAAACCTCCGATATATACAGGAGGCTTTGCTTTTGTCTTTTATATCATTTCTCTTAGAGTGCTTTGATCTTTTCCTGTAATTTTTCTGCAAGCTTAGTGTCAAGCGGTACCAATTGGTTATACATGGCAGTAGCATTGGTTTTATCTTTCTGTATGATATATACCAGCCCGCTGTAGTAACGGCACAGGGTACTTTTAGGGTCAACTGTAATGCCCTGTCTCAATGTAGAAAGCGCCTCGCTATTACTGCCTTTCATATAATAGGCATACCCCAGTTCAGTATATGCTGCTGCGATGGATTTATCATTTTCCAGCGCCTTTTTCAGCATGGGAATAGCCTCATCATACTTTGACTGTTCGTTGTAGCACCAACCCAGCCCGAAGTACGAGCCTGCGCTTGAAGGATTGTTTTCAATTGCTTTTTTATAACTGGTTATGGCCTCTGTAACCCTGGCAGGGGAGTAGTTCCTGCGGTACACGTCACCCATGCCCTTATAGGCTGTACCGTTGGTCGGCGTAATCTCGGCTGCTTTGCGGTATGCGGCAAGGGCTTCGTCATTCCTTTTTTGTTTGTAAAGGGCAAAGCCCAACTCGTTATAGGCAGATGTGGTTGGCTTAATAGCAATGGCTTTGTTTGTCCATTCAATAGCATTATCGTACTGTTCAATGCTGTTATAAGTGTACCCAAGTTCATACGCTGCATCACTGTTTTTAGGATCCTGCTCATAGCATTTCTTATATGCTGCTATGGCATCTGAAGTAAGCTTCTGCTTGGTGTACACATCTCCCAACTGCTTATATGCCAATGGGTAATTAGACCGCAGGGCAATCGCTTTTTTCAGGTTCAGCAGCGCATCTTCGTAGCGGGCGGTTTTTTTGTATGCATAGCCCAGCTCCATATATGCCGAAGCATAAGCAGGATCAATCCCGATGGCTTTTTTCAGGTTATTGACTGCCTTATCGTATTCTTCCACCTCGTTATAACACCAACCGGCTTTATAAAAGGCGTCTAAGCTTTTAGTATTGAGCGAACCTGCTTTTTCATAAGCTGGCGCCGCTTCCGCATAGTTTTTGTTATTGTATAATACGTTTGCCTTGGCAAACCATTCAGATGCTGTCTCCTGTGCCTGTGTGGCTACGGAGAGGAAAATTGTGCAGAGCAGGAGCCCCGTTTTATAAGTACGCTGTATCATTGTTCTGTATTTGCTACAAATGTAATATGTTAAACCACTTTTTAAAATACCGTCTATTGGGTATATACAAGAAAATGGCTTGCATGGTCTGCCTGCCGCGGGCAGGGTATTGCACAGCTAAAAAAGACAGCCGACAGGCCAAAAAGAAGCCCTGAACCCCGTTTTAACTACTGCTTTGCACAGGAAAATGTTAAAAGTTAGCTTACCGTGGTTCCGGTTGTGTAGTTGGTATATGCTTTGAATCTATATGTGCAGGAGGAATCAAATTATGAAACGGATATTTTACCTGGCTGGCCTGCTCGCATTACTTTCCGGCTGTGGTACTACCAAAAATTACCTGGAAAGGTCAGACAATGACAAGGCTCTTTTTGATGCGGTTAAGAAATTGAATAAAAAAGCGGCGGATGAAGACGCTGTTAAAGCGCTTCCCCTCTTGTATGAACGGGCGCAGCAGCGTCACCTGGGGGATATCAGTAACTATAACCAGTCGCAGGATCTTAACCGTTGGGGCAAGATACTGGAGGGGTACACTGTGATGCAGAATATTTATAATGCCATTGTGGCGAGCACACCTGCCAACCAACTTGTAAGACCTGCCGATTACAGCAGAGAGATACAGGCTACAAGGCAGAATGCGGCGGAAGAATATTACCAGTACGCCCTGGGCTTTGAAGATAGCCCGGGGAGGGAAAACGCTATTAAGGCCTATAACGCGTACAACAGGGCTTCTGAGTTTATGCCGGGCTATAAGGATACTAAAGCCAGGATGGATAATGTGTACGAAGCTACTGTGCTTGACGTGGTGATTAACCCCATACAGGAAAATGGCTACTATTACAATGCCGGTTACAATTATAACAAGGAATACTTTCAGCAGAACCTGGTAAGGGACCTGGGGGGTGCCTACAACCGCAATGCACAGGCCCGGTTTTATACCGATCGCGATGTGGCAATGCAGAACCTGCGCCCCGACTGGGCAGTAGACCTTACCCTGCGGAGACTTGATATTCCCCGCCCGTACACTACAAGGCAAACAAGGAATATCAGCCGGTCGATCGAAAAGGGTACGGACAGCAGTGGCCATAAGATTTACGAAACGGTGTATGCCACACTTACCATTTACCAGCAGTCGTTTACTGCAAGGGCCGATATGGAGGTGAGCATTACAGAAACAGGTACACAGAAAAATATTACATATAATAACTACAACGAAGACTACCAGTGGCAGGAAGCTTATGCCACCTATACCGGCGACAGAAGGGCTCTCAGCAGTACAGACTGGGACCTGGTAAACAATACGTCTTTCCGCAATATACCCGGCAGGGAAGATGTGATTAACGAACTGTACCGCAGGCTCTATCCACAGGTTAAGAGCAGAATACGATCAGCGGTTGAATGGTAATACGAAGCTTGTGTTGACTTTATAAAGACAGGATACTATTATCCTGTCTTTTTTATGCCCCGCCACCTTGCGCACTCCTTTACCGAAATAAATGGTGCATATATCCATAAAAAGACATATATTTACATTGTGTATTTTGTACACATTAAACGAACGCGATGCTGTATGTACCTGTACATCCCTATTGCTTGTAGTAAATATTTAATCACATTTTAAGTTAACTATTATGAATGTAAAGACCGCGCGTCCAAAAAGTGGCGCCAAACCAATTGCTTTATTTTACCTGTACCCCCTGATCTTTTTTGTAGCCTTACTTTCCCTCTTTCCGTCAAACAGCTATTCGCAGACAAAGGTTAAAAAGACTGTTTTCCAGGGTTTCTGGTGGAATTTCGGGAATAATAATTTCCCTAACAAATGGTCAAATTATCTTACCGAACTGGCACCCCGTCTCAAGTCGATGGGTTTTGACGCCATCTGGATACCACCATCCTACAAGAACGGATCAACAGGCTCGGTAGGTTACAGCCCCTTCGACCAGTATGACCTGGGAGACAAATACCAGAAAGGCGGTTCTGATTCACTGAATGTACGTACACGCATGGGTACTAAAGACGAACTTCTCCGCCTTATTGCCGTAATGCATGCCAACGGCATTGAGGTGATACAGGATGTGGTACTCAACCATATTGATAACGCCGGCAGCAATACCGGAGCAGGCGGGCAGGATCCTGAAGTGAACTATTCGATGAAAAATGCGAGCGGGTATAAGAACTTCCGCTATGTATCGTATGCAACGCCGCTGATCGACGACTCACAGAATGATGTATGGACAAGAAACGGAAGGTGGCCCAAGAACTACCCCAACTTCTACCCCAACCTGAACAACAATTGTACTACCGGCGATATCTGTTCAGCTTATTTCGGGCCTGATATATCTTATGAAAGCTCAGCTTATGGGCAGAGCTCCAATATACCTACATCCGGCTCTGCTACGATCGGGGGAATAACGCGTCCTTATATCAATCCTGCGCAAAGCAGTAATCACATGCGCGACAATGCCCGCAACTGGCTGATGTGGTTTAAGAAACAGACTGGTGTGGATGGCTGGCGCTGGGATGCTGTAAAACACTTCCCGATCAACGTGCAGGAGGACCTGATCTATAATACCAAATATATGCTGCCTGCCTTTGCAAAAGGTGGCGAAGCTATGATGAACATAGGAGAATGGATTGGTAATAAATCTGAACTTGATGCCTATGTAACCAATGTGCGCAGTGGCTCGGAAGAGCATACCGGTACTTTCGATTTCAGTCTCCGGGGTTATGGACCCAACGGCGGCCTGTACAGTATGGTAATGGGTACCGGCTCCTACAATATGCAGAACCTGCCGGGTGAGCAGCAGGATAAACGTTACTACAACTATTCTACCCAGCGTGTGCACCGTACCTGCCCCTTTGTAAACAGCCATGATACTTACCGCCCCTATGTAGATGCCAACGGGAACTTCCTGAAAGCGCTGGGCGATGGTACAGGCTGGGACCAGGGCCAGGAACTGGGCGGCAATGGTAAGCATATTGACCCACGCGAGCCAAGGCTCTACAGCGCCTACGCCGCAGCTTTTGCCATGGACGGCAACCCGGTAGTTTTCTTTGAAGATATATTTGATATTGGCACTACCAGTAAAAGGTTTACCCACCTGCCGGACAATACTACTGATCTCCCTGTAAGACAGGATATCGTTAATATACTCCTGGCTCACCAGAAACTGGAATTTAAGAACGGAGATTATGGCGTACCTACCAGCCTGGGCGGCGCGCAGGCGCCCTATTACCAGGCGGGTAGCAGTGGTGATCATATCGTGTTTGAACGTTATGGCCGTGCCCTTATCGGAGTCACTGATAAATACAGTACTGTAGCCAATAATACCAATGACGAGCAAGTATGGGTAAATGCGGGTGATCCGGCCTGGCGCAATGTTGACCTGTACGATTATTCGGGTGCGCATGGTGTTACGCCATCAAGGGTACAGGCTGATGGCAGGGTACTGATCAAAACAGCACCGGTAGGTCATACCATTTCAGGAGCAAGGGGTCATGGCTATTCTATCTGGGCTCCCAAGCCTGCCAATGTTACCTTTTCTACGGTAAGTGATATATACAATCACCTGGCTACTTATGCACCGTCCCGCAGTACGCAAACAGTACAGGAATGGGAAATGGCCGACGACCTGGGCGACAGCCATCCTAAATCGCTCAAACAGGGCGGCCGCCTGCCTAATAATTCTACTGCAGAGCGCATTGTGGGCAGGATATATGCACAATCGGGCCAGACGGTTACCTATAAAGTTTATCCCGAAGTGGATGGTCTCAGCCAGAACATTGCACTTTATAATACTTCGGGTACACTGATCTCACAGGCAACAGGTGTTTCTTCCGGTGCCTCGCCTCTTACTGGTACCCACAGCCCTTCTGCTACGGGCTGGATCACCATCAAGATAAAAAACAGCACTGCTGCACAGGCCGGCCAGCGGGTATGGGTAAATGTGAGCTATACAGCGCCCACAACTGTAAATACAAGAACTTCACCCGGTAACCTGCGTCCTGCACCTGCAGCCGCGCCTGTTAAGGCCGATCCTTCGTTCTCTGTTTACCCCAACCCTTCTGCCGGGCAGGTAAATATCGTTGCTACAGGCATTACTGCCACTGAAATTGTTACATTGAAAGTTACCGCTACAGGTGGCCAGGAAGTGTTTACATCTCAGGGCACTTTACAGCAACTGCAGCAGCGGTTTAATAAAAGTTTCCAGCAGCTCAACCCAGGTGTTTACTTTATGGTAGCCACCACAAATAGTTTCAGCAGCAAGTTTAAACTGATCAGGCAATAGTATTGACAGCGAAACATAATAAAAGCCGGGCATTATGCCCGGCTTTTTTGTATATCATGTATAGTGCATGTGCGCTTATTTCTTCAGGTCGTATGCCCTCAGTTCTTTACCGCCTACGATTACATACACTTTATATTCTGCCTCGTCTACTATATACTGTGGCGTCTTATCGTTAAACATGATGCGTTTAACTTCGTTACCAGTCGCTTTGTCTACCACTACCAGGCCTGAACCTCCATCCCAACGGCTCAGGATATATACTGTATTCTTGGCTGATTGTGTGGCGAAGTAACGGTTTTGTGCAAACGTATAAAGGGCATCACCACCACCAGATATGGCAGCGCCTGTTTCGATCTGTTTGCTGGTTACTTCGATAACCTGTGTATTGGTCTTACTGTCGTAATAAGTGTCCTTTACACGCAGCTCATTGGGCTTTGTAAGGCCGCCGATAGCGGTAGCTGCACCGGCAACAGTTGCTGCTGCGCCCAGGGTACCGAGCAGGGTGCGCATGCCCTTTGAAAGACCGGCTTCTGTAAAGTATTTATTGTACACCACGTTGCCATTCTCCTGTACCAGGGCAACATTCTGGTTGGTTTGTATAAAAATACCTTCGGGCCTGGATTCCACCCGGGCCATCTCCTTATCATCATCGTAGTCCTTCAGCTTCAGGTCTTCGGCAATCACTTTATAAGAACCATCATTCAGGTTAAAAGTGCTTAGTGTTTTATTGGAAAACACATATACCGTTTTTTTCTCCCTGTCTATACCAAAAGCAGGATTACCTTTTATCTTGATATCTCTGGGCCATATATCCTTACCCTTCTCGTAGTTGAGGATATTAGCCTTTTTGGTGGTCAGGTACAGTACGCCATTGTTGAGTGGCTGGACGGTATAGATCGGGTCGCTGAGGCTCTCGTTCCATATCTTTTTGCCTTCGCTATTTACTTTAAATACCTGGCCCCTGGTCTCTTCCTGTTCGGTGGCAATAAAACCATCCGCTACCGGCCATACATACGCGATATTACCTACAGAGGCATCTTTCTTCCAGCGAAAATTTCCCTGGTTATCTATAATATTGAATCCACCACTGTGGGTAAGTATATATTGATCGCCGTATGGGATCAATCCGTTAATCTTGCCATCCACCTTGATTGGCTCAGGATAAAGTAATTTTCCTGTAGCTGCCTGTACCTTATCCATACGGTTGTCATATACCACATACAGCTCTTTCCTGTCCGGGCTGAAGATAAAGTCAGTAACACTGTTCTTAAACTCCTTGTTCCAACGTTCCTTACCCGTCCTTGTATCCACACAGTACACTACATCTTTATTAGCCATGATGAGGCCATTGTTATCGTCCACGACAGGCGGTACAATAAAAATGCTTTCTATCTGCGATTTGATGGCGCGGCGTAAAGCACCGATACCGAAGCCTCCCGATTTTGTCTCACCCAGTTCCTTGCTCCACAATACCTGCGATGAAGCAAAGTCGAGAAAGGCAACAAAGTACTTGTTCTCTTTCTCTGCTTCGATAAGCAGGCCACGCATCTGGGGCATGATGCGGGTATTACGTACTTTAATCTCTTCGTCGCGGCTGTTATACACGATCTTACCCGTATAGCTGTCGAAGATGGCCACCGTTTTGTTCTTCTTGAGGCTTGTGCTCTTCTGGAATTCAACCATAAAGTATTGTGTGCCGGCAATGGGTTTGTATTCCTCCTGCATCACATTGCGGATCTCGTTGGTTTCCCAGGCCATTTTCTGTGTGCGGGGGTTGATGCCGATAGTTTTGGTAGGTGTGCATATAACCAGCATACCCACATCCGTTTGTTCAATAAAGTTGGCCTGCATAACCATGCTGCCCACATCTACCGTCCATTCGGGAGATGTTTGTGCCCATCCCTTTACCGTACATACAGCCAGTAAAGCAGTGAGGTAAATAATCTTTTTCATTTGTTGTGTTTATTAAAATTGAATGTCAGTACTGAACGGTACGGTCTTCATAAAGCAGATCGCTCCATTCGCGGTACGACGTTTTGATTAACGGAGGCAAAACTAAGTGAAAAACCGTTGTGGAAGCTTATTATAAAATATAATATGCAACAGGGAATCCTTATCAGCAGGAGATTACACCGGGCAAGCATAAATTTATGCATTTAAATCCTATTAAATTACCAAAACATTTTGTTACTTTACACAGTAGCTGATTATTGGTTCGCAATCTCATACCCCTTGTAAGCTTTAGAGCTGTTTATAATATTACATCCAATAGTATTTATCATAATACCCCAGAGGGTAATAAAGCGATAAAATTAATATCCTGAATGAACCAGGCCTCACATTTTGTGCAAGATTTGGACGTAGTAGCTGCCGATGTATTGTGCAGTATTACAGATAAAGACTTATGTTTTCTTCACGGCAATCCGCTTTTTCATCAACATTTTGGCCTTACTGGTGACAACTTGAAAGGAAGGCCCCTGTTTGAGCTGGTACACCCACTGCGGCAGGACATTTGTGTAAAAGCGGTAACAGCTTGTGAGCGGCATCCGGGGAAAGTGGTTTGTATAGAGGTGCAGGCCGACCGGAGTGAGGCAGTGTCATGGTACCGATGGGAAATCAAAGCTGTTACAGACGAAAACAACCAGGTTACAGGGATGCATTTTTCAGGAAAAGACATTACGAACGAAAAGCTGGCGGAACAGGAGCTGTGGAAACAAGCTACTTTGCTGGACAATATATCGGACGGTATTATTTCTACCGATCTGAATTTTTGTATCAAACACTGGAACCGGGCTGCGGAAAGGTACCTGGGATTCAGGTACGAAGACGTGATCAACCGCTATTACCGTGATGTGTTTCAAATGGAAGCGGCGGAGATGACTATTGATGAGATCCGCGGGGTGATTATGGCTGGTAAGACCTGGCAGGGTGAGTTGCGGATCAATTGCAGGGGAAAAGACTTCTGTGTATATGTGCAGGCAACCCTTAATGCGATCAAAGGGCCGGATGGCAAACTCTTGGGATATATTGGTGTAGGACGTAACATTACCAGCGAAAAAACTGCACACCGGGAGCTTTTGCTTAAACAACAGCAGTTTGCTTCGTTTATGGAGAATACGCCCTCTCTGGCATGGATCAATGACGAAGAAGGAACGCTGCTGTACATGAACCCGCTCTTCCAGCGTACGTTCAACCTTCCCGACGATCTTATAGGAAAAAATGTATATGATTATTACCCCGGCGATATGCGTAAAAGCTGTATTGAAAGCGACCAAAGGGTACTTGCCGATAATAAAAAAGTAACCACCCTGGAAGAATCGGCAGACGAACAGGGTAATAAGATATTCTACCAGGTATACAAGTTTCCGGTAGAAAGTCATTCGGGTAAGCGGCTGATAGGAGGGTTGGCGCTCGACATTACGGAGCAGTTGCTTACCCGTAATGCGCTTATGAAGAGCAATGAGCTTTATGAAAATGCGGGTAAGGCTACGCGTGATGTGATCTGGGACTGGGATCTGCAGGAAAACAAGATCAGGCGCATAGGGGGGTATAAGACCATATTCGGCCACGACATCAACGATGATCTCATCGAGTTCAACTCTGCCAATATTCATCCCGACGATGCTGAGATTGTTGTCAGTAGCTGGCAGGCTGCCCTGAATGGCACCAATACCCGCTGGCAGCATGAGTTCCGGTACCGTTGTGCGGATGGGTCTTATAAGCCTGTATTTGACCAGGCCTGCATCCTTCGGGATGAAAAGGGTAAAGCGATACGCATGATCGGATCAATGCAGGATATCAGTGAAGAAAGAAAACTGCAGGCGCAGGTACTGGAAACAGAAATTAAAAAGAAGCAGGAGGTGGTAGCCGCGGTAATTGATGCACAGGAAAAGGAAAGACGTGAAATATCGAACGAACTGCATGACAACGTGAACCAGCTCCTTGCAGCTGCTATACTTTTTCTTAAAACTTCCCAGAAGCAGGGAAAGACGCCTAACCCGCTTATCAGCCAGGGGCTCAATTACCTGCAAAAGGCCATTGGCGAAATACGCAATATCAGCCATAATCTCAACCCCGGTGCACTATCCGTTAACGGGTTTGTTGCAGCGCTTAAAGACCTTACAGACCGACTGAGCATACCCGACCGGTTGAGTATGCAGCTTACCATATCCAAACAGTTCGATGAAAACCTACTTTCGGCCAATACGAAACTGACACTATTCCGGATGGTGCAGGAAGAGATCAATAATATCCTTAAGCATTCAGAAGCCGATAAAGTAGTCATCAGCCTGGAAGCAAACAAAGAAGTGGTGGAACTGACGGTAATGGATAATGGAAAAGGGTTTGACGTTACACAGTCGCATAAAGGATTGGGTATTGTTAATATCTATACCCGGGCCGAAAATATAGGGGGAAAAGCAGTGATCCGCTCTTCCCCCGGAGAGGGTTGTACCCTCACTATTACTATTCCTTTGCACGCTGCTGATTAAGCAGCGGTGTTGCTTACTTTACAATCTCCAGCAATTCTACGTCAAAAATGAGGGTGCTGCCCGGTCCTATTTTAGGCCCGGCACTGTTGTCGCCATAAGCCAGGTCGCTCGGGATAAAGAGACGCCATTTACTGCCAGTGGGCATCAGTTGCAATGCTTCTGTCCAGCCTCTTATTACACCGCTTACCGGGAATACAGCAGGTTCGCCCCTTTCTACAGAGCTGTCGAAAACGGTACCGTCAATGAGCGTACCATGATAGTGACATTTTACTTTGTCTGACATAGTTGGTTTAGGTCCCTCTCCCTGCCGGATCACCTGGTATTGTAATCCACTGGGCAGGGAGATGACGCCCTGCTTTTTAGCATTGGCCTGTAGAAAACGCCTGCCCGCATCCTTAGCCGCTATTGCTTCAACGCCCCGCTGTTGCTGCATATACTGGTTGATCACACCGGAACAGGCTTCGGGGGCGATGGTGTGTGGCTTCCTGGCCAGCTCGTTATTGATAGCTTTAACCAATATATCGGGATTGATATTACCCAGGCCCTGTTTTTTTAGTCCCTGGATGATGTTTACACCAAGCGCATAACTGGCGGAGTCTTTGGCATTCTTCAATACTAATGGTTTTTTAACCTGTGTCTTTGGCTGCGCTGCTGCGGCAAGGCCGCCGAGCATCAGCATCACTGCGAAAAAAGTACGTTTCATCTGCATTATTTTGTGGTGCAAAAATAGTACAATTCAATAGACCCGCCGGGGTGCAGGAATATGCCAGACTGTTAAATAAGGGTTTATGGAGTGGCATAACCATGGATATACCGTTATTTGACCGGTAATTAGTAAATACTCCGCTTTTTCGCTCCAAATCTCCCCGCTTTTCCTTTACTTTTGCAAATTGCTCTTTTCACAACTGAGGTGTCAGGCTGAAAAGGCCCTTTAATTCTGGTACTTGTTTGAAAAAACTGGTCGAAACAATAAAAAGATACTGGCTTGGCATTATCACATCTGATTAAGCACATTTACAATAACGGTACGGACGAAGTTGTACGCCGCGGCAAAAAGATACATACCTCTGGTTTCGTTGAGCTGATCGAACACGATGAGCTGATGGGTGCAGTAGTATTCAGGGTAAAGGACGACGGGTATAATACCTATTACAAAGTATATATACAGAAATACTCCGATCCTAAATCCCTTTCGCTCCGCTGCACCTGCCCGTATAACCTTGGTGAGATCTGCCGTCATGAAACTGCTGCATTACTTCAACTACAGGAGATGCTCGACAAAAACCTGCTGGGCAGCAACAGCATCAAATATAATCAGCGGCACACCGTAGCCAAGATGAAGTTTATCGACCTGAAGATGATCAAGCTGCTGTCTTCCCCCGCTATTTATTCAGCAGCAGAAAATATACTCCGCACTACCCGGGCAAATATTCAAAGGGCGTCCAATGAAAGGGTGGAAGCGATGCTGGAGCTGGGTAGCGACCAGTTTCCGCTTGTGATACAGAAAAACGACGAACGTAATTTCGATACTTCCTGTTCGTGCGTGGAAACAGAGCATCCGCTCTGCGAACACAAGACCCTCCTTTTTTTACAACTGCTCAACGCATACGGGCCTTATTATTTTGACAGTATACGCAATTGGGATAAGGAGAAAAACAAGCTTTTACAGATATATGGCTATAGTCTTGAAGATGACCTCGATGGTAAATTTGAGTTTATTTATAAAGAAGGCAAGCCTTTTTTGAAAGTACTTGACCCTACCATTAAAAGGGTAGCGACTACAGCACCCACTACTGCCCCAGTGCCTAAACCGGTGGCTGTAATAGCCAATGTGCCCGCAGAAACCGCAGAACCTGAAGAGCAGGAAAAAGAAATGGCATCGCGCAAACTGGGCATCGTGTTTAATACCAATGCGGATAGCTATCCCTTTATTAACATGGATGCGGTACAGGGGGAGCCTAAAGAAGACGGAACCGGGTATGCCGGGAAGACGGAACGTATTGATCTGGCCCGTTTTGTAAATACTGAAGTATTCAGCGAAGACGATAAAATGCTGTTGCAGCAGTTACGTAAACTGCAAAGCAGCGAGGTGAACAAATACCTCAACCGCAACTCTCCCTTCAGCGGTATATGGGAAAACATCATTCATAACGAGGGTGACGAACTACCTGAAGAAACAAGGGCGCTGATTACAGAGTACCTCCACCCGAAACTGAAGAAAATATTCGAAGACCAGGCTGGTAACGGCTTTGCATTTTACCTTGCGGAGAAGAAGCCTTTCAAAACAGACAGCCTGGCGCCTGCTGAATTAAGTGCAACATTCCTGCAACCCGTCTTTAAGATCGTTGCCTCCGGTAGCGGTTTTGAGCTGCAATGTGCAGTAAAGATCAAAGGCATACTTACTCCCGTGAGCGAGAATGTATGTTCCAGTCCCCTGCTGTTCCTGCATGATAATACTTTCTATACCTGGGAACGATCGGAAGACGTGATGCAGGTGGAAAGATTTCTTCTTACGGGCAGTATCAAACTGGGTAAGGACAACTGGGCAGAGCAGATGCAGAAAGTGGTACTGCCGCTGACCAAGGAGTACCAGGTGGAGTTTGACAAGTCACTGATTAAAGAAGTAAAAAAAGGTGAGCCGGAAGTAGAGCTGCTATTGCAGGAAAAAGGAGACTTCCTCGTTTTCCAGCCTGTGTTCAGTTATAAAGGCTATAAGGTAAGGCATACTGATAAGGAAACCATTACCATACCCGAAGGTGACAAGATACTGATCGTACAGCGCAACACGGCTGCCGAGCAGGCTTTTGTAAGCAAGCTTGAAGCGCTCCATTCGCAGTTTATTCACCGGCCTGATACCAACAGCCTTGTATTGAAGGGTCCTGATGTATTGCGCAACAACTGGTTCTTCCTGTTTGTAGATGCGATGAAGGAGATGAAGATACCGGTATATGGCTTTGAGGCTCTCAACAATTTCCGTTTCAATACTTCACGTCCTTCCACGCATATCCATGTAAGCAGTGGCCTCGATTGGTTTGATGCAAAGGTGGAGATCGATTTTGGAGGACAGCGGGTAGGTATTGCCGATATCAAGAAGGCGCTGGGTAATAAACAGTCTTTTGTTCAGTTAAGTGATGGTACGCTGGGTATTTTACCTGAAGAATGGCTGAAACGGTATGCCCTGCTGTTTAAGGTGGGTGAGGGGCGGAGCAGTGAACTGCGGTTGAGTAAATATCACCTGAGCGTGATTGATGAACTGTATGAAAACCGCGAAGAGCAGGAGTTGTCTTTTGCTCTGGATGAGAAGTTTGAGAAGCTGAGGGAATTTAAAAGCATACCGGAAATTCCACCACCGTCTGAACTGGAAACGATATTGCGGCCTTACCAGGCTTCGGGCTTCCAGTGGCTTAATTACCTGAACGACGTGGGCTGGGGAGGTATACTCGCGGATGATATGGGTCTTGGTAAAACCCTGCAGGCGCTGAGTATGCTGCGCTATTACCGCGATATGAACGGTGGTATTAAGGCGCTGGTGGTTTGCCCGACCACACTTATCTACAACTGGGCTAACGAGATCAGGAAATTTACCCCGCTGCTGACGCATATCATACACCATGGCAGCCTGCGTACACGCAATGCAGAGGAACTGCAGCAATACGATATAGTGATCACCACTTATGGTACACTGCGCAGCGATATACAGTTGCTGATGAAGATACAACTTGACTATGTGATTCTTGATGAAAGCCAGGCTATTAAAAATCCGGCGTCTAAGGTAACGAAGGCTGCCTGCCTGCTCAATGCAAAGAACCGCCTGTGTATGAGCGGTACTCCTTTGCAAAACAATACGTTTGACATATTTGCGCAGATGAACTTCCTGAACCCGGGCTTACTGGGTAGTATGGAGTTCTTCCGCAATGAATTTGCTACTCCTATTGATAAGTTCGGCGAAAAAGAACAGAAGGAGCACCTGCGTAAGCTGCTGTATCCGTTCATCCTCCGCCGTACAAAAGAACAGGTTGCAAAAGACCTGCCTGAAAAAACAGAAACAATCCTCTTCTGCGAAATGGAAGCGGAACAGCGAAAGATATACGACGCTTACCGCAACAGCTATCGTGATAAGATACTGGGTGTAATCGACGAACAGGGTATCGATAAGAGCCAGCTTACGATCTTACAGGGGCTGATGAAGCTGCGGCAGATCTGCGACAGTCCGGCAATACTTAACGAGGAAGAACGCTACCCGAATCATTCTATCAAACTGGATGAGCTGGCAAGGGAGATATCCGAAAATATTGGCGACCACAAAGCGCTTATCTTCTCGCAGTTCCTCGGTATGCTTGGCTTGATCAGGGAAAAGCTGAAGGAAGCAAATATTGTTTTCGAATACTTCGATGGCAGTACCTCTTCTATGGAAAGGGAACGGGCGATACAGAACTTCCAGAATAATGACGAGTGCAGGGTATTCCTTATCTCTCTTAAAGCTGGTGGTGTAGGGCTTAACCTTACCGCGGCTGATTATGTATATATCGTAGATCCCTGGTGGAACCCCGCGGTGGAACAACAAGCGATTGACCGGACGCACCGTATCGGGCAGACCAAGAATATCTTTGCTTACCGCATGATCTGTGTGGATACGATCGAAGACAAGATATTACAGCTCCAGGAACGCAAGCGTATACTGGCCAAAGAGCTCATCACTGATGATACGGGCTTTATCAAGACTCTCAGCAAGTCGGACGTGGAATACCTCTTCAGTTAGGAATGATTATCTCTTGCTTTTAATTTCTCCCGTATATAACCGGTAAGGCGGTATTGCGCCAGTATGCCTGATGGCATTTGTGATGCACCCCTGATCTCACCGAGGCAATTAAACGAGCCGCAGCGGCAGGTAAAGGATTGTGCCATTTCCCATTCTGTGGACGGATAGAAGAATGTAAGCTGGTCGCCGGGCTGTACTGGTTTCAGGCAGGTAAACTCAAAAGTATCAGTATTAAAAAAGGCATTGGGGGAACAACTATGGTTAACATATTCAAGAAATGCAGGGGAGAGCATGATGTGTTGATTATCGCTGACCTGTAGGGTGAGGTAACCTGGAACAGGCTCAATACTTGCAGCTTCGAAAGGCGTAATAACATCTCCCGGCTGGTAAACCCGTGTGCTGTGCAGCGAATGGTGCCCGGTGGAAGGATCCTGCCATACAGCAGTAATACCATGCTGGCTTACCGGGACGCGCCGGCTTTCAGTTATCATGTCAACATTTTAATGGGTATAATAAAGTACAATAATCGTGCTTTTATTTCATTGTACTATGCCGGTTGGCCAAAGCTTTCTGTATTAGGGTTCCTGAGCAGCAAACGACCACCTTTATCATCGGGTAAATTAGTTTCTTCTGCTTCCAGTTCTATCCGCTGCATAATGTCGCGCAGTGAGGTAACCCGCTGTACCATATAAGGAATGGTGTCGAGTCCGTTTACGAATTTCAGGATATAGGTGTAGATACCGATCAGCGTACCGGCCATTACCGGAGCGCCGGGTGATACCCTGACTGTCATCAGCAGGGAGAGGGTAAGCACACCTGCCGCCATGATTTCCATAATACCAAAGTTCCAGGCTTCCATATCGGATATCCTGATCTGCCAGCGGCGCAGGTTGCGATAATGGTTTGATATTTTCTTCCGGTCGCGGGTGCCAATAATATTCACCTGGTTTTCCAGCTCATCATTCTTCAGTTTATTATATCGCTTCATCTTCTTACCATAAAAATGGCTCAGCACCATTACAGGTATAAGGATGGTAAGGCAAAGCATCATCACCTGTGCATCATAATAATAAAGCAATACCAGCGACCCAAAAATATTATATGCTGCTTCAATAACGAAGTTGAGGTCGTATTCAAGGAAGTCTACAAACTCGCGGGCTAAGGTAGAGTGGGCGCTAAGCCTCGATATATCGGCGGCGCCAAACTTACGGCTTAGCAGGCGTGTTACAAGCGAGGTATAGATGGCGGAATAGGTACGGGTGTCGTACATGTGCCGGATGGTTCCGATCACCAGCCAGGCTGCATGCGAGGCGGCCAGCAGGATAAGACCCCTGTAGCTGCCTTTGAGCAGGTCGTTCACTGCCTCGCCCAGGAAGAAGGGGCGCAAAAGTAAACCCAGCATCTCTATACCGAAAAGCAGGTACGTCAGCAACAGTTGGTACTTATGCTTCAGGAAAATATTTTTTATAATAAAGATTCTCGACATGTTTATTATATGAGCGAATACACAGCTTCACGGGTCTTGCCCGGTAAATACCTTTAATGGATAAGTAATGTTATTTGTAAGTGTCCGATACCTGTTTACATTTTAACTGCAACAGTGAAACTATATGTATGTTAGTTTCCGGGGTTAGTTGCTGATTTGGACACTTTAGCCTCTCAGAGGTTTAATGCAAAGGTAAAAAAATACCTCCCCTTTCCAAAAAGGATCATTTAACAAATGGTGAAATATAGGAAACACCCTCCTCACGCCGGGTAACCGAATTACCTCCGGTGCCACGGATGGTACCCCGGCAATTTGATGCACCACACTGACAATCAAAGGGTTCTGAAGATTCATCGAGCAGGGTGGTATAGTCTAAGGTAAGTTCTTCCCCCTGGGGGATATCGCGCAGGGCCACTACATTGAGCCCATGGTAGGCTGTATTGGGGTCGCAACTGTGGTTTTGGGGCGCCCATTCAGAAGGGTTGTTATCCCACAGGATGTATACCTCGCTGCTGATGGGGTAGGCATAGTGCCGGAACAGCTTTTTCTCGGCTTCATTCCAGTGCTGTTCCACATGGCTGCGGGTAACAATGCGCTGTGGCTTTTCCTCGCCCTTAAACAGGACATCGCCGGCAATAATATTGGTACTGGCATAAATACCAAAACCGGCTATTGCATTACCCTTCATGATGTATTTTTTCTGGCGCCTGCGGTGACGGGCAATACCTTCGGCGATAATATGCCGCAGAAAACCCTCCTGACCGATGCCATCGTGTTTCAGGATATAATCTGCGCTGCCTTCGTAGCCATCGCTATAGAATACTGAGCAGGTAAAGTTTACTTCTAAGAAATATAATTCCCCCAATTCATCCATGCGAAAGTCCATGCGCGCATAACCTACACCGCCAAAGCTGCGGAAGATACGGCGGGTGGCTTCGCGTAACCGGCTATCGAGCAGGGGGTCGGTTACGGGTATATTGCTTTCGGGATGCAGTTCTGATGTTTTGAGTGCGTAGGTCTTAAAAGTACGGCCTTCGGGGAAGATAAATTCTACAGGCGTAAAAGCGGTACTGTTCTTATGATCGTCTGCATTGGCGGCTACCAGTACGGTAAACTCCCGGCCACGGATATACTCTTCCACGAGCACACTCTCATATTCCTTTAACAGACAGGTTACCTGCTGCTCCAGTTCTGCGGTATTGCGAACGAGTGAGTGGTCGTTGATACCAAGACTGTCGCCTGCTTTTGCGGGTTTTACAAACAGCGGAAAACGGAGGTGCCTGCATTGTGCAGTAATATCTTCCGGTCCGTGCAGCAGGGCATAAGCCGGGGTATTGACCCCTTCGGTATAGGCCACATATTTCATCAGTTCTTTGGGAGGGTCGTAAAGCTGGGTGGTAGGACCGGTAAAGGGCAGTTCCAGCAACTCAAGTGTATGGATGACATCTATCGACGGAACTTCCCACTCAAGGTAACCCTCGCAGAGATTTACATAGCAATCGTATCCTTTGGATTTGATTTCGCGCAACTGGCGGTAGGTGGTAAGCTTATTCAGGAATATATGGTCAACTTCATAGCCCGGCAAAAACTGCGACAGGTTACGCGGCGGATCGTAATACTGGTAATCGACCGCTGAGGTAGAATAATCGGGCTGAAGTACACATATTTTCATGCAGTGCAGTAAACTGGTTGGACGGTAGTTTCAAAGCTAAAGTTTAATCAGCAGATATAAAACTTTAGCCCTTTATTTTATGCACGGCGGATGTGTATAAAGGTCATTTTATTGTACGGCGTAATCCTTCACTGATCACTTCCTGAACAAGACCAGCAAAGCTCTTTCCGCTGAGGCGGAGGATAGCCCCAATGGAGGTATAGTTTTCATCCTCACTCAAGCCACACTGCGCATTTACCTCCAGCACAAAAAGTTTACCGGTAGTCTTGTCCATACGGAGATCCACACGGCCATAACCCGAACCTTCAACAGCACAGT
The DNA here is from genome assembly GCA_964590975.1 of uncultured Ferruginibacter sp. Taxonomy (GTDB): domain Bacteria; phylum Bacteroidota; class Bacteroidia; order Chitinophagales; family Chitinophagaceae; genus Ferruginibacter. The sequence continues at coordinate 59,841 of CAZPXP010000008.1, read as the reverse complement.
AAGCGGTCCAGCTTAAAGCATTGATGGCCTGGCTTACTGCTTCATTTTCCGGGGGAAAATAGTTGTAAAAGTCTTCATGATCGCCAATAGGATTTTCTTCGTCGTAGGTTTCCCAGAGCCTGTCGAAGCTCAGGAACTTTTCTTCTTCTTTCAGGGCTTTATTAAATACTCTTTCTACCGGAGGGTAGATGATAGCGGTTGCTGCATGCTGCCAGTGCCCTACGATAAGGGTTGTATATTCGGGGCCTGCAATAAACTGCTCTGCAACGATACCGCCAAAGGCCAGATCCCATCCATGATAACCCTTATAAATATCCTGCACTACTGCTGCGAGTGCAGCATCATCATGCACTACATTCTTTATGCCCAGGCCCATACTGCCGCCGCTTACGGCAGGTTTGGCGATCACGGTACCGCCCAGCCGGGCGCAGATACCGGTAAGGGGATCGCCGGTGGATGTAATGCCTGCCCAGGGTGCTGTGGCTACCTCAGCCCGCTCGAAAGCCTGTTTCATCACGATCTTGGAAGTAGTGTATTCGTAGTAGGGCGCTTCTGCACCGGTAAAAAGCAAGTTCTTTTTATTGAGGTAATGTACAACCGAAATACCCGGTGTGCCGTTTACTTCATCACCATCACAGAGATTAAAGAATAAAGGGGTACGATCGCCCGCATTGGCTACAATGTGATCGATTACGGTTTTGTAATCATCCAATGTTACCTGCTGCCATTGCCAGGGCAGGTTCAGTTGCTCAAACGCACGGGTATATTCTGCGATGCTTTGGGAAAAGTCGTAGTAGTACTCAAGGTTGGGGTCGCTGGTATGCAGGTAGGGTGCCAGCACCCAAACGAAAATGTTGTCGGGTATAATTGAGCTCATGCCGGGTGTAAATGTAAGCAGGGGAAATGATTATTGGGCGTTGCGGTTATTTTTCCACCAGCGGTAGCCGATAAAGCCCATGATGAGCAAAGGGGTCATCATCAGGTAGATAATGGCACTGTTAAGGCCGGCGGCAGGCTTCTCACCCAATTGCTGTGCTGTTTTGGTACACATGGCACATTGTGCAACTGCAGTAATCGTTATACTGCAACTGATAAATGCGAGGCTAAGTATGAGCAGTACCTTTTTCATTACCTGCAAAATTAAATCAATAAGGTGCAATGCTGAAATAATGTTTATGGGTGGGGGGAGGAGATGGAATTACAGGTTGGGAATCAGGTATCAGGAAATGGGTGTTGGTGGCCGTCGACGGGCTATTACTGAACGAAAAAGAGGCTGCTCATAATTATCGAGACAGCCTCTTTGAACAAAATTTATTGCAGCTTATATGGCTTCTACGCTCATGCGCTTGCTTTCTTTCTTACGTTCTTCCTCATCGAGGATCACTTTGCGCATCCGGATAAAGTTTGGTGTTACCTCGATGCACTCATCCTGCTGTATATACTCCATACATTCTTCGAGTGTAAGTAATGTTTTGGGAGTAATCCGTGTAGCATCATCACTACCACTGGCGCGGTGGTTGGTGAGCTTTTTGGCTTCCGTGGCATTTACTACCAGGTCGCCGGGCTTGATGTTCTCGGCAATAATCTGGCCGGCATAAACGTCTTCTCCGGGATCTACAAAGAAGGTTCCCCTGTCCTGCAGTTTATCGATAGAGTAACCGGTGGTTTTTTCCTGATTCTTGGAGATCAGCACACCGTTGTTTCTTCCGGGGATGGGACCTTTCCAGGGTTTGTATTCACTGAAGCGGTGGGCCATTACGGCTTCACCCGTAGTGGCGGTGAGCATCTGTGTACGCAGCCCGATCAGGCCACGGCTGGGGATCTCAAATTCAAGATGCTGTATCTCTCCCTTGGTTTCCATCACAAGCATTTCGCCTTTGCGGCGGCTTACGAGGTCGATTACCTTGCTCGCAAATTCCTGCGGTACGTCGACTACGAGTATTTCATACGGCTCGCATTTGGTGCCGTTTACTTCTTTTACAATTACCTGCGGTTGTCCTACGGTCAGTTCATATCCTTCACGGCGCATGGTTTCGATAAGGATACCCAGGTGAAGGATGCCACGACCATATACCACAAAGCTGTCGCCTTCGTCGCTGTCCATTACGCGCAGGGCCAGGTTTTTTTCCGTTTCCTTCATCAGGCGGTCGCGCAGGTGGCGGCTGGTAACAAACTTACCATCGCGGCCAAAGAAGGGGGAGTTGTTGATGCCAAAGAGCATGTTCATCGTGGGTTCGTCCACGCTGATCACCGGCAGTGCTTCGGGGTTTTCTGCGTCGGCAATGGTGTCGCCGATGTTGAAATCTTCCAGTCCTACTACGGCGCAAAGATCACCTGCCATTACTTCGGCTACTTTCTTCTTACCCATACCTTCAAAAACATAGAGCTCTTTTACCCTTTGTTTCCTGATGCTGCCATCAGCCTGCATCAGTGCGATAGGCTGATTTTCCTTAACCATTCCACGGGCTACCTTGCCTACGGCGATACGGCCGAGGAAAGAAGAATAATCGAGTGAAGTGATCTGCATCTGCAGAGGACCTTCTGCTACCCTGGGTTCGGGTACATATTTAAGAATACCGTCGAGCAGGGGCGTAATATTGTCGATTTCTGTAAGTGAGTCGTTGAACCAGCCGTTCTTGCCCGAACCATAATAGGTAGGGAAGTCGAGCTGCTCTTCTGTAGCATCGAGGTTAAAGAACAGTTCAAATACCGCGTCGTGTACTTCGTCGGGGCGGCAGTTGGGTTTGTCTACTTTATTGATTACCACGATAGGGCGCAGGTTAAGCTGGAGTGCTTTCTGGAGTACAAAGCGTGTCTGGGGCATGGGGCCTTCAAAGGCATCTACCAGCAGGATCACGCCATCAGCCATTTTGAGTACCCTTTCCACTTCACCGCCAAAGTCGGCGTGACCAGGGGTATCAATTACGTTGATCTTAACGTCTTTATAGGTTACAGAGGCATTTTTACTGAAAATGGTGATGCCGCGTTCCCTTTCGAGATCGTTGCTGTCCATAATCAATTCACCTGTTTCCTGGTTTTCACGGAAAACCTTGGTAGCGTGAAGGATCTTGTCTACCAGCGTTGTTTTGCCATGATCTACGTGAGCGATGATGGCTATATTGCGTATGTTCATAATCGGAGTTTATACCTGGCAAAAGCTGTACCGCATTGATACAGATTCTACCAAAATGGCGGCAAAGGTACGTCAATTCAGCCGGACGGCAAGGTGTTGACGGAAAGTTAATGGCGGGCGGGGTGGTTGACCGGTAAAACATAGCGATGCCATTCAACGGCCATATTTTGCCGTTCATCACATATCGATATTTCCGGGTATTCCTGATATTTTTCTGAAACCCTTTACAGTCGGGCTTCTCACACAAAACCGGATAATAATATTAACCAGCTACTTTAAAAAAATAGGTACTTTGTGTTGCATAGTACTGAAATTATACTACTTTTGTGTTGTGAAAGGGAAATACCGGTTATCCCGAAGTACTGCGGGGTGTTCCTGATCACAGAAGAGACTTAAAGTATAGCCAAGAATTAAAACAAAAAAGCCATGAACATTGACAACACAGCGAGCCAGATGCGTAAGGGCGTTTTGGAGTTCTGCATCCTCAGCGTGATCAAGCAGGGCGAAGTTTACCCGAGTGACATTGTAGAAAAGATGAAAGCGGCAAACTTTACCCTGCTGGAAGGAACCCTCTACCCGCTGTTGACACGATTAAAGAATGCAGAATTTCTCACGTACCGCTGGGTAGAAAGTAATAGCGGACCTCCACGGAAGTATTTTTCACTGACCGAAAAAGGAGCAGCGTTTTATAAGGAGCTGGAAGCCACCTGGAATGAGCTGGCTAATGCAGTGCACGCGGTTACCTCGGAAAACAACACCCAAAACTTCAACTTCAACCAAACCTAAAGTAAGCAGTCATGAAACAAGTTATTAATATAAACTTCCAGGGAAGGGTGGTACCGATAGAGGTTACCGCTTTTGACACCCTGAAAGCATATACCGAAAGTCTTCGGCGGTATTTTGCAAATGAAGAGGGCAGGGATGAGATCATAAATGACATAGAGAGCAGGATCGCGGAGCTATTTGAGGAAAGACTGAAAGCTGGCGCTACCTGTATCACGGACAGTGATGTGGAAGCTATTATCAACAGCATTGGTCGTCCTGAGGATTTTGAAGAGGCCAATGGTGAAAGCGGTAATAATAAAGGCAGCCAGCAGCATACGACAGACCCCAACCAGCAGGGCAGCACAGGTAATACAGGCAGCACCGGAAGCTCCACATCGGGTACCACCGGGTCTAAACGCCTGTACCGTGATGAGAATAATAAAGTACTGGGTGGTGTTTGTGCCGGTGTAGCCAACTATTTTCACCTTGACCCTGTAGTGGTGCGTATCATTTTTGTGATCCTCGTATTTGCGGGTGGTCTTGGTATCCTTCCTTATATTATTATGTGGGTTGCTGTGCCAAGTTCTGCATCACAGGAGATCGGTGGCAGCCGGAAGAAATTCTTCCGCGACCCGGATGATAAGATCATCGCCGGTGTGTGCAGCGGTATCGGACATTATTTTGGTATCAATCCCTGGATTCCGAGGGTGCTTTTCCTCTTGCCATTCATCTCTATATTCTTTACCTGGCACCAGTGGGGCTTCTATGATTTCCCGAGCTTTCTCCGCTTCAGTTTCAGCCCAGGGTCGTCTATCGTGTACATCATCCTTTGGCTGTCTGTACCTGAAGCCTTTACGACTACGGAAAAGCTGGAAATGAAAGGTGAAAAAGTAGACATGAACTCGATTAAGAACTCAGTAATGGAAGAAATGAAAGGCGTAAGCCAGCGTGCTGAGAAGCTGGGTTCTGACTTAAAAAGTACTGTAGAAGAAAAAAGTAAAGCCATGAGTGCAGATATTAACCGGGCTGCCCGCCGTACGGGTACCTCTTTCGGCGACATCATCGCCCTGCTCTTCAAGGGACTGGGCTATCTCATCACTGCATTTGTATGTTTTATGCTGGTAGTGGGTCTGTTTGGTCTGGGTATAATGGCTATCGGGCTGTTTCCCCTGAAGGATTATGTGCTTCGTGATGGATGGCAGAATGTGTTTGCCTGGGGCACGCTACTGTTCTTTATTGCTGTACCCATCATCGGTATCATTACCTGGGTGATCCGCCGCATTGCGAAGATCAGGAACAACAGTAAGATGGTGCGCTGGTCTTTCCTGAGCATGTGGTTCATTGGTCTCATTTGTTTTGTTGGCCTGATTGCTTCACTGGGCAGGGATTTCCGCTACCGGAGCAAGGAAAAGGATAATCTGCAGGAGCTTGTGCTCAGCAACCCCGGCATAGGCAAACTGGAGCTCACCACTAACGTGCCTTTTGAGCGCAGTTACAATAACCGCTGGTTCAGGGTAGAACCTTTTGAAGGGTTCCTCGATGGGGATACTGCTTATGTAAGGAATGTAAGCGTGATCATTCTCCCCTCACGTACTGATAGCTTCAGCGTGGTATTGACAAAAACCGCCAATGGCAGCACAAGGCAGAACGCGATTACAGAAGCGTCGAAGATTTCTTTCAGCGCCGTACAGATGGACAGCATCCTGCTGCTGGAGAAGGGTATCGCTATCAATACAACAGATAAGTTCCGCAACCAGCATGTTACGCTTACGGTGTATGTGCCGATGGGGAAAAAGATTAAGGTGAACAGGAATGTTGGCTGGGGTAAAGACGCCTGGGTGCGCGGACCGTTTGGCGATGGCTACTGGCAGATTGACTACGATGAGGACAACCGTTTTAGCCAGAACTGGGAGTTCAATACTGAATACACGATGACGGAGAAAGGATTGCGTACTGCAAGTGGTTATTATATCAACGACAGGGACGACGAAAGAGAAGAACGCAGGAGAAGAAGGAACGGCAATTATAACAGTAACAGCAACGACAACTATCGTTACGACAGCAACTCTGCACCGATCAACCGTGTAGATTCGATGAAGGAAAAGGTAAGACAGGAAGAACGCAGGCTGAAGGATTCATTAGAAAAAGTAAGGGAGAGGATAGAAAAGCAATTGGAAAAGATAGACGACAGGGCAGACAACGGGCCTGAAGCTTCTATAAACATAAAGAACGGCGGGTTGCTGTACACGCCATTGCCCACGGTGATTTAAACAGGCACCAGACATAAAGAGCGTTTCAATAGTAGTTGAGTTGAAGTTGAAACAAAAAGATTCCATCCTGCAAAGGGTGGAATTCTTTTTTTACCAGGTTACGTTTTCCAATCTTTCTTATCAATTTTATACACGACATTGGGATTGCTCTTCTCGCCGTAATAACTGATATCTTCCTGACCGATGAGCACACCGCCCAGTTTCTCCATGGCCTTACGTGAGCGTATATTATCTGCACCTACATGAAAGATCACTGTATCGGCATAACGGAAGGCATGATCGAGCATGAGTGCTTTCAGTGCACGGTTATACCCGCCGCCCCAGTAGGCACGGGAGATAAAAGTATAGCCAATGGCAATGACGCGTTTTTCTTCGTTCCAGTCGTAGTAGCGGGAGGAGCCTGCGAGTGTACCGGTTTTATTATCAAATACAAGGAAAGCTCCGCCTGACCTGATGGCTCCCCTGAAGTAATTCTCAAACACCTCCCTTTTATAACGTTCCCTGCTGGGGTGCTGCTCCCAGATCAGGGGGTCGGAGGCTACGGCATATAAGGCTTCAAAATCACTTTCTTTAAGTGGTTGCAGGCGGATCAGTTCATTCTCTATATGCGGCTGAAGTTCAAATGGCATGCTGGTACATTTTAAAAAACAAATGTAATGGAACCGGGGGCACAGTTAATGCGTTACAGTAAAATGAACATTGGCATTAATATTAACCGCACCATTCGGCTGCTCTACTGTAATGCTGTAGCAGGTTGCATCGGCAGTTACGGTTACGGCATGCCTGATGATGATTGCGGCATCCGGCGGCGGCACGATGTTTCCTACCCAGGTAGCAGGGTCGTTCCAGTTGCCATTGGCAGCGGTGATATAACCAGCGGCCTGGTCGGCGGCAAGGATAAAGCCTGCATAACCAAAGGGGGTATAATGTATCCTGCCGCCCGCGAGCGTTCTGTTATCCCTGTCTACATACAGCATGGTGCCTTCATTCAGCCACATTTTGTTACCCTCCTTTGAAAGAAGGAAACGCTCCGCGCCCTGGTCGGTAAACGTATAGGCGTAGCAGATGCTGTGGTTGAAATTGCCGGTACTGTCTTTAACGCCTCCGAGTACGGTGACCGTTTTCTGCTGGCGGTTAACTGTAAAGTCGTTGGCGATAAGGTAATGATTGACAGGTACAGGAACCCTGCTGCTCCATAGCAGGGCGCCGCTGGCAGCACTATAACATTGTACCAGGTGATCTTTCCCTCTTTTTACAAGGGTGTACACCATGGTATCCATCGCCATTACTTTAATGGTGTTTTGCAGGGTGTCGTAGGTGTTGCGCCAGATCTGTATAGTGCCATTGGTTACATTGCCATAACTGTTAAGGGCCATCACAAAATCGTTCTTCAGGCTGTCCTGCCCGACAAGATAGAAACGGCTGTTGGCTGCCTTCTCCACATCATAGATCACTTTTATGCGTGGTATAGCAGAGAAGAAATTCTGACCGCCCGAGAGGTAGCGGTTCTTTATCATGAATGTAAGCCCACCCGGGCTGGTCTGGAAACTTACCAGTGTATCATTGGGCAGGTGGTGCATATTGCGCATCTTCAAAAAGGGAATACGACCGTACGTACTGGCGGTACTGTTTCCCCAGGTACCTTCGCCCTGTATGAACGTGTAGTGGTAAAAAGTATTGGCCAGCGAAGCATTGGTGTTTTTGAGATAGTACTCGAAAAAGCTCCTGGTGCTGGGCGTATCTGTGACAATGCGCAGGGGAGTTATAAGACCATTGTCGAGGTACCTGTAAGTCCGTTGCAGGATGCCGGCAGAGTCGAGCTCAAAAATAAAAGTACTGTCGTTGTCGGTAGTGCGGAAAGGGCAATGGTATTCGTTCAGGGTCCACACATCGGGTGTAACCACTTTATATCTTTTGGCCGCAACAAAGATGCGTTTGGCGATGCTGATGCCGATAGCAGGTGTGCCCTCGTAGTAATCAACACCGTTACCCAATGCTTTATTCCACAATGTGCCTAAGGTATTGGTAGCCATTTCAACTACCAGTGTTTTGCCGACGTTTTTTACAATGATCTTTTTGCCGAATGAATAATCGCGGATACCCTGTGTAACGGAAGGGTACTGAACCTGTGCGGTAATGTTTTTTATACTGCTGATGGTAAGGGTGGCTGTATCGGTACGGAGCAGGTTGATGACTTTACTATCAATGCCTGAGCTAACTGTTGTACGCCAGCCTACCTGGTACAGGTTAGTGCCATATTGCTTTACGTGTACCCCCTTATCGTCGGAATATTGCGGGGTAACGATTTTGGGCACCCTTCTTTTGCCCAATAGCTGGCCCGTGAGTCCATTGATCTTCATGATACCCCAGTCGTACTGAGGGCTGATGGGGTGTGGTACATAACCGGTAAGAAAAAGCGTTTCGGAATCATCCACGTCGAGCGATACCATGGCTTCCGTACTGCCGCCGTAGGTGGTATCGCTGTTGAAATTATAGTTGTTATTCCAGACAATAGTGCCTGTTGTTTTGTCTGTACAGGTGACAAGACATTTAACAAAGTTGGACCCGCTGGTTCGCGATGCCCAGGCAATAAAGAGGTGGTTATTTTTGAGCTTGCAGTTGGTGAGTTCAAGATCGGAAGGGCAGCAGGTGGCAGCCTGCAGGCTTGTCCATGCAGGATTGCCCGTATTCATATTGATGGCATGGATCAACCCGCTTTCGCCGAATGATCTTTTATTACCGGCGACGTAGAGCAGGTCATTGTCTTCAAAAGCGGTACGGATGGATCCATAGGGGGCATTGAATTTTATTTTCCACTCCAGTGTGTTATTGTCGAAGCTGGTGTATTTGTAGCAGGAGTCGGAAGTGAAAAAATAAAGGCTTCCGGCAGCCGAAAGATAAAACTGTTGAGTAGCACCGGTAAGACCGGTATGTCCGCCGGGGTTATCAAAATTAATAGGCCCTGCGGGGAAGTTCCTTGTATCGATGGTTTGCCCGGTGGCTTTGGCGATTTTAAGAATGCTGTATTGGTTATTGCTGCGGTAAGACGACAGCAGCAGTTCGGTAGCGGAATAATCGGTAACGCGCAGGTATTCGGGCTGTAAACCATAGTCGGTGATCTTACGCACCCAGCTTACTTCGCCGGTATTATCGTCGATACGGCTGAGTACTTCCACTTGTCCGCCGGAATTAAAATAGTAAGGACTGTCGCAGGCGTTGAGCATATACAGTGCATTGTCGGAGCCGGTGATGAGCTGAAAGCTACCCCGGAGGCCATTGTATTCCAGCGAATCGTTGTAAGCGTAATTGTACGGATAGGCCGTCCAGATATGGTTGCCCGCGGTGTCTGTCTTAATGAGCACATTCAGGAGATAACCCTGTGCAGACTTTGTTTTGGCATACATATAGAAGGCATTGCTTTTTGAGAGTGTGCCGTATGGATAGAAGGGGTTGATCTTTGTGGCTGTATCGCCAAAGTACCTGGGGGGATACTGGCCTTTTGACATAAAGGGTAAGGCAAGCAGGGTAGCCACAATTACTAACCAATTTCTCAATTTCATAGCAAATTTTTTTGTGTTTGGGTGGATTGACTTCAAAGTTGAGGATTTTTTTGACACAGATGCTGTAATGATGAGAATTACATGAATTACCGGTATTTGTTGCGGGCATGGGCTACGGGTATCAGCACCCGGCTACCGGCCTTCTTTTTATGTATATAATTCGGCTATTTATCCCGGATACGGTAAATTTGCGGCCGGACTAAATTCATTAACCAACAAACAAGACGCATGAAGCAAACTCCTTTCACCCATAAGCATATTGCCCTCGGCGCGAAGATGGCCGAATTTGCAGGCTATAATATGCCGATCAGTTATACCGGTATCAATGATGAGCATGCTGCTGTGCGTAACAATGCTGGTGTGTTTGATGTAAGCCATATGGGTGAGTTTATGCTGAAAGGGGAGCATGCTCTGGATCTTATCCAGCGTGTAACGAGCAATGATGCTTCCAAGCTTGTTAACGGCAAAGCACAGTACAGTTGCCTGCCCAATGCTACCGGTGGTATTGTAGATGACCTGCTGGTTTACTGCATTGAGCAGAACAAAGTATATATGCTGGTGGTTAATGCAAGTAATATAGAAAAGGACTGGAACTGGATACAACTGCATAATGACAGGGGCGTAGAGATGCAAAACATCAGCGATAAAACAGCGTTGCTGGCAGTACAGGGCCCTAACGCTACCAAAATATTACAGCCTTTAACGGATATGGATATTCTCAACCTCAAATACTACACTTTTGTGAAGGGTACTTTTGCGGGTGTAGACAATGTGGTGCTGAGTGCTACCGGATATACCGGTGCTGGCGGGGTAGAGATCTATTTTGAAGATAAAGACGGCGCTGCTGATAAGATATGGGATGCGATATTTGAAGCAGGGGCTCCATCGGGTATAAAAGCTATCGGCCTTGGTGCAAGGGATACGCTTCGTCTTGAAATGGGCTTCTGCCTGTATGGCAATGATATTGACGATACCACTTCGCCGCTGGAGGCAGGTCTTGGCTGGATCACCAAGTTCAGTAAAGACTTTACGAACAAAGCGTATTTTGAGCGGCAGAAAGCAGAAGGCGTAAAGCTGAAGCTGGTGGGTTTTGAAATGATCGATAAAGGTATTCCCCGCCACGATTATATGATCAAAGATGCACAGGGTAATGATATCGGCCGCGTTACATCGGGTACGCAGGTGCCCAGCCTCCCCAGGCCTATTGGCTTAGGGTATGTGCAGACTGCTTTCGCGGAACTTGACAGTGAGATCTTTATCGCTGTGCGTGACAGGCTGCTGAAGGCAAAAGTGGTAAAAGTACCTTTTGTGCAGGAATGATGAATCTTGTTTTTGAATAGTATAAACGGTACTGTTTGGCGCGTATCCCATACCCGCAACAGTGCCAGCATTGAATATGGACAGTAACAAACCTTCTTTATATACCAGCCTTTCTCCTGTATTGCTTAACCTGTATGACGTAAGCAGCAGTATTGTGGTGATCATTGACGTGCTGCGTGCTACGAGCACCATTGCTACGGCTTTGTATAATGGTGCAAAATGTATTATACCGGTGGATAGTGTTGCGGAATGCATCCGTATTGGTAAGCAGATAGAAGGCATTACTGCCGGGGAGCGCGATGGTAAAGTTGCAGAAGGTTTGGAGTATGGCAATTCGCCTTTTGAGTATCCCTGCGATTTTGTGGGTAATAAGACGCTGGTGCTTACTACTACCAATGGGACTAAGTTGCTGCACATGGCGTTAGACAGGAACGCAAAGGATATTATTACGGGCTCCTTCCCCAATTTTTCGGCGGTATGTGATTACCTGATGGAACAGAAGAAGAACGTAATTCTGGGTTGTGCTGCCTGGAAGGACAAGGTAAACCTTGAGGATACGCTGTTTGCGGGTGCGGTTATCAGCCGGGTAAAGGAGCATTTTTCCATCAACTGCGATTCTTCGCATATGGCGGAAACGCTTTATCAAACAGGAAAGAAAGACCTTTTTGGCTTTATGAAAAAGAACAATGCTTCGCACTATCACCGCCTTGCAGGTTATGGACTGGAAAAGGATATCCGTTATTGCCTCACCCCGGATGGAGCGAATGTGCTGCCGATATATGATGGTGGCAAACTGGTGGTGTATAAACCGGGTATGAGGGGGGAGTAAATACCCTCCGGTAAACACCTTCTTATATCAGGGCTTTTATTCCCGGCCATCAAGCAGGTTGCCCAACCCGCCAAGAATACTGCCTTCTTCTTTTCTTTTGTAGGTGCCATATTGTATAACACGGCTGGCCAAACGGCTTATCGGGAGGGTTTGTATCCAAACAGTACCCGGTCCTTGTAAAGTGGCATAGAAGAATCCTTCCCCACCAAAGAACATATTTTTAATACCTTTTACCATTTCTATATCGTAGGTGATGCGTTTGGTAAAAGCTACGAGACAGCCGGTATCGATTTTAAGGCGCTCGCCTTCCTGTAGTGTTTTCATGAGGATATGTCCGCCTGCATGGACAAAAGCCATTCCGTCGCCTTCCAGCTTCTGCATGATAAATCCTTCTCCTCCAAACAGCCCTACTCCGAGTTTGCGCTGAAATTCAATGCCCACGCTTACGCCTTTGGCCGCACAGAGAAAAGCATCTTTCTGGCAGATGAGCTTACCCTGGAGTTGTGTGAGGTCCATAGGAATAATCTTACCCGGGTAAGGCGATGCAAAAGATACATGACGTTTTCCTGTACCGACATTGGTAAAGGCGGTCATGAACAGGTTTTCTCCTGTAAGCATGCGCTTACCTGCGCTGAGCAGTTTACCCAGGAAGCCCTGGCTCTGGTTTTGCTCAGATCCGTCGCCAAAAATGGTTTGCATTTCTATCTGGTCGACCATCATCAGGAAAGCGCCCGGCTCGGCTACTACTGTTTCCTGCGGATCGAGTTCGATTTCCACGCACTGCATTTCTTCTCCGTGAATTTTGTAGTCGATTTCATGATTACCTGGCATAGTATTTTTTTTGTAAAGATAGGTGAGTGTGCGTATCGGTAAATACCGTCTGCAAAGGTTTACCACCGGTGTTGCAGAAAAGCGGGCAGGTTAGCGGATCAGTACCACGGTGCCCTTCTTTTTGATGGTGCGATTTTTATAATCGGTGCCTTCGGCTACCCAGACGTAGGTGGCTGTTTCCTGGCCCTTACCGCCAAAAGTACCGTCCCAGCCATGCCCGATATTGGTGGTGGAGAACAGCAACTGCCCCCACCGGTTGTATATCATAAACCGGTCGAGCGATTTCATGCCCAGCAGGATGGGCCGGAATACATCATTCTTACCATCGCGGTTGGGGGTAAATGCTGTAGGAACATAAAAACCGGGCTCTACAAAAAATACTTTTACGGCGATGGTGTCGGTGGAGGAGCAACCGGCGTCGTTACTTACGGTAACGATATACTCTATGGAGTTGTTGGGCAGGGCTACGGGGTTAGAGACGCCTGCGTTGGTAAGAAAGATATTGGGTTCCCAGAGATATGCTGTGCCTCCGCTCGCATTGAGTAAAAGCGGCTCGCCCAGTACGACAGTGGTATCGCGCGGGCCGGCATCGGCGATGATCCGGGGGTAAACGCGAACGGTTACGGTGTCTCTCGCAGGTTTGGGGCAGCCCAGTGTATCTCTTACAAATACTATATAGTTGATTGTAGCGGGTGGTTGTACGGACCGTGGGTTAGCAATGGTATTGTTATTGAGATAGGCAGCGGGGAACCATGCATAACTGCTGCCGCCTGATGCAAAGAGCTGTGCCGAGCCACCGATACAGATGGCGGTATCATTGCTTGCCCGTACAGCGGGGTAGGGTACTACGCGTACGTTGATGGAATCGTCGGCCCTGCATTTACCAATAGTGGCTGTTATATAATATCGTGTATCTGCCAATGGCTTAGCCACGGGGTTCAAGATGGCAGTACTGCTTAACGTTCCTGGTGGTCCCCATTGAAAATACAGGCCATCGGTAAAAGGCCGGAGCGTGATACTGTCTGTCCGGCAGATGGTAGTATCATTGCCTGCATCGAGGGTAACAAAGGATTTTACATTTACCCGTACTGAGTCGTTACCTGTACACCCGAACGGATCAGTAAAAGTGACATAATAGGTAGTGGGTACATCAGGGCTAACCAGTGTTGTGCCGCTGTTAACATCACTGATCATATAATTGGGCGTCCAGGCAAAAGTGCCATTGCCAACAGCGTTTAGTTGCAGTGTATCAATACTACAGATCAGGGTATCGTTGGAAGTCTGGAACGTAGCCCGTTCAACGATGGTAATCTGTTTTTCCACGGTATCAATACAGCCCTTACTGTTGCCAACGATCAGTTGTACTGTGTATAATCCAAAAATGGGATAAGTGTAGGTTGGGTTCCTGATGAGGGAAGTATCTGCGAGTGATTGGGGGTCGCCAAAATCCCAGCGCCATCTGTCTACTATGCCATACCTGGTGGTGGTATTATCTGTAAACTGTATCGGTGTGTTTTTACACTGTCCGGCAACGGAAAAGTCGGGGAAGAAGCCCGGGTACACTTTTACCTTTGCTGTGGTGGAGTCGGAGCAGGCAAGGCCCCTGTTTACTGCCAGTTTGATGGTATAGATACCTGTGTCGGGGTAGGTAAATGAAGGATTGGCCTGGTCTGAATTGTTATTGGGGTCGCCGGGAACGCCGAAGTCCCAGAAATAAGTCTGGATATTGGCATTGTTTGCATTGTTAGAAAAGGTAAGTGTAAACCCGTCGCAACTGATGTATTCGGGATTGAGTTTGGCTTCGGTAAGGTTGCAGTTGGCTACCTGTATATGCAGTGATTTGCGTACCATTCCCACACGTACATTGGTATTCCTGCGGTATTCGCTCACACAACAGGTGAGTACGTATATCCCGGAGGAGGGGGCGATTCCGCTCACAATGCCCGTAAAGCGGTTAATGCTAACTCCCGATCCCATAGGGAAGGAGCCTGAGAAGCCACCAGCATAAGGCACGGCAGAATAGGGCGGGGAGGCGGCAGTGCCGGGGTTGGCATTACCGCTGGAGCCTCCGGAGTAGGCTTCGCAGAACTCGTAGACGAGGGAATCGTCGTCAATATCGGTAGCGCTGAAATCGAAAGTAAAATCTGCACCTTCGCAAATGATGGCTGTATCGTTTTGCGAAAAGCGAGCGCTTGAATTCTGTTCTGAATTGTTAATGATACCTGAGCCGGGGATGTTTACCGTCCAGGTTTCGCCTATATTATTAGAGGGGGGCTGAATATTATTAATACTCGTGATACGGCAGCAGCGCTGGTAGGCTACAATATAGCCTGAGGGCGTGATGGGTAATTCCTTTACCAGCGCGTAGGTAATGATCTTATAGCAGATAGCCGGTATAGGAACGATGCAGGGATGGCATGATGGCTCGGTGCAGTTCTGGATATTTATAGAATCGTTATACGTAACGGGGTTATTGGACTGGACCAGATTGCTGGATGCATTAAAGATGGTGAAATTGATTGTCTGGTCGAACTGGCCATTATTGAGCTGGCAATTGGTGTAGAGTTTAAGTACAATATTATACTTTGCTGTACCGGGAATGCTGCCCGGGCCTAAATATTCATAGTACATATACCCGCCCTTGGTATGATTTGCATACACGTGGGAGAGCAGGAAAAAAAGGGCCAGAATGGTTGAGAATTTTTTCATCATTGCTCAGCGACGGGTTCATATTACAAACGATAAGATACGACAAATGGTTGTCGGGGCAAAATTTTTCAACCAACCAGCCCTTTTGGAGGCCGAGTAACCGGTTTCGGGGTAAAAGGATAATTTTTAACTGTAAATGTTTTTATCAGGAAAAATCACTGATTCTATTACTTTTGTGCATCAAGCAAAAGATATCCTGCCAAAGCCAGAACTAAACAGCGTCTATTTTATGCGGTATTACAAAAGATTCACGGGGTATCTGCTCCCGGTGATCGTATTTTCTCTCTTTGCATGTATGGGGTGCAAGAAGTTTGAAAAAGAAGGATCTATTTCCCGGCCGGGCGTAGTGCTTACGTTTGACGATGACCGGGTGGAAAACTGGTCGCAGTACCTTCCCTTTCTTGATTCTGCGGGTATAAAAGCTACTTTTTACGTATCCCGTTATCATTGTATGTCGCCGCAAAAAAAGAATCAGCTCGCTATTATCAGGAATCACGGGCATGAGATAGCTTATCATACTGCGAACCATCTGAATATGATGGATTATGTTTACAGGTATAAGCATCCTATTGAGGAGCTGATCCGTAAAGAGATTGAACCGGATCTTAAAATGATGCGCAGGGATGGTTTTAACCCGGTAACTTTTGCTTATCCTTATGGTGCGCATAACCCGCTGCTGGACAAGGCGCTCAGTAAATACTTCAAAAGTGTAAGGGCGCTGAACGGATCGCTTGATTTTACCAAAAGTCTTGTATCGGGCATCAATAATGCGGTATTGTATGGCCTTGGCATAGATAAAGGCAGTAACCGCAGCAATGCTGATATTAATAAAGTGCTTACTTCTGCCCGAAACAACAGTACTATTGCTGTATTTGTGGCGCATGATATTAATACGGGCGGTAAGCTGAGTGTAAGTGTGGCTACGCTGAAGATGATTGCCCGTTTTGTGAAGGCCAATAATCTTACTTATTATACGGCTTCTGAAATATCGCAATAAGAATAACGGTGTTTTTCTTTCCTCAACCGCGGTTCTCATCGAATCTTTCTTTTACTTTGCGGCATCAATTTAAATCCTGCAATACTTTCCTGCTATGTTAAATGAGATCCAGGTTACCGGAAATAAGGATACCAGAAGTGGTTTTGGCGATGGTATTTTAGAAGCTGCACACACTAATCCGGCTATTGTGGCACTTACCGCCGACCTGGCGGGATCGCTGAAGCTCAATGCTTTTATCAAAGAATACCCTGCACGTTTTATACAGTGTGGTATATCGGAGGCCAATATGATGGGTGTGGCTGCGGGCCTCACCATCGGCGGTAAAATACCGTTTACTACTACTTTTGCCAATTTCAGTACGGGGAGGGTTTACGACCAGATCAGGCAGAGTATTGCTTACAGTGGTAAAAACGTAAAGATCTGTGCTTCGCATGCGGGCCTTACGCTTGGAGAGGATGGGGCTACCCACCAGATACTTGAAGACATCGGTATGATGAAAATGCTGCCGGGTATGGCTGTGGTGGTTCCTGCGGATTATAACCAAACGAAAGCGGCTACAAAGGCCATTGCTGCTCATGAAGGCCCTGTGTACCTCCGCTTCGGGCGGCCGGTATGGCCCATATTTACCAAAGAATCTGACTTTATACTGGGTAAGGCTCACCAGTTGTCTGAGGGCAAAGACGTAACCATTTTTGCTTGTGGTCATCTTGTATGGAAGGCGGTGGAGGCTGGTCTTCAGCTCGAAGCGAAAGGCATCAGTGTTGAAGTGATCAATATACATACCATTAAACCACTTGATACGGAAGCTGTTCTTGCTTCTATCCGTAAAACGGGTTGTGTTGTAACAGCGGAGGAGCATAATATTATTGGCGGCCTTGGCGACAGCATTGCCCAGGTAGCTGCCCGCCACTGTCCTGTACCCATTGAGTATGTGGGTACGAACGATACCTTTGGCGAAAGTGGTAAACCGGCTGAATTATTAAAGAAATATGGTCTTGAGGCCAGTGATATTGTAGCGGCGGCTGAAAAAGTAATCGGCCGTAAGGGATGATTTAAGAACAACCCTGATTAAACTTTTGACGTAAAAACCAATCTTAATGATTGGTTTTTATATTTTTATCTTGCATCAACTTACTTATGACCGGATTTCCAGACGATAAAGAGCTGCTGACGCAGTTCAGGGAGCCTGCTACAAAGGAGCGGGCGTACACACAGATCATCAAGAAATACCAGGAAAAATTATACTGGCATATCCGGCGGCTTGTGGTAGGGCACGAGGATGCCAATGATGTACTCCAGAATATGTTCATTAAGGTATGGCGGGGACTTGAAAATTTCAGGGAAGACAGTCAATTGTACACGTGGCTGTACCGCATTGCCACGAATGAAAGCCTGAGCTTTATTGAACAGCAGAAAAAAAGGAGCTCGGTTTCGCTGAGTGATGAGGAGTCGGGACTGAGCAATAAGCTGAAGGCTGACAAGCATTTTGACCCCAATAAGCTGGAGTGGAAGCTGCAGCAGGCTATACAGCAACTTCCTGAAAAGCAGCGGGTTGTATTCACACTGCGGTATTACGATGAGATGCCGTACGACAGGATGAGTGAGGTGCTGGAAACGAGTGAGGGGGCGCTTAAGGCGAGTTATCATCACGCGGTTAAGAAAATTGAAGAGTTTATTATAAATCGTTAAACTTTTGGGCTAAGTAACAGTCATAAAAATGTAATGAAAGGGACGACTGACATATGGGAAGAGCTGAGGGAACTCAATTCCAGCCTGGCCGGGGCAGAAAGGCGAAACGCGTTTACCGTTCCTGCCGGCTATTTTGATCACCTTGCTGACGACGTGCTTGCAGCGTTGGGATTGAAATGTGAAGAGGAGCTACCGGGGCAACAGGTACCAGAGGGGTATTTTGACGGTCTCGCTGACAGTATTTTAAGCAAAATACGTACTGCTGAAGCGGCGGAAACGGCTGGCGGGGAAACGAAGAGGTTATCGCCTCTCCTGCACGGTTTACAGCAAAAGCGGGTATATACGGTACCGGAGGGCTATTTTGAAGGCCTGGCAACGGCCATCCTGCAAAAGCGTGGTGGTGGGCCTGCCAAACTGGTTGGCATGAAATGGCGCAGCAGGATACTTAAATATGCTGCTGCTGCGGTAATTACCGGTGTAATGGCACTGGGTGCTGTTCGCTTTATGGTACCCCGTACGGCGCACCAGCTTGTGGCTATGAACACGCATTTCTCTAACGACGATTTTGAGAAGGGGCTTGAGGGCATCGGCGACGAAGATATTATCAAATACCTTGAGAATAGCGGAGACGGGTTTAATACGGTGGCCATCTCTGATGCGGTGAACGAAAAAGAATTACCCAGCGAGGTAGATCTTTTGCTGGATGACAATGCGGTAGATAAGTTTTTAAACAACATTAACACAAACGACCTTAATAATTAGTTTATGAAACGGTTATTTATACTTCTTGTTTTTATGGCTGGCGGCATGGGTGTGTATGCACAGGATACCAACCCGGGTGATGACAACCCTAAGCAGGAGAAGATACAGGCGCTGTATATTGCTTATATCACTAAAGAGCTTAGCCTGACTGCTGAGGAGGCTCAGAAGTTCTGGCCGCAGCACTCCGATTTTGATCGTGAAATGCGGGCTGTATCCCCGGATATGCCGGAGCTTGACAGGTTGCAGGCACAACTCAATATTAAAAAGAAATACCAGGAAAGGTTTTCAAGGATATTAGGGCCGAATCGTACGGACAGATTCTTCAGGCAGGATGGAGAGTTTCGCCGGAAGCTGGTGATCAGGATGCAGAAAATGCGTCAAAACCGGCAAAATGTGCCCCCAAGATTACGTAGGGGATAGTATTTCGGAAATTTTCTAAGAATTTCTCTTAAGAAGTTTGAAAATTAAGAAATCCCTCCTATATTTGCATTAGGTGTTTTTCATAGGTTAGCAACGGCCAGCTCTTTCCAGGGCAGGCCTTTTTTCATTTTACTCCTCTACGAAGATTTACTCAAAAAATTGCACCGTATTTTTACTAAAAAAATTTGGTAGTGTAAATATTATTGTATTATATTTGCATTAGGTGTTTTTCATAGGTTAGCAACGGCCAGCTCTTTCCAGGGC
>CAZPXP010000008.1:25500-40192 GCA_964590975.1 uncultured Ferruginibacter sp. | reverse complement strand
AGGCCTTTTTTCATTTAGGGGCATTCTGATTGATTTATAACGTTTTAAGCGGGGTTTGCCCAGGAAAATACAGGGGTTTTAATATCGTGATAGAACAGGAATGACCATTGCTCTGCCTGGCCCTGTTGCCACCATTCCTGCCGCAGTTCCATACTCTTCTTTCCGTCGTAATCATATTTGGCTACAAAGCGATTTTTCATTTGTTGCAGTTGGGGGGCTACATCGCCTCCAAAGAAGATGGTATGACCGTTGTCGTTTATTTTAAACGCAGTATGGTAGGGGCAATGTGCGCCCGTAACTTCGTAATGAATATACCCATCTATATTACCCTGCTCATTTAATAGGGTAATTTTATCGGATGCTTTCAGCAGTTCCAGTTCTTCGGGCAAGTAGGAAGGCCGCCCTTTTTGAAAGGCATAGCTGAGCTCATCTTTGTTGATATAATACCGGGCATTCGGGAAGCTGAGGAATGACCGGCCTAATACTTTATCTTCTCTTGCCACCCCGCCTGCATGGTCTTTATGGAGGTGGCTGAGGAGCACTTTGGTTACGTCTACCGGGTTGATTCCGTGGTTCAGCAGGTTCTGGTGTATCTGCAGGGTGCCGTCGGGGTTACAAAATCCCAGTCCTGTGTCCAGCACCAGGACTTCGTTATCTGTTACAATACAAAAAGGCTGTATCTCAACAAGCAGGCTGCCTGCGGGTCTGTCTTTAAGCTGGTCTTTCTGTTCATCGAATGGTATAAAGACCTTTGTTTTATCTATACTGAATGTGCCCTCGCTGAGTGGAATAATTTTCATGATTTCTTTATTGCTGTGCGCTGCAAAGCTACTTGAAAAGGAAGGAAAGATTTTTGCAGGGTTTACCGGAGGATCATCTGCCTGTCGGCATCCAGCTTGATCAGTATAAACAGCAGGATGGTAAAGGCGAGTAACGATGATCCGCCATAGCTGATGAGGGGCAGTGTAATACCGATTACGGGTGCGAGGCCGATTGTTACACAGATGTTTACTGCTACGTGAAAAAAGATAATACCGGCTACGCAATATGCGTACACCCTGCTGAATGTACTGCGTTGCCGCTCTGCAATAAATACGATCCTGAGCAGGAGGGCGAGGTAGAGCAGCATGAGCAGGGTTGTGCCCCAGAAGCCAAAGTTTTCGCCGACTGACGTGAATATAAAATCGGTATGCTGTGCGGGTACAAAATCGCCCTGTGTTTGTGTGCCTTTGAGGTAGCCCTTGCCCCATACGCCGCCGGAGCCTATTGCAATTTTGGATTGCTGTACGTTATACCCCTGCTGTGCCTTTTTCTTTTCTCTTTCTTTTTTTTCTTCGGGGGTGAGCACGGCGTTCTTATCGGCAAAAGGATTGTCGCGGCCCACCATGCTGAAAATGCGTTCGGCCTGGTAGCCTTTGAGCACGTGCTTAAAGGCAAATGGCACGGCCACCCATACAAATACAATGGCAAATGCCCAGCCCCCTATGATGAGCAGCAGGAGCTTGTTGTTGCGTTTGATGGTTCTGCGCATAAAATAGATGAGCAGGATGGCAAGAACGGTAAAGCCGATGATCAACGGGAATGTATCGATGAGGAGTGTAACTACTAAAAGCACGGCCATGGAAGCGCCTGCAACCAGGTAGCCGGGTGGTAATCCTTCGCGGTACATGGGTATCAGGAAAGAAAAATATACGAGGGCGAGCCCGGTTTCGCCCTGGAAGATGGAGAATACAGCAGGCGTAAAGCTGATGGCGGCGGCAATAAGTTGTGAGCGTGATTTCCTGAAATCGAGGTCGGGCATGGAGAGGTATTTCGCCAGGGCAAGGGAGGCAAATATCTTGCAGAGTTCGACGGGCTGGAGGTTCATAAAGCCCAGAGGTATCCAGCTTTTGGAGCCCTTTATCTCTTTACCGACCGCAAAGGTGGCGATTACCAAAAGGATACCCATCATGTACGACAGGTTAGCCGTAGCGGTAAAGAACTTGCTATCGGTGAGCAGCAGGAAAACGGCCAGCAGGCTGCAGGCACCAAAGTAAAATAATTGTTTGCTGTAATTCTTTTTGAAGCCCAGCAGGGTTTGTACCACATTGTCTTCGCTGCGGTACTCAACGGAAAAAATGCTGACCAGTCCTACCAGTACCAGCAATATATACAGCCATATCATCAGTGCGTCTATGCCCTTTGATATACCCTGCGATTTGGAATAAGCCATACGATATCTTTATGCGGTTGCTTTTTTGTATGGCAACCTGTTGGGATTATTATTGAATTGTGTCTTTGGGTTCAGGTTTTTTCTTCTCATCGGGCAGGATCGCTTCTGAATTGGGCTTTTCCGGCACGGGTTCTTTTTTACTGTTCTTTTCCTTTTCGGCTTTCATTTTTTCTTTAAGCAACTGTTCGGCTTTATCTTCCTGCAATTGCTGGTCTTCATCTTCGAGGCCAAGGGTGTCGTCTTTGATGATGTGTATATACCCTTTTTGTATAAGGTAGGCTGAATCTTTAGAATGATCGAGCGAATCGATCCTGCGCAGTTCGCGTGCGATGCCCGGTGGCATGAGGTTGGTTTTAGACAATGCTTCAATTCTTTCGAGCCTGCCTTTATCGGTGATAGAGTCTTTGAGGTATTTCTCGATCATAAAGCTCACGATGGGTGCAGCGTAGGTACCGCCAAAGCCTGCATTCTCCACGATACACATAATGGCTATCCGGGGGTTTTCGCGCGGTGCAAAGGCGGCAAAGAAGGAGTGGTTTTTTTGTTTTACGCCATGGTCGTAGTTTTCTACTGTACCTGTTTTACCGCAGATATTGATGCCTTCCACGCGGGCGCCGCGGCCTGTACCGCTTTGTGTTACGCCCAGCATACCTTCGTGCACCGCTTCAAACATGCTATCGGGTATCTGTACTGCGGTATGCTTTTCCTTGTATTTAGTGAGCAGTTCAAACTGGTCGCCGCCTTCGATAGAGTCTACCACATGGGGTGTAATAAACCAGCCCTTATTGGCGAGATAGGCCATTTCGTTTGCCACCTGGAGGGGGGTGGCCAGTACTTCGCCCTGCCCGATGCTCACGGAGCGGAATGTACAGTAGTTCCATTTGCCCTGGCCGTATATTTTATTGTAGTATTTCGCGTCGGGGATGAGCCCGCTTTTTTCTGTTGGTACATCTACGCCCAGTTTATGCCCCAGGCCAAAGGCGTGCATGTAGTTGGCCCATACATTGAGGCTGCTGTCGAGCGTGGGGTATTGGTTATTATTGATTACTTTCTGCATTACATTGGCAAAGTAAGTATTGCAGCTATGGGTAATGGCGGTTTTGAGAAAGTAAGTACCGGGGTCGAGACAGCGCATCGGTTTGCCGCTGCCGCAACCATAGAAAGCGCCGCCGCAGCTAAACGTGGTACCGGGGGTTATGACTCCTTCCTGCAGGCCTACGAGCCCCTGCAGGGTTTTAAATGTAGACCCGGGTGAGTAGGTGGCATTTACAGCGCGGTTGAGCAATGGTTTGGCGGGATCGCGGTAGAGCTGGCTGTAGTGTTTTCTGCGTTCGTTGCCTGTAAGGTAGCGGGGTTGATAGGTAGGGGCGCTGACCATTGCGAGTATACCGCCTGTTTTGGGGTCGATGGCAACGATGGACCCAATTTTATTGCTCATCAGTTTTTCGCCCAGTTCCTGGAGTTCCACATCGATAGAAGAGTACACGTTCTGCCCTGCGATGGCAGCGGTATCATACCGCCCGTTTTCGAGGCGTTCGGTAAGCCTGTTCTTATTGTCTTTTTTCCAGTATTCTATACCACGTTGTCCCATCAGCACCTTTTCATAGCTTCGTTCCAGTCCTGACACGCCGATATAGTCGCCACTCATATAGCCATCGTTGGGGTGGCGGCGCAGGAAGCCGGTATCTACTTCGCCGAGATAGCCGAGTATATTAGCGCCTGCGTTGTAAGGGTAGTCTCTTACGGAGCGTTCCTGCAGGTAGAAGCCCGGTGCGAATTTGTACATGGATTCGTTGATGCGCGCCATCTTTTCGGGGGAGAGCTGGGGTTCGAAAGTGGTGGGGCGCAGTTTGGTATTTTTGATGATGGCTTCGATAATGCGTTTATTAAAGATCGCTGTATCGATATCGAGGATGGTGCAGAGGGCGAGGGTATCGACTCCTTTTATTTTGGAAGGAATCACCACGAGGTCGTACACTGTGGTGTTTTGGAGGATGGGTTTTCTTTTGCGGTCGAATACAATCCCACGGTCGGGGTAGATGACTTTGCGGAATTTGCTTTGCAGGTCGGCCTCGACGCTGTATTTGGAGGAGAGTACCTGGAGGGTAAACAAACGGGCGATGATGATTACAAACATGGCAACGAAGACCATGATGATCACATTTTTTCGGGATTGATTGAAAACTGACACGGTTTTAACGTTTGTTGATAGAGAAAAGCTATTGCGTAGCTATTCGTTACTGACCAGGAAGTTTTGTGTGTACCTGAATGGCAGCAAAACTTAAGCCGTATTGGTACGGAACTTCTGCTTACGTACAAACAACAACTCTGTTATAATGATCAGTAATAAACTTACTGCGGTTGATAAAAGGGTTTTCAAAAGAAAATACCAGATGTTACCAAACTGCCATGCTTCGAGCAGGAACAGCCAGGCGTGATGAATAAAGGTAAGGATGGTTACGAAGATGAAGTAAGGGAATACACCACCAAAACTTTTAACAGAGGGCTCGTCATAGTTGCTGTCTGCGCCTTCCTGTGGTATGAGTATAGGGACGAGGAAAGGGCGGATATAGGCGATGAGTACGCAGGCGGCGGTATGAAAGCCGGGCTGGTGCCTGAAACTGTCGAGCGTAAAGCCGAGGAGGAAGGCTACGATCATCTGTACAGAACGGTTCATGCTGAATGGCATCCACAGGATGAAGAGAAAATAGATATAGGGGGTTACCAGCCTGTGCAGGTGGATCTGGTCGAGCACAAAGTACTGTGCCAGTATGAACAGGATAAAGCGAATTGTATTTTTTGCCAGTGAACTCATTAATTACCGCCCAGTTTTTTTTCTGCTTTTTTAAGAATGGCCTCAATCTTGTCCTTTTCGAGGTTTTCTATTGCGTTGACGTATTGCAGGTTGTAAAAGTTGGCTGCTGAACGTACCGTTAGCCTGAAGTTATTGGTACTTTTTTCGGGGATTACTTCCTCTATTGTGCCTATCATGAGGCCGTACTGGAAGGTGCTTGTCTGCCCGCTTGTGAGCACGGTATCTCCTTTCTTTACATCGGCGCTTTTGCGGATATCGTTCAGGATGAGGAGGTTGGGTTCTTTGCCATCCCAGGTAATTGATCCCATCTCCCCGCCCTTCTTCAGTTTGGCGCTTACTTTAAAATCGCTGGTTTTGCTCAGGAGGCTGATGACCACAGCATAGTCGTCGCTCACTTCTATAATCTTACCTACTACGGCATTGGCAGGATCGGCCACGCCCATGCCTTCTTTGAGTTGCTGCCGGCTGCCGCGGTGCAATACAATAAAGTTGTTTTGCATAGCGACGGAGTTGGATACTACTTTGGCGCCGTAGTACAGCCATTTGCGGCGTGTGCCGAGTGTGTCGATGGCTATGGAATCGGCCACCAGCCGGACGGTGGTATCGGCGTTCTCAAAATTATTGAGTTGCTGGTTCTGCAAACGTTCGTTGGCTTTTGCCAGTTTCTCGTTCTCTTTTTTGAGGGCGAGGTAGCCCTGTACCCGGTTGTATTGGGTATTGATGCTGCCGGTGACCTGGTTCATGGTGCCGCTGAACACCGCGTTGTGGTATTTGTTGTAGTGCACGATGAGATAAATACTAAATGCCTGCAGACAGAGGAAGAAAAGAAAGTGGGCGTACCTGCGGATGAAATAAAATATGTTACGCATGGCAAAGCCCCTCCTGGCTGCGCGCCTGTGTAAACGTGCTGTTCAACGTTGGTTTTGTATCGCCGGTGGGAGGAAAAGCTCTAATCATAACCTTGTTCATCATCTCCGACAGGAATTGTTGGCCAGTCAGGGTTTAACGCATTACAAAAGGGTACCTGTCGTAGTTTTTGAGGGCGATACCTGTGCCGCGTACCACGCTTTTCAGGGGATCGTCGGCGATATGTACCGGCAGTTTGATTTTATTTGCAAGCCTTTTATCGAGCCCGCGGAGGAGGGCACCGCCGCCGGTGATATAGAGCCCGCGGCGATAGATGTCGGACGCCAGTTCGGGTGGTGTCGTTTCCAGCGCTTTGAGGATGGCTTCTTCTATTTTGAAAATACTTTTATCGAGTGCTTCTGCTACTTCCTGGTAGCTTACCATTACCTGTTTGGGGATACCGGTAACAAGGTCGCGGCCATTAACGGGTATGTCGTCGGGCGGGTTGTCGAGATCTTTCATTGCTGCGCCGATCTGAATTTTGATCTGTTCTGCTGTGCGTTCGCCGATCAGCAGGCTGTGGTAGCGGCGCAGGGCTTCCATAATATCGGCGGTAAACTCATCGCCGGCGATGCGGATGCTCTGGTCGCACACGATGCCTGCGAGGGCGATAACGGTGATACCTGTTGTACCGCCTCCTATATCGATGATCATATTACCTACGGGTTCTTCCACGTCGATACCGATACCGAGTGCTGCGGCCATGGGTTCGTGGAGCAGGTAAACTTCTTTGGCGCCTGCCTGTTCTGCACTATCTCTTACGGCGCGTTTTTCTACTTCGGTAATGCTGCTGGGGATGCAGATCATCATCCGCCAACTGGGTGCAAAGAGTGGTTTTTTGGGGTAGATCATCTTGATCATTTCCCGGATCATGAGTTCGGCGGCGTTAAAATCGGCAATCACGCCGTCTTTCAGGGGGCGTACGGTACGGATGCTCTCGTGGGTTTTTTCGTGCATCATCAAGGCTTTTTTACCTACTGCCAGGATATTTTTCGGATTATTCCTGTCGAGCGCCACGATGGAGGGTTCGTTTACGACGACTTCGTCGTTGTGTATAATAAGGGTATTTGCTGTACCCAGGTCAATTGCAATTTCCTGTGTGAAAAAGTTAAAAAGGCCCATGTTAGATTGTGAAAAGTCGAGAGTAAATAATGTTGGCAAAGGTGAAACAAAAAAACTGAATAAACAATCACGCTGCCTTTATTTTTCAACAATTTAGGGAATTTTTTTGCAAGTCGAAACTTCGGCAGATAAAGGGTTGGGCGACTTGCTAACGAATTTAGTATGCCCTTCAGCGGGGGATTGCCCGTCTCTTAGGGTGTTCGTCACTGTTAGTAGGAAAATGAAGGCGGTGGTCAGCGAAATTCGAAACCGATGTCGCTGCGGAAAAAAATGTTTTCGAAATATACCTGCTCTACGGCATAGAGGGATTGTTCGGCCGCTTCGGCAATACTGTCGCCAAGGGTGGTAACGGCGACTACGCGCCCCCCGCTGGTTACCAATTTATCGCCCTGCATGGTGGTGCCGGCGTGGAAAACCATGGTATCTTCAAAATCGAGCTCATCGAGCCCTATGATGGGGAGTCCTTTCTTATAATCGCCGGGGTATCCGCCACTTACGGCCATAATGGCTACGGCTTTGCGGCTGTCGGTAATGATTGTTATCTCGTTCAGACGTCCCTGTAATGCGGCGAGCAGCAGTTCGGGCAGGTCGTTTTTAATACGGGGGATGACTACTTCTGTTTCCGGGTCGCCGAGGCGGCAGTTGTATTCTATCACCATGGGGTTGCCATTACAATTCATGAGGCCGATAAAGATAAAGCCGCAGTAATCGAGGTTATCGACCCCCAAACCTTTGATGGTTGGCTCCACAATCCTTTCTTTTACCTTATCCATAAAGGCCTGGTCTGCAAAGGGTACGGGGCTTACTGCGCCCATACCGCCTGTATTGAGCCCTGTATCGCCATCGCCGACCCTTTTATAGTCTTTGGCCTCGGGGAGCACGAGGTAATTGTGCCCGTCGGTAAGTACAAAGACGCTTAATTCGATACCATCCAGAAATTCTTCCACCACTACTGTGCGTCCGGCATCGCCAAATTTATCCTGGCGGATCATCAGCTCAAATTCGGCCAGTGCTTCTACGTGGTTCTGGCAGATTACGACACCTTTACCGGCGGCGAGCCCATCGGCCTTAAGTACGATGGGCAGGGGCTGCTGCTGTATGTACTCCATGCCTTCGGTATAATTGGACGCGTCGAACTCGCGGTAAGCGGCTGTGGGAACGCCGTGGCGCTGCATAAAGAGCTTGGCGAAGGCCTTACTGCCTTCGAGCGCTGCGGCCTTTTGTGAGGGACCTATAACGCCCTGCCAGCCGGGACCGAAGGGTTGTCTTTTGTGTGCACGGGTAAAGTGATCCTGTATGCCTCTTACGAGGGGTTCTTCGGGGCCGACAAAAACCATATCAATCTGCTCATCACGGCAAAACTGTTCCTGGGCTTCGAAATCATTTACGCCGATGGGCACGTTGGTACCGCATTGAGATGTACCGGCATTACCCGGGGCGATAAAAAGATTATTGCAAAGGGGGCTCTGAATCAGCTTCCAGGCCAGGGTGTGTTCTCTGCCTCCGGAACCAATGAGAAGTATATTCATGGAATAAGAATCGGTTTTACCAATTGCTTTTGACAGTGCAATTTAAGGTGCAGAAAAATAGGGGGCGTAAATATTTTGCCAATGGTTCAAAAATTATTTAACATGTTTTTGACAAATGGTAGTACGATTTAAGACGTACAATAGAGAATTTATGTATTTTGGGCTCTTAATACCAACTAAATCAGCTCTATATGAATGAAAAAGTAAACGCAGGTAAACATCCCCGCGCCCTGTATGTACTGTTCTTTACAGAAATGTGGGAACGTTTTGCATACTATCTAATGGTAGGTATACTGCTGCTGTATACCCTTGATACCAAAACCGGCGGGAAGGGGTTTGACGCCAAGGTTGGCGCCGATATTGTGGGCAGCTTTATTGCTCTCGTTTACCTTACGCCTTTTATCGGCGGGTTGATTGCTGACCGTTATCTTGGTTATATAAAATCGATCTTTCTTGGGGGTAGTCTTATGGCTGCGGGCTACCTTGGGCTTTCGCTGCCGGGTAATACGGCCATGTTTGCATCGCTTTTTCTCATTATTGTAGGTAATGGTTTCTTCAAACCCAATATTTCTACGCTTTTAGGTAATATTTATAACAGGGAAGATCTGAAGCCCCTGAAGGATAATGCTTACAACATCTTCTACATGGGTATCAACATTGGTGCTTTTGTGTGCAATTTTGTAGCTGCCTACCTCAGGAATAAATATGGATGGGGATGGGCTTTCTCTGCTGCCGGTATTGGT
Organism: uncultured Ferruginibacter sp.; assembly: GCA_964590975.1. GTDB lineage: Bacteria > Bacteroidota > Bacteroidia > Chitinophagales > Chitinophagaceae > Ferruginibacter. Next base: position 30,865 of record CAZPXP010000008.1, on the reverse strand, counting down.
CTTATCATTGGTCTTATTTACCTGGCTGCCAACCTCAAGGCGGTAAGGGTCGGCGATATCAAAAAGGAAGCCCAGAAGGAGGATATGTCTCTTCCGCAGATATTTGGCTATGTTTTTCTGCCTGCCATCATTGCTGCGGTTATAGGCTGGATTGTACCTACCAAAATATTCGGCGGTACCATCATGGGTACACAGGCTAATGATGCTTTTATCTTTGCCTGTATTCCGATCATTGCTTTTTATATCTCTCTGTGGGTAAAAGCAAAGGGGCAGGATAAAAAGGGTATCGGCTCACTCTTATTCATTTTTGCTATTGCCATTGCTTTCTGGACGATTTACAACCAGAATGCTACGGGCCTCACTCTCTGGGCGGAAAAGCATACGGATCGTGTTGCTTCTGCCACTACTGCAAGTATTACAGGTAAAATATTCCCTCTCCAGGAGGTTAGTGATACGCCGAGGATGGTAGATAAGATTGACGAGCACTTTGTGGTGGTGCGCGATGCCAATGGCAAGGCAGTGCAGGAGCTGGGGCCTGATCCTTATTTCAATAACGTACCGAAAGCTGAGTGGCCGGGAGGTAAAAGTGTAAAGCTCACCAATACGGAACTGTTCCAATCGATTAACCCGCTGTTTATCGTACTGCTCACCCTTATTTTTGTAATGTTGTTTGACTACCTGCGAAAGCGGGGTAAGGAACCCACTACGGCTTCAAAGTTTGGTATGGCCATGTTTATTGCGGGGCTCTCTGCGCTGGTGATGGTTTTTGCCGTGATGTCGGTTCCTTCCATCTATACGCATAAAACCTCGCCGTTGTGGCTGTGGGGTACTTATTTTGTATTTACGGTAAGCGAGATATTCCTGAGCCCGATCGGTTTGTCTTTTGTGTCCAAACTGGCGCCTGCAAGGCTTACAGCCCTGATGATGGGTGGCTGGTTTCTCTCTACCTCCATCGGTGGTAAGGTAGCCGGGGTAATGACGGGCTTCTGGGATGACTTTACTGATAAAAAAATGTTCTTCCTGATTCTTGTGGTGGCGGCATTTATCGGTGGTATACTGATCTACTCCCGGCTGAAATCGCTCAACGATATCGTACGCGATAAGACGGGTTCGGCGTAAACAAAATTTTTTTCAGGAAAGGGTTGAATTGACTATTCAACCCTTTTTTTATTAAGCCCCAATATTTCACTATCTTAACTTTTCCAAAACACGCATTATGGCATTATTCCAACCTTTTGTTCCGGCGGACATGAAGATGAAAGAGTTTACCCTTAAGTCTGTACTGCTGGGTTCTGTTTTCGGTATCATCTTCGGTATGGCCACTGTTTACCTCGCCCTTAAAGCGGGCCTTACTGTTTCTGCTTCCATACCCATTGCGGTTATTGCTATTTCGCTGGGGCGTAAGGTTTTTAAAACCACTATTCTGGAAAACAATATCATACAAACCACCGGCTCGGCGGGCGAGAGCATTGCCGCGGGGGTGGTATTTACCCTGCCCGGTTTTTTGTTTCTCACCGACCCGGGGAGTGCTGATTATTTTAACTATATGACGGTGATGGTACTGGCTATGTTTGGCGGTATGCTGGGTACACTGATGATGATACCGCTGCGGCGTTCGCTTATTGTAAAAGAGCATGAAACGCTGCCTTATCCTGAAGGGACGGCCTGTGCTTCGGTGCTGAAGGCCGGAGAAAAGGGTGGCGATCTTGCCCGGACCGCTTTTATGGGTATGGGCTTTGCGATTGTATATGCCGTGCTCCAGAAAATATTTCATGTGATTGCTGAAGTGCCTACCTATGCTACCAAATTATATCACAAGGCTTTTCCTGCGGCAAGGATAAATGGTGAGATCACTCCTGAATACCTGGGTGTAGGGTATATTATTGGTCCGCGTATCTCGGGTATCCTGGTAGCGGGTGGTGTGATGAGCGCTTTTGTGCTGATTCCCCTGCTTGCCTCGCTGGTACCGGGCGATGTGATTTTTGCCCAGCTTACGAAGCTGGGTCTTAAGCCTGCTAAGTTTGGATGGGATGAGGTATCGCACTCTTTTGCAGATTCGTCGGAAGCGATTTACCGCGCTTATATCCGCCAGATCGGCGCCGGTGCGGTGGCGGCGGGTGGTTTTATCACCCTTATCAAAACGATTCCTACGATTATCTCTTCTTTCAGGGAAAGTATCGGTTCTATAAAAGAAAAAGGGCAGGCTGCCGTGCTCCGTACAGAGAAAGATATTGATATCAAATGGGTGCTTTACGGCAGTATTGCGCTGGTGCTTATCGTGGCTTTCCTGCCCATTATTCCGGGACAGGGCATTTTTAGCATGCTGCTGCTGGGTGTACTGATCGTTATTTTCGGTGCTTTTTTTGTAACGGTGTCGTCGCGCATCGTAGGGCTTATCGGTTCTTCCAATAACCCTATTTCGGGTATGACGATAGCCACGATTATGGCTACCTGCCTTGTGTTTATCGGGATAGGCTGGAGTGGTAAGGCTTACGAGCCCATGGCGCTGGTGGTGGGTGGTATGATCTGTGTGGCGGCAGCCAATGCGGGGGCTACCTCGCAGGATCTTAAAACGGGCTATCTTGTAGGTGCCACACCGCGTAACCAGCAGCTTGCCCTGTTTATCGGTGCCATCGTGTCGGCCATTGTGGTGGGCTTTACCATCAAGTATATGGATACCCCTACGGCCAAGCTGGCGGCGCAGGGTATACAGCACAGCATCGGCGAAGAATATGCTGCGCCACAGGCCACCCTTATGGCCACACTGGTTAAGGGTATTCTTTCTTATAACCTCGACTGGCAGTTTGTGCTTGTAGGGGTGTTCATCGCCATATTTATGGAGCTCTGCGGTATCAAGGCCCTCAGTTTTGCTGTGGGTTCTTACCTGCCTCTTTCTACTACATTGCCCATCTTTATCGGTGGTGCTATCCGCGGTTTAGTAGATAAAAAACGGAAGAATGAAAAGGATGATGGTGAGGAAGACCTGCGCAAGGGTAACCTGTTTGCAACCGGCCTGGTAGCGGGTGGTGCACTGGCCGGGGTGCTTTATGCTATTCTTAAAGTGCCGTTCGAAAAGGGTATGGATGCTATCAGCCTTGAACATGCTATTTCCAACGGGCTGGGCAACGGTGGTTACCAGATCATGGGCGTGGCCTTCTTTGCGGTAATGGGGTACACGCTGTACCGCGTGGCTATGCGGAAGAATAAAACTGAATAGGATACACCACTTGTGTAAACGGTATATAAAAGCGGCTCACCGGCCGCTTTTTTGTTTATCTTTCCCTGCTAAAAGCAAGCTGTATGCAAACAAACCAGGGCAAACATCCCAAGGCGTTACCTTTCTTATTTTTCAGTGAAATGTGGGAGCGTTTTGGGTATTACCTAATGATCGGGATATTTACGCTGTACCTGAAAGATGTAAAAGACGGGTTCGCTATGAAGGAGGCCGAATCGGCCGATCTCTATGGTACTTTTATTGCTCTTGTATTTCTTACTCCCTTTCTTGGCGGTCTGCTGGCGGACAGGTACCTGGGCTACCGGCGCTCTATTATACTGGGGGGGATTATGATGGGGATCGGCTATTGCATGATGTCTATACACAGCCTGCCTATGCTGTACCTCTCTATGACCCTCGTGATCGTTGGTAACGGGTTCTTCAAACCCAATATCTCCACCCTGCTGGGTAATGTGTATTCCACGCCGCAGTACCAGCACCGTAAGGATGAGGGCTATAATATCTTTTACATGGGTATTAATATTGGTGCTTTTATCTGTAATTTTTTTGGCGCCGCTCTCTACATTACTTATGGCTGGGGGCATGCTTTTTTTGCGGCGGGCATCGGTATGTTTATCGGCGTACTCATCTTCCTGGCTGGTACCCGGCATTATGCTGCGGCTGACGTGAAAAAGGGGATGAAAGCGGGTGATATGCCCATCGGTAAGATCGTGCTGCTGATACTGGTGCCTTCTATTATAGCGGGTGTGCTGGGCTGGCTTATAAAGGGGGTTACCGGGCCGGGCAATGCGGATGGCAACCTGTTTGGCAGCGACAGTACCGACGCATTTATTTTTGCCTGTATACCGGTGATCATTTTCTACTCTTCTCTTTATTTTAAAGCTGATAGGGAAGATAAACGCCCTGTAGCTGCCCTGCTGGCCATTTTTGCTGTAGTGGTGCTGTTCTGGGCTGTATTTAAGCAAAACGGTTCGGCGCTGAATACCTGGGCTGACCGCTACACGGACCGTGAAGCTACGGGCAGTATAGAAACGGTATTTGAAAAACTTAAATTCTCACAGACAACTGCTTATAAAAAAGACTCTGTAACGCTGTACGACCAGCAGTTCCGCCTGCAAAAGCTGGATGGAAAGGTGCTGAAAGAATATAACTATCCGGTCTACTTCAAAAATGTAGCACCAGCCAAACTGCCTGCTGAAGGTGATAAGGTAAGTTTATGGCTGCCCAGCCTTAGCCAGAGCATCAACCCCGGCTGGGTGATCCTCCTTACCCCACTGATCATTGCTTTTTTTGCCTTTATGAAACGGCGTAACCTTGAGCCTTCCACAGCGACAAAGATCGCTTTCGGGTTGTTTATCTCAGGGCTATCGGCACTGGTAATGGTTGCCGCGGTAAAAGTGAGTAATAACGGCAGTGAAAAGGCCAGCGTGTGGTGGCTGATTGGCAGTTATGGCGTGGTAACGGTGGGTGAGCTGCTGCTGAGCCCGATGGGGCTTTCGCTGGTTTCCAAGCTGAGCCCGGTACGCATTACCTCGCTGATGATGGGAGGCTGGTTCCTGGCTACCTCTATCGGTAATAAACTCTCGGGTGTACTGGCTTCGATGTGGGATACGTATACGGATAAGACGGACTATTTCTGGCTCAACTTCGGGTTGCTGATGGCTGCGGCAGCGGTTTGTTTTGTACTGCTGCGCTGGCTTAACCGGATTATGAAGGAGAAAGGGGTGAGTTAGGGGGGCAGGAGGTAAGACGGGAGGCGGGGCACCATTTATATCACTTCTAACGGGGTTGTTCTGATGATTGGGACGGAGGGGTTGAAACATTAAGGAGTTAAGATCAGTTAAGGATCAGTGCGGAGGGGTAACGGCGATAAAGGATAGATTATGCTGCTTCTGAAGGGGTTGAAACATTAAGGAGTTAAGATCAGTTAAGTTCTGTCTGCTGGCATAGGTGGTTTCATGGTGAATCTCTGCGGCTTGTAGGGTTGGCTTAATGTTCCTTAATTTCTTAATGGTTTAAAAGGGACGTTGGGTAAGGTGATCATAGCGGAGTGTAACGGGGATAAAGGATAGATTATTATGCTGCTTCTGAAGGGGTTTAAACATTAAGGAGTTAAGATTAGTTAAGTTC
>CAZPXP010000008.1:0-25400 GCA_964590975.1 uncultured Ferruginibacter sp. | reverse complement strand
GGGGTAACGGCGATGAAGGATAGATTATGCTGCTTCTGAAGGGGTTGAAACATTAAGGAGTTAAGATTAGTTAAGTTCTGTCTACTGGCATAGGCGGTTTTATGGTGAATCTCTGCGGCTTGTAGGGTTGGCTTAATGTTCCTTAATTTCTTAATGGTTTAAAAGGGACATCAGGGGGATTAAGATAGAGTATGATGGATGTTGGATGAGTGAAGTGTCAAAAAGTCGTGATTGTGGTTGCTATTACTCTACCTATGGGAAGCAGGCCATTTTAACGGGAAGCAAGTTTACCTGAACTATACTGTAACATCACTGTAACATCACTGTAACATCACTGTAACATCACTGCAACATCGCTGTAACTCCAGCCTTAATTCCGGGGATGAAAGCAGGATGACCCTGATATTTGGGGAGCATTATATACCGGAGGAGCTGCTATTTTGTCAGGCGTATATCTTTCTTCTTTTTTGTTTTAGGGTGGCTGGGGTGGCATCTCATAGCTCATCCCTCAATATATTTGCAGCATGACATTTGAACAGGTGATAGGCCAGGCGGAGGTAAAAGAACAACTGATACAGCTGGTAGAGCAAAACCGGCTGAGCCATGCCCTGCTGTTCCTCGGTAAGGAAGGGAGTGGTGCGCTGCCGCTGGCCCTTGCTTTCAGCAGTTATATCATGGCGAGTACCCAAAAGGCCAAGGCACCAGCGGTAATGGGTCTGTTTGGTGAACCGGAACCCCTGCTGCAGGGTGAGAGTGCATCAGCACAGCAGGCTCAACAGTATATCCACCCGGATATTCATTATTCTTACCCCGTCATTCCCCGCAAAGCGGGTGATAAACCCCTCAGTACGGACTATATAGCCGAATGGCGCGAGTTCATTAACCTTAACCCCTATGGTAATGGGTTCGACTGGCTGCAGTTTATCGGGGCGGAGAATAAACAGGGCAATATTACGGCTCATGAATGTAATGACATCATCCGCAAACTGAGCCTTAAAAGCTTCGAGAGTGGGTATAAGATACTTATCATGTGGCTGCCTGAATACCTTGGCAATGAGGGTAATAAGCTGCTTAAGCTGATCGAAGAGCCCCCTCCGGATACTCTTTTTATTCTTGTAGCAGAGAATGAATCGCTCATCCTGCCTACCATTCTTTCCCGCACGCAGCTTATCAAAGTACCACCTATTACAGATGTGGATATGGAGGAGGCGCTGCATACCCGTGCTGGTGTGGTGGCCTCACAAGCCCGCCAGGTGGCAGCGGTAAGCGAGGGTAACTACCGCGAGGCACTGCAACTGATACAGCATGCCGGGGATGACCTGCAATCGGTACTGCGCGACTGGCTCAATGCCATTCTGAAGGGTGGCCCTATTGCCCAGGTAAAATGGATCGAAGAGATCAGCAAAACGGGGCGGGAAAAGCAGAAACAGTTTCTCCGGTATTTTATTCACCTGCTGGAACAGGCTATACGCCTGCGGGCTTTTGGTGAGGCTGCCGACAGGCTCGCTATGCCTGAAGCAGAGGCCGATTTTGCCGTTCGCCTCAATAAACTCTGCGAGATCGCCCAGCAGGAAGCCATTATCAACGAGCTGGATAAGGCCAGTTATTATATTGAGCGCAATGCCAATCCTAAAATGCTCTTTCATGCCCTTTCAATAAGGCTGTATCATATTATTAAAGACAAATCGTTAATTTTGACGAACTGAGGACGCAGGACTCGTGGATACCTGGCATAGGAGTGCTCAATAAAAGATATATTGTTGATTATCAATACTATTCTTTTCTCCGTATATTTTGCCTGAAATTGTATAGCAGACAACCGGACACTGGTTGCCTGCATAGCTGTATCGTTGATCGTCTGCGGTGCAACAATATTGTTATCATTTAAAATCATAAACCGATTATGGGATGTGGATCATGTGGGACTGGAACAACGGGTAAGCCCGGCGGATGTAAAAGCAATGGAGGTTGCAGCAGCGGTGGCTGTAACCGGATGAATGTATATGACTGGCTGGCCAACCTGCCCTTCAGCGACCCCGAAAGCAGTTGCCGCATTGTGGAGATCAGCTTTAATAATGGCAGCCGTAAGGACTATTTCAGGAACAGTTCTCTTCAATACTACGAAAAAGGTGAAATGGTGGCCGTAGAGGGTGTAAGTGGCTTTGACGTAGGTATGATTAACCTGACGGGTGAACTGGTGAGGTTACAGCTTAAAAAGAACAATATCAACGAGGCTACCGCCGATTTCAGGAAGATTATGCGCAGGGCTACGGAATCGGACCTGGCAAGAATGGCTGAGACCAAGGCGCGTGAGAAGGATGTAATGATCCGCAGCCGTGCCATTGCCCGCCAGCTCAACCTGCAGATGAAGATTGCAGAGGTGGAGCTCCAGGCTGATGGTCGTAAGGGTACATTTTTCTATATAGCGGACGATCGTGTGGATTTCAGGGAACTGATCAAAGTATATGCAAGTGAGTTTAAGGTAAAGGTGGAGATGCGCCAGATCGGCGCCCGCCAGGAGGCTGGTAAAGTGGGTGGGATAGGCAGTTGCGGCCGCGAACTGTGCTGCAGCAGCTGGCTGACCGATTTCAAAAGCGTAAACACTAATGCTGCGCGTTACCAGAACCTTAGCATCAACCAGACCAAGCTGAGCGGCCAGTGCGGCAGGCTCAAATGCTGTCTTAACTACGAACTGGATACCTATCTCGATGCCCTTCAATACTTTCCCGACGATGCAGATACTATCGAAGTCATGAAAGGCAGGGCTTTCCTGATCAAGAAAGATATTTTTAAGAACCTCATGTGGTACAGCATGCCGGATAGTACCAAGCACTATCCTCTTACCATTGAGCGCGTACAGAAAATAAAAGCACTGAACCGCCAGGGTATTAAACCCGAAGAGCTGGAAGTTGCCGAAGTAGTGAGCAACAAGCCTAAGGAGGTGGAACCGGAGTTTGTAGACGTAGTAGGCCAGATCAGCCTGCGGGCGCTGGAACGCAACAGCAAACGTCGTCGCGACAGGGAAAAGGGTCAGCAGCAGAAGCAACAGGGTGGCGGTAATAACCAGCGGGGTAATAACCAACCAAAAAGTGGTGGTCAGCCGCAGCAGCGCCAGGGCGGTGGTGGGGCTAATCAACCCCAGCGCAGCCAGCAGGGTGGCGGCGGGCCACAGCAGCGGGGAGGCAACCAGCCGCAACGGGGTCAGCAGGGTGGTGGTAATCAATCACAGCGTAACCAGCAGGGTGGTAACCCACAGAGAGGTAATAACCCGCAGCAGCGTAGTGGACAGCCACAACAACGCCAGGGTAGCGGTAATCAGCCGCAACGGGGTCAGCAGGGTGGTAACCCGCAAAGAGGTAATAATCCGCAGCAGCGCGGTGGAGGCGATAAAGGCAGGCCGGATGCTCCTCCCGTTCAGTAACAGGTAAGTACAGTCGAATGTCTATAACAGTCAGCCAGCTCAGTAAGGTTTATGGTACGCAGAAAGCGGTCAACAGCATTTCTTTTTCAGTAAAGAAAGGAGAGATCGTTGGCTTCCTTGGCCCCAACGGTGCGGGTAAGAGCACTACCATGAAGATACTGACCGGCTATATTGACGCTGATGGTGGCTCTGCCGAGGTATGTGGTATCTCCGTAGGTACGGCGGCACTGGAGGTAAAAAAGAAGATCGGCTACCTGCCTGAAGCTAATCCATTATATTTTGATATGTATGTGCGTGAGTATCTCGGGTTTATTGCAGGGATACACGGGCTCACTAATGCAAAAAGCGCCGTAGAAAATGCAATAAGCATGACGGGGCTTACTCCTGAAGCACATAAAAAGATCGGCCAGCTCAGTAAGGGTTATAAGCAGCGTACGGGGCTTGCCGCCGCGCTCATACACAACCCCGAAGTGCTGATCCTGGATGAGCCTACCTCGGGCCTTGATCCCAACCAGATCGTTGAGATCAGGGAAGTGATCCGCAACCTGGGTAAAGATAAAACCATCCTTTTCTCCTCACATATTTTACAGGAAGTGGAGGCTATCTGCAACCGTATTATTATCATCAACAAAGGAAATATCGTGGCGGACAGTACGCCCGGTCAACTGATGGCTGGCCACAAAGCCACCAATACGCTTCACCTCAGGCTTAAGCAGGCAGTAGCGGCAGATGAGTTTAAAGACCTGGGTGATGTAAAACAGGTTGATGCGCACCAGTGGGTGTTTATTACAGCTAACGCTGAAGAACTGAAGCGCAAGCTCCTGAGCCTTTCTCTCGAAAAGAACTGGGACGTGGTATCGCTCCAGAGTGAAACCTCCGGCTCGCTCGAAGATATCTTCCGCGATCTTACAAAAATATAACTACTGCCTGCCGGAGGCTATCCATCTTATCTGGTCACCCAATCAACCAGAATTACCTACATTTGTGGCCCTGTTATTTGTACTTGCTATAGGAAGACTATTCAAAAGGTTTATTACATTCTAAAAACAATTTTACAATGAGTTACATTGCATCGATCCATGCACGTCAGATCTTAGACAGTCGCGGTAATCCAACCGTAGAGGTAGATATCCTTACCGAAAATGAGCATCTTGGCCGTGCGGCAGTGCCCAGCGGAGCCAGTACAGGTATACATGAAGCTGTGGAACTGCGTGATAACGACAAAAAGAAATACCTCGGTAAGGGGGTACTGAAAGCAGTAAAGAATGTAAATACGATTATTGCGGATAACTTGCTGGGCTGGGATGTGGCAGATCAGACCGGTATTGACAGTGTGCTGGCGGCGCTGGATGGTACAGCCAATAAAAGTAAGCTGGGTGCCAATGCGATGCTGGCAGTAAGTATGGCAGTAGCCAAGGCGGCGGCACTGGAAGCTAATCTGCCACTCTACCGCTATATCGGTGGTACCAACGCCAAAGTGCTGCCCATACCGATGATGAATATACTGAACGGTGGTGCACATGCTGATAATAAAATCGACTTCCAGGAATTTATGGTAATGCCCGTTGGGGCTTCTACCTTCAGCGAAGGATTGCGCTGGGGTGTGGAGATATTTCATGCACTGAAAACAGTACTGAAGAAAAAAGGCTTCAGCACTAACGTGGGTGATGAGGGTGGTTTTGCGCCCAATATCCAGAGCAATGAAGAAGCTATCGAAACCGTACTCACGGCGATCAATGCGGCAGGATATAAAACCGGCTCACAGATCATGATTGCCATGGATGCTGCCAACAGTGAGCTGTGGGATGCCAAAAAGAAGAAATACGTTTTCCATAAGAGCAGCGGTAAAGAAATGAGCAGCGAACAGCTTGTTAAATATTGGGAAGGATGGGTAAAACAATATCCTATTGCCAGTATCGAAGACGGTATGGCGGAGGATGACTGGAAAGGCTGGAAATTGCTCACCGATACGATTGGTAAAAAATGCCAATTGGTAGGTGACGACCTGTTTGTTACCAATGTAACCCGTCTTGAGCAGGGTATCGAAAGTAATACTGCCAATGCCCTGCTGGTAAAGGTAAACCAGATCGGTACTGTTACAGAAACCATCAACGCGGTAAGTCTTGCGCAGCAGAACGGGTATAATACTATTATGAGCCACCGCAGTGGTGAAACAGAGGATACGACTATTGCTGACCTGGCGGTAGCGCTCAACTGCGGACAGATCAAAACGGGTTCGGCCAGCCGTACGGACCGTATGGCTAAATATAACCAGCTCATCAGGATAGAAGAAATTCTGGGTGAATCTGGTATATATCCAAAGGGAAAGATTAAATTTGGTAAATAATCACGGAAGGGGCAGGGTTTGAGGCGAGGCCGGAAAGAAAACTGTCAGATACTCAAACCCTGCTTACTATTTTTCACTTAATTAACTTATTATCAAGTTATTACGTAGTATATCAGCCTGGTTAACGAACAAGTACCTCCTTGCGGGGGCTGCTTTTGCTGTATGGATGATCTTTTTTGATCCGAAGGATATCTCTTTCACCATGGGACAGCGAAATAAATTGAAAGAACTGCAAAAAAGTGAGCAACACCTTAGCCAACAGATAACAGATACCCACAAAGAGCTCGATTTACTGAAAACAAACGCTCAAACCATTGAAAAGTACGCCCGCGAAAAATACCTGATGAAAAAGGATAATGAGGATGTTTTCATCGTTTCAGAGCCCGCTGATGCCAAATAAAATTACCCGGGGTGGGCAATATTTCAGCCCTGTACCCGTTTTTATTACGGATTTGGATAATAAACTAAAAACAAGCTTAACTTGCTATGCAGAATTTTACACCGGAAGATTTATTACAGTATTTGTACAATGAAACTTCCCAGGAAAAGACGGCTGCTATAAAGGCAGCATTGGAGACCGACTGGAGTTTACAAGAAAAGTTAGATGTTATTGCAGCCGGCAGAAACCGGTTGGAACAACTCAATCTTTCACCTCGTAAACAGGCAATAGATAATATTCTTGCCTATGCTGAAAAATCTGTAGGTGAACTATCAACCTCAGCTTAAGCTGCTTATCATTCGGGATTTAAGTAATTTTGTCCTTCTTAAACGGAAGGACATTTTTTATGACCATAACCCAAAGGTACCAGTACGTTATTGACTATTTTTCCAGTCATGCCCCTGATGCAGAAACAGAGCTGATTTATGATGACCCCTTCCAGTTACTGGTAGCCGTCATCCTCTCAGCACAATGTACTGATAAACGGGTAAATATGACCACCCCGGCGCTTTTTGAACGATATCCCACCCCCCAGGCTCTGAGCAAAGCCACTTTCGACGAACTGTTTCCCTATATACGCAGCATTTCCTATCCCAATAACAAAACAAAACACCTTATTGGCATGGCTAATATGCTCATAGAAAAATTTGGCGGTGAAGTACCGATGACGGTTGACGAACTCGTGCAACTGCCGGGTGTAGGGCGTAAAACAGCCAATGTCATTACCAGCGTTGTGGATGAGCAGCCCAATATGGCGGTAGATACTCATGTATTCAGGGTAAGTAAGCGAATAGGTCTCGTTACCGCCTCGGCTACCACCCCGCTCGCGGTTGAAAAGCAATTGATTAAGCATATACCTTCAAAATATATACATAAAGCTCACCACTGGCTTATACTCCACGGCCGTTATATTTGTGTTGCCAGGCAGCCGAAATGCAGCGAATGCGGGCTTACAGGCATCTGTAAATTTTTCGGCAATAAATCTCAAAAGCAAAAGATAATTGGCGAATAATCGCTTTATTTGTGGTGACAAAATCCTTTTATCCTCTGCGAGAAGCTAAGCACATCAATTTTAAAGGTCATTTTGTACATGAAAAGATTCAAAATCGTTGCGGGGCTTATCACATTGGTGTTTTCCGTTACCGTTCAGAAGTCACAGGCACAATACTATTTTTACGATAATAATTACTACGACAATCCCCTTTTGTTTGAGATTGGTGGGTCGGTGGGTGTGATGAACAGCCTGACAGACGTAGGCGGGCGCAAAGGTGTGGGTAAGAAGTTTGTGAAAGATCTTGTGCTGAAGAATTCACAACTGGCGGGGAGTGTATATGCAGCAGCTACCTACAAAAGTGCAATAGCGCTCAGGCTTGAATACACATTCGGACAGATAAAAGGGTATGATAGTATCCTGAAAAGTGTAAAAACTTCCACTTATGGCCGCTACGAGCGTAACCTCAGTTTCCGCAGCAATATCTCTGAGATTGCTCTGACAGCAGAGATACATCCCCTGTTTCTTTTCATCAACTGGGAAGATCGTAACCAGGATCCTCCGCGCCTTTCCCCATACCTCGTGGGCGGTATAGGATATTTCTCCTTTAACCCCCAGGCCAGGCTGGGTAACAAATGGGTTGATTTGCAGCCGCTGAGTACAGAGGGGCAGGGCTTTAAGGAGTACCCAAGCCGTAAGCCATACGAGTTAAAGCAAGTGAACTTTCCTGTAGGTCTCGGCTTTCGCTATGAATTGTCTTCCCTGCTCTCCCTGCGTGCAGAGTTCATGTACCGCATCCTGACCACTGATTACCTTGACGATGTAAGCCGCTGGTATATTGACCCAACCTTATACGCTAATTATTTCAGTGGTAATAAGCTCACCAACGCACTGCTGCTGAACGACCGTAAATACGAACTCAACCCAGGCTCCGTTACCTACCCCGGCGATCAGCGCGGTGATCCAAGCGATAACGATGCTTATATGACCTTTAACATTAAGCTCGGCCTTACTCTTGGCAGGGAACGCATTAAAAGACATTAATTATTGCAGTAACAAGGATACAGCAGAGCCGTTCCGGTAAAAATACCAGAACGGCTTCTTTGTTTTTGTACATGCGATAACTGATCTGATAGAAGGAGTGCATGTACATGAAAAAAGGCTGCTCTTGATGCAGAGACAGCCTCTTTTTATAATGTGCGTTTGATCTTGGGAACGGTTAAGCAGTCACGTCCTGTTCGCTCAGTACTTTTTTTATTACAGCTACCATTTGTTCGCCTTTTTCCTTTATCTGTTCGGGCGTCCAGAGTAAGCTGATTGCTGTAGAGATACAACGGCTCATAATGGCATCACTGGTGCTGAAATCTTTTGTAGCATGATGTACTACAGCTGCCCGGTGGTCTGGATGGAGGCGGTTAAGTGTTACGGCTTCTTTGAGGTGATCCCATTTGCGGATATAATGCCAGTTATTATCAAACCAGTAAAAGTTGCCGGCCAGGATACCCTTCGCTTTCAGTTCTGCTACTACAGCTCTTGTTATTTCTTCTGCAGGCAGGAACCAGCTTATGAAAGTACAGCTATCACCTTCAGGGTCGGGGATACGGCGGAACGATACTTCGGGGATGGTGGCGAGTATGGCTTTTAGTGCGCTGTGGTTCCTGCGCTGTGCAGCCAGGAATCCATCCAGTTTCCTGATCTGTGCTAATCCTACCGCTGCATTCAGCTCGCTGATGCGGTAGTTGTAGCCGATAAAGGGGTGCAGATCGGCACCACGGTCAACACCTTTATGGTCATGCCCGTGATCTGTATAACCATCGCATTTTTCGTATATGTCTTTACTGTTGGTCATCACCACACCACCCTCGGCACAGGTAATCGTCTTTACAAAGTCAAAGCTGAAGGTACCCACTTCGCCTATAGTACCCAGCATTCTGCCTTTATAGCTGGCGCCGATGCTCTGGCAGGCATCTTCCAGCAGGATAAGGTTATGTTTTTTGCAGATATCCTGCAGTGCATCAAGATCTGCCATACTACCGCACATATGTACCGGCATGATACATTTGGTCTTTGTGGTAATGGCAGCCTTTACTGCTTCGGGTGAGAGCGTAAGGGTATCATCAACATCGACCATGACAGGAATAGCTCCAACACTGAGCACAGCCTCAAAGCTGGCCACAAACGTAAAAGACGGCATGATCACCTCATCGCCATAACCAATGCCCAGAGCAGCCATGGCTGTGGTAAGGGCGGCAGTACCGCTGCTGAGCAGCATTGCATGGTCGCACCCGAAAGTACTACATACTGCTGCTTCCATTTCTTTGGCCTTCCAGATACCCCTGCGTGGCCCGTCAAAGCCATAACGCATCAGGATACCGGTTTCCAGTACATCATTTACTTCTTTACGCTCTTCAGCGCCAAACAGTTCAAAACCGGGCATAATTGATCGGAATTAGTGAGTAATACCGCAAAGGTAATGCGATTTGTGGCACAATTCAGCAGGGTAGACTACTACATTCAGCAGGGATTCTAATGCGGGGATGGGGTGGGTACCGGGTCTTTAAAATAATGAAGCCGGAGGCTGTCGTTCCAGCCGTTGGGATTTTTATCGAAAGACTTACTACTGAAAAAGATCATGCCGTTGATATTGGGTTTACTGCGCAGCATTTCGATCTGGCGAGGCAGTTGAGTATTGTCTTTCCAGGCGCCATTGCTGTTTGCCCTGTACATGCCCAGTCCGATATAGCAGTTTACACCATAGGTATGATTATTCCACCAGTCGATCAATATCTCGTAAGGAGCAGCTTTGTGGCCAAACTCCCAATAGAGTTGCGGAGCAACATAATCTACCCATTTGTTCCTGAGCCAGAGCAGGATGTCTGCATAAAGATCATCATAATTTGTCTGTCCCGCACGTGTATTACTTCCGTTTACGGGGTCTTTATCTGCATTACGCCATACCCCAAACGGGCTTATTCCAAACTGACATTTGGGATTGGTATTTCTTATAGCATCGTGAAGCATCAGGATGATCGAATCCACATTACTGCGGCGCCAGTCCTCCCTGTTGGTGCCGTTGCCATAAAGTGTATAGCTCACTGTATCCGGGAAAACCTGCCCTGCTATGCGGTAAGGGTAAAAGTAGTCGTCGAAATGGATGGCGTCTACTGCATAGCGGCTAACCACATCCTTTACTACATTGGTTACATAACGCTGCACGTCTTTATTGCCCGGGTCAAAATATCTTTTATCGCCATAGCTGAGGAACCAGTCGGGGTGCAGGCGGGTAATGTGGGTAGGTGCAATTGAGGATCCGCCGATCCGGAACTCCGCACGGTAAGGATTCATCCAGGCATGAAACTCCATATTGCGCTTATGGGTTTCTGATATCATAAACTCCAGCGGGTCGTAATACGGCGAAGGTGGTTTGCCCTGTACGCCTGTCAACCACTGGCTCCAAGGTTCGTAGGGCGAGGGGTAGAACGCGTCGGTGGCAGGGCGCACCTGTACAACAACAGCATTCATGCCATTATACTGATGTGTATCAAGTAACCGTATAAACTCTGCCTTCTGGGAATCTGTATTGTAATTGCCGGGAGTAGGCCAGTCTATATTATCGACGGTAGCGATCCATACGGCCCTGAGCTCCGGTTTTGGTTGGGCTGTGATGTGAAATGCCTGTAAAACCAGCATTATGGAAATAAACGATTTAACTGATGGCATAGCCCGGGGATTAATTACTGTTACGGATTTTATCCAATAGTCTGTTGAGGTTCCTGGCTTCTGTTTCGGAGAGTGTTCCCAGGAGGGCCTCCATTTCTTTACTGTGCTTATCGTTTTCTTCCAGCACTTTGCGGCCTTTGTCGGAGATTGTGATGTCAACAAGGCGTTTATCCTCTTTGCAAACCACTTTTTTAGCCAGTCCTTTGAGTACGAGACGGTCTACAATGCGGCTGGTGTCGCTCATCCTGTCGAGCATACGCTCCCGGATCTCAAGTGTAGAAAGCGGTTCTGTACTGCCTCTCAGGATGCGCAGTATGTTAAACTGTTGCATGGTGAGGTCGCTTTTGCTGAGAATAGCTTTGAGCCGTTCCGTCATCCAGTTATAGGTAAAGATCAAGTTCACGATCCCCTTCTGGTATTCGTTCCTGAACTTTCGTTGGCGAATATCCTTATCAATGCTCATAGCCTGTTTTTATGCAAAACAAATATAAAAAAGATGCCTGTCCAAATCCACTTCAGACAGGCATCTTTCCATTCGCGGAGGATCAATTATTATAATAGAACTTTTCTTCAACGATTTTACCATTCTTCCAGCGTTGCACAGCGACTTGTGTATAGTTTCGTACGCCATAGTCTTTGTGCGTAAAATCCATCCACCATTCAACTACGGCAATGCCATCGCTGATGATCGTATTAACCACTTTAGCCCCCCTGAATTCAGTAAGGCCGTTTACAAAGGCTTCTTCATACTGGCGGTTCACCTCTTTACCTACGCGTGCGGGGTAATCATTATCCTGCATCACGACGTCGTCTGCATAGTATTCTTCAAAAGCCTCAAGAATTTTTCCTTCGAGTATTTTCTGATTGAGCGCGTCAACCAATGTTCTTAAATCATGCATAGAATGTAATTTTTATACAAAGTTAATGTTTAAACATCGATATAAATAATCTTTTCTTTATTTCACTATGTCTTAACATTTGAAAGGAAAGATTATGCCGGTTCTTCGCCGCTGGATACGCCGAACTCGTTCATGTAGATTTTTACCAGAACGATAAAATAGCTGATCATGAGCGGGCCAAAGATGACGCCCCAGAAGCCAAACAGGCCAATGCCAACGATCACTCCAAAAACAGTGATGAGGGGGTGAACATCCATAAACTTTTTAAGGATGGTGAGCCGGGCTACATAATCGATATTGGTAATGAGGACTGCGGCATAGATTAGCAGGCCGATGGCATTGCCTGCTTTATCTGTGGCATAAAGATAAAGACAGAGCGGCACCCATATAACAGCCGTGCCGACAATGGGTACCATGGAGAAAACACCAGTGAGGAAACCCCATAGCAGGAAATCCTGTACCCCAAATATCCAGTAACCTGCGGCAGCAACCATGCCCTGTATGATCGCGAGTACAGGAATACCAATAGCGTTGGCCTTGATCATGTTCCTGGTTTCGCTGCCGAGCATACGCACATTTTCTTCCCGGAGAGGGATAAAACGCCCCAAGAAACGTTCAGTTTCCCTTCCATTCTTAAGCAGGAAATAGAGCAGGAAAAACAGGACAGCAAAGTTGCTGAGGATGTTGGCTGAGCTATTGAGCAGGCTGGGTACAATGGCAGCCGCTTTGGTTTGCATGCTTTTTATATTCTCGTCTGACAGGAGGTGAACCCCGGTTTTCTCAAATATCTTCTGGTCTACAATCTTTGCATCCATAACTAATTGCACGGGATCGCTCATCAGGCCACTTACCTGTTTGGTAAGTAGTTCGATGGCGAAATATACCGGGAGGGCAATCACAACCATACTCGCCAGTATAAATAGGAGGGCTGTGAGGGTTTTTCCCCATTTCTTTTTTAAGGTAAACCGGAAATATGTTTCACGCAGGAGAATATAGCCGGTAATGGCACCGAGAAAGCCTGGAAGAAACACATACAACTGCTTAAGCAACAGCAGAGCAAGTAAGATGATGAGGGACAGCAGGATGACCTGGCGGAGCCGGTTGTTAAAGGTTGATGGCATGAGGTAAAGTTAATACTTTACGCTTAGTCCTTCCATACACTTACGCCCTCGCTGCAATTGGCGCAGATGTCGATATTTTTACGGCTCTGCATGAGCTGCCTGCGGAATTGCCTGTAATTGTCGTTATGCCAGATGGTCTTAAAGGATTGCCCTTTGAGGTTGCCAAGCTGATGCATGGCATCTTTATCAAAGCAACAGGGCACCACAAGCCCATCCCAGGTAATAACATTGGCATGCCACAACTTCCAGCAACGGTTGGCCAGCTTGTTTTTTGGCGTAAAGCTGCCGTCTGCATTCTTTTTATAGCGACTGAACTTACTGGTAGTGGGGATGAGCTGGTTGGGATCATTCTCATAATCGTATACCTGTGCGGTCTTAAACCGCACTTCATCTACCCCTACCTCTTTAGCCAGCCTCCTGATGTCTTCAACCTGGTGTTCGTTAGGCTTAACCACGAGGAACTGGAAGAAGACAAAAGGCGTTTTACTGTTGAGCTCTTTTTTCCAGCGTACGATATTTCTTGCACCTTCAAGTACTTTTTCGAGTTTACCACCTACACGGTATTGCTGGTACACGTCCTGCGTGGTGCCGTCGATGGAGATGATCAAGCGGTCGAGCCCACTCTCAACAGTCTTACGGGCATTTTCGTCGGTAAGGTAATGCGCGTTGGTGCTGGTAGCTGTATAAATGCCCCTGCTGCCTGCATATTTCACCATATCAAGAAAGTCCGGGTTAAGATAGGGCTCTCCCTGGAAGTAAAAAATCAGGTAGAGCAGCTCTTTATGGATCTCGTTGATGGTTTGGCGAAAGAAGTCCTGCTGCAGCATACCGGTAGGCCGGGTAAAAGCCCTGAGGCCACTGGGGCACTCGGGACAGCGCAGGTTACAACTGGTGGTGGGCTCAAAGGAAATCGAAACAGGATAACCCCATTGCACAGGCTTTTTGAGTAACCGGCTGATATAGAAGCTGCTGAGCACCTTGACGCCATTCCAGGCCCTGCGGAAGGTGAGTTTACGGAGCAGGTTGGTACTGTCGTTCCAGTTGAATTGAGGCATAGTACAAAGGTAACCAATTCCATCTTCCCTTGACAAACAGTGTGTTTGGCCGGACAAGTCGGTACAATTGCTTTTTTTAGATACAGCGGTACGCCTATGGCGCTTTTCACTTAACTTGCAACCCTAAATTTTACTACTTCATGGAATATAATAAGATTGTTTCTGTAACAGGGTTGAGCGGATTATTCGAGATGATGTCTTCTAAAGCCGATGGTGCCGTAGTGCGTTCACTGGAAGATAATACCACAAAATTTGTAAGCAGCCGTATCCATAATTTTTCTCACCTGGAAAGTATCGAGATATACACCGTTAAAGATAATGTGAACCTGGTGGATATATTTACAGCGATGAAGAACAGTGGCGAAGCAAAACCTGACGCCAAGGCTGATAATGCAGCTATAAAAGCATACTTTGAAAAAGTATATCCCGAGATTGATTTTGAACGGGTATATACCAGTGATATGAAAAAGATGCTGCGTTGGTTTGTCATACTGGAAAAGAATAGTATTGAGCCCAAACTCTCCGCTGCGGCAACTGATGCTGAAGCGGCAGCCCCGGTACCGGAAGAGGTAAAACCTGAAAAGCCCAAGACTACCCGGGCAAAATCCTCTGCTGCCAAGCAGACCTCTGCTCCTGCCAAGAAGGTAAATGCCCCGCGCAAAATGGCGTAAGGTAAGCCTCTTTAATGTATTGGATTGTAAACCTAACCCCGCTTTGGGAAGATTGTCATATGAACTATACAGCAGATATTCAGAAAGCGGTACGGCAGTTCCTGCCCGCCGATTTTACGATTACAGATTGGGTTGCACTGGAACCCTATTATAAGGCACTTGCGGAACGGCCCATCAACAGCCTTGCTGAGCTGGAACAATGGCTCAGGGATTGCAGTGAGCTGGAGGCAATGGTGAGTGAAGACATGTGCTGGCGGCAGATCCGCATGACCTGTGATACAGAAAACAAAGAGCTTGAAGAGGCATTTAACTATTTCTGTATGGAGATATCTCCCAAGATTCAGCCATACAACGACCAGCAGAATAAAAAACTGGTAGCCAGTCCTTATGCTGCTGAGCTTGACCCTATTAAATACCACACTTTCCTGCGTAACATCCGGAAGAATATTGAGCTGTTCCGCGAAGAGAATATACCTCTGCAGTCGGAGCTTGCTGTACAGCAGCAGCAATATGGTATGATCACCGGTAAAATGACCGTAGAGGTAAACGGTGAAGAATATACCCTGCAACAGGCGGCACGTTTTCTGCAAAGTCATGATCGTGGCTTGCGGGAAAAAGTCTACCGTAAGATGCAGGAAAGGCGCCTGCAGGATAAAGATGCACTTAACGAACTATATACCTCGCTGATTGCCAAGCGCGACCTGGAGGCAAAGCAGGCAGGGTTTGCGAACTTTCGCGACTACAGGTTTAAGGATCTCAGCCGTTTCGACTATACAAAAGAAGAGTGCTTTCAATTTCATGAAGCTGTAAAGCAACATATTCTGCCGTTGATCAATACCCTGCTGGAGAAGAAAAAAGCCAAGCTGGGTCTTGACATATTGCGTCCATGGGATATTGATGCTGAGCCGGAGGGGATAAAACCATTACGTCCCTTTCAGAAGAGCGAAGAACTGATCAATAAAACGATCGCCTGCTTTGATCGTATACGGCCTTTCTTCGGCGATTGCCTGCGTAAGATGTACGAGATGAAGCATCTTGACCTTGAAAGCAGGAAAGGAAAATCTCCGGGAGGGTATAATTGCCCGCTGGCAGAGAGTGGCGCACCATTTATATTCATGAATGCTGCTGGCCAGATGCAGGATGTAACAACGATGGTGCATGAGGGTGGGCACGCGGTGCATTCCTTCCTGGCACATCCGCTGGAACTGTATGGGTTTAAAGAATACACCATGGAGATCGCCGAAGTGGCGAGCATGGCAATGGAACTGTTTAGTATGGATTACTGGGATACTTTCTTTAGTGATGCAGAAGAGCTACAACGTGCTAAAGAGCAGCAACTTGAGCGGGTAATCACCATCTTCCCCTGGATCGCTACAATAGATAAGTTCCAGCACTGGATATACGAAAACCCCAATCATACGGTAGAAGAGCGTACTGCCACATGGGTTTCGATCATCGACGAATTTTCTGACAGTGTGGTGGACTACAGTGGTCTGGATGCCTACCGCAGCAATGGCTGGCAGAAACAACTCCATCTGTTTGAAGTGCCTTTTTACTATATAGAATATGGCATTGCCCAGTTGGGCGCTATTGGTATGTGGATGCAGTATAAAGAAGATAAGGAAAAAGCCCTCGATAATTACTGCCAGGCTCTGGCGCTGGGGGGAACACGTACCCTGCCGGAGCTATATCGTGCGGCTGGCCTTCCGTTTGACTTCTCCCCAGCAAGAATAGCTGTATTGATGCAGTTTGTACAGGGCGAAGCAGATAAATTGTAACCTTATGGCCGAAAAGCAATACAAATGGTATAAGATCGCTGACAGCCCGGGTGAATTGGCTTTTAACGGGAATGGAATGGTGGAAGTATCGGTTAAAAGTAAAACGGTCTGCCTGGCGTTGCATAATGATGTATTGTATGGATGTGTTGCTAAATGCCCGCATGCGGGAGGAACGATAGCAGATGGGTTTGTGGATGCTATGGGCAATGTGGTGTGCCCGCTGCACCGCTACCGTTTCAGCCTACAGAACGGGCGGAATACCAGCGGAGAGGGGTATTATCTCAAAACTTACCCTGTGCGAGTGGATGAAAATGGAGTATATGTAGGGATGGAGGAGAAAAAAGGCTTATTTGGCTGGTAAAATATTAAAATGTGTTTGTTGTAAAACTTAAAAAACCTTATTTTTGCCCTCCCAAAACGGAAACGTAATGGGAATATATTCCTCCTTAGCTCAGTTGGTTAGAGCATCTGACTGTTAATCAGAGGGTCTCAGGTTCAAGTCCTGAAGGGGGAGCCATAGTGGACAAACCGGCATTTTTGCCGGTTTTGTCTTTTTTAGAACGGCTGGAACCCGCTACAGGACTGCAAAGCAGCCGAACAAGGGAGTTGATACGAGCGGTTCGAGGTCGCAAATTTTCAAAAACAATTTTTTCGGGGAATATTGAACCGATGATCTGTTGTTTGATGGCCAGATCACCCTCATAATAAAGCCTGTCAAGGTTCTTAAAGAAGTAGGTTCCGAACGTAAGGTATTTTTCAAGCTCTGAATTGGCCTCATCGGTTTGGCTGAGCCTCATCTCCAGGTTTCTGATCTGAGGCTCATAGCGGGCCTTTATTCCTTTGTAATCTGCCGCATCAAGGCTTCCATCCAACAACAATTGCTGGGCGTTATTAAGCCTGTCGTGGAGCTTCTCAAGTTCCTGCTGCATTTTTTCCCTTGAAGCTGCTGTTTCCTTTACTTCTCTTCCTAATAGACACATTACTTCCTTTTCAAAAACCTTGTAATTCACTTTATGTATCTGCGTTAGTTTTCTGATTTCGGCACATATCGCAGCATTGGCTTCCGGAGCTTTAATGCGTTCGCCGCATTGAGGGGTGCAATGATAGTAGTAATAGTACTCGTGCCTGCCCTTTGATTTACTTCCGGTAAGATTGGCACCACAACGGCTGCATTTTAAAAATCCTCTTAGTGGTAATTCGTCTATCGCCGTTTGCTTGGTAGGAAACTTTCTGCGTCTGCCAGATAATATTTCCTGAACCTCATTAAACAGTTGTTCACTGATTAACGGTTCATGAATGCCTGTTACAAATTGTTCTTCTTCGTCTTTATATGCCGGAATAAAAATGCGACCACAGTAAAATGGATTTTTAATTAGTTCAAAGAAGTTCGACCGCTTTACCTTCAAACCTTTTTCAAGGGCTTTCTTGTAAATCAATTCTGCACTGTAAACGGCATTGGCAATTTCTTCAAATACCCAACGAACAATAGGAGCAGTTGATGGGTCTTTAATTACAATCGGCTGATTGCGCTCATTTCTGGACATCTTATATCCGGCAGGAGCTTTTGCAATCCACCTGCCTTCCTTTTTTGCCCTTCGCATACCAGCAATCGTATTCAGCGAACGCCTGTCGTTTTCCACTTCAGGAGCAGCCAGATAAAAAGCCAGCATGATTTTGTTTTCCGGTATAGATAAGTCGAGCGGCTGCTCAATCGCTTGTGGTTCTATCCCCAAACGATTGAGTGTATTAATCATGTAATAAGCATCACCCGCATTTCTCGAAAATCTATCCCATTTCAAAAACAACAGAACATCGGCTACTCTTTTATTCTTCTTTACAAACTCCAGCAGGTTAGTAAACTCCGGACGGTCAAAAGTTTTGGCAGAGTGGTCTTCCCGGAAAAATGCAACTACTTCAATATTGTTGATAGTACAATAATTACGTAAGCGATCTTCCTGGTGCTGTAAACTATAACCTCTGTCAGCTTGCTCGTCTGTACTCACCCGGACGTATAGAATGGCTCTCTTTTTCATCGTTACTTTGATTATCAAATGTTATTACTCTGCTTTTGTGCAATCCCCTTTTACAGCGCATGTAATAGTCATGATACATTTTGGCAAGGCAGTGTATAAAGTCTCTTAAAGCCAGTACCTCCTCATCGGAAAGGTTTCTTTCATCCGCTTTCAAAAGTTTTCTGCATTCTGCAAGCGGTGTTCTGCCTTCAAATTTGTCATGCGTTTCAATAGGGATTACTTTGGATTTTTTGGTTTTCATTGGATTGGATATTAAAATTGATTTTGTCGGGGGATTGCCTACCCTTTACAACACAAATATATTGACAATCAACGCTTTATGAAATTATTTTTTACTCCTTTTCTTCCCCAGGCTCCGGGGATTGGGGAGTCAACTCTTTGCTAACCAGGTCGTAGGTGATTAAGGAAAGATCGTAAAGGGAATTAATGATGTTAAATACCTCCTCATCGGTAGCATCAGCAAATTGCGGATATGACCTTACCTTTTCTGGGGTTAGATGCAGTAATTGGGGAACATCAAAAAAATCCTGCTCTTCGTTGTTTGCCATTGTTTTTAAGGCAAATCTAAGCACTCACAAGCCGTAGCTTTCCAGTTTTTAACTGAATTTGAAAGAAGATGAAAGTTTTTGTCCGTATTGTCTTCTATTCTAAAAATCTAGGTAGCGGTAACCAAATATTTTAATAAATCTATTTTTTTAATTTGTCTTCAATCTCCTTTTTTCTGTGATACCAAAAACCAATTTTATAATTGCAGCCTTCTTTGTTTAAACGCCTGTGGCAATACTTAATTTCAAACTCTGTGAAGTTGGCATTCTGTGAAAACAGATAGTCTGAATATTTATAAACTACAGAAACCAACTTGTGCTCCTGTGCTTTTGCAAACCTGATGAAACTTTCAAAGATTAATAGTCTTTCAAGATCTTCGCTTATTTCAACAAGTTCAAGCCCATCCGCTTCTGTTGGACGGGTTATTTCTCTAATTCGTTCCTCTTCATCAAACCCTATCTGCTTTTCAATAGAAAACGTACGCTTAGACTTGTTGAGGCCTTTTAAAGACCAATCTCTATCAATATAACAAATACCATGCTCCAACCACAAACCTGCATTATCAAGGACCAAACCAAACTCCTTGTTTTGTGATGGACGCATACAACGGCCCACCTGCTGTAAATAAAGAACTAATGACTTTGTTGGCCTTGCCAATTGAACTGCTTCGCAGTCGGGAACATCGAAACCTTCTGAAACAATATCAACGTTACTCAGCACAAGTATTTCACCTTTCTTGAATTGTTCTAAGATTGCTTTCCTTTCCACTTTAGGAGTAGTTGCATCAATATGGGCAGAAGGAATGCCTGCTTCCAAATAGCGCTCCACAATACTCTTACTATGTTCAATATCTACTGCAAATACGATTGTCTTTTTCTCGTTTGCAAACTTTTTGTAACTCCCCACCAAGTTAGCCATAATGGAGTTGTCTAACATTACATTTTTAAGCATTTGCAAGTCGTAATCCCTCATTCTTTGCTTCACCTTTGAAACATCAGGGATGCCACAAACCAAATGCTTCATTTTGGCAAGATGTCCCTCGTTAATGAAGTAGCTGAGTTTACCTAAAGGAATGAGTATTTCAAACAAATCATCGAAACCCTCACCATTGATGCGAACCGGAGTTGCGGTAACACCTAAGAACCTTGCATCAGGATATATTTCCCATAGTTTTTTGTAAGTATCAGCCTTTGAATGATGGCACTCGTCAATAATCACTATGTCAGCCGGAGGATAGTTTCTTCTTGATAACGTTTGGATTGTAGCTACTTGGACTGCCTTATCTGGTTCTGCCTTATTGCCTGCTGAAATAATGCCCACAGAAACGCCGAATAACTGTAAACGTTCAGCAATCTGCTCTACCAATTCAATTCGGTGAACAACAATCAGAACAAACTTATCTTTAAGATTGGCCTTGCGTACTATTTCAGAAAACACAGTTGTTTTGCCTGTTCCGGTAGGCATTTGGAATAAAACATTTTTCAGATTAGACCTCTTTGGATCCCATGCCTCAAATATTTTCTTTATTCCCTCTGTCTGGTATTCTCTGAGTACAACCATCAATTTGTATTACAAAAACCACAAACTCTTCTTACCGAAGTCAGGCAGCTTGTCGTGTTGGAAATAGGTATTTATCATACAACTCAAACATAAACTCAATCCTTTTGAATTGATTGGTGAAATATCATTCGGGTAGCACCTCTACTTCTTCATGTGAATCAGGGAAAAGGCTTGCAAATGTATCAATATTCAAATCCTCGTTAAAGAATTCCTTAGCAGGCTTATTAAAAATATAAATGGCATTTTCATCAGCAATTCCGAGGCGTGCGGCTAGGATTTTTTTATATTCTTCATCACTTGGTGTTTTATTAAAGCAGTTAACTATCAGTTTGGTGTTGGGATTTATTTTAAAGGCATTTGTCAAATTATCATTAATATGTTTATCGAAAAAGCCGTACCCACTTACCACAATTAATTCGGCGAGAAAGCAAGCTTCACGAAAGGCATAAAAGTAAAAATTGAAAGGGTCATAAGACTGTAATTTATTTTGAACTCCGAAAATGATCTCCATTTTTTGTGGATCAATTGTCTGTACTCCATCAACATATGTCAATCTTAATTCTTCATCCCGAAACCAATCTAATGAGCCATGCAACTTGTATAAGTAAAAATCTGCGGCATCATCTTTCAAAACGTCATAACGTCTATAATCCCAAATACGGTTTTCATCAAAACCTCTTTCGATTCTGCGTCCTTCAGCTTCCATATTATACTCAACACACATATCATAGTTTAAGGAAAATATTTTAAGATAAGATGTATAACCTGTAGAAGCCAATTTCCTGTAATAGGAAGTTGAACTTTTAAAATCTCCTGGGGACAACCATTTTTCTTTGAGTTTTTTAAGGATTTCATTCTTAAAGCCCAAGGCTTTTTCCATGTTACTACCAGCGACATTTACTAATTCTTTCTCCCATGCTCCTACAAAATTATATCCCTCAAATTCCTTTGTTGAAATCCTAATAATTGTATCTAACAGTCCAACAAGATTCTCTATATTAAATGTAATTTCTTTAGATCGTACATCTTTAATACGTTCGAGACGAAAATGTGAACTTTCAATATAATTGTATAGGCTCTTGTATTCCTTCCATTCTTTATCTAGCTTATCTTCAATCTCTTGAATCATTTGGTAGGAATTTTTTATTCCAGCATCACAGCTTGCTCCTGCTCCGAGCAGAACGATGATTTTATCCGAAGCAAAATGTTTTTTCATATTATAAAAACCACGGTTTGAGGTTATTAATGTCTATATGTGATAGATTATACTCTTGAAACTTTGCAATGAACTCTGCTATCCGCTGACAATAAAATACTGATACTGGTAATTGTTTTGCTTTGAATCCTCTCCAGTTAGCACCTGATAAATTAATACAATCTTGAAGGAGCCTTTCTTTATGTGCGAAATCAGTTTCAAATTGTTTGTTATTGAAATACCAGAACTTAATCAACAGAGGATTTCCAAACCTTTTTGTAATCCTCGGATTGTTAAACTGCAGACCTTCAAACCAAACAAGATACTCATCGTGCGATAATTTAATAAAAGTACTCTCAAATGGAACCAAGCCATTGTTTGAATAATCAAATCCAAAAAAAACATTCTTTGCATTTATAACCAGAACACTTAATTCAATTTCGGATGATATTCTTTTAATTACTGGATCAATAATTTTTTCTTTGCTTAATCTGAATGGTACATGTATTGAAATCTTTTTATGGCCAGCAGAGTTAATTATATTGCTTATGTTTGTAATTAATTGTTGATAGTACGATTCATCAGTTTCAACTCCTTCACCTAGAACTTGAATATCCTTAAAAATCCCACTTGAATCTGTTAGAACAGAATAAGTGATATTTTTTGTTACAGTTCGCTCTTCATTTATCTTATCAACCTTATAAGATTGGCCTATGCCTATGATTAAATATTCTGTACCGACGGGTTTCATTTTCCAAGGCTTCCCGCCAGCTTTAGCAAAAATCTGTAAGCCTATGTTGCTTAAGGAATATTTTAACGAATACTCATTTTTAACTAATTCCTTTGTTACAACTTGACAAGGTATTTTCTCACTTGTAAACTTGTGTTTCAAACGGAAATACAACCTATCATCATCACTTTCCTTTTTTGAATTTGTTATTATGATTGGAATTACGGTGTCTCCCAACGATTTTATTTTAGTTATCTCGGTGTCAATCTCGTTATCACTAAAGTCCTCTAAAGCCGATCCTTTTATAACATCATTTGAGAAATCTATCCTAAAAAGTTTATTCATTCCGCTAAAAGTATTTGGGCTTAATTCGCCTCTTAATCCCTTTAAAAGTGCTACTGCAATATCTCTGTCTCTTTTCCTATAAATGAAATAAAATTGGACCTTGTTATTAAAGTTAGAAAGTGGAGGGTATTTTGATAGCCCTAAGTAGGATGAATTACTACTGTTATTATTACTGAAAATATATACTTTCGATTGTAATAATTTTGAAAAAATACTTGTTAGCTCGCCAGACAGTTTAGTATCAAGTTTGGTATTAATCTTAGGTAAATAATTATTGATAAAGTTTTGTAGATGATTATTTTTAAACAAATAGTAATCAATATTACTTCCCCCTTTCTCATTCATTGTTCCACTTGCAATCAAAATGTCCTTGTCTAACTTATATTGTTCCTGTCCGGTATCGTTTTTTTCAACTACGAAACAGTAATCAAATAAGATCCCCCAAATGTTTTTTGTTTTCAAGTAGTAGGGTTCAATCCAAATACATTTCTTTCCTTTAGGGTGATTGCCAATTACGTAGTGAATCCTTCTATTATATTCAGATTCTTTCTTAATAAAATAATCCAAACCTTCCGAGGCTGATTTTATCTTTTCATATAGTCGTTTAGAAATCAAGCCTGTTTTTGCATATGCCGGTAATTTGAATTCTTCATAGCCTGGAATTTCGGAATAGGTAATTTCGTATTTTGTATTATTTCCTTCATCATCCTTGAAATCATAATATTCAAATCCCTCCTTAAACTCGTTTGCCTCAAGTTTTTTCCTATAAATTATAATTCCGAATTCCTGATTTTGAAATTCTAAAAAATTAAGTCTTATATCATTCATACTTTAACTTTAGTGATAAAAGTAATTATTGAAAGAATATTTTATAAAATTAGAACTTATACTAAAAATCTGATTCTAACTCCCCGCCAAATTCTTTCAGCCAATCTTTAGCTTTGTCGTAATTGGGCTGCATAACTGCTACACGGTTCCAAAATTCAGGGGTGTGGTTGGCTTCCAGTAGGTGGGTAAGTTCATGAACAATAATATATTCAATCACGGTCATTGGAGCTTTAATGATACGCCAATTAAAGTGAATATTATCTTTTGGTGTACAGGAACCCCAGCGATATTTTAAATCGAGAATATTTATATCGTTAAATGCAACCCCTAATTGCTTTGCAATAGCCTTTGCTTTGGGTACAATTATTTCCGTGGCAGACTTAATATACCATTCCCGAAAAAGTTTGTTGGCTACTTTTTGATTGGTTTTTCCAATAAAAAATTTATTATCAAAAGAAACTCCTTCTTCTACATTATTTGTCACATACAGTTTATAATGTTTGCCCAAATACAAAAGTGTTTCTCCTGATACAAATTGCTTGACAGACTTTGGAAAAGGATATTTTTGATTGTGAGATATTTTCTCCTGAAGCAATCGCCTTTTCTTGTAAACTTCTTTAGCAATAAAATCCTCGCTAGTGTTTAGAGGAGCCCTTACAACTACACTACGATCTCTTTCAACAATAATGCTGATTGTTTTCCGAGCGGAGTATTTTATTGAGTATTTAATTTCCATTAATCTTCTGCGTAAATTATTGCTGCTGTAATCCTATCATCTTTTGCCCAGGCAAGAATCTCATTTGCTATTGTTATTCTGTTCTGAAATGCAGCAGGAATCGAACTGCATTGCTCCGTAATATAGTTGGAGATTTCTCCTTTAAGGCGGTTTACAGAGGGAGTATTGCTCCAAAAGCCAATCATGGATAACTCCACTTTAATCATGCCATAGATTTCTTTTGTCCATATAACAAGATTGTTCACTTCATCATCAGTAAGATCATCTTTTTTTGCATAAATGAAGTTGTGCAGCTTTCTATAAATGGGCATTTGCCTCTTTCTGTCAAGCCCCTTTGTGTCTTCCTGTTGTGCAGATTTAATCTTGCTTCGCAAACTTTCCAGCAAACGGTAAATTTCGTCCCAATTTTCTTTAAAAGCTAATAGAATGTTCCTTAATTCTTCTGCAAACGAAGCATACAATTCAGGGTCTTCATCCATCTGAATATTAATAATGTTCCGAATAGCATGTTCAACCTTTGCTGCCTTTGTTTCCTTCCGCTTAATTGCTTTTACATTTTCAAAAAACTTGTCGTCAAGTATGGATATTGGTTCTATTTTAGTCTCAATCCCTTTAGACTTCAAATACTCATCTGTAACCCTGCGTAATTTTTCTGATACTCCCTTCATGCTCATACGGCGATCAAGGAAGTGCTGTGAAGCCAGGGTATTTACTTCTGCAAAGCGATTCAGGTCAGGCAAGTATTGTAAGGCTTCCTTTCTTGGAAATACATTGTCAAGGGCTTTTGAGAACTTGGCAAACGCTTCAGTAAAGTCCTGGCGTATATCTTCATCGTAGAAAAGATTAAATATATCATCGGGATCAGAGTAGCCGTCCAACCCATGCGATGAAAATATTTTTAATAGTTCTTCATGTGCCGTCTTCAATTCCGCAAATAACTCTGAATTATCTTTAAGGCAACCAGTTATTTCTTCCTGCTCCTTTT
>CAZPXP010000007.1:0-163838 GCA_964590975.1 uncultured Ferruginibacter sp. | reverse complement strand
CATCACTCTTAATTCTTCAAGCCCTTGGTTCGAGATTTGACCTACCGGGGTCACCACAAAAAGGTCAATGCAACAGCATTGGCCTTTTGTTTTACCTATTTATACTGCTGATATTTTTTTACTCTCTTATCCTTGACAGGTACTATGTTGGCTGTACCGGTTGAGAGACAACAGTAACCGGATATACTTATCTTGCCAACCTGTTCTCAGAGGCAACCGGCACTACAATTGAACATTATATTATAGCCCGCAAAATTGAACGGGTGAAGGAATATACGCACCTAACCCTTTCGCAACCAGTTCATACGTTTTCTTACCCTTTAGATTATATTCTTAACACAACATCAGATTAACCATTTACAGCAGTTGGCACCCTTTTTGGTTATAGTGATCTGTTCGCAGTTGATCACCAGGTAAAACTTAATGCATAACCGGGAAATCGCTGAATATCCGGCAACCCTTTCGAAAATATCACTTTGCCCGTCCAAAGTATTGCCCTTTTATCTATTGATGGTTTTTCACAACTCGGAATTGAATCACGGTAAAACCCCTGACCAGGGGTTGGAGCCATAACAATAAATATTAATCACATTCAAATTAAAAAAAATGAAACCAAATATTGGAGTTCCCGAGAAAAATTTAAAAGCGGGCGCCGCACACCTTTCCGCCATTTTATCCAATGAAATGGTTCTGTATATTAAATCGAGAAAATTTCACTGGAATGTTGCAGGAGAAAGCTTCATGGAATACCATAAAGTATTCGAAGCGCAGTATAAACAGCTTGAGGAATCTATTGATGAGATCGCTGAACGAATTGGTAAGATGGGGCAAAAGACCATTGGTACCATGCAGGAATTTTCGAAACAGGCTTCATTAAAAGAAGGCCCGGGCAAATATCCCTCATCAAAAGATATGCTCAGAGAACTGCTCGCCGATCACGAGGCGGTGATTATACAATTACGCGTCGCAATTGAAGATTGCTCCGAGAAACTAAAAGATGTAAGTGGTGCCGACTTCCTGACCAACCTGATGGAAGAACATGAAACAATGGCCTGGGTATTGAGAAGGTATCTGAGCTGATTACCCGGGAAGAGAAAACAGGTATGTGAATAAGTTTTACCTGAAAACATTGCCAATAATATGATAGAAATAAAAAAAGAAGGTATCCTGCTTCAAAAGTCAACACTTGGCTTTGAATGCGAGGGAGTACTGAATCCTGCCGTAATCAGGGAGGGTGATTATGTACACATCTTTTTCAGGGCTGTTGCTAAAGGTAATTATTCGAGTATTGGTTATTGCAGGCTTAATGGCCCGCTGCAGGTAGAAGAACGATCAGACGTGCCGATAATTTTTCCACAATTTGAGTATGAAGCACATGGCGTAGAAGACCCCCGCATAGTAAAAATAGACGACCTGTATTACCTCACCTATACAGCTTATGATGGAATAAATGCGATGGGTGCGCTTGCATTATCAAAAGATCTTATTCATTTTGAAAAAATGGGCATTATAGTACCCCGTTTTACTTACGAGGAGTTCATCAGACTCGCTCAGGCAAGGGGTATGATCAATGATAAATACCAGCGCTATAATGGCGTGGGGCATATTCCCGACAAGCCCGGGATGAAGGTATACGTGTGGGATAAGAACGTTATTTTTTTTCCGGAAAAGATTAACGGCCAATTATATTTCCTTCACCGCATCAAACCTGACATACAGATTGCATGCGTGAATAGCCTGGAAGAACTTACTACAGAGTTTTGGCAAACCTATTGCCATCATTTTGATGAAAACATTGTGCTCTCGCCCAAATATAAGCATGAAGTAAGTTATATCGGAGGTGGTTGCCCACCCATAAAAACCGCTCAGGGATGGCTTATCATTTACCATGGCGTACATGATACATTAAAGGGATATGTTTACTCCGCCTGTGCAGCTTTGCTCAATCTGGAAAATCCTTCTATAGAAGTTGCCAGGCTCCCCTACCCCCTATTTAAACCTGCAGAAGACTGGGAGCTGAACGGAGCAGTGAACAATGTCTGTTTTCCAACAGGAACAGCTTTGTTTAAAGATACACTATATATCTATTATGGAGCAGCAGATGAACAGATCGGATGTGTTTCGGTAAGCCTCTCAGCACTTATAGCAGAATTATTACTTAATACTATTAATACTAACGTATAAAATGAATAACGTGTCAGTGATATACAATACTACAGATACCCGCTCCTATGGCAGTGTAAGATCAGGTTTGAGGGCGGAGAGTGAAACAATAACGCCTATGCATACCAGAAGACTGCCTGGAATATTATTTGTTTCTACTTATCCTCCCCGCGAGTGTGGCATAGCCACTTACTCGCACGACCTGATAAAGGCACTGAACCATAAATTCGGTCGTTCGTTCAGTATAGAGATATGTCCGCTTGAATCGGGCAGTGAGATGCATACTTACACAGAAGATACAGCATACGTGCTCAATACCGATCAGCCGGGTTCATTTATGCGGCTGGCCAACTCGGTTAATAATGATGATGATATTGCGATAGTGCTGATCCAGCACGAGTTTGGCCTGTTCACCGATCGGACGCCGGACTTTATTAACTTCCTCGAAACCGTCACTAAACCAGTAATCGTTGTTTTCCATACCGTATTGCCTGATCCGGACGATGCATTAAAGGAGAACGTGGTCAATATTGCCCATGCCGCCGATTCCATTATTGTAATGACGCAGTCATCGGCAAAAATATTATCTGAAGACTATGGCATTATAGCTTCGATGATTGATGTTATCCCGCATGGCACTCACCTTGTACCACATTCCGACAAGGAACTGCTGAAAGAGAAGTATGGGCTGTCCGGTAGGAAGATACTGTCTACTTTTGGATTACTGAACTCCGGGAAAAGTATCGAAACTTCCCTTGAGGCCCTGCCCGCCATCATAAAGCAACATCCTGAAGTACTGTTTCTCATTATTGGCAAAACACACCCTTCAGTTGTAAAACAGGAAGGAGAAAAATACAGGGAATCGCTGGAAGCAACACTTACCAAACTGGGGCTTCAGCAAAACGTCCGGTTTATCAACTCGTATCTAACACTGCCCGACCTGCTGGAATACCTGCAATTAACCGACATATACCTGTTCACGTCGAAAGATCCGAACCAGGCAGTAAGCGGAACCTTCTCGTATGCAATCAGTTGTGGCTGTCCTGTTATCTCCACTCCTATCCCTCACGTACGGGAAGTATTGGGTGATGAAGTAAGTATTATTATCGATTTTGGAAGCTCGCATCAACTGGCTGAAGCAGCCATAAAGTTGCTCAGCAATGACGAACTTCGCAAAACCTTAAGCTCAAACGGATTACATATTATGGCTTCTACTGCATGGGAGAATACAGCAATTGCCCACGCTATCGTATTTGAAAAGATTGGAAGTGAAAAGATATCGCTGGAGTATAGTATTCCTGCCATTAACCTTTGTCATGTAAAAAAGATGACAACGGGATTCGGAATGATCCAATTTTCAAAACTCAACCAACCCGATATTGACTCGGGGTACACCCTCGACGACAATGCACGTGCACTGATAGCATGCTGCCAGCACTTGGAATTAACTGGTGACAGCAGCAATATCGATTATATCAGGATATATTTCAGTTTTATCAGGTATTGCCAGCAACCCGGTGGAGCCTTTCTGAACTATGTGTGCAAAGACAGGCATTTTACCGATCAGAATAAAGCAACCAACCTGGCTGATTCAAATGGCAGGGCTATATGGGCATTGGGATACTTGCTCTCAATGGGAGCTTTATTGCCCCGGGATATTATTAACGGGGCCGAATCCGTATTGCGCAAGGCATTGGCTGCGGTTAATGATGTACATTCTACGCGCGCCATGGCATTTATCATCAAAGGCATTTACTATTATAATACAACGCACAGGTCGATCCAGAACCTGGCGCTTGTTACTGCCTTTGCAGACAGGCTGGTACAGATGTACAGGCATGAAGCAGGTGAAGACTGGGAATGGTATGAAAGCTATCTTACCTATGCAAACAGCATACTGCCCGAAGCGCTGCTATGCGCATGGCTCATGACAGGCAAACAGGTATACAAGGAGATAGCAACTACTTCATTCAACTTTCTCCTGTCGAAGATATTCCGGAATGGCAGCATACACGTTGTTTCCAATAAAGGATGGTTGCAGAAGTGGCAGCAAACCGGGCATGCTGTTATTGGTGGTGAGCAACCGATAGATGTAGCTTATACCATACTTGCTTTGAGCAAGTTTTACGAAATGACTGCAGACGAGACATACCTGCAAAAAATGACAATGGCATTCAACTGGTTCTTAGGCAATAATCACCTGCACCAGATAATATATAATCCCTGTACTGGAGGTTGCTATGATGGACTGGAGGAAAACTATGTTAATCTTAATCAAGGAGCTGAATCTACATTGAGTTATTTGATGGCAAGGCTTGTAATTGAAAAAACCTTTATTGTTCCCGGGAAAATAAAGGCCTTGAAAAAACATCAGTCTATATTAAGCAACTAATACAGTCACAAGAACCATGAATAATTTAGCCGATTGCCCGGAACACATAATGCTTTAGTACAGCAAACTATTTGTATAAGTCTGTATAATAAAAAAAGGGTGATCTCCTTTATGTAGCAGCAATAGTTTTAGTTATCCTCTGGCTGTTTGGCTTCTTTGCCTTTGATGTCGGTCC
Source organism: uncultured Ferruginibacter sp. (assembly GCA_964590975.1). Lineage (GTDB taxonomy): Bacteria > Bacteroidota > Bacteroidia > Chitinophagales > Chitinophagaceae > Ferruginibacter. The sequence continues at coordinate 159,108 of CAZPXP010000007.1, read as the reverse complement.
AATCATTCATGTGCTGCTCGTTATTGCTGCTATTTTAATATTATTAAGCATCATTCATGGAGACAGGGTTGCGAAGTAAATTTTTCTGCGGTACATTTATGTATATACCGGCAAGAATAAAGAACCGGGTCAACGGTCACATCAAACGTGTTATACATGATGACCCTGCTGCCCGGCAATGTTGCAAATACCAGGGCCTGGGGTTATCCAGGATCAGAAGCATTCTGCTTTGAATATTTAGCGAAGACAGAAAATGTGTGAATAATGTAACATTTACTTTAAGTTCTGTAACACTTTCTACACCAGTATTATAGACCTTTACAATGTAACAATTCAGTTACAATTGAACTTAAAAAATGACATATTTAAAAACTTTCCTGCATCTGTCTCAGAAAACTGGAGCGAGCAGAAAGTAAAGCTTAAAGCAAAGTTTGCCACCTTAACCGATGCGGATCTCCGTTACAAAGATGCTAAAAAAGATGAAATGCTGAACAACCATCAGATTAAGCTCGGTAAGACAAAAGACGAACTGCAAAAAATTATCGCAGCCCTCTAATCACCATTGCCTCAACAAGAATCGCTGGCCGTTCGTTCAAAGATTTTTTAGATAAAGTTTAACTCAATGAGAACAATTCGAATAAACATTACTATACAGGATATTCTTTTAGTTCTACTAATTACCTTTTTGATATTTCCTGTTACTTCCTGTTCTAAAAAAATTTCATTCTTAACTTCATCAGTTGTTCCCGCTGCCCGTGGTAATGTAAAAGTAAAAAAGGCCAATAATAATAACGTTATTAAAATACGTTTAAGAGATTTGGCAGAAGTGGGCAGGTTGCAATCGGAAAAGAATACTTATATCGTCTGAATAGTCTCTGACCAGGAAACAACAACGAATATTGGACAAATAAAAAGCTCTTCCAGATTTCTTTCTAAAAAAACTGAAAGTATCTTTCGAAACAGCCTCTTCAGTTAAGCCTGTTAACATATTTATTACCGCTGAAGATGATGCAGCAGTGCAATATCCAGGTCCACAGGTAGTCTTGGAAACAAACCGGTTTTAATAATAAAAAACAAGAATACGCTTTTTTGTGCCCAACTTATTCAAGTTAAAAATACCCACAAATAAAAATATATCATGACTAATCTTCTTTATACAGTAGCAGTAATTATGGTTGTGCTCTGGCTGCTTGGTTACTTTTCTTTCCATGCGGGTTCAATCATTCACATTCTGCTTGTCATTATAGCCATATCACTCTTATTCAGTATTATCCGCGGAAACAGGGCAACAAAATAAATGCATTCAAAATGAAAAAGATATTCCTGACTATTATGTATTTACAGATGCTGTCTGTTTCATTAGGCTAGGGGCAGCTACCCGTAAAAAAGCGCGATTTAATATAGGATTTGGCCTGTCCGAATGCGGCATTCCTGTTTACGTGAGTATAGATTATGGTGTACACAGGAATGTGACCCTTGGAGGCGAAATCTCGTTCCGGTCATTCAGAGAGAACTGGGAAAATAACCATTACCGTCACAGCATTATAGGAATTTCCGGAAACGTGAATTATCATTTTAATGCCATATTGCGTATACCATCCAAACTTGATTTTTACGCAGGTCTGAACCTTGGGTTTTATATTTGGTCATCCCCTTCAGGATACAATGGCGATAACAGTTCAGGGCTTGGCATTGGCGGACAGATAGGTTTCAGGTATCATTTCTCCGAAAAAATTGGGCTCAACCTTGAGGGTAATGGCAATGCATTTTCCGGCGGAAAGTTGGGCATAACAATAAAGTTGTAAGATAGGTCTGATGAGCAACTCGATTTAAGTATATCAAATAAAAATACCTCAAATGCTTTGGGAAATGTGATTCTGTGTTATACGCGGGTAATTTTTAGGACAGGGCTTTATGCGAAAAGGACAACGGGGTAAATCTAAAAAGTCAATCTTTCGATTGACTTTTTTAATTTGTGTAGCATACCCTGCCATGAACAGTACCCTTTACTTATATACTAACTATCTGAATACCTGTTCTTAGATTTTTCTGAATAATTTTTCTGAGGTATATTGACAAAAATACCAGCAAGGATACCGAGTGTAGTACACGCTACAGCAGTTATAAGAGTTGGAGCTTCCCGGGAATTTTTGGTGAACCATGCACTGATTACACCGATGATAATAATAATGATAACGGCACATAGACTTCCCACCAGAATACGATAAATCTTATATTGTGGCGGCGGATCTTCTTTTACCATTTTTTGGAAAAATTCAATAGGATCTTGCTTGAGCATATCAAGCATTCTCGGCTCTTTCTCAAGCACTTCAGTAAGCTGGCCTACTGACTTGATATTATAGTTACTAAACTCATTTTCCCCAAGTGGCTCATTAATTTCCCGAAGCACCTCTACAGGATCTTTTTTTATTCGTTCTAAAAATTCGGTATCAGGACTTTGTTCAAGCAGTTCCTGTAACTGCATTAATGTTCGAATCTTAAAAGGAAACATAACTAATTAATTTATAAAAAACAATGATGATTATTTGATCCAGGATGGCAGGTTGGTAGTAATAGGACCTTTAAATTCAAAACCGTACCTCCCAAACACTTCTTTCCAAAATACAAACAGAAAATTCACATCGGCAATGACATGACTGGAAGATGCAACGACCGTCACTTCAAGCCCCTTATATGGCTCTAAATTAAACACAGGCTTCGGCATCTTCTTAAGTATGTTAAAGGCAGGGTTAAATGGAGGTTTTTCAATATTTATTCTTCCAAACGGGTAACTGCAATCTTCCAGCATATCAGACAGTATAATAATCCGGGTTGTTCGCCCCTGTCGGGCTGCATCATCTACACCAAGAGCGTTAGCGATTTTATCCAGTGTGCGGATAATACAGGTACCAGATGGGAATGGAGATTTGTGCAGACTTTTGATCACCTGCTGTAGGGAGTCAGCAGCTTTATTTATTATAGTCGTTTTATTTTTAATATCGCTGGCCTTTACCAGGTATCCGGAAGCAACAGCATATTCAAAAAAAGGTGGAGTAAACTGTGCTGCATTAATATCATAATATTTAACCCGGTATTCAGGGACACATGAACGGAGCACGCGTGCGGCATTTTCAATAACAAGTTGCCTGCTGCTACCTGTAAGACTGGCTGAGAAATCACAAAGCACATAACAGACAGGCAGCGGGGTATTACTTTCATATCCACCGGTATACTTTTTAGTAGCTTCCGACAAACTAATCGGGCCATTGGCCTTATCAGAATGTGTACAGGCGGTTGCGAATAGGCTATAGATAAAGATATAAGGGAGTTTACGTATCATAGTTTATTAATTAAATTTCCCAATGTGATAGTTTATTTTTCTTGAAACAGCATTATTTCTCCACTCAAGCACTTTGGTATAAAAATCTTCTCCCCGGGTATATTTTTCGGGTTGCATGCTACCAATAGCATATCCTCTTTCGTAAAAAGCTGATAGATAATCGCTGTATTCTTTTACCATACGTTCTTCATTTCCTAACCGGTCATCTGCTGCATCAAGATCTGTACAGCGTTTTTTTATAATGGTAAAAGCTTCTACGGCCTGCATCAAGTGAATTCGGCTTCGGATGCAATTCATTCTGGCCTTACGTAATCGCCCGAGGTTCTGGATATTCGTAAGCGCATGAGACAGACATATTCCTCCTATCAGCGGAAAGAGTACCGTTATAGCAATAAAAGCAGCGGCCCTGAATGGAGTCATCTTTGTTTCTGCGGAAGCCGTTTCCAGCCGGAAAAAGGCAAGCAGCAGAATAATCAGTATAGTTAATGCAAATAGAACTGTTTTCCAGATAAACTTAATCTTATGCTCTTGTTTTACTTCGCGTTCGGTTATATCTATATCCTCAATGGCGTTTTCCTCAAGAAAACGGCGAAAGGTCATGAGCTTACTGGCGTATGGTGTACCGATGAATTCGTCGTAATATATCTTGATATAAATAGTACAGAAGGATATGCCCAACGCTGTAGCCATAGTTTCCCAGTTTGTTGCAATAATCTTCCAGAAATCGCCACGGAAAAGCCATGCAAAGTTTTCTTCTGCATTTGGACTCATAGGCAAATCAAAACCCTGTTGTATCAATGTAACAGCAAGCGGTATATCTGCAATTATCAATGCTACGGAAAAGAAAAGATAGAGGAAGAAAAGTAACATGGAATGGCTGCGGGGGAAAAAGCGGTACTGGTATTGTGTATAATCGTAATACACCTGGTCGCGCCTTTGCAATTGTTCCTCGTATTTCATAATGTTTTCCCGTGTAATCAGTTCAGCTTTTAAAGCTGCTACTTTTCCTTTCAGGATTACATAAATGTGTCTTGACATTTCCTGTGCAGCAGCGATAGCAATATTTATCATATTACCCGGCCGTATGCCAAGAGCGCCATCACGTCTACCCATTTCATACATATATTTGTGACTGGCACTTACTCTTTTATGCAAGCCGAGTGTAACGATAACATCATCAAGGCCTTCGATGTTAGCAGTGTACTGTTCATAGGCATCATCTTCATCCAGTCCGGCAACAGAAATACTTTCGGTATCAGTAATGTTACCAGTCACTTGTTCATCAGGTCGTGGAGAAGACCTGAACAAATTTCCTATTGCCGATACAAAAGACCCGAGAATGTTACCTGTTGTATTAAAAATATAACGTATCGCTTTCATAATATGAGTTTACTATTGAGATGAAAGAAAATTTATTGGAGCCAAAGGATCGCTTGAGGGCGGCTTAAAATAGCCCGACCCGGGTCCAATGCTATTTTCCCTGTACCATATACCGAGATGAAATCCGTCAAGCAGGTCGACAATTGTCTTATTATAAACATTTTTTATACGTTGGGTACGTTCAGAACGTTCAATGATAGTTTTTTCCACCTGGCTTTCATAATTGCTGATTCCTGAACGGCAGGATTCAATTTCTTGCGTTAATGCTGTAATCATTCCAGCTTTGTCGTTGCGATGATCTGCAATCATTTCTTCCAGCTTTATTACCCTTGCTTTTTGTATTCTGTATTCGAAGTCGACTGCCTTAAGCTTGTCGACGATATCTGGAAACCATCGTTCTTCCCAGGGCTGCATCAATGTAATATTCAGGATGGGCTCGGGTATTACAGGCTGCTCATTTTTTTCTGTATGTTTGATAAAGTCCATTAGTCCTTCGAAGAACCCACGTTCTTTCTTTTTCTTTTGTTTCCCTTCTTCTTCGTTACTATTAATATTAGTTCTAACACTTAATTGCCGAAGCACATGCTGTATAATATTACTGTGTTCTTTGGCTACTTTATTGTGGATCTCCGGCGCTTCTGCACTTGAACAACGGGCAATAGCACTATTTAGCCTGCGCATTACCTTTTCCAGAAAACGGCTGGTTTCGATAAGGCCACGGCTGCGTACACTATAGGCAAAAGAAATGCTTCCTACAAGACAAATAGCAATGAACAATAATACAGCATAGCGCGTTTGCTGACTTAAAGGGATTATATTTTTGCTATTAGGTGCAGGATCATAAGGAATAAGTATTACACAAATACTGAATACAATAAATGCGATAAGAATTGCCACAAGTTCCCAATTACTCTTTATCCAATTGATTTGCACTGAGGGATCACTATCGTACCGTTTCACCAGCCTTGGCTCTACAATCTTAATGATATACAGGTATATTAGTCCTGCAAAAGACATGGCTATACTTGTACCAACGATTAAGCCTTCAGAGCTTGCATTTATCTCATTTATACTTATTGTGTCGGATGAGCCTGCTATACCAAGTAAAACAAGCCCTGCGATAAAGATACCAGGTATCAACTGCAGCCAAAAGCCATATAAGTTGTTAGCCTTTATATTGGCGTAATATTGAATCTGTTCTAATTTTTTCTCAGTTTCTGCACCGAGCATAACTTCGCTCTGGATTTCCTCCTCGCTTTTCTTTTTCAGCCTATTCAGTAAGTAGTTACATAAAAACGTTACTGATGTTACTAACACTATCAGCCCAAGGAGTATGCCGATCTTATAAAATGTACTGGCGGGTTGCTTAGCTGTATCAATAATACCGCTAAATAAAAAATATAAAATGTCTTTATTACCGAATCCCGCATTACCCGCGAAAGTAGAAAAGAAAAAGCCTGCTGCCCCAAAAGAGATCGAGCCAATAGTAGCAAGTACCTGCGTGGTTACAGGGCTGATTCCATCCACATCAAGCACCGCAAGATACCGGTTAACTTTCTGATACCGCTTTTCATAACAGATGTACAATTTTCCATACGCATCTGATAAATGCGTAAGATTATTCTTCTCATCCTCAAATCTCATCCGGTTAAGCTCACGGGTTTCACTGTATATATTTTTCTGTATATTCAATGCCGTTTGCACCTGCATATTGGCTTCTTCAAGGCTTTTCTGCATGATGCTTGACTTTGCATTACCAAGTTCTATCCTTGTTTCGGTAAGTTTACCCTGAAGCTTGCACAATTTTTCTTCTTCTGTAGACTTTTCTGACAACATTGCCTGAAGCTTGGGATCATTCTCTTCCTGGTATTGTTGTGCTTCACTTATTTTATCACCTATTTCCATGATCCGTTTATGGCAGTCTGCTATTCTCCGGTTAAGATGGATAAGGCGTTTTTCAGCCACATCATCCACTGCATTTATTTTTGAAGCAGTTTGCAATTCATACTCTTTCAACAGAGAAGTAAGGTGCTGGTGCGATGTAATAGGGTCTTTTATGGCTTCAAAGAAGCCCCGCCTCCGCATGGTGTCCGGGGAGGTACTCTGCTTTACTTCCCCAGTCGCCTCTGTATTTGCTTCGCCCGGGAACTCGGGAAGAGCTGTTAAGTCGGCAGGAGGCGTGTCAGCAGTCGGCTGGTTATTAAATACCCCCATTCCCTGCCATTGACTTTGTGCAGGATTATTTGAATCGCTCATATTATTATTTTTTATGTATTAAGTGCTGATCAGATTTTGAATGGCTTACTTCGCATAAACCTTTCAGAACCGGGACCAAAAGTGAATAGGTTAGGTTTAGACGCTGCAGGCATGTGGTTAAGTACACGATTGTGCAGCTCACGATAACTGTCGCAGAAGTCATACTGTTCTAATATCTTAAGCATCCAATATGTATATAGGCTATTGTGTATGTTTCCCCCGGCAAAGGCTTTTTCTTTATCCTGGCAGGCTGCGAGTAATAAACAGGATGCCTGTACTTCAGAAGTCTTTTCTACAGGGAATTGCCCACCAGGGCGCGACAGGCCGTCATCGGTGTCTTTTACTGAAGTGCCCGAATGGCAACTGTCAGCGATAATAAGTACCCGTACTCCCGGTCGGAACTGCTTCCAGCACTCAAACAATTCATCGTCAAGTACAACTCTATCATAAAGGCACCAGCCTTCATCATAACCATCATCTTCGTCACCATTCCTGTCTTCGGCACGACAACCATGACCAGAAAAACTCAGAAAGAAGATATCTCCATGACCAAGATTAGCTGAGGCAAATTCGATACATACTAACAGATTACGGGCAGTTGCTTCACTATTAAGCAGTATTTTGGAGTCGAACCCAAACCGTTGGGCTATCGCTAATTTAGCTTTGGCATCAGCATCACAATTAGGTAAGCGCTTGAGAAGGCTACCTGAGGAGAGGTATTTTTTAACATCGTATTTATTGACTCCAATGTGTAAAGAGATTCCTTTAGGCATAGACGATAAATTGAAAATGTGAAAAGATGTAGGTAAAGATGAGAGGATATACATCCATATAATACAGTTAAACAATCCAATTTAGATTGGGTGTTTTTCCCCTGCACATAGTGTTTTCCTCCAATTTTATCATTCAATCAACTGATACCCAGTTTGTTATTACAGAGCAAAGGCAATTAGGTGAAATCCCCCTTGTTTAGGGCACACTATGGAAGCTACTTTGCAGTATCAATATATTTTTCATCCAAAAAACCATTTATTATGTTATTAAACAAAAATGCAAAACCTTTACCCGGAATTTTTATCTCAAAGAATGTAGTAAACGAAAGAGTAAACAATTTCCAGAGCAACAAACTTCCATTGCTCACCAATGCAATTGGAAAACCGGACACCAAATCGGGGTGGTATTCTATCGAACAATTTGAAGAATTGATGCGGGAAATGTATTATCTTAATGCTGATGGGGTAAGACTCTACTTTGGCGCCTACAGCAACGACGCACCAGAGTATGCGGGCCAGCTTACTATAATTTTTGTACCTACTTATACAGATATAGATACTGGCGCACACACAGATATTATCATTGAGGGTGAAGAGCTTGAAGAAAGGCTTAAGGCAGAATCCATAGCCTCTCGAAAGATAAGAAAAGATGGTGACATGGGTGTGCTTAAAAATCTTGATACCCTATCCCCTTGCCCGCCTGACTGTTTAAATCATACGCCATTATACCCATTTTAACTATATTGCAGTAACGCTTACAATCATGAAGAACTGGCTCACATACCTTTCCTTATTAAGCATTGCAATAAGCTATATATCCAGCCTGCGGGCGTTCAGGCTGGATATGATTAAACCATTTAAAGCATTCTCATTTTTCCTGCTTTTTGTACTTGTAGGCGAGGTGTTTGCCTTTTCATGGAAAGAGAAACTTTACTCATATACTTCATATACAAAAAATAATCTATGGTTTTACAATCTTTTTCATTTGCTTATTTATCCATTCTATATTTGGCTTTTCTTACAATTAGTTTACTTAAAAAATGTAAGGAGCATTATTAAAATATTATGGGTTGCTTTTTACATTTTTGCAGCTTATAATCTGATCAAAGGGCAAGGCTTATACAAATTAAATAGCCACACTATTTTATTCACTGGTGTAATCATGATTTTTCTTTCTATTTCATATTACTATCAATTATTGTATGCAAAAAACATTATTACATTAAAGCGGGACACTGGATTCTGGATAAGCACAGGGCTTCTAATTAACCAACTCGGTAGTGTCCTCGCTCTTTTTTTTATTAGCATTTTAGGAATTCTATCAAAAGATACCACTTCAAATATTCTTCTATTTGTAAAGATATCCGTCCTTGTGATGTATATAACCTATTCAATTGCGTTTCTATGCCACAAGACAAAGTAATATGGGAGGCCGTAATATTTGGGACAGCACTCTTCGGTGCTTTAGGAGGTGTTATTATTTCTTTTGTTTTTTTGTATCAGCGAAAAAGATACCGCCACCGTCAGGAGGTAATACAGTTACAGGAAACTTTTACCCGGGAAATGCTTCACTCTAAAACAGAGATACAGGAACAGACGCTACAGCATATTGCTGCTGAGATTCATGATAATTTCAACCCTACCCTTTCTGTGATCAATTTAAACCTTGCAGGTGTACTTCCTGAAGTAAAAGAACCTGTTAAAGAAACCATTAGTGATACCAAAATATTGGTAAAACAACTCATGGCAGAGATGAAAGCCTTATCCGGAAGCCTGAACACTGATCAGATCTCACGAATCGGCTTTAGCAAAGCACTTGAAAAATATGCTGAGCGGCTAAGAAAAACAGGGTTCTATACAATAACCTTTACCAAAACAGGCGATGAATACCGCTTGCCTCCCAATAAGGAGATTATTCTCCTCAGAATGTGTCAGGAAATATTGAATAATATTGTACGACATGCTGAGGCTAAAAATATATCTATTGAGCTTTGTTATGGGAGTAAGATTTACAGTGTGAAAATAAGTGACGATGGAAAAGGGTTCGATCCGGAAATATTGAATACTGATCCACAGAAACAAGATAGCACTGGCATTCGAAGCCTTCGGAGCAGAGCGCTTGTAATTGAAGCGGATTTGTCAGTTACCAGTCAGCCTTATCAAGGAACAACTATTATAATTTCTTTACCACTGTAATACTATTTATTCAGCTTATGGAATACTTTACAAAAATAAAAATAGCCATTGCCGACGATCATTCCTTATTCAGAAAAGGCCTCATCAAGTTACTCGATGAAGACCGCTACGAACTTCTTTTTGATGTAGAAAACGGGAAGTTACTTACTGAAAGGATCAGTAGCATGGGAGATAACCACCCCGACATAGTTATTATGGATATAGAAATGCCGGGGATGAATGGCTATGAAACTGTTTCCTGGCTCAGAAATAACTATCCAGATATTAAAATATTGGTTGTTTCTATGGTAGACAGAGAAGAGGCGATTGTTCGTATGCTAAAACTGGGTGTAAAGGGGTATTTGTCCAAAGAAATGGAGCCGGAAGATCTCCATGCTGCACTGCAATCTATCATAAGGAAAAACTATTATTATACTGATTTTGTTACGAATAAGCTCGTACACTCAATACAAAATGAAGATATAATCACTGAAAACACTGACGAATTTCTGCTGAATCATGAAATATGGGACGGCCTGAATAATAAACAAAAAGAGTTTGTACGTTATGCCTGTACCGATTTGATTTATGAAGAAATAGCTGACAAGATGTGTGTCAGTCCTAAAACAATCGACGGGTACAGGGATGTTGTTTTTGAACGTTTTAATGTCAGGAACAGGGTCGGGCTTGTTTTGTATGCCATTAAGAACAAACTGGTGAGTATATAGCTACCCTACTCTTCCTATGTTTTCTCAATAAATATATTATTCCTGTTTTTATTTTTCAGGAAACTTTGCTTTGTCATTATAAAGGGAAAAGTATTACTTCGGGGAATGCTTTGGGAGAAAGAAAATACCAGTATCAGCAAATTACTCAGTCTAGTACTGCGTCATCAGCAACAACCCAGCCTATCCTTGAGCATATCGTTTCCGCCAATATACAAGAAGCGCTTCGCCAGTGATGATACAAAAACAAAGATAAGAGCCAGTCAGGGAAACTCTCTGAACGTAGCTCTTGGTCTTAAAGAAGCTTCCCCCCAGCATGCCTGCATCATGGTACCTGAGAAAAGACCGTTGATTCGATACTTGTAACGGATCTGGAAAAAATGAAGCCGCCAGCATATTCATTTTAGTACAGATATACAAACAGCCAGAAACGTTAGACAACGACACGCTAAACCCAGCGTATTTGCTGATGATGCTGCACAAATGAGAAAAGATGGTTTCACTTTTTACCTTTCGCAGAACAATGCGCGGCTCACCGATTATAAGCCTGCACAATACCTGTCATATCCCGGCAGTTAAACATAATTATAGGGTCTGCATATTTCCTTTAGGCAGGTCAATAATAACCCGCAAAACCGTTACACATATGTTATTAATTAAGTACATTCGTAAAAAACACAATTATGCTGAGTAAAAGAATGGCGGATGCCCTTAACGAACAGGTGCTTATGGAAGCACAGAGCTCACAGGCCTATCTTGCAATGGGTAGCTGGGCCGAAATTCAACCCGGTCTGAAAGGCGTTACCGAGTTTTTCTTCAGGCATAGCGATGAAGAGCGGATTCATATGCTTAAGTTGATCCACTTTATTAATGAGAGGGGTGGATTTGCTGTAGTTCCTCAGCTCAATCAACCGGTACTGACCTTTGTATCGCTTAAAAAAGCCTTTGAAGAATTACTTAACCACGAGCTTGCAGTAAGCAGGAGCATCAACGATCTTGTTGAGATTGCCCTGAGTGAAAAAGATTATGCAACACACAATTTCCTGCAATGGTATGTGATGGAGCAGATGGAGGAAGAAAAGCTTGCACGTGACTGTAACGAAAAATTAGAACTGATCGGCGATGACCGCAGTGGTCTTTACCTTTTTGATCGCGACATTATGAACCAGGGACAGGGAGGTAAACACGGTTAATTTGATCGGATGTATCTTACTGTTCCGGTGGCCCGGCACTTTTATCGTAGTGCGGGGCTTTTTTATCCCCGGATCTGGTGATGTATATCAACAGTTTTGGCGATTGTTTACCCTGCTGTATCGTGCGATCTTTGTTAGTAAGAGTTGAAAAGCATAAGCAAACACAATCGATCAGAAAAGAAAAAAGCAAGAAAAAGGAAACTGAATCCGTAAGCCTGGCTAATAATTTTCGAAGCGTCCCTCTCCAGCCACGGAGAGGGATTTACGATTATAAAGGTACCCGTTCATTAAATTATTGCAAAAAATGACCCTGAAATTTGGCAGGTATCAACAAAGTTGTAATTTAGTGTACGAAATAAATCGTAAAATGACTATAGTTAAATCAAACCGGCCTACTGAAAGTGAGTTGGAAATCCTCCAGGTATTGTGGGACAAAGGGGATGCAACAGTAAGGGTGGTACACGAGGAATTATCCAAGGTAAAAGATTCTGGCTATACAACTACCCTCAAACTCATGCAAATCATGTTTGAGAAAGGTTTGGTAACCAGAGATGATAGCCATAAGACGCATATTTACCAGGCTGCTGTAAGCCGTAGCTCTACCCGCTCACAGTTTCTGAATAAAATGATTGATACACTCTTTGCCGGCTCATCAGCCGAGCTGGTTATGCAGGCACTGGGTAACCACAAAGCTTCTTCTGACGAACTGTCAAAAATACAGGAACTGATTGATCAACTGAAAACCCAACAGTAGCTCCCTTGCTTATGACGGATATTGCCTATTCTTTGCTGATGAGTTTCCTGCACAGCCTATGGCAGAGTGGGTTGCTTGTTTTGTTATACGTAATGCTCCGCCATAGCTTGGTACGCCACTCCTCTCCCCTTTTTTACCGTAACCTGCTCATGCTCATGCTGGGTATACAGGTTCTGGCATCAGGCATAACTTTTTCTCTTTATTATGCTTTGGGTAGCCAGCCTACTGCTGAAAGTTATGCCTGGGCTACCTGGGATCAGAGTCTCATCAGGACCACCCTGCAGCCCCTTGCACCATGGCTGCTGTTGTGCTACCTGCTGTGGGTGATCGTCCAAACCACCCAAGTGGCGCTGCAATGGTTCCGTTTCAGGCAATCTTTGGCAATGGGTATGCTTAAGCCGGACATCGATCTTCGCCTGTTTACAGATGCCAAAGCCAATCACCTCGGTATCCATCGTAAGGTAGCCCTCTGGCTCAGCAGGAATATTGATACACCAATGACTTTTGGTTGGTTTAAACCAGTCGTGTTGCTGCCGGTAGCACTGGTAAACCAGTTGTCAGTTCAACAGACCGAAGCGCTTATCCTTCACGAGCTTGCTCATATCAAAGTGAATGATTACCTGTATAACTGGCTTCTTTCACTTGCGGAGATACTCTTCTTTTTCAATCCATTCCTGTTGGCGCTTTGCAAAAGGGCACGGCTTGAGCGTGAGAAGCATTGCGATACCACGGTACTGCAGTTCAACTATTCTGCCCTTACCTATGCCGAAGGCCTTCTTATCGTAGCGCGTATGCAGCAAAACCCCATGCAGTTGCAGCCGGCAGCAGTATCGGGGAAGGAACAACTGTTACAGCGTATCCGTTTCTTTACACGACAGGATATATTATTGTTTTCAAAAAGCAGGCTACGCATTGTAGCCACGGGCATCATATTATCGCTTACAACTCTGCTCCTGCTTGTTCTTTCCGGGCCCGCGATACCCTTGGCCAACCCACTTGCAGTTTCAGGAGTGCTCTATGCACCTGTATTCACAACTGATGGTGCTGAAACCTCACCAGTGATCAACAATAATGCACCATCGAATACAGTGCTGTTCAATACTGTAACAAATACCGATAAAGTCATTGCTAAAACCGCTGCTGAAAAGAAACCAGTTACCCTTAACCGTAACACAAAAGAAACAGACACGCACCCTACTCTAATCTTTACAAATGACCTTAATTCAGGAGGATTTGAAAAGGTTGGTTTTAATGGGTCTGATATGATCAGGGAAGTAATTATCGAAGAGCAGATAGCAGGTAAGAAAGCCCTGCAGGTCTATCTTGTTCAGCTTAAGGATGGCCAGTTACGCATCGCTCCGCAATTGATCGCTGAATCAAAAAAGATATTGATAGACACTGTGTTGCTCCGGAAAGACTCTCTGCGGTTGCCCGTATTCAGTCAGCAATAAAGTTTAAAGATTACCACACATTTCTTGGGCAGGTATCGCCGTATTTATTTCCGATTAGGAAACCGAGTACAATCTCATGTGTATTTTTAGTATATGTGCGCAGCCTCGAAGTCGTTGCGTTCTCATACGCATAACTGATGTTAAATGTATTGGAGATGTTCACCCCTGCCATGGCAGAATAACCCGCAACAAGATCAGCATAGCGGTAGCTGCCTCCAATCCATACCTTGTCCTGGTACTGGAGTTTTACATTGCCGTGCAGGCTCGTAAATTCTGGCTGCCAGTACTGTACCATTACAGAAGGCAGTATAGAAATATCATCACTCAGAAAAGCACGGTAACCCGCCGTAAAGAAATAATTAGGTGTAAAATAGGTACCATATTTATCTGTCTTTACAAACTTGGCCTTACCAGGGATAATATTCTGTACAGAAATACCCGCAAAATAACGTGAAGAGTATAACCATAGCCCTGCTCCCAGTTCCGGCCTTAGTTTCTTCAGTTCACCATTGCTGTAACCAATAGCAGGATCGTTAGGGTCAAGGTTGGCCCATACGATCTTGCTCCTGTCCAGGTTAACACTTGTAATACCTGCCATAAAGCCCGCAGAAAGCGTTGTTTTTACACCTAATGGCTTATGATAGGCAAATGTACCATAAGCAGACCAGCGATTGATATACCCTACCTTATCATTCAGGATGATGCCACCGATGCCTTTGTGCGGTAAAGGAGCGGTATAATCTTCCCAGTAACTCCTTCCCCTCGGGTTTTCACCTGGTACTTCAAAAGAAGTTGCAGAAGTACGGTAGTCAGACTTACCAATGGGACCATGAATACTCATATATGTGGTAACTGGTGATCCGTTAATACCGGCCCACTGGTTGCGATAGCTGATCTTCAGATCAGTATAATTCTCTATGCCGGTAACAGCAGGGTTGAGGATATAATTGTTTAGTATATACTGTGTATAATAAGGCTTTGCCTGGCCAAGGGTGCCAAGGCTGATCGTTACACCTGCTGTCATCAAAATAAAGAAACGCTTCATACTCATTATCTTTTATAGTGCTTTATAAGGTAAGCGGGTTATGATAGGCAGCAAAAGCAAAGACAGTCATACCCCTGCTTTTGCTGCTTCGCTTTATTTCACAATCGTCACAAACCCGGTCATCGGTTTACGGCCATTACCCGGCTCAATGATATAGTAATAAGTATCAAATGGTAAAGGTTTGCCTTTCAGCGTACCATTCCACGGTGTATTATACCCACGCGATTCGAATACGAGCTGACCCGAACGGCTGAACACCTGTACCCTGTTCTGGGGGTAGGTATTAAGGTAGTCGATCGACCAGAAATCGTTAATGCCATCGTTATTAGGCGAGAAGGTATTAGGTATTACCGGCGCCTTGAGCAATTTAACAAATACCTTGTCTGACGCCGTGCAACCACCTCTTGATGTTACCGTAAGTGTATAGGTAATATCTGCCAGCGGGCGACATACAGGTGTACCGCTGGTTGGGTTATCGAGATAGGTACCCGGCGACCAGAGATACTGCAGATCATTGCCCGTTACGATGGGTTGCAGAGTTGCTGCTCCATCTTCCAGGACGAAGCGGTCGGGTCCGGCATCCACAATAGGATAAGGATGCACCGTAAAGGGTTTAATAGCCGTATCGCTCTTACAACCCTGGCTGTTCTCTACATACAGTTTTACGTCATAAGTGGTGGCCCCCCCATATGTATAGTTTACAACACTTGCAGTAGTACGTACCATACCATCGCCGAGACTCCAGTACCACCTGGTTATTGTACCATCCCTGCCATCGCTGTTATCACTAAAGGAAATAGCATCGCCAATACATACTCCGTCGGGATCTGAAATAGTAAAAGCTGCTACCGGCTGCGGATGAATATCACTATAACGTTTGCTATCCTGGCTTATACAACCTGCACCTGAAGTTACAGTAAGACCTACTGTGAAGGGGCCAATTGCTGTATACGTATGCGTTGGGTTTTTCGCTACCGAACTGTTTGCAGTACCACTGCCGGGATCACCGAAGTCCCACGTATACGTAAAGGCATTCTGTGTACCGTCGGCAATCGTAGAAAGATCATTAAATGTGGCCGCAGCATTAGGCAAACACACCTTAGGCATACTGAAGACTACTACGGGTAATGGCTTCACATCCACATTTTTGGTCTTAACCACGCTGTTACAACCGTTGCTGGTGGACACTGTCAGCGTTACCGTAAAGGTTCCTGTATTTGCAAACGTATGGGTGAATGCGCTGTTGTTATTCCTTACAACGGGAGCTGTGCCATCACCGAAGTTCCACGTCCAGGTCGTGAGAGTACCTGTGCCGGGTGGTGTGGAAGATGCATCGTTAAAAGTAATAGCTTTAGTTACGCACGGGGCGCCCGTAATATTAAAGTCGGCTGTTGGTGCGGCGAGTACCGTAATCGTTTGCTCTTTAAAGTCTACGCAACCGCCTGCCGTCGAAGTATACGTGTATTTAAGTGTATGGGTACCCACCCCTGCCACGGCAGGATGGAACAAGCCGGCTCCGTCAACACCCGGGCCTGTAAGCACACCTGTACCCGGTACACCACCTGTTTCAGTAGCCTGGGTAACTGTATAAGGCGCTGCATCAAGACAAGCATCAGGCACAGCACTGAACTGTACCGCCGGAGCAGCATTCACATTAATGATCTTGATCCTGTCGTTTACACAGGTACCACCCGAGTACGCCCTGTAACGTATACTGAAGTTACGTACCAGCGGGCTCTGGAAGTTGGGATACTTGTGTTTGTATATTTTACCCGGTGTGGGTGTATCGTCTGTTTCAAATACGCCCGGTGCACCACCATTATCCCAATAGATCTCCACTTTGGTGATGCTGCCGAAGTTAACCGTACTCGCATCCTGTATCGCAATGGTGTCGTTGGCACACATAGTGGCAGGATTCAATGCGTTAAAGTTGGCAACAGGTATATCGCCGTTCACTACAAAGCTCTGCGGCAATGTGGCTGTACAACCCGTATTGCTGGTTACAGTAAGTGTTACTGTATAGTTGCCTACAGCAGTGTATTTATGCTGCGGATTCTGTACGCTGGAAGTATTCAATGGGCCACTACCGGGGTCACCAAAATTCCAGGCCCAGCCCGTAATAGAGCCACTTGGTATTTTACTCGTATCAGTAAACTGCGCAAACGCATCACTCAAACATACTTCGGGAAGAATAAAGCCAGGTATGGGCAGTGGGCTTATGGTAATGTTCCTGGTAAACACCGTGCTTTTACAGCCCTTATTCGTTTCTACCGCAAGCGTTACAGTATAGGGGCCTACAGTAGGATAAGTGTGCGTAAACGGATTGCCATTAGCAAGTGTCATCTGTGTGGCATCACCCATATCCCATTTCCAGGCAGTTATATTACCAGCACCCGGAGTAGATACGTCTGTAAACGTAACCGCATTGGTAGCACAGAGCGGTGTACTGTTGTTAAAGCTGGCTGTTGGCAAAGGATTAACAATCACTGTTTTAGTCATAGTATCGCTGTAACAACCCTTGTCTGTCCTTACATACAGTTTTACAGTGTAGGTATTCGCAGTCGTATAAGTATGTGTTGGGCTTTGCTGTATTGAAGTCTGCCCGTCGCCAAAATCCCAATGCCATTCCGTAATAGCACTGCCTGAACCGTTGCTGATATCCGTAAAGCTCGTTACATCGTTAAGACAGTTCTCAGGATTAACGGTAAAGTCAGCTTTTGCCTGCGGATAAATATCTGCAATAGATTGGGTAGTTGTGGTTGCACAAGAATTATTGCTGGTAGCCGTAAGCGTTACAGTATAAGGGCCTGCAGCACTGTACTGGTGCGAGGGACTTGCAATGGTTGAAGTATTGTTCACTCCGCTTCCCGGATCACCAAAGTTCCAACTGTATGTCAGTAGCGGGCCCGATCCGTCTGCAATAGTAGTAGTATTTGTAAAGTTCGAAACACCATCCGGCAAACATACACGGGTATGCGTGAAGCCCGGTGCTGGCGAGGGGTTGATCACGACCTGCCTTGTTTGTACAGCACTCTTACAGCCTTTATCAGTCTGTACTTCCAGTGTAGCATTATACGAACCGGCAGCAGCATAAGGGTGAACAAACGGGTTACCATTGCTCAGGTTCAACAACGTAGCGTCACCGAGATTCCATTTCCAGAGGGTAATAGCGCCAGCGTTAGCTACAGAAGCATCTGTAAAAGTAATATCCTTACTTACACAGAACGGCCCTGTAGTGCCGAACGTGGCTGTTGGCAGAGGGTTCACTACTACCGTCTTGCTGAGTGTATCACTATAGCAGCCTTTGTCTGTACGGATATACAGCTTAACCGTATAGGTATTGGCAGTCGTATAAGTATGTGTAGGGTTCTGTACGGTAGAAGTTTGCCCGTCGCCAAAATCCCAATGCCATTCCGTAATCACACTACCCGGTGTATTCGTCAAACTATTATCCGTAAAAGAAGTGGCATCATTCAGACAGTTTTCAGCATTAACGGTAAAATTAGATTTGGGCTGTGCAAATACATTGCTGAGGCTTTTAGTTACCTCATGCGTACAGCCAGCAGCACTGGTTACCGTAAGCTTTATGCTGAAGGGGCCTGTACCATTGTAAAGATGCTGAGGCCCGGCAGTAGTAGCCGCATTGGCCGCACCCGAAGGAGGGTCACCAAAATCCCAGAGATAACCAAAGCTGCCCTGCGTACCATCAGCAATCGTGCTGGTACTGTTAAATTGAGCATTGGCCGCTGGCAGGCAAAGCCCCGCAGGCATAGTAAAGTCAGCAACCGGGTTGGGGTTTACCATCACCTGTTTGGTAAATACGGCACTCTGGCAGCCACTGTTCGTTTCTACCTTCAGCGATACAGTTTTGTTACCCCACGTTGCATAAGTATGATCATGATTGCTGTTATTCGTAAGCGTTGCCGTGGTAGCATCACCATAATCCCAGTACCATTTCTGCAGGTTACCCGGCGCATAGGCCAGTGAACTGTCGCTGAAAGTCATGAGCTTACCCTCGCAGATTGGGGCGGATACACCAAACTTGGCATCAGGTACCAGGGTAACCGTGATCTGACGGCTGGCCGTATCACTGAAACATCCCGCATCAGTGATCATTGCAAAACGAACAGTATAAGTACCCGGCGTAAGGTATTTATGTACAGGATTACGTACACTATCGAATGAGCCATCCCCAAAATCCCACCACCATTTGTATGAATACAGCGGGGGAAGATAAGTTGATGAGTCCTTAAAATGTACGGAATCAGTAATACAACCGTTATGATCCCAGCCAATCTTTGCCGCTGTAGGATCATACACTTTCAGGTAAAAGTCCTTATCGAAGCTGTTACCGCAACCTTCAGAAGTAGTTGTACCCGCTACAATGCTAACCAGGTAACCCGGGTTAAAGTTAGCGGGGTTGTAGGTATATAAATTGGGCAGTTTATACCGCCATACCTGCTTGCTGCCAATAAAATAAGTACTGTCATTAATGGCAGCAGGGTTATTAATGGTCACATTTGTCTGGAAACCATGAAAATCCCAGAACAATGATGTAGGCTGGAAAGGATAAGTAACAGAGAAATAAAAAGGTGTACCCGTACACGCCACTGCTTCGCTGGTAAGGGCAAAGGGGTTGATGGGGGTAATAAAGTTATACAGGTCTTTTACATTGGTACCCGCCGAATAGCCATAGGTTTCTGCATTGGCATACCCATAAGCCAGGGCGTTGAAGCCCGTATCAGACGAGAGCGTATGATAGCCCTGCGAAATATTATTAAAGTAGATATAAGAATAAGTAGGGTCTCCCGGTACAGTCGTCCAGCTACTACGTGGCACAGCATTACCATCAAAAAGAAAATTATTAAGGGCAGTACCGGCATTTTTACTCACTACGTGAATATGGTGTTGCGGGCCGCCTGCCACAAGATTGGAACTTACAAGCGTTACATCACTGATGTTCTGTTCAACCGGGTTCAGCAATATCATATCAGGATCGTAGGGCGTTCCATTGCCATTACAACCCTGGGTAGAAAAATATTGCGCTACGCTGATGGGCTTATCAGATTCAATTACATTCGGCACAGTACTCGTAAACTGGTAGTAAAAGTCGTTTACAAACAGGTTGGCCGCTATAGGAGTGCCATTGATAGTAACGTTGGCCGTTGGATCGGCCTTACACACCCTGTAATAGTTAAACGGGCGGCCATAACTGGGCACAGCGATATATTTTTTACCCCATGAAGCCACAGGATAACACTGCTGGTAGAGATTATCCGATGAGTTGGAAGCACAGCTTTGCGGGATGCGGATCTTACCACTGCCGCTGAATACAGCAATACGTTTACAGCCACCTGTACCACTCGATACCGATTTGATATGCGTACCGGTAAGGTCAGAACCATCATTACCTGATGTAGTGCCCAGCACCTGGTAAATATCCCCTTTATTGAGGGCTACGGTATAGGTTTGGCGGGCGATCCATCCGCCTTTGGTATTAGACGCCGGGGTGATCTCTACGGTGGTGCCATCTTCTACCCCAACAATGGTGGTAAAGGAGTTAGAATTGGCCTCGTTGGATACCTGGTCAAAGTTTACAGAATAATATTCCTTCCCCAATACATTGGTAGGCAGACAAAGAGTAGCGCCACTGGCAGCGCTGCGGGTAATATAAGAGTAAACGGCAATAGGATTGGCAGCCGTCACACGGATAGCCTTTCTTGTAAAAAGGCCTTCGTTATTGATAAAGTAAGTATTAGGGATATCCACATTTACTACCTGCCCGGCTATGAGGTTACCATTGGTAATGGTACCAAGACCAAATATCTCAACAGAATAAGAAGTAGCCTGGTCAGATGTAATGTACAATGTCATTGTAGGCGGACCACCAGCATTAATCATGCCCACGTGATAACAATACGCCAGCCAGAACTCTTTTCCTTTATTCGAAAAGTCTTGCGCAGTGGCAGAAAAAGAAAAAGACAATAGGGCTGCGGCCAGTAATAGTTTTCTCATACCTGTTGTTGGTGAAATGATCTTGCAATTTAATTAAAAATTCGGAAGATGGATGCCTGATCCGGCCAAAACGCTGCCTGTGCTTTTTTTACGCTACAATCCCGCGTGGAAATGGGGATAATTGGTCGGTATCTCATTGATTTTTAAATTTTTATCTAAATAAAGATACTTATCAGCACTCCCCCGCGCCCCCACCCTGAAAAAGGTTTCGGAATACCCACCCAAAAAGCCGGGTAAAAGTTAATCCCCGGTTGTACCTTAACTTTCACCTTCAGATAAACATCTGCTGCTTTCCATAAAACTTTGCCACCCGCAAAGATGCTCTCGGCTGCGGATTGAAAATAAGTACCATATACAAGGTATCTTACCATCCGGAACCAGCCCCGTAAGAAAATGCCGGTTTGGCAGCATTTTCTGTTAAGGCTACCTTAAAATAGCTGTACAGTTGCAGTGATGTTGCAGTGATGTTGCAGTGATGTTGAAGCGATGTTGAGGTACTACAGCAGCAGGCACCTCCAATGCATGGGCGCAGCCTGCCAGTTTGTCTTACACCAGCCCTATCTCCCCGCTCTTAACAGCACCACCCCATCAATCGGCCCCACATCATATCCCCCGGTATAAATAGTTTTATCATCACCACCTGCAGTATTGAACAGCACCCGCCATTTACCGGCAGGCAATACCAGCCTTGTCTGTTCCTTTGCAGCGTTTAACACCACAAGGTACTGCCCCTTCTCCTTTTCATCAATGGTATAAGCAATCCAGCCCCGTTTATCCGAAGGCAGAAAATGCAGCCGGCTGGCCACCGCCCCCGCATCATTCAACCGGAAAGCAGGATGTGCCCTGCGCAGCGCGATCAGCTTTTGGGTAAACACCACCATTTCCTTATTACCATGCATCCTCGCCCAGTCAATACGGTTGACGCTGTCGGGCTTGTTGTAAGAATTATCAATACCCTGCTTAGTACGGTACATCTCCTGCCCCGCATGCAGAAAAGGTATCCCCTGTGAGGTAAGCACTATCAGTTGCGCCAGCTTATACATTTTCTTACGGTCCCCCTCCGTATCAGCAGGGTTAGAATTGAGCAGCCTGTCCCAGAGGGTATGGTTATCATGACATTCATTATACACAATACACTGCCAGGGTTGTTTTGCAAAGGGCGCTTTCGAGTAATTAACCTTACTGTAGTCGATATCCGGGTGTTGCACCGCCCCCGCAATACCATACTTTATGCTTTCCTCCATCCCCCCTTTGCCGCTTACAAAACCATTATCCTTTTCATTATTCCAGCCACCCTTCATCGCATCCCGTATCTCATCGCTGAATACACCGATACCCTCTAATGTATAAGCCAGTCCTTTTACAGCCCGCTGTTCTTCAGCGAGTGGCGAGCCCCCGGCCGTCCACCCCTCCCCATGCAGCAATATGTCCGGCTTCAGTTGATGCAACCGCCTGGAGATAAGGTTCATCGTCTCTTTGTCATGTATCCCCATCAGGTCAAAACGAAAGCCATCAATATGAAACTCCCTTACCCAGTATTCGAGGCTTTCCATCATAAACTTGCGGAACATAGGCGCGTCACTCGCCGTTTCATTACCACAGGCCGAAGCATCACTAAAGCTGCCGTCAGGCAGCGTACGGTAATAATATCCCGGCACCAGTATATTAAAGTTACCCGTCTTGCCCAATGCCGTATGATTATATACCACATCCATAATCACGCGCAGACCCTGCCGGTGAAAAGCCTGTATCAATTGCTTCAACTCACGGATACGGATAGCCGGAACATCCGGCCTCGTGCTGTATGACCCTTCCGGTACATTATAATGCAGCGGGTCATAACCCCAGTTGTACTGGGGCTTACCCGGCTTTGATTCATCCACCGTGCTGTAATCATAAAAAGGCAGCAGTTGCACATGCGTAACGCCCAGCTTACAGATATGGCTAAGCCCCGTTGATCCACCCCACGGGTCTTTTGTACCCGGCAGGCTCAACCCCGCGAAACGACCCCTGTAAGCTTCCGGCACCCCGCTGTTAACATCAACAGTAGCATCCCTTACATGAAGCTCGTAGATAACCGCATCGCATGGCTTCGTAAACCTGCCCGGGCTCTTATCCGCCGCCCATCCCGGAGGGTTGGTCGTTGCAGGATCAATGATCGCCGTGCGCTTTCCATTTATTCCCACCGCACGGCTGTAAGGGTCGGTAACCTCCTCACTCCAACCCATGCCATCCTGTACGCGTACCGTAAAAAACCGGCCCGCCTGGTTACCCTTCAGCCTGAGCCACCAAACCCCCTGCGCATTCTTCTCCATGCTATACTCACCAAGCTGGTTGCCCGCAACACCCGCATCATACAAATACAGCTTCATCCCCCTCATCGTGGGCGCCCATATCTTTATCATAGTCTGTCCGGCCGTCCACCTCGTCCCAAGATCATCGCCCGCATATACCGGGTACACCTCCCTGTCCTGCCGGTTTACACTGCTTTTATATACAAAGAGATCGGGAGACTGTGCCATTGCGGTCGTTGAAAATAAAAAAGCGGCTGCCAGTGATCGTATATGCATAGCGGGATTAATATAGAAAGCAATATACCCATAAAATACACATGCAAAGCACCAGTCAGCCAAAAACCGTCTGCTGCTGCTTGAACTTGAGCGGGGTACAGTTTTCAAACTGGCGGAATGTGCGGATAAAATAGTTGA
The DNA here is from genome assembly GCA_964590975.1 of uncultured Ferruginibacter sp. GTDB lineage: Bacteria > Bacteroidota > Bacteroidia > Chitinophagales > Chitinophagaceae > Ferruginibacter. The sequence continues at coordinate 135,293 of CAZPXP010000007.1, read as the reverse complement.
CACTGTTAAACCCGCTCTGATAACAGGCCGTGCTTACACTCGTATCGGACTTAAGCAGAAGGTCTTTGGCCAGTTGTATTTTTTCTTTCAGAATATAATCCACCGGCGTAATACCAAACTCCCTTTTGAACATACGGAAAAAGCTGGGGCGGCTCATGTAAGACATCTTGCAAAGCTCGTCAATGGCAATTTTACGCTGGATATTTTCCTTTATGTACTGTATTACAGAAGCAAACCGGTGCCGTGTAGCCAGTTGGCGGTAGTGGGTTTCAATCAGTTGACGCGCCTGTGTCTGCATCAGCTTCAGCAGCAGCTCGCGCAACGCCAGTTCAGCAAACACATCCTTCATCTTTCCGTCGTCAGTAGATACCCTGATGATCTTATTGATCGCCTCTGCCAGGTCAACGGAGTTAAGCAGATAAAATTCTTCAGGACTAACCTGCCACTGCCCGCTCTCCTCAATACGTGGTAACCGCTTATTAAGCAGTTGCAGCGTTTGCTGTATCTCGTCATTGCTGATGGTAAGAGCAATACACTGTGTCGGGTTCTCCGCCGTGGCCTCGGGGAAATCGATCACCATCCATTCATTGGCCTGCCAGAGCAGCGATTCACCCGGCAGATAATCAAACAGCGATGCATCATGCCCGTGCATCCTTTTCTTACCCCTGAGCATACTCGTAATCACAAGATCGTTGAACTTGAGCGGCACCCGCTCTGCCGACTGGTAGGTTTCGTAAATATTAAGCTCGCAACGGTCAAGCGTGAACACACGCCGGTTTTCCACTAATGTAGACAGCAGCCCCTGCTCAGGCAGGGAAACAGGCTGGGGAATATGTAAAGGATGATGCAGCATGCAACCGTTAACCTATAGCATGAAATTATCCCAATTCCTTCGAACAGGCATTTTAAGTTACGCCTTTTTTATACAATTTGATACGATAGTTACATTTTCAGATACAATAAAGGTACCCCCTGACCCCGCTGCCGTGGTAGCTTTATACCCTAAAACGATTGAATATGTCAGCAACAGTTGCAGAAAAGCCAAAAACCATTGTGGCAAGACCCACATTTAAAAGCGCATACGATAACTATATCGGCGGCCGGTGGGTAGCCCCGGTAAAAGGGGAATACTTTGATAATATCTCCCCGATAGACGGTAAACCCTTCACCAAAGCGGCCCGTTCAACCAAAGAAGATATAGATCTGGCCCTGGATGCAGCCCATGCGGCCTTCCCCGGCTGGAGCAAAACAGCCGCCGCCGGGCGCAGTAACCTGCTGCTGAAAATCGCTGAGGTCATGGAGCAGAACCTCGACTATCTCGCCGCCGTGGAAACGGTCGACAATGGTAAGCCCATACGCGAATCAAAAGCAGCCGACCTCCCGCTCGCTATAGACCATTTCCGGTATTTTGCCGGCGTACTGCGCAGCGAAGAAGGAACCATCTCCGAACACGATGAAACAACAGTAAGCATCAATCTTCACGAACCAATTGGCATAGTAGGCCAGATCATTCCCTGGAACTTCCCCCTCCTTATGGCCGCATGGAAGATCGCCCCTGCCCTTGCCGCAGGTTGCTGCGTGGTAGTGAAACCCGCAGAACAAACCCCCACAAGTATCATGTGCCTCCTTGAGCTGATCGACGGTATACTGCCCGCCGGTGTGCTCAACGTCGTTACCGGTTTTGGTATCGAAGCCGGTAAACCCCTGGCAACATCGCCCCGTGTATCCAAAGTCGCCTTCACAGGAGAAACCACTACCGGCCGCCTCATTATGCAGTATGCGGCCGAAAACCTCGTACCCGTTACCATGGAGTTGGGCGGTAAATCGCCCAACATCTTTTTTCCCAGCGTCATGGACGCAGATGACGATTTCCTCGATAAATGTATCGAAGGCGCAGTAATGTTTGCCCTCAACCAGGGTGAAGTATGTACCTGCCCATCGCGCATACTCGTTCACGAAAGTATAGCAGATGCATTTATAGCCAAAGTGGTCGCCCGTACAAAAGCCATCATACAAGGCAACCCCCTCGACCCCGGTGTGATGCTGGGTGCACAGGCCAGCAACGACCAATACGAAAAAATTCTCTCGTATATGGATATCGGCAAACAGGAAGGAGCCGAAGTATTATGCGGAGGCGCAGCTTTCCACCAGAACAGCGGCCTTGAGAGCGGCTATTACATACAGCCCACCATCTTTAAAGGACACAACAAAATGCGCGTCTTCCAGGAAGAGATCTTTGGCCCCGTAACCTGCGTAGCCACCTTCAGCACAACCGATGAAGCCATCGCCATCGCCAACGATACACTGTATGGCCTCGGCGCCGGTGTATGGACGAGAGACGCGCACGAACTCTACCAGGTACCGCGGGCCATACAGGCCGGGCGCGTATGGGTAAACTGCTATCACGCCTACCCCGCACATGCCCCATTTGGCGGTTACAAAAAATCAGGCTTCGGAAGGGAAACCCATAAAATGATGCTCAACCATTACAGGCAAACCAAAAACATGCTGGTTTCATACAGTAAATCCAAACTCGGGTTCTTTTAATGGATACACTGGCAGAATCCGTTCTGTCAACCCGTAAAGCCACTGTCCGTTATGACCACAATACCAAGAATACATATTACCCCTGCTGCAGCTGGAGTCGTGCACCAGTTGCAGCAGCAATATGGAGAACTGATGTTTCACCAGAGCGGGGGTTGCTGCGATGGGTCCGCACCCATGTGTTTCCAGAAAGGTGAGTTCCACGTAGGATCAGCCGATGTATGCCTCGGCCAGGTGTACGGTTGCAACTTCTTTATGTCGGCAGACCAGTTTGAATACTGGCGGCATACCGAACTCACCATCGACATCGTACCGGGCAGAGGCTCCAGCTTCTCCCTCGAAATACCCCTCGGCCTCCGCTTCATCACAAGATCAAGGGTGTTCACAGAAGAAGAACTCCTTCTCCTCACTCCCGTATCAACGCCATAACCATCCCCCCACTCGCCCCGCCGCATATTTTAATACCGCATCACAGGGCACCCCCTCCTGTCCTTCCCCCGGAAAGAATAGATCAGCCCCACGCTGTGCGTATGATAATGATCGTTCCTCGCAGGGTTGGCAGATTTACTGAACCCGTCAAGATAATCCGTAAAACCAAACCGGAAACTCGTTTCCGCAATTATCGACCAGCGCTCCCCCGGCATATACCTCGCACCCGCACCCGCCGGTATCACCATTACACGCCTTGGCAGGTCAACAGTAAGATCTTCCGCCAGGCCCGCCTGCACTTCCGAGCCATCCCCAAATACAGTTGTATTCATATTACTCCAGTCCCGCTTAATACCCACAAAACTCAATCCCGCTCCACCAAACACATAGGGCGATAAACGCGGCGCACGTGCAGCCAGCGGATACCATACAAGCTGCCCGGCCAGCTCCGTAACAGGCGTGCTGAAGATAAAGTTACGCTGCCGCCGCCAGTCCGGTTCGCTGTACAGGCCTTCATCAGCATAAAGTCTCCCCCGGCTGAAATTCAGCCTTACCGCAAAAGCATTACCCAGCTTACGGTACACCTGTAATGCCCAATAAAAGCGCATGGTTTTATAAGCCCCAGGCGGCTCAGGCGTGAGATCGCCCTGGTACACCATTACCCCGGCGCCAAGCCCTATTTCATATTGAGTAAGATCGATCTTTTGCGCCTGGACCGGTAAGGCAAGGCAGCAGATGAATGGCAGTGAGATGACAGACTTCATTGGATTTCTCTTTTTTTACAGTGAATAAATGATTCCAATGTAAAGTCTGTGCCATGAGATGAAGTATTACTGGTAAAATGATCGTCACGGGTATAACAACCCCGTTACCACATTTAGTATGCAGCATACAGGTATAAACTGTTAAATAAAAGTGAATACTCCCCGGCTGTTTTACCACTCAACAACCTTCGCGTTAAACAGGAAGCCAACGTTCACCTTAATACCACGCAGATCGTTTATAGGTATGTCTTTTTCGTTGCCCAGTACATGACGGATATCAACAAAAACCCCGAAACTGTTATACTGAAACATGGTCTTTACCCCTACCGCCATAAGAGTCGGTTTGAGCGCCGGTGCATCAAAGAGCTCCTTATAATCAGCCCTGTCCTCATCAGGCACACTATTAACCGCAAAGAAAGGACTCACAGACAAGCCTACAGTATTTTCAAGTTCATTATTACCATTATAATCGTGGTAATTGAACAGGTACTTTATCCCTGCCACATAATTATAAGAATTAAAGTTCAGGGATTTACCATCATCCTTTGCCTCCACCGTCTTGGAAGACAGTTCAAAAAATGGCGCCAGCAGGTGGGTTTGCTTATAAGAAGAGATACCAATCGCATGATTATATTCAATCCCCAGTACAAACGAACTGTTGCCCACATCAGGAAAAAGAAAAGTGCTCGCATACAGGCTGTCCGTATTATCAGCATTACGGTTATACGAAAAATTGAAATTCACAAAATTCCTCCTGCCCCTGTAAGGCCGGATAAACCCCGAAAGCTTGCCCGACGCATTGATCTCCTCCTCAGACTGTCCGTTGAGGTTACCCAGCCCATACAAACCAAACGCCTTTATGTGCTCAAAAGAAAAAGAAGAAACCTTTTTCGGAACGGTACGGCGGCCACTGCTGCCACTGTCAAGAAAATGCTGCCAGCGGACCGGCGCTTCCTTTTGTACATTGATAATTGAGTCCGGAGTTTTAACCCTGTAAATAATATTGGATGATTGCTGAGCACGAACCTGCAGCCAGAAAATCATGGCTAAAACAGGCAAGAGTTTTTTCATCTGAGCAGAGTTTAGTTCGCCACAAAAGTCTAAAACTCCCGCGACATAACATAATCGTAATCATAAATTTCCCACCACCAGTCTGCTACAGCACAGCCATTAGCAATAAATGCGATAAATTGCAGCGCCAGTAAATGGGTATATTCTATACATGAAGTATTATCTTATAGCCGGAGAAGCAAGTGGCGATCTGCATGGCAGCAACCTCGTCAGAGAGATCAAAGAGCTCGATAAAGAGGCACATATCCGCTGCTGGGGTGGCGATAAAATGCAGGAAGCAGGCGCCGAACTCGTAAAGCACTACCGCAACCTGGCCTTTATGGGTTTTGTGGAAGTAGTCATGAACCTCCGCACCATCTTTAAAAACCTCGCCTTCTGTAAAGACGACATCCGGCAATACCAGCCCGATGTGCTGGTACTTATCGACTATCCCGGCTTCAACCTCCGCATCGCCAAATGGGCAAAACAGCAGGGTATAAAAGTAATCTATTACATCTCCCCGCAAGTCTGGGCATGGAAAGAAAACCGGGTAAAAATGATGAAACGCTGCATCGACCGGATGATCGTTATCCTCCCCTTCGAAAAAGACTACTATAAAACAAAATGGAACTGGGAAGTGGATTACGTAGGGCACCCCCTTTCCGGTATCATCACGCAATATAAGGCTGATAAAACACCCGAAATGCTCGCCGCCATATTACCCGAAAAAGCACTGCACCAGCCCCTTGTAGCCCTGCTGCCCGGCAGTCGCAAACAGGAGATACTGAAGAAACTCCCGGTAATGCTCGAAGTATCCCGCCGCTTCCCGCAATACCATTTTGTAGTAGCCAAGGCGCCCGGCCTCAGCGCCGATTTCTACAACACCTTGCTGGCCCCCTATACCAACGTGAGTTATGTAAACAACCAAACCTATGCCCTCCTCATGCAGAGCAGGGCCGCACTGGTTACCAGCGGCACCGCCACCCTCGAAACAGCCCTGTTCGGCGTACCCGAAGTGATCTGCTACAAAGGCAACGCCCTATCCTACCAGATCGCCAAAAGGTTGATCAGTATTAAATTTATCGGTCTCGTAAACCTGATTATGGATAAAGAAGTAGTAAAGGAACTTATACAGCACGAGATGAATGCAGCCAACCTCGGGCGCGAGCTCGATCAGCTCCTGCACAATAAAGAAAAACAGGCACAAGTTGCCGCCGATTACGCAACACTGCAGCAACTCCTTGGCCAGGGCGGTAATGCCTCTGCCAAAGCTGCCCGCATCGTGTACCATTTTGTACGTAACACGTAATTTACCTCCTGAGCAATTTTATCGTTAGGATGACCATGGCAGCAATAAAGAGCAGGATAGATATCCTGTTAATGCCATGCATGTATTTCATCCATTGTGTTACTTTGGCATCCGGGTCTCTCTTCCGGATATAAAGATATTCCGCTACCTGCTTTATAATACCCATTGATGATTATTTATACAAAAATAATAATGAACACACGCGAAAGCTCATTTTGTTAAAAGCTTTTGTGCCCGAAAACCCCCAATCCCCTCCTCTCGTATTTACATAAAATAAACAAAGAGGTATGAAAAAAGTTCTGTCCATCATAATATTCGCACTCACAGCCCTGACCACTGCAGCACAGGAAAAGAAATATCCTGTTGTTAAAACAGAAGCCGAATGGAAAAAACAGCTCACAGCCGGGCAATATATCGTTACACGCCAGAAAGGAACAGAAAAACCCTATACAGGCAAATACTGGAACAATCACTCGAAAGGCGTTTATAAATGTGTCTGCTGCAACCAGGTGCTGTTCAGCTCAGCACATAAGTTTGAGAGCGGTACCGGCTGGCCCAGCTTCTACAAACCCATCACAGCAAAGAATATAGAAACCGCCAAAGACGAAAGCTATGGCATGGTAAGAGATGAAGTAAACTGCAGCCGTTGCGGCGCACACCTTGGCCATGTATTTACAGATGGCCCACAACCCACCGGCCTGCGCTATTGCATCAACTCCGTAAGCCTGGTTTTTTCGAAGCCTTAGCGCTTATCTTTACAGGCATAACTTCCCTGTATGTATAAGATCGCCTTGCCTTTCCTGCTCCTCTGTATCCTGCACACGCACGCACAGCCCCCTGCAGACATATCAAAAATCGAGATCGTAAGAGACAGTTTTGGTGTTCCGCACATCTTCGCCCCCACCGATGCGGGCGTAGCTTACGGCCTCGCATGGGCCAATGCCGAAGACGATTTCAGTACCATACAACAAGCATATCTTGCCGGAAAGAAAATGCTCGGTCTTTACTCCGGTAAGAAGGGAGCAGCAGTAGATTTTGTAGTGCACTTTATCCGTGCAGAAGAGATCGTCAATGAAAACTATGCCACAGGCATTTCGCCTGCTTTCAAAGAAGTTCTTCAGGGATACTGCGATGGACTGAACAGTTATGCCCGGGCACACCCCCGCGAAGTCCTTATCAAAAAACTTTTCCCCGTTACCCCCCGGCAGGTACTCACCTATTCAATGCTGCAGTTATTCGTTTCCTGCGGTGGCGACGCAGCTATCCGGCAGATCATGGGCGGAAATGCCCCGGAAGTAAGCTTCCTCCGGCCGGGTGGGTCCAACGCCTATGCATTTAACTCGCATAAGACCGACGATGGCAGCGTCTTTCTCAACATCAACTCACACCAGCCGCTGAACGGACCCGTAAGCTGGTACGAAGCCCACCTCCACAGCGACCAGGGCTGGAATATTATAGGCGCACTCTTTCCCGGCGCCCCCTCCATCCTCGTAGGCTGTAACGAATACCTTGGCTGGGGGCATACAGTTAACGCCCCCGATAAGCTCGATATCTTTCAGCTCCTTATCAATCCCGACAATAAAAAACAATATCGTTTCGATGGCAAATGGGAAACACTTGAAGAAAAAACAGTAAGGCTGCGGGTAAAGATCGCCGGTATTCCCATTGCTGTAAAACGTAAGGTCTACTACTGCAAATATGGCCCTGCCCTGCTTGCCAAAAACGGCTCCTTTGCCATCCGCTCCACCTCCTTTTTCAGCATCGCTGCCCTTGAAGAATGGTATCGTATGAACAAAGCAAAGAACTTTACTCAATTTCAGCAGGCCCTGCAAATGGAAGCCATACCAGGGTATAACGTAGTATATGCCGACCGCTTCGATACGATCTATTACCTGAGTAATGGTAAGATGCCCCTCCGCAATAAAAACTATGCCTGGCGAGGCACCGTCCGGGGTGATACTTCTGCCACACTATGGACACAGTTTCACCCCCTGAGTGAACTCCCACAGGTACTCAACCCACCCTCAGGCTATCTTTTTAACAGTAATCACTCTCCCTTCAATGCCACTGCACCACAGGATAATATCCGTAACGGGCAGTACGACCCTGCTATGGGCTACGAAACACACGAAAATAACAGGAGCATACGTTTTATGGAGCTCATCGCACCATACAGCAAAATAAGTTACAACGATTTTAAACGCATCAAGTTCGACAGGCAGTTACCGGCACAGCTCCATTATCCCATCAAAACAGACAGCCTCTTTATCATGGATCCCGCACGCTACCCCGCCATCAGCGACATCCTTACCACCCTGCAGCAATGGGATCGTAAGGCAGAAACCAACAGCCGCGGGGCAGCTTATTTTGGCATCCTTTATTATTATATCGTACAGCAGGCACAGGCAGCATGGGCCGGTATAAGGCAGCTTACCACAGCCCAGTGCGTTACAGCTTGTACACACCTGAAGGAGTATTGCATTAAGCATTTCGGTACAACACAGGTTACACTCGGCAACTACCAGTTGCTGGTAAGGGGCGATAAAACAATACCATTACCCGGGCTGCCCGATGTGATTGCAAGCATGGAAAGCGAACCGTATAAAGAAGGACGTATCAAGGGTCGGCAGGGTGAGTCTTATATAGAACTGGTACGCTTTACCAAAGATGGCCCCCGGATAGAAAGCATCAATTGCTTCGGAGCCTCCGGCAAACCCGGCAACCAGCATTACAACGACCAGATGGAAATGTTTACAGCACAGCAGTTAAAAAAAATGTCCCTCAGCAAAGACACCGTATATAAAAGCGCCGAACGCATCTACCATCCCCGGTAAAAAAATAAAAGGTAAATATGAAAAGAGCCGGCAATGCCGGCTCTTTTCATATTGTGCTTACTATAGAAAGCTTACATTAGTTGAGCTTGCAGCCCGGTAAATTAGTGCTTAACCACCAGTTTTACCACCTGCTTACCATCGCCATTTTCAAAGCCCACACCATACACACCAGCATGCAATGTCGCTGTAGGTATAGTATATACGCTGCCCTGTGTACCACTCAACTGCATGCTCCATATCCTTCGGCCGGCAGCATCGTTAAGCCAGATGGTGCCTTTGCTGTTGGCTGTGTTCAGGCTTACAGTAACTGCATGGTCAGCCGGGTTGGGCTGAACAGAAAGCAGCAGCTTACCACCGTCGTATTTTACCGTACGCACCGCAGAAAACGTAAAGCGGCCGTCACGGTCTATCATTTTAATGCGGTAGTAGTTAAGCCCCTCAGCAGGTTTGGAATCCTGTGCAGTGTACTGGCGCTCAAGGCTGGTATTACCGGCCGCCGCTACTGTACCCAGTAATTGCCATTGCAGTCCATCCGTACTTTTGTATATTTCAAAACGATCAGTATTCATTTCATTCGTAGTTACCCAGTTCAGCCCTACACCACCGTTTACCTTGCTCACAGCAAAGGAAAGCAGCGTTAAGGGTACTACAACTATCGGCTTTGAAGCCACATACACAATACCGCTGTCTACACGTTGCAGCAGCCCGTTACGCAGTATAGCCTTATTAGTTACCCCGCAACCACCGCTTTGCAGAACGATATCATCAATATACCAGCCTTCACCACTGGTACTGTTGTCCGTAGCCATCCTGAAACGGATACGGATAGTTTGTCCCGCATAACTGGCCAGGTCTGCTTTCGATTGCTTAAACACACCTCCCGACGAACCCGTAAAGGCAGACCGCCCACCTATCGGTGAGCCATAAGAAGTACTGATGGTACCCGTATATCCGTTGCTGGTAAAACTCGGGCCAAGGTCAGCCCAGTTACCACCGTTATTAGTAGAGATCTCAACCACACCACCATCAAATCCACTTTCAATAGAATGATAATGCCAGAAAGACAACTCAGCCTTGCTGCCAACCAGCAACTGGTCCGAAGTAAGATAAGTATCCCTTACTACAGATGTATCCTTTACAAACCAGGAAGTCGGAGCACTTTTCGACCTTGTGGCGGAGTTACCCCATTGAGGCGAAGCAGAGCCCGACGATGAAGCAAGCCCGCCAGCAAGCATGGTTTCGCGGTTGTCTTTGATCAGCGAATCCGGGTTGCAACCCGGCTCTGTCACATTCGCCACAACAGTATGCGTTACACTCTGGCCATTTGCCGTAAAGTTAATACCACCGAAAGTGACCACGTTGCCGCCGGTAAGCGTACCGCCGCTGCTGCTTACATATTGCAGACCAGCCGCCAGGGAATCAGATACAGAATAGTTAGCTACCGGTGCACCGCAGAAACATTCCGTCTTAAGGGTAAAAGTTACCGCACCATTCTGCGTAACAGATGGTTGACTGGCAATCTTCGTTACAGAAATGGGCTTCAGCGTATCAAAGTTAGCCACCTGGTCGCTCGTACTGTTGCTGCTGCCCTGTACAGCGTTAACACCCATACCACGCCGCGCAAAGGCTTTGTATATCTGGCAGCGGTGCGCATAGCCATAGAGGATAGAGTCAGCCTTGAGGATCGCATTACGCGAATCAAGAAAGCCCGGCGAACAGGGTTGCAGCCTCATCCCTTCCATCACAAGGCGAAGCGCAACAATATTACCTCCTGTAGCTGAAGTATCAAAAAGATTCGGACTGATACCCTGCATCGCACATAAATTCCAGGTCATATCCCAGAGCGCACTGCACCATATCTCACCGATATTATGCGACTCACCCGAAGCCGCCATGTTGGCATAAGTGATGGGATTGATTGTTTTATTATAATTGTAAGGGTTCCTGCGTATACCGGCACCAGTAACAGGCTGACCGATCACGTAGGTACCCATCGGCCTCGACTTTATACTGTCAGCCATCACCGCTGTAGACCAGTCCGTGGTAAGCATTAATCCTAAATAATCGCTCCAGCCTTCCCCGGCCTGCTCAGCATTGTTAAGGCAACTGCTGTTTGCAGGCCCGCCCGTAAAACGGTTACTGATACCATGCCCGTATTCATGAACGATTACCCCATTGTCAAAGTCACCATCACGGTTGGGAGTTGTATAGTTAAACAAAAACATCTGCATCCTGCCCGATGTACCATCAACAGGTGTACCAAAATTAGCATTATTCAAACCCGTACCATCCTGCGCATCTGCTCGCACAAAATCATTTCCCAGACCTCCGCGCGAAAGATTATCAGCCTGGAAATTACCCGCACCCTCCGTAAATCCATACTTATAGGTAAGATCATGCACGATATTATTCCAGTAGAAAAGGTTCGTCAGTGCCGCCCGCCTGTTCCCGCTGATCTTGGGGCCCTGTGCCAGGTCAGGCGCAACAGCAAACGTAAGTGCCGGGGCTGCTGTCGAAGAAGTATCGCTCCCCTGCGCAGTATTCGAAGCCGCTGTATCCAGCGCTGCAAACACATTATTGCCGCGTGTAATATTATAATTCACTGTGCCGTCATAATGCCAGCCATTAGTAGTGGCAGTACTGCCCGCACCCGCTTTAAGCCATGGATTATTCTCTACGGCATGGCTGCCATGAATAGGGCTTTCAATGGGGTAAGGCAATACAGTATAGCTCGCCGAAGTAACCGTTGGAGGCGATGGCGGCAGCAACAGGTCTTTTCCCTGTGGCGCCGGTGCCGGTAAATGGTCATGCCCCTTACAGGGGGCTGTACCCGGCTTATCCCAGTTACAGGTAACCGTCCAGTTATCCTTATCCAGTACAGTACCATCATGCGCACCAATACGCACATTCCACCAGTCACTCGAACCAAGCTTATCAATATTTACATTCCACGCCAGGTCAAGTACATCACTGTTATCTCTCTTCACCCAGTATTTCTCCACAGTGATCTCCCGGCGGGCAATACCACCCGTACTGAATATAATTGTATTGGCAGTCAGCAGGTTGTCCTGCTGAACAGTAAGGCTAACCGGTACGTTTGCCTGTATGGCAAGAGCAGCAAGATTCACTGCCTGCTGTGGCGTAAGGCTGGCAACCGCATTGACCGCATTCACCTCTATCTTGGGAGCAAAACGATTCGTTTGCGAAAGCAGCTTACCATTACGGAAAGCCAGTGAATTCACAGCATTGTACACCTTTATCCCGTTGTACCGTTGCTGAATATAAACATAGGAAATGCCCGTTCCGGCATCAGTATAAGCATCGCTGACCATTAAATTGGCCCGATCAGTCTCGCTGAGGTTAAGTTCATCGGCAGCACCCTGTACCCATTGCATGGCAAGTTCACGGGTAACCGTTTGCGCATGCAGGGAGATCAGCAGGAGTAAAAGAAAACTACCTAACAGCAGCAGTTTTTTGTAGATTTGTTGCATATCAACACTTTTGGTAAATGATTCCGTAAATGTAAGTTTTATTTTATGAAGCAGCAACGTATTGCATCCCGTATACCCGGCAACGCTTTTAAAGGTCCCGAACGATTCTATTTTTTTCTCGATAAAGTTGCTGCAATGCTGCAGTCTGCAGCGCGGCAAAAAAATCCCGCTGGATGGTTATATAAGAATAATGTTCGTACCCCCTTTTTTATGCTGGAAGGCCTTTGTAAACTCTATGCAGAATTGCATAATCGGAAACGGTTTACCAAGCTCAAGGAACTTTTTAAAAAAGTTGAAGACCTCCTGGGTACGATCGATTATTACGACGCATTCGCCCAGGAGTTTACAAAGAATCCGAAGATCCCCGCAACAATAGTAAACTACCTCAAATCGCAGCGGCAGTATTATACAGAAACCCTGCATACATACCTCGTCGATAAAGAATGGATCGGGTCCCGCAACCGGCGTATTACAAAAGTTAAAGATAAGCTGGCCGATGCGTCATGGCTCGGGCCTGCCACCGAAATAAAGGCCATACACGAATATTATGTTCATGCCGTAGTAAGTATAAAACAGTTCATACAGGAAACAGGGAGCACTTTTGATAATGTAGAAACCGACCTGCACGAACTCCGGCGTAAGTTGCGCTGGCTCAGCATTTACCCGCAGGCATTGCAGGGAGCAATACAGCTCTCCCCCGCCGCCAGGAACACGCCGCACAGTTTACAGAAATACATCACCAAAGCCATCACCACATCGCCATTCAATACCCTGCCGCCTAAGGCCGACCTGCACGCAATACTCTTCCTGGACCGCCAGCGCTTTTATGCACTGAGCTGGATGATCGCTGAACTTGGACGTCTGAAAGACAGTGGCCTGAAAGTACTTGCACTCAAAGAAGCCCTCGAACATACACAGCAATTAACAGAAGAAGATGCCACTAAAAAAGCCTATAGCCTGCTCGGTAAAAAACAATTACCGATCGATGAGTTACTCGCCCAGGCCAGCGGAATATGTAAGACCTATTTTAAAGAGAAACACCTCGACGCCCTCGTTGGTAAAATAAGTGTCGATGATGAAAAAGGATAATCTTCGCCGCCCCGGCAGCAGCCAATAAAAAAACCCATCCGGCAACGTTAACGACCAGATGGGTTATTTTTTAAATTAAAAGCCGTTCCATCACATTATATGGCGAACATGCGGCCAGTATCAATCAATTAGCGCTGAGCAATTCCTGTATCTTTGTTTCCAGGTCACTCCCTTCGGCATCTATTGCAACGATCTTCCCCGTTTTGTCTACCAGGAAAGTAGCAGGAATAGCTTCTACCCCATACGTGCTCGCCACACCAGAACTCCATCCCCCCGGGTCATTGATCTGTGTATATTTGATCCTGAGCGCCTTAACCGCCTTAAGCCATTCCGCCTTTTTACTGTCAATAGATACACCCAACACTTCAAAACCCTTATCCTTATACTTGCTGTACAGCTTATTTACCGTGGGTATGCTCACCCGGCAGGGATAGCACCAACTGGCCCAGAAATCAACCAGCACCACCTTGCCTTTAAAAGACGACAACTTTACCACCTGCCCGCTGGCATTCGGGAGAGATATTTCCGGCGCTTCCTGCCCGGTTTGGAGTTGCGCACTGGCAACCAGGGTAAAAGACAGCATCAGCGCTGACAACCATCCTGCTTTCTTCATTTTTTTCTCGATTTTATTGCGTTCAGAAAATTATACTCCATACGTACCAGGTAACCCTGTGTGCTCATACGGCGAACGTTGCCCCAAATATAGAACCTTGCTCCAATATCCAGCTTAGCCACACTGTTAAAAATAAACTGTACCGCCGGGGCCAGGTCCGCATAATGGCCCTTCCCCTGCCCAAGCACAGTACCCAGCAACTCCACGTAAGCGTTAAGATTGGTCTGCTTATAACTGGTATACGTTTTAGGCAGCATCAGTCTCCCCGCAGCCAGGCTGTAATTAACCCCCCATTCCGGTTGCCCGGCCGGGCGGCTGCTGTTGATATTGTCCATCAGTTGTGTAGCCGAGAGGGTGGCCGATACAGCTACTTTGTTCTTAAGCTGCGTGGCTATTATCCCCAGTTCCACCCCCGAATGGTTACCGTCAAGATCATAATCACCCGATATATGACTGCTGTGGCCAATATGCGCCACCGGCGGCTGGCCATTGTTATGATCAATATAATAAGTATACGGAGTAAGGTAACTCGCCGGATTGTCGATCAGGCTGATCTTACCAAAAGCAGCCATCCTGAAATGACTGTGGATATCGTCTGTCGAATAAAAGCGGTACTTCGTGTACAGGCTCCCTCCTTCAACACGCAGGTCACCAGTATAAACCGTACCGATATAGCCCTTCAGCTCCACCATCAGCTTTTTAGACAGCCCCACCCTGATCTCAGGCTCAGCCCGGTAGCGCCAGGCAGATCCCTTCTCCATATTCATCACCTTGTTTCCCAGCCGCACCGCAATGCTGTTCTTGGGCATATTGCTTGCCGGTTCGGTAGAAACATATAATTCCTGTGCCCGTACACCCGCTCCTGCCAGGCACAACAACACCGTTATGATCAGTTTCATAATGAATAAGTAAGCCATACCCGGTGTTCCCACCCGGTAAAGCAATTAATTAAATAGTTACGTGAAAGATCCTTGTACCCTTGGCGATACCTTCGTTTTCCATCCCGCTGCCGGCAAAACCCGTTTTGTAACAATCCGTACGGGTATAAGCATTATTCTTTTTGTACACTTTGGCAAGTACAAAACCCTGGTCCAGCAACTGGATCATCCTGTCACCATCAAGCACCTGGTTTTTAATATTCAGAAAGTGAAATACCCGGCCATCCACCATTACATGGTGATCATTCTCCACCGCCTGGCTGGAAAAATGCATAAGCGCAGAGAATTTTGTTACAAAGAAACCGGCGTCCTCCACCTTCTTCTTCATAGCGTCAAAATCTACACCAGCACCCTGTTTAAATGTAACCGTAAAAGAGGAATTTTTGATGTCGGAGTCAACATTATCAACAAAAGATAATGTACGCAATGCCTTGTTGATCGCATTGTTGCACATGCTGCACGTAAGCCCGCCAGCCTGTATGATTACTTTTTTTACTTCGGCCCGTGCACCCAGTGTCCCGCACAGGAATATTAAGAAAATGAACTTTTTCATGTAAATGTGTTTTATAATTTAACCTGATTATTAACCGTACAGGCACAACAAAGTGCCCTGTCAATACAGGGGTATCATATTCTGAAAACACAATTCTTTATACAAAGGGAAGGTCCACCCCGATCTGGTGGAGCATGTAAAGCCATCGCAGGTACGTCACGTACAAGAGCGATAACAGGCGGTACACATACCCGAACAGGCAATAATGCCGGTTCGGCCGTAATCTTAAATGCTTGTACTGCCTGGTTGGGACTTTTATGCTCTTCGCCGGTCTTGAAAAACTGGAGGTCGTTGTGACAGCATTTGCGTTTTGCCTTTTTGGCTTTACCGCACATGCCGGAAGGAAGCGCTTCAACAGGTTGCTGCACATAGAAACTGGTACTCACGGCCCTGCCCATACAGTAATGGGTTTCGACGGCCACACCTGAAGTAGACACCAGGTAGATCAACGCCAGTATTATCGTGAGCCCTTTCTTCATTTACAACATAAAGTTATGCCATATTTATGATCCCGGAAAGTTTATAAATGTTAAGCAGGGCACACTACAGCCCGTGTTATAAGCAGGCATAACACTGTTATGTTCCAATTACAGTCATAACAGCCATATACAATATTATACAGAGAAACTGGTACCGCAGCCGCAGGTACTGCTTGCATTGGGATTATTAAAGGTAAAACCACGGCTGTTGAGCCCGCCCTCCCAGTTTACTTCCATACCCATGAGATAGATACCATGAGACTTTTCCATGATGCAGGAAATGCCATCAATTTCGAAAGTTTCATCCTGGTCCTTAATAAGATCGAAGTTGAGCACATAGGTCATGCCGCTGCAACCTCCGCCCTTTACACCCACACGCAGGCGTTTATTACGGTCAAAGCCTTCCTCCGCCATCAACCTTTTGATCTCTTCAACAGCAGAAGGAGTAAAACTTACAGGTGTGGATATTACAGCGTCCATAATAAAAACATTTCTGCAAAATTAAACACTTTTTCCGCGTATACCCATTCCCCATCTTTCGAGAACAGGAAATATTCCCCGTGCCTTTATCTTACATTTGCGCTGTAAATACATATACATGACAACAGGTGAGATTATACTGGTATCAGGCTTTGTACTGCTCGCGGGCCTTCTTGCCTGGGTAGCCACAGAGTTCCGCGCAATGAAAACGGAATTCCGTACCCGGGCAGGCATCAACAACGAAACCCTTAAGCTCCGCCTGCAGGCTTACGAACGCCTGACCCTCCTTATCGAGCGCTGCGGGCTGCGCAACCTTGTGGCCAGGATATCCCCCGCCGGGCTCAGTGCAGCACAACTCCACGGTACTTTTCTTGAAACCCTGCACGCCGAGTATGAATATAATATCAGCCAGCAGGTATATGTAAGCAGTGAGCTGTGGCGGGCCATCAGCAACCTCAAAGAACAGAATGTCTATATCATCAACCAACTGACCGCTTCGCTGCAACCCGGCGCAGCAGGCATAGACCTCAGCAAGGCTGTACTAGAACTGCTGTCTGTAAATGAAAAGGCAGATCTGTACAGCATCGTCCTTGAAGCACTCCGCTTTGAGGCACAAAAGATCATGTAATTCATCACGCACACGAGAACCAACAGCTATATGAATAACGAAAAGGAAAAGAAACTAACCGATAGCGGTATTGAGATCAAAACCCTTTACTCTTCCGCCGATCCCGCCCCCCCACCCGTAGAAGATCCGGGAGTATTTCCTTTTACCCGTGGCGTACAGCCCGATATGTACAGAGGTAAGCTCTGGACAATGAGGCAATATGCAGGTTTCAGCACGGCAGAAGAAAGTAACCAGCGCTATCATTACCTGCTCGGGCAGGGCGTAATGGGCTTAAGCGTTGCCTTCGACCTGCCTACACAGATCGGGTACGACAGCGACCACCCCCTCTCCGAAGGTGAAGTAGGTAAAGTGGGGGTAGCCATCGATTCGCTGGAAGATATGGAGATCCTTTTCCGGGGCATACAGCTTGAATCGGTAAGCACATCCATGACCATCAACGCCACCGGCTTCATACTGCTGGCACTATACGTGGCCCTCGCCAAAAAGCAGGGCGCCGACCTGAAAAAGATCAGTGGCACCATACAGAATGACATATTAAAAGAGTATGCCGCAAGGGGTACCTATATCTATCCCCCCAAGCCTTCCATGCGCATCATTACCGATATATTTGAGTGGTGCAGCAAAGAAGTGCCCAGGTGGAATACCATTTCCATTTCAGGCTACCATATCCGCGAAGCAGGAAGTACAGCCGTACAGGAAATCGCTTTTACCCTCGCCAATGGCAAAGCCTATGTAAAGGCAGCGCTCGAAAAAGGACTCGATATCAATGTTTTTGGCAAACGCCTCTCCTTCTTCTTCAACGCCCACAACAACCTGTTTGCAGAAGTAGCCAAGTTCAGGGCAGCCCGGCGTATGTGGGCCAAGATCATGAAAGACCTCGGCGCTACCGACGAGCGGGCCATGATGCTGCGCTTTCATACACAAACCGGCGGCAGTACCCTCACCGCACAACAGCCACTTAACAATATAAGCCGGGTAACCATCCAGACCCTGGCAGCAGTACTTGGCGGTACCCAGAGCCTGCACACAAATGGGTACGACGAAGCCCTCAGCCTGCCCACCGAGGCTGCCGCCCGTATCGCCCTGCGAACACAGCAGATCGTAGCTTTTGAGAGCGGTGCGCCGGATACGGTAGACCCGCTTGCAGGCAGCTATTTTGTAGAAAACCTGACCAACGCCACTGAAACCGCAGCCTTGCAGCTCATTGAGAAGATTGATGCAATGGGCGGCAGTGTAAGCGCCATCGAAGCCGGGTTTATACAGGATGAAATTGCACGCAGTGCCTATGAATACCAGCACCAGATAGAAAGCGGCGCCAAACCTATTGTTGGTGTAAATACCTTCCAGGTTACAGAAGAAAACAATACCCCTGTATTCAGGGTAGACGACAGTATCCGCAATATTCAGACAGAAAAGCTCAGGGCATTACGGGAGAAAAGAGACGCCGCCGCGGTAAACCGTTGTCTCGCGGCTATTACCACCGCTGCCAACGATGGCAGCAACCTGATGCCGTCAGTGCTGGAGGCCGTAGAAAACTACTGTACCCTCGGCGAAATAGCCGACACACTTCGCGCCGTATTTGGAGAGTACCGGTAACCACTGCTTCTTATCGCCTCCCCAACATCGCACACAATCATCAACCCCGCCATGGGTGACATTATTATAGAACCAGCCAATAACCATCACACGCAATCATCAACCCCGCCAGGGGTGGCATTATTATAGAAACAGCAGATCACCATCGTACACAATCACCAACCCCGCCAGGGGTGACATCGTTTATAAAACGAAACGATACAGGCGCACAAAACCCCGTCAGGGGTGACATTATTATAGGAAAAGCCAATAACCATCGCAAACAGTCTTCAACCCCGCCAGGGGTGGCATTATTATAGCCCCCCACCAACCACCATAAATAGAAAAAGTCCCGATAGAAATCGGGACGATTGTTATTAGAACCTAATTTTTTTGAACCAGGCTCTGTAACCCCCAAAGAAAACATCTTAATCAGGCCTTGAAACTTGCCAACCTCTGGTTGGACTTGCCAACCTCTGGTTGGACTTGCCAACCTCCGGTTGGTTGCTATCCTTTGGGCAGACAGCAGAAAACGTTTCAGGGTTTTATTATTTTACGGGTTGTACCGGCTTACTCAACAGTTCCTTTCCATCTGCAGATACATGACGCAACCGGTAATATGCACTCATGATTTTATTATCCTTTATTTTTTCCACGTATTGAAACCGTTCTCCGCTCTGGCGGGGATCAGGGCCCAGTACGAGGGCCACCGTGGTGAACTGGACTCCGTCTGAGCTCCGTTGTACTTCGAAGTAATTGGTCTCAGAAAGTGGTTCAACAGCCCAGTCAATGATGAGTTTAGCCTCTTTAGCATAAACGGTAAAATTTGTAATGTGAATATTGCTCGTTTCTTTTGCGGTCTGTGCCATCCCCGGCAGGTAAATCATTCCGAAAAAAAGTCCCAGGTAAAAAATCTTTTTCATTATACATTGCTTGGTTAATACTGAATTCGTTTTGATGCAGTGGTTTGCAATGAATAAAGGATTACTGTGGGAATTCGATAGAAATGGGATTTTAGGGTAAGGGAAGCTGCCTTTTTTTACCAGGCAGCTTCCAGATACACCTTTTGCCTGATGATAATAAGTTTATGGATCGTCCGCCAGGAAAACGTCTATTTGATTTTTACGGTGATGATGTCACTATAAGTAACTTTTCCATCACGATCAGACTGCTTCAGCCTGTAATACAGTGTATTACTTCCTGTCAATGCAGCAGTTTTGTCTTTAAAACCGGGAGAGTTAGGGATAAAATCCGGGTTTTCAGAAGCCATAATGTAGCATATAGTCTTGAAGTTAACCAGGTCGGTACTGCGCTCAATTTCAACATCAGCATTTTCGACGGCAACCCCGGCCTTCCAGTTAATTTGTACTACCTTATTGCTAAGCATTGCAGCCTCTAACTGGGCGCCTGCTATAACAGGTTTGGCAGCAGCAACATTACTGATTGCTACAATAGATTGGGAAGAACCTTTATAAAATGTAAGGGAGAGAATGGTAATTAAGCAGAATGCTTTGATATAAGCTAATTGTTTCATTTTCTTTCTTGTGTTTTGAATCTCGAAACGGTAAGAGGTATTTACCTGTTTAGAGTTTTGGTCTGTCACCGGACGCTGGATTTTAGGATTTTGAATAGTGGATGTTTCGAGGTAATGATCACATCCATAATTCATGACAAACATAGTAACAGTTTTGAATATAGCAAATACCCTCAACCGTAAATTTACTGCTTTTCACGGGCATGTTCGCGTAAAATCGCTTTTCATTAGATAATATCTAAGATAAAAGTAAATCATTAAGATTTTTTTCAATAAAAACGGGTAAAAATTTTAATATTTTTTTTAGGAAAAAAGGCCTTTACGATACAAAAAGCGCGTTTTTTCGCAAAATGAGCCTGCCACTTGCGGAAAATACCATACCCTTTTCACCCGGAAAGCCCCTTTTTCAGGCCCCAATTACGTGTTTCTACGTCGCCATACTAAGTATTTCTATTAAGAAAAGCAGGGAAACCATCATCATACTAATACGATATAAGCTGCTCTGCCATTGAAAAGCAGCCATGTGTCAGCTCCTGCCAGGGGCCGCCCGGGCATTGATCCCTTACTATATATACAGTATATTATATATAATATCCCCTGCAACGGTATAAGCAGTATCAGCTCCACAGTGCTCCCGGGTACCCCGCCCGATCGGGTACCCGCACCTGGTACCCCGGCACTACCCCCACCCCGGCATTTACATACCAGCACCATAAAAATTTACACAGTTGCAAAACTCCGGCCGGGATGCTCCCGGCATGACAAATTAAGCCATCACGTTTTAGTGCTGTTATATAGGCCCTTCGGTAACCTGCCCTGAAACCACCTTGACATTACCCAAAAGAAACCCGGTACACCACTCACCATTCATTTAATAGTTCCTGCCATTATTGCAGTAACAATTATAACCCAGGTAGTAATCCTTTTAAGATCCCTGTTTACCTCAAATTAAATTTCATATAAAATCAGACACAGGAACCCCGGATTCGCGAAATTTGACTGTTCACACATCATATAATTTTATATTTTAACTTTCATACAACTATTTATTATATATAAACCTTTTAAATAATTAATAATCAATAATTTATTTTACAAAATATAAATAATTCAACTGTAACTGCTACTCATGTTCCACAGTTGATAAAACCAGTAAATACACAATCATTTTTATAGTATAAAAAATATAGTATTAATGTATTAAATAATTTTAAACCAATAATTTAATATAAAATAATTTACCCAATAAAATTGGTACAATAAAAACGGGCTTAAGACCCTGCCCCAAAACCTCAATGCTAAAACCCTTAGCCCAGTTTTAGGGCCTTCTCTTGGCTCCTGCCAGTAATTTTTCACTGGTAAGAGCAGGATTTATAGCAAACTCCTCTCCTCGCCTTTTGAAAGGCCTGGGCAAAAGAAGGCTGTGCCAACATGGCAGTATTACCTCTTTACCAACCCCGGAGGAAGAGCAATTTTAAGGATAGTATAAATGACGTATGTAAAATGGCTGGCTTCCCGGTAACAGGATTCCCGGGTATATTTTGGCCACAGGGATGGAACAGACATTTCAGGACAAGGGTGCTTTTCGGTTTCCCGGAGGATCAAAGAGAAAGAATTTATAATTTGCTTAACGATATCCTCGCATTTATTCCAGCCAGAACCCGGGGGTTTGCCTATTTTTACCCAAAAATTCAGCGCATGAAAATGAGCCGCTTTTACCCCATTTTCCTCATACCGGCCCTCCTGGTCACCCTGTTATCCTGTAGTGCTCCCAAGGCGCTGGAATACCGCGACTTCAAAAATTTTGGGGTAGAGCAACTGGGGTTTTCCAGTTCATCCATAAAAATGGACTTGGTCTATTACAACCCGAATAATTTTGGCCTGCAGTTAAAAAAGACTGAGCTGGACATTTTTATCGACAGCACCTTTCTTGGGCATACCAGCCAGGATTACCTGGTAACCATACCGAAAAGAAGCGAGTTTTTCCTGCCGGTAAAAGTGGAGGTGGATATGAAGCACATCTTTAAAAATGCACTAAATACCTTTTTCAGTAATGAAGTAACCGTGAAAGTAACGGGCAGGGTGAAAGTAGGCAAGGCTAACGTTTTTATGAGCATGCCCGTCAATTATGAAGGAAAACACCAGTTGGGGATATTCTAACCCTGTCTATTTTTAGGCCTGCCTGTCTTTTAGGCCTGTTTATTGGCAATATGACCCAGCATATCAGCAGTCATCGTAGAAAGATAAAACTCCTCTTTCCAGTTCCAGTCGTGCCGCGCCACAGAATCATCAATGCTCTGTGGCCAGCTCTGTGCAATGGCCAGGCGGTAGTCAGGTGCATAGCTGATCGTAAAATCAGGTATATGCTTGCTTATTTCAGCAGCGATTTCTTCAGGCGAGAAGCTCATTCCTGAAAGATTATAAGAAGTACGGACCGAAATACGGTCAGCCGGCGCTTCCATCAGCTCGATGGTAGCCCGGATAGCGTCGGGCATATACATCATAGGCAGGTAGGTATCTTCAGCAAGGAAGCAATCGTAATGTTTATCCGAAACAGCATCGTAGAAGATCTCCACGGCATAATCCGTAGTGCCTCCGCCCGGGGCCGATTTATAGGAGATGAGGCCGGGGTAGCGCAGGCTGCGAACATCTATCCCAAAACGATGGTGATAATAGTTACACCAGAACTCCCCGGCGTATTTACTGATACCATATACCGTGGTAGGCTCAATAATCGTTTGCTGCGGGCAGTTCTGCTTGGGGCTTGTAGGGCCAAATACAGCGATGCTGCTTGGCCAGTACACTTTTTGTATCTTCTCCTCCCGGGCAATATCCAGTACATTCAGCAGGCTCTGCATATTGATGCTCCAGGCCAGGTTGGGGTTCTTTTCACCGGTGGCAGATAAGATGGCAGCCAGCAGGTAGATCTGGGTAATATTCTGTCGGATCACCTGTACATGCAGCATTTCCTTGTTCATAACATCCATACTCACATAGGGTCCGGTACCCCTCAGCAGCTCATTTTCTTCCCGCAGATCGGATGCCACCACGTTGTTATTACCATAAATACGGCGTAAAGCCAGCGTCAATTCCACTCCAATCTGCCCGCAGGCACCTATTACCAGTATCTTATCCTTTGCCATTGCAATCGTAATTATAGCTGCAAACCTAATAAAAACCGTCCAGTTCACCACGCCATCAGCTTACCGCTTTTCCCCCAGCCAGAAAACTGCCGATGATGTTGTAATTTTGCGGCATGAACCAATTTCTCACTCCCCTTTTTAAGTCGCAATCCTACCAGCCCGATCAGTTCTTCCTTATTGCAGGCCCCTGCGTGGTAGAAAGTCACGATCTCGTCATGGAAGTAGCCGAACGCGTGGCCGGTATCTGTAAAAACCTGCAGATCCCTTATGTATTCAAGGCATCTTACCGCAAAGCCAACCGTACCAGCGCCAGTTCCTTTACGGGTATTGGCGACGAAGCAGCGCTTGAAATCATACAAAAAGCCGGGCAACACTTTAAGCTGCCCACCACTACAGATATTCATGCACACGAAGAAGCGGCACTTGCTGCGGGGTTTGTGGACATACTCCAGATTCCCGCCTTTCTCTGCCGGCAGACCGACCTCTTACAGGCTGCTGCGGTAACAGGTAAAGTAGTTAATGTAAAAAAAGGACAGTTTGTAAGCGGGGAAGCCATGAAATTTGCCGTGCAGAAGATCAGGAATGCAGGTAACGAACAGGTTATTCTTACCGAAAGAGGCAACAGTTTTGGCTACCAGGATATGGTGGTCGACTACAGGAATATTCCCGTTATGCAGAGCCACGGTGTGCCCGTTGTAATGGATTGTACCCACAGCCTGCAACAACCCAACCAGGGCAGCGGCGTAACAGGTGGTAACCCGCACCTGATCGGTACCATTGCCAAAGCTGCCATTGCCACCGGTGCAGATGGTTTATTTATCGAAACACACCCCAACCCCGCTGTTGCCAAAAGCGACGGCGCTAATATGCTGCAACTGGACTTGCTGGAACCCTTACTGGAAAAATTGATAAAACTGAGACAGGCTATCCTGTAAAAAGGAAAAATGCCTCAGGCTGAGACATTTTTTACCTTTCGGTAAAGGGGTTAACCAGAGTGATTGCTCACTTATACTGTTGTTTCAGAGGTAAACTGAAAAAGTTCGCAGGGGGGACTTTAAAACGGGCCTTGAACGTGAAAGCTTTTGCTTTTACTTTCTGAATACAGTTTCTTAGATGTGCAGTACATAATTTCGGTTGCATCGGCAACCAAAAAGATGTTGCAACAGCAAATTTTTACCCGGCAGGGCCGGATACTTCACACTAAAGAGACAAAAAATGAAAGATACGGCACACTCAATGCCGCAGTTCGCTGGGCAGCACATTAAAGGCCTTCTTAAAAGCAATGGTAAAGTTACTCAGGTTATTATAGCCTAATTGGATACCGGTTTCCTTAATGGATATCTTTTTAACCATAAGAAGGTATCTCGCCCGGAGCATCCGGTTTTTCTGGAAATATTCATAGGGCCCGCAGTCGTATATACGTTTAAACAGTGTTTTGAACTTTGTTTCGCTCATGGCTGCAAAGCGGGCCAGTACAGGTATTGTAGGCGCCGGTTGAGAAAACTCCCTTACCAGCAGCGCCTCCGCTTCCATGATACGCCTGATCTCATCTGGCTTGAGCAGGTTTTTATCCGACTTTTGTTCCATGCGTTCGTACAACCTTATAAAAAAGCGTTCCACCAGCTCCATGATACGGTTTTCAATAATGGCTTTTTTCATCGGAGCCTCGCTCTGCTCATCTTCTATGATCGCATTCAGCAGCTCCCGGTATACTGCATCCATGGGCTCGAAGTTATAACTGCCCGTTTTCATCGATAAATAGCGCTGGAGCACTTCGTCCTTACTGTTAATGCCAAGGTAAGCAGCCATCCATTCTCTTGTAATAATGATATCCACGCCGCGGATGGTCATGCCACAGGTTCCGATATAGGTAACATCAAATAAAGAAGTACCCAGCCAGGTGGCCGCCAGTGGCTGGTCCCTGTCGCTCCAACTGGGTGCATCAATATTCGACGGTAAGTTGTTGGGATGCGTCATCTCGTGCATGCGCAATACATAGTACTCGTGCGACGTAGCTTTCCTTTGCAGGAAAAAATCCTGGTTCAAACAGTAATCCGACAGGTATGCCTTTAGTCCGTTGGACAAAGGAAGAAACTGAACGAAACCTGTAGCAAATTTTTCAGGGAAGACAAGGCGTCCTTCTTCCGTTATAGTTGTTCCCAGTGCCTTAGCATAGTGCGGAAAAAAGCTGTCCTCATCATTCTGGTTATGGCTGAAATGAAACATAGCTTAATTATCCCTGATAAAAGTAACTAACAAATTAAAGAAAAACAAAATATATTTACCGGCTGAGCATTGCCCCGGGAGATACGTGATATTGTCTCTTGTAAGCAGCTATGAAATTGGAGGTGTTATCATACGCTACCGCAGCAGCGGTTTCCGCTACATTGTATTTTCCCGTAACCAGCAGGTCCCGGGCCTTCTGCAGGCGCTTGTGCTGGTAATGTGCATATACTGGCAGGCCAAATATGACCTTGAAATTTGTTTTGAATTTTGAAGGGCTCATCATACACTGCCGGGCGAGTGCAGCAATAGGTGGTGGTTTTTGCGTAAAATTCTCCGTTAAAACCATTTCAGCATGCAGGATACAGTTAATATCCTGGGTATTGAGCCTGAGCAATGGCCGTTGTTGCTGCTGCAACCGTTCGTGCATACGGCTAAAAAACCGCTCAATCAGTAGCTGTATACGGTTGAGCAGGTAAAGATTCGAGAAAAGCAGCTCCATATCCCGGTATAATATCTCATCCATCAGCGTCATATACTCCTTGTCAACCGGTGCCATTACATAACTCTCCGCTTTCAGTTCGAGGTAACTTTTGAGCAGGGAGGATACATCGGGAATGCCGAGGAAATTACAAAGCCATTCGGGTTTGATCAATATATTGATGGCCCTGGCCTTGGTACCTGCCGATCCGAGATAGGAAAAATCGAACCTCGAAGAAGTAAGATAAATGATACTCTTTGATGTATGGGAGTCAGTTTGCTTTTCGCCGTCGATAGAAGTTACCAGCTTACCCGGAAGGGTAAACTCATCAAAACGGAGGGTATAGAACTCTTCTTCAGAACGCTGGCGGTGCAGGTACCAGTCGCAGTTAAAAGTACAGTCAATCAGGTTGGCCTGCAGACCATTTGGAAGAGTAACGAGGCGGTAATAGCCATCCGCCACTTCTTTTGGGAAATGGAGTGTATTGCCAACAGGAGAAACATGCAACTGCCTGGCCATGTCTTCAATCAGCAATTGATAATCTGAATATCTGTATTCAAATGCAAACAAAGCAAATCGGCTTAGATAAAGGTTCAATAAATGTTTTCGTCAGGTTTGCCTAAGTAGTAAGTAAAGTTATCGTCACAGGTACCGCAATGGGTTTCTCCTTGCGCTTATGATGTAATTTTTAACATTCATCCAGAATGCGAAAAACAAATACACGATGACTGGCGATCCCATGGTCAGGAAGGATATATAAATGAAGTATTTGCGAATTGTGGAACTGGCTACACCCATCCTTTCTCCCATTGCACTGCAAACGCCGAAAACATGCCACTCGATGAAATGTTTAACACGATTCATATGCTAATATATAAAATTATTTGCGATATACCTGCAAAACTATTAAAATTATCTTATGCTTTTAACGTAATTTTGCAGCCTGTTACAGAGCATTCTGCTCACCATTTTAGTACATTCAAAATCGTAGTTCTTTATGGCTTTTGACATTGAAATGATCCAGAAGGTCTATGCCGGGTTTGCCGGAAAAGTAGACGCTGCACGTAAGGCTGTTGGCCGTCCCCTCACATTGACAGAAAAAATTTTATATGCCCATCTCTGGCAGGGTAACGCCACGGCAGCGTACGAAAGAGGAAAAAGCTATGTAGATTTTGCACCCGACCGCGTGGCCATGCAGGATGCCACCGCCCAGATGGCTCTTTTACAGTTTATGCAGGCAGGCCGCAGCAAGGCTGCCGTACCCAGTACGGTACACTGCGATCACCTGATCGTTGCCAAAGACAACAGCGCTGTTGACCTTAAAAGAGCAGTAACCGAAAGCAGCGAGGTGTACGACTTTCTCGCTTCTGTTTCCAATAAATATGGTATCGGGTTCTGGAAACCCGGCGCAGGCATCATTCACCAGGTAGTACTGGAAAACTATGCATTTCCTGGTGGTATGATGATCGGTACCGACAGCCATACGGTAAATGCCGGTGGACTGGGTATGATCGCCATTGGTGTGGGTGGTGCAGACGCCTGCGACGTGATGGCAGGACTGCCCTGGGAACTCAAATTCCCCAAACTGATCGGTGTAAAGCTGACGGGTAAGCTGAATGGCTGGACCGCTCCTAAAGACGTGATCCTTAAAGTAGCCGGTATCCTCACCGTAAAAGGTGGTACAGGCGCAGTAGTGGAATATTTTGGTGAAGGCGCTACAAGCATGAGCTGTACGGGCAAAGGCACCATTTGTAATATGGGCGCCGAGATCGGTGCTACCACCAGCACTTTTGGCTACGACGAGAGTATGAGCCGCTACCTGAAAGCAACCGGCCGTGCCGATATTGCCGAAGCTGCCGATGCCATCAGGGAACACCTGACGGCCGACCCCGAAGTATATGCCGATCCTAAAACTTATTTTGACGAAGTAATAGAAATAGACCTTGATACCCTCGAACCTCACCTCAACGGGCCCTTTACGCCCGACCTCGCCACTCCTATCAGCCAGATGAAGGAAGCTGCCGCCAAAAACGGCTGGCCTACCAAAGTAGAAGTAGGACTGATTGGAAGCTGTACCAACTCTTCTTACGAAGACATCAGCCGTGCGGTGAGCCTCGCCAGGCAGGTAGCACAGAAAGGCCTGAAAACAAAGGCTGAGTTTACGATTACCCCCGGTAGCGAGCAGGTACGCTATACCATCGAAAGGGATGGTTTCCTGGATATCTTCGCCCAGATAGGTGCTACGGTATTTGCCAATGCCTGCGGCCCCTGTATCGGTATGTGGGACAGGATGGGCGCTGAAAAGCAGGAGAAGAATACCATTGTTCACTCCTTTAACCGCAACTTCGCCAAACGCGCCGACGGCAACCCCAATACGATGGCATTTGTAGCCAGCCCCGAGCTGGTAACTGCACTGGCTATTGCAGGCGATCTTACTTTCAACCCTTTAACAGATACCCTTACCAACGATAAAGGTGAACAGGTAAAGCTGGACCCGCCTACCGGCTACGAACTGCCCGAAAAAGGCTTCGCGGTAGACGATCCGGGCTACCTGGCCCCTGCTGCCGACGGAAGTTCGGTGAAAGTAGCGGTTAGCCCCGACAGCAAACGCCTTCAGCTCCTCGATCCTTTTGCGCCATGGGAAGGCACCGATCTGAAAGGCCTTAAACTGCTGATTAAAGCCAAAGGCAAGTGTACAACCGATCATATCAGTATGGCGGGCCCCTGGCTCAAATTCCGCGGTCACCTCGATAACATCAGCAACAATATGCTGATCGGCGCACTCAATTACTTTAACGAAAAGACCGACTCGGTTAAGAACCAGCTCACCGGCGAATATGGGCCTGTACCCGCTACACAGCGTGCCTACAAGGCAGCTGGCATCGGAAGCATTGTAGTAGGTGATGAAAACTATGGAGAAGGTTCATCCCGCGAACACGCAGCGATGGAACCACGCCATCTTGGTGTACGTGCCGTACTCGTTAAGAGCTTTGCCCGTATTCACGAGACCAACCTGAAAAAGCAGGGTATGCTGGCTCTGACCTTTGCCAATAAGGAAGACTACGACAAAATCCTGGAAGACGATACGATCGATATTGAAGGTCTGCTCGCTTTCGAGCCGAATAAGCCCCTGCAACTGGTGCTGAACCATGCCGATGGCAGCAGTGAGACGATACAGGTAAACCATACCTATAACGAACAGCAGATACAGTGGTTTAAAGCCGGTGGCGCCCTGAACGTGATCAGAGCATCTTTGTAGAAGCAGGATGTTAGTAGTGGGTAGCAGGACAAAGACATAAATAATATACAAGAGGAACGGTTTCGTTCCTCTTTTTGTTTGTGGTGCCCCTTCGCCTGCCACAGACTGCCTTCCCCGATGCACAGATCATATACGTAAAGAAGGGCAGGTTATTATTAAGTAGTGAGTACACCTTCAACCAGGTGAGGGGCTAAGATTTGCGGTATAAAATATCGGCCGGGGGATTTTTCTGTTGGTGAATAGCAGAGAATTACACAACAGTTAATTTCTTTTTTTATTCATTACGCCGGCTTTCCTAAGGTGTGAATTTTCTGGTACGGCTAATTTATATGGACGATTAAACGCTTCCTGGGAAAGCTTAAAATAATCAGCAAGTTTCCTTATGATTTCTTTGGAAAGCCCTTTCTTATAATTGAGAATATCGGATACATAACCTTTACTGATACCTAAGACATCCACAAGGTCTTTTGCTTTTATGCCATGCTCTTTAATGAGGGAATGAATCAACTGGATCGGGTCGAGCTCATTAAACGTGTTATGCGCTGCATCCCATTTTTCAATCAGCAAAGTGAGTAATGCTATCTCATCTTTCGTATTACGGTCTTTTGAACCAGAAAAAACAAGTTGCTCCAATACCTTAGTATATTCTTTGTATTGGGTTTTACTGGTAATGACTTTGTATTTAAGCGTTGTCATACTGTTATTATTTAATAATTACTTATACTGTACTGTTCATTTTCAGCACATAGTTTATCATACTCAGCGTGAGTACCTATCCAGCAAACGAAAAGATGTACCCTTGTATCGCCAAAAGCATATTTGCAAATCATCCGGTATTTATTGCCCCCGATATCAAAAACAACCCTGTTTGAGCTCTTCCCCAGCAAGTCTGCACCTGGGAAAGTGGCTTGCATGTCTGCGGGGATTTTCCAACAGGCATACTTTACTTTAGTAAGCCATTCTATCAAAGAAGCCCTGCTTTGAGCGTTATACCTGGAAAATATCTCTATTGTTTCTTTTCGTATTAAATGAACTCGCATAACAAAAATACATTTTATTTTTAAAAGTTCACAAAATGTGAACTTTTTCTTTCATTAATCGCCCAATGTATTTATTAGTTATTATAACAACAAGGTGTATTACAACTATTTTAAGGGTCTGAAACACTTGTCAGAATGGCTTTACTGATGCCGGAAATAATTTTCCCCGCCTTTTGTTACTTTTGACATGCCCGGCGGTTCTACCGGCAAAGCCATTAAGCATGATCAAATCTATTGCCTACTGTGCAGGTCTCTTCCTGTTTACACATTGTACCTCACCTAAAGCAGTTACCAGTACTCCGAAAAGCTCGGCGGCTGATTCACTGGCTGCCGGGCTCAAGCGGTTGCAGCAAAAGGGTTACTTTAATGGCTTTGCCGTGGCTATAGTCAATGAAAAGGGTACGCTGTACCAAAGTGGTACCGGCTATGCCGATGTGGCCGCCAAACGCGCCTATACCACTACTACCATCCAGAACATAGGTTCCATCTCCAAAACTTTTATCGGTATAGCCCTGCTCAAAGCACAGGAAATGGGTAAGCTGCAACTGGACGACCACATCAGCAAATACCTGCCCTTTAAAGTGGTAAATCCTTACTACCCTGCCGCGTCCATCACCATCAGGCAACTTGCCACGCATACCTCGGGTATTATGGATAATGATTACTACCTGCAAAAAAGTTATGTACTTAAACCCGGGCAGGACCTAAGCGGTCTGCCGCTGCAGTTCGACGATCAGCCATTCAATGCACCCGATTCGATGATGCCCATGAGTGCCTTCCTGCAAAACCTGCTCAGTACCGGTGGCAAATGGTATAGCAAAGAGGGGTTTATCGATTATAAACCGGGTGAACGCTTTGAATATACCAATATCGGTGCAACGCTTGCTGCATACATTGTGGAACTGGCTACGGGTATTCCCTTTGATGTATTTACTACCCGGTATATTCTTAAGCCATTGCAGATGACGGCTTCGGGATGGAAGTTTGACCAGATTGAGTTTTCAAACTACAGCAGGCTTTACGGCGACCCGCAAACACTACTTCCCTACTATTCGCTGATCACTTACCCCGACGGTAACTTCATCAGTTCCATCAACGATATGGGTAAATACCTTACGGAATTAATAAGAGGTTACGCAGGAACGGGCACGCTGCTTACAAAGGCCAGTTATGCGGAACTCTTCCGGGAGCAGCTTAATGCTTCTCATTTTGAGAAGCGAAACGAAAAGAACCCTTACAACGACAGTTATAATATGGGCATTTTTATGGGTTCCAGTGCTGCGGGTAATATCGGGCATACGGGTGGCGATCCGGGTGTAACTACCATGATGTTCTTTAATCCTGAAACAAAAACCGGGCGTTTGCTTATCCTGAATACCAATTTTCACGATAAAGGGGGTAATGATACCTTCTTTGCCATCTGGGATAAGCTGGGGCAATACCAGGACAAATTTTAACATGCGGCACATTGCCAGGATAAAATCTGCTGACTTTAAAATATTACCCGCAATTTTATAGCATAATACGCAGTTGATATGTCTAACAACACTTCTCCGCACATACTGAATACATCGGCCAACCTGCTGGGGCTATGCCTTATCGTTATCACTTCATTTCATGTTACCAATAATTCTGCTGCCAGTATTATAGACGAGCTTACTTCTGTGGTAGCCGTAATGTTGGTGGTGTCCTGTACCTGTTCCTTCCTTTCTATACGCACTAAAAGGCCAACCAGGGGGTACCGGCTGGAAAATATAGCTGATTACCTGTTTATTGCATCCCTTGCCGGGATACTGATTATTATCTTGTTGATAATGCTCAATTTTATCCGGTAACGATGAATGTGGTTTCTGCTGATACTGCTGATGAAGCCGGGTTAGAAAATAACCCCGTGGCGCCGTTCTATACTGGCAGGATAGGTTGACTAAGGGTACCCGCAGGTAATATATACCCGAGTAAAATGCTGCTGCATAATCTTAAAGGGCCAATAACCCAATTGAGATAAAATCTTTATAATTGATTATTACTTTTATAATGGATACTATATTTATTATATAACAAATTATTGTCTCTCTCTGAGAATATGAAAGCGGAAGTTTCCGATTTTATCGGATTTTTTTTAACAAAGGTAAAAACATCTACAGGAGGTAACAAGCAAGTTCCCAAGCCAAAGTTTGGAAGTGATAAAGGTATATTTAAAATAAAGCCAGGATTCGACGATCCAATAGAAGACTTTAACGACTATATGTACTGATGAATAATTTGCTTGATACGCATACTTTCATTTGGTTTATTGAGGGAGATCGCCGTCTTTCACAGGAGGCAATAAATACTATTGAGAGTGAAAATAATATTAGTTACATCAGCATAGCCAGAGCATTTGGGGAATAGCAATAAAGCTAAGTTTGGGCAAGCTCGAAATGCAAACCGGGTTCTCGGCTATATCTGATCTCATCCTTTCAAGTGTTTTTGAGATTTTGCCCATTACATTCCAGGATACAGTTTGCTTAACAGGTTTGCCTTTTCATCTTCGTGACCCTTTTGATAGAATTATCATATCGCAAGCCAAGACAAATAAACTGCATATTATTACACAGGATAGCAGCATTCCATTATATGATGTTAGTTATATAGGGTAATATCTTTTGTCTGACTCAGACTATTGCTATACCCGCCTTATTTAGCTTTCAGCAAATTATTAATCTCCTAGTAGAAACCTCACGGCCAGCTCATACCCTTTCATTCCCAGCCCGGCAATGGTGCCTTTGGCTTTTGCTGATATATGCGACAGTTTACGGAATTCCTCACGTGCGGAGATATTACTGATATGCACTTCTACTACAGGCGCCGGTACGGCGGCAATGGCATCGCCAATGGCTACTGAGGTATGCGTATAGCCGCCGGGGTTAATCACGATACCCTGCATGCTGAAGCCTGCACGCTGTATCTCACCGATCAGTTCGCCTTCAATATTGCTCTGGAAGTAACTGAACCGGACAGCAGGGAATATTGCTTTAAGCTTTTCGAGACAGAGGTCAAATGATTCATTGCCATAGATATCCGTTTCCCGCTTACCCAGCAGGTTCAGGTTGGGGCCGTTGATGATCGCGATCTGCATATCCGTAAGGGGAATGGTTCAGTGTAAATATACTACAATTCGTACTGCAGCGGGGTCAGGCCTGCAGCATGGCAATGAAGTCGTCGAACAGGTAACGGCTGTCGTGCGGACCGGGTGTAGCTTCGGGGTGGTACTGTACCGAGAATGCTTTTTTATTTTTTATCCTTATGCCTTCAATGCTTTTATCATTGAGGTTTACGTGCGTGATCTCTACGTTGGGGTTCGATTTTACCGACCCGGGGTCAACACCAAATCCGTGGTTCTGCGTAGTGATCTCGCTTTTGCCGGTAATAAGATTCTTCACGGGATGGTTAAGGCCACGATGCCCATGGTGCATTTTAAACGTTTGTATGCCATTGGCCAGCGCCAGCAACTGGTGGCCAAGACAGATGCCAAAAAGGGGTTTATTGGCGTCAAGAATGCGTTGTATTGTTGCTACTGCATAGTCCATCGGGGCAGGATCGCCGGGACCGTTACTGATAAAATAGCCGTCGGGGTTAAATGACTCCAATGTTTCAAAATTTGTTTTTGCGGGGTGTACTTTCAGGTAAGCGCCCCTTTCTGCGAGACAATGCAGGATATTCTTTTTAACGCCAAAATCAAGTACTGCAATCTTCAGCGTGCTATCGGGCGAGCCTACAAAATAAGCTTCTTCTGTGCTTACAGCGGAGGCCAGTTCGAGGCCATCCATCGAAGGCACTTTATCCAGTATCGCCCTGAGTTCGGCAGGATCGCTGATCTCGGATGATACTACGCAGTTCATCGCTCCTGCTACGCGGATATGTTCTACCAGCGCACGTGTATCCACGTTGTTGATGGCTACAATATTTTCTTTTTCAAGGTAAGATTGTAAGGAGTCGTCAGCCATAAAACGACTGTATTTTTCTTCGAGGTTACGCCCTATTACGGCCTTCACCTTTACATTGCTGCTCTCCACATCGGTACTGCGCACTCCGTAGTTACCCGTATGTACGTTGTTCATGATAATCACCTGGCCATAATAGCTGGGGTCGGTAAATACCTCCTGGTAGCCTGTCATACCCGTATTAAAACAGATCTCACCGGTGGCTGTTCCTTTTTTGCCAAATGCCTTTCCCTGTACGAGGGTACCGTCTTCAAGGAGTAAATAAGCCGTTTGCTGCACTGTAAATGTGGATTTTAAGATGAATAGATGAAAACCGGCGCAAAAATAAAGAAGCCACAGCAATTGTTACGGTAAAATTGTTCACTGTGAACATAATTAACCCCGGAACGGGTTGGTACCATTCCGGGGTGCGGCTGGTATGGCATATTTTACTGCTTTACCATCGTGAATATCATTTTATCGCCTGGTGTATATACGCCTGATACATAATAGACCAGTGTATGGCAGTCAAAATTGCTGATGGTGCCCGAAATCATTCCGTCGCTGGTAAGTGTGTTGCCATTAAGCGACCAGTTGCCGTTGTCTGTTCCATTGGGAGCACAGGTTGTACCCTGATCTTTGTACGTATAGCTGCCATCGGCTTTCAGTTCAATTTCATCATCTTTTTCACAGGTTTCCCGGAACTGCATATAGTCCTGCTCAGTAGCAGTGGGTGTCATTTTATACTTAAGAGCCGTTAGCTTATAAGTACCTGAAAGCGAGGTTTGGCTGATGGTACAGGTTGTTTCTTCCGTTTGTTTTTTACAAGCTGTTACTGTACTGAGGAGCATTGCTATAACCAGCAGGTGCTGTCTTTTTCTCAAAAATGAATGTGTCATATCCGTTATTATTAATTGATTACGTTTTTCAGCGTCGTGGCTTTTTCTTCATGACGCGCCTTACTTCTAATACCCACCCGATATTCCGGAAGGTTGGGTAAGAAAAAAATATTTTTCGTACCCAACCTTTCCTGGCTTCACCGGGGTATTATAAGGGGGCTCCGCCCATCCGATTACTGATTATTAAATTATTTTAAATGAGTACTTTGCTACGTTTTAACGCTTATATGCCAATGTTGATCATGAAATATTTGCTCTCTTTCACGGGTATCCTGCTGGTGGTAAGCTGCGGCACATCTGTAAAATTGTCTATCCCCACACAGTTCAGCGGGCAGGCTGAGATGATGGAAGTAAAGGGGGCAAGGAAAAAAGTGATGTCTTTCGGTAACTTTAAAACCTCAAAGATCAGGAGGGGTATGCACCTAAAATATCCCGGCTGGGGAAAGGGTTATTTCCTGGAAAATCTTGTGCTTAATGAGTTTGGCATTCAGAAGGATGAGATCGTAGCCAAAGAGAAGGATAAATTCAGGTACACCATTTCCGATGGTACACGCTCGGCAGAAGTATTTGCCCGGGAAAGCCAGGTAACTCGCAGTATCCGCTATAAGCAAACGCTTATCCCCAGCAGGATCTTCAACAGTTACGAACGCATACAGCAGTATCAATATGTTTTTTCGGGCGTAATTGCTACTGATACCCTTTCAGGCGGCAAACAATGGAACCTGGTCATGAGTAATCTCTACGACCGCAGAAAGGATACAGTCAACAGCTTATTTACCATCATCAGGCCGGATGAGGAAGGCTTTGCCACAGACGGGCAGGACAGCATTTTTATCAGGCCGCTGAATCTCAACAAAACAGAATCGCCTAATGGCAGGATTGGCAAAATGCCTTTTGAAGTGCTTGCGGGTTATGAATTGCGTACCCGCGACGGAGTGTCAGCAATTATAGACAATATAGCTCATAATATCTGGTTCTATAAAGACCTTGACGCAGAAACAAAACTGGTGCTTGGAGCCATTGCCACTGCCATATTTGCTAAACGTGTACACGATGTAAAATGGTAACTGACCACTGCAAGGAACACAACTAT
The DNA here is from genome assembly GCA_964590975.1 of uncultured Ferruginibacter sp. Classification (GTDB taxonomy): domain Bacteria; phylum Bacteroidota; class Bacteroidia; order Chitinophagales; family Chitinophagaceae; genus Ferruginibacter. The sequence continues at coordinate 98,883 of CAZPXP010000007.1, read as the reverse complement.
AACAGAACAGGAAATTCATATCATCATCGGTGATTGCTGTAAAGGCAGCAGGAAGGCACAGGAACAATTGTACCGGCAGCACTATGCATTTGCCATGGCCATTGCTATGCGTTATGCCCGTGATGAGCAGGAAGCTGCTGATATGATGAGCCGGGCTTTTGTAAAGTTGTTCCGGAGTATTACCCAATTTGACGCGGCTAAGGGCAGTTTCTATGCCTGGCTGAAGCGTATCCTCATCAATGAAGCTCTCGACCTGGTGAAACAGCGGAGCCGGTTCAGCAGCGAAGAACTGGAAGCTGCTGCCGAGCCCTCTATCAGCAACGGTATTATTGAAAAGATGGATGCTGAAGGCATTATGCTGCTGGTTAAACAATTGCCACCAGCCACACACGCTGTATTTGTGCTGTATGCGATTGACGGGTATGCTCACAAAGAGATTGCCGCAACGCTGGGCATCAGTGAGGGTACCAGCAAATGGCATTTAAGCGAGGCAAGAAAAATACTGCAACAAAAATTATCTGGTAAACAATCGTATTGAATTCATTAACTACATATGAGATTGCAATAGCAGAGAAGGCTGCACAACTGCCCATTCCTGACCTGGCCGACCAGATATGGGCAGCCATTGAGGTACAGCTCGATCCTGATACGCCTTCCGGCAATGAGGAGCCTGGTGCCGGGCCATCTACCCATCTTCCTGCCGCTCCCGCACCTTTATCCATACCTTATATCACCATCCTGGCAGCAGTGGCAGCCGCAGTACTTATTTTTTTCTTCTACAGGGCTCTGCGTAAGGATACCCCTGCCCCATCCGTGCCTGCTGCACCTGCTCCCACGCAGATGGCGCCACCGGGCAGCAACTCACCGCCGGGTGACAGCAACACCATTATATTACCTAATACAATTAAAAATAGCAGTTCTCCGGTACTGCAAAAGGACAGCCCTGTACAGTTTTCCATCATTCTGCCGGATAATACGGTGCCCTTAAACAGTAACCAGCGGCAGCCTGTATTGCCTGCTACACCAGACTCATCGCAAAACCGGCCGGGAGCGCAACTTACGCCACCGCTCCTGTCTGCAGATTCTGTGTTGCTGAAAAAGCCAACACCTGTTCGTCTGCGTGGTGTGAGTAATATAAGCGACAGCGATTATAAGATCATCGGTGTTAAGAAAGATTCCGGGCGGGGCAATTGACTGGCGGGCCGTTGGCTGCGTATGATTTACTTTACTGTAACTTCTACAAAGAATGATACGGGGTTTCACCGCATAAAAAAAGCAGGACTTTCGTCCTGCCTTTCTATTGTTGGTAAGAATGGTCTTATTCGCCAGCCTTTTCTTCTGTAGCCGGGGTTTCTTCAACCACAGTTGCATCTTCAACAGCGGCTTTCTTTTTAGCACCACCGGCACGACGCGTTTTCCTGGCGGGTTCTGCGGCTGCAGTTGTTACTACACCCTTGCCATAGATATCGTTAAAGTCGACCAGTTCGATCATAGCCAGTTCTGCATTATCGCCCACACGTTTACCCAGTTTGATGATGCGGGTATAACCGCCCGGCCTGCCGGCCACTTTGGGGGCAACGATGGTGAATAATTCCTTAACCGCATTTTTGTCGTTCAGGTAGCTGAATACGATACGATGCTGGTGCATGATCGCTTCTTTACCATCGGCATGCTTGGTTTTGGTGATCAGTGGTTCGATGTAGGTGCGCAAAGCCTTTGCTTTGGCCAGAGTAGTAGTGATACGCTTGTGCGTGATCAGTTGACAACCGAGGTTCATCAAAAGGGCCCTTCTGTGAGAAGCCGTTCTGCTCAGGTTGTTCTTTTTGTTTCCGTGACGCATGACATTATGTTTTAAGATTCGCCTGCACCGTTGTCAGGGAATTGCAGGCTACTGATGAAAAAAAATGCAGGCTGGCATTCATGCCAACCTGCAATATCGAATAGACTATTCGTCGTCCATTTTAAGTTTGCTCAGGTCCATACCGAAACCAAGTCCTCTTTCATTGAGTACCTGTTCGATTTCGCTGAGGGATTTCTGACCAAAGTTCCTGAATTTCATCAGGTCTTCCTGTTCGTACTGCACCAGTTCGCTCAGGGAGTTGATTTTTGCCGCTTTGAGGCAGTTGAACGCACGTACAGAAAGGTCGAGGTCTTCCAGTGGTGTTTTGAGCACCTTGCGCAGTTGCAGGGTCTGTTCGTCTACCAGGTCTTCTTTCTTCTCTTCTTTATTATCAAAGGTGATGTTCTCGTCTGTAATGATCATCAGGTGCTGGATCAGGATACGGCTGGCTTGTTTCACGGCTTCTTCAGGGTGAATTGTACCATCTGTTATTACTTCCATAACCAGTTTTTCGAAGTCGGTGCGTTGTTCCACACGGGTATTCTCGATCGTGTATTTCACGTTCTTGATTGGTGTGTAGATTGCATCAACGGGGATATAACCAAAAGTTGAGCTTTTTTCTTTATGCTCTTCTGCGGGTACATAACCACGTCCGCGTGCGATCGTGATCTCGATATCCAGTTTTGCGCTGGCATCCATAGTACAGATGAGCAGTTCGGGGTTCATTACTTCATAAGAAGCAGAAGCCTCGCCGATCATACCAGCAGTAAATTCAGTTTTGTTCTTTAAAGAAAGGGTAATTTTTTCTGTTCCTCCATCCTGTTCGCCTTTCCTTTTGAACCTTACCTGTTTCAGGTTCAGGATGATTTCGGTGACGTCTTCGGTAACGCCTTTAATAGTAGCAAATTCATGATCAGCTCCTGCGATGCTGATACCGATAATTGCGTAACCTTCAAGAGAGTTCAGCAATACCCTGCGAAGGGCATTACCTATAGTTACTCCGTAACCGGGCTCCAACGGGCGAAACTCAAACTGGGCTTCGAAATCCGTTGCTTTTTGAAGTACGATTTTATCGGGCTTAACAAAATTTAAAATGGCCATTTGTATTTTGTTGTTTTAATTTTATAATTGCGGTACCCCGGAAATTCTTAATGAGGCACCATTTGCTGAGGTTCCTGAATGCGGAAGTTATTACTTAGAATACAATTCCACGATCAGTTGTTCCTTGATGTTTTCGGGAACACTCTCACGCTCAGGGTAGGCGATGAACGTACCTTTCATTTCGGTCTCGTTCCAATCCAGCCAGTTGAACTTGTTGTTCTTACCGCGCAGGTTACCTGTGATTGATGTGTTTGCAGCGCTTTTGTTTTTGAGGCCTACTACGTCACCTGCTTTCAGTGAGTAAGAAGGAATATTTACTACTTCACCATTTACTGTAATGTGCTTATGGCTCACCAACTGACGGGCAGCCTGGCGGCTTGGGGCGATACCCATACGGAAAACAGTGTTATCCAGGCGGGCTTCCAGTAATTTGATGAGGTTTTCACCGGTAACACCACGACGGCGGGCAGCTTCGTCGAATGTATTGCGGAACTGTTTTTCGAGAATGCCGTAAGTGTATTTGGCTTTTTGCTTTTCGCGCAACTGGAGGGCGTATTCACCGAGGGTTTTACGCTTGCGGGTTGCACCGTGTTGTCCGGGAGGGTTGCTGTTTTTAGTCAACCATTTACCATTACCGGTAATGGGTTCGCCAAAGATCCTTGCGATTTTGGTCTTGGGGCCTGTGTAACGTGCCATAATACTTAAACCTGATTTTTTAGTAGCGGTACAGCATCCTTAAAAATCTTAAAATTAATGCTGCACCCAATTGTTATTAAATGCTATCCTTAAAAAAACACCATTGCCTCCCTAAGGAGGCCGGTGATTAAACTCTTCTCTTTTTCGGGGGGCGACAGCCGTTGTGCGGCAGTGGAGTAACGTCTTTGATCATTGCTATTTCGATACCGTTCTGCGACAGTGAGCGGATGGCTCCTTCCCTGCCTGAACCGGGACCTTTTACATATACATCAACCCTTTTCAGACCAGCGTCGGTAGCTACCTTGGCCGCATCTGCTGCAGCCATCTGGGCAGCATAGGGTGTGTTCTTTTTACTTCCGCGGAAACCCATCTTACCGGCGCTGCTCCAACTGATTACCTGGCCGGATTTATTGGTCAGGGCGATAATGATGTTGTTGAAACTTGCAGTGATATGGGCGTCGCCATAACTGTCTACTTTTACGATACGCTTTTTAGCAGCGGCTTTTGCGCTTTGTGCTTTTGCCATAATTCAATTATAAGGTAATCTTTAAAAAATGTTTCCTCCTGTTTGAGCAGGAGGACCAAACCCCTTCCTAACCTTGCAGCCTGGCTCCGGAACTGGCTTGAAATTATGCTGCGGTATAACAACAAAATACTGAGCGGTGGCCGCCCAGTATAATGAATGTATTATTATTTAGCTGCTTTTTTCTTACCGGCAACAGTTTTGCGCTTGCCCTTACGGGTACGGCTGTTGGTACGGGTACGCTGGCCACGCAGCGGTAATCCTTTACGGTGACGGAGACCGCGGTAACAGGCGATATCCAGCAGACGCTTGATGTTCATCTGAACCTCAGAACGAAGCGCACCTTCAGTTTTAAACTCACTGTTGATGATATTACGGATAGCAGTTTGCTCATCATCATTCCACTGGTTTACCTTTTTATCATAGCTGATACCAGCTTTATCAAGGATGTAACGGGCTGTGGAATTACCAATACCATAGATATAGGTGAGACCTATTTCTCCTCTTTTGTTTTTTGGAATATCAACACCGGCAATACGGGCCATATTATGTTCTTTTTATTGTTCTTTTAAATGTTGCAATTCAGGAATGCGCTGAATCAATTAACCCTGCTTTTGCTTGAAGCGGGGATTCTTTTTGTTGATCACATACAGCCTGCCTTTTCTTCTCACGATCTTGCAATCTGCACTGCGCTTTTTGATGGATGCTCTTACTTTCATTGTTTTATGTATTTAAGCTGTTCGCTCTTTTATTTATAACGGAAGATGATCCGACCCCTCGTCAGGTCATAAGGGCTCATTTCCACTCCCACTTTATCACCGGGCAGAATACGGATGTAATGCATCCTCATTTTGCCGGATATAGTGGCGAGAATCTCGTGGTCGTTCTGCAGTTTTACCTTGAACATGGCATTGCTCAATGCCTCCACAATCGTACCATCCTGTTTAATAAGCGCCTGTTTAGCCATAAATTTGGGAGCGCAAAGATAACACTAAAAAAATCACTTTTACAAAAAAACACCGATATTTACCCACAAATCAACATATTTCATCCATGAAAAGGAACTTTTGGGTCATTTTGGCCGCCTCTGCTACCTTTACAGCCTGTAAAAAATCAGAATCGACCCCGGATACCGTTGTTGCGGGTTATATGAGCACTTCTGCCGGCAGTACCTGGAATTACGATAATATCAACAACGTATCGAGCGGCAGCCCTACTACAACGAGCTATACGGTTACTTCGACCAACCGCGATACCAGCATCAACGGACGTACCTACCATGTTTACACCAACAGCAACGGCAATACGTCTGAATATTACAATATCAGCGGCAACGACTATTACCAGTACCGCGACCTGCCTGCTGTTCTTGGCGGCGGTAAGATAGAGGCATTGTACCTTAAGGATAACATTACCGTGGGCGGTTCCTGGAGCCAGAGCCTCAATATCGTTTTCTCCGGTGTAACTGTTCCTATCACTCTTACTTATACCATTATCGAAAAAGGGATCAATAAAACGGTTAATGCTATTAATTATAGCGACGTGATTACGGTAAGGACGAATATCACCGTCAATAACCCGCTGGTACCGGCCAGTGCTGTTACTACCAACATTAAAAGCTATTATGCCCGTAAAGTTGGGTTGATACAGTCTGACAACAATATTGTTGTCAATTTTATGGGGGTAAACCAAACGACGGATACACAGATTAACCTTAAATCGTCGGATATTAAGTAACTGGTTAAGAAATTAAAAAAGGCGGATTGGGTGAACCGGTTGCTGATTCGCCTGATCCGCCTTTAAATTTTTGATCTTATCAAACGGTTACTGATCGTTCCTGGTTTAATGTCCTACCATAAAGACTGCATTGGCAAACAGTAGTTTACCGTTTTCCCAGAAATTACGGAACAGGGGATTGTCGGCTAAATAAACAACCGAGCCGTTTCCTATTTCCTGTACTGCGAAGAGTGTACCATCTTTCAGTCTTTCTCTTACGCGATAGCCCGCAAAGCCAGCGACCTGTTCTTCCTTTTTAATAACACCCACATTCCAGCTATCTTTCATAAATTCGTAGATGTTATCGTCCTGCTTGAGCGTAAAATACAGGTTGGAATAACCAAAGGCCAACGGATGGGTATTGTCTAACTCTACTTTATAGATAGCCCCGGGTATACTGCCCGGCATTGCATCCCGTTCTCTTTCTTCATAACGGTGAAGAGAGGCATATTCGTTCTTCCGGCCCTCGGGCTTATCGTCGCCATCACTTTTCTTAAGCTTAATACCCCAGTCGCCGGAGGCCATTTGGGCCACTGCGTTTTCCAGAGCAATCAACTTACCTCCCTGCTGCACCCAGTTGCGCAGGCTGGCAGAGGCGTCTTTGTCGTTCAGAAAACGGTAGTTGCCATCCGGCAGTATCAGCACATCATATTTACTGAGTGCTTCGGGTCTTAAATCGCGGGCATTGATCAGCGTGAGCGGGTAATTGAGTTGTTGCTCAAACAGGTACCACACTTCACCGGCTGCATTAGATCCGACCCCTTCGCCCGTGAGGCAGGCTATACGGGGGGCAGCAAGGCTTTTCACATCCGGAGAGCCAAAATCGGCTCCTTTATCTACAAAGCCGGAGTTGATGCTGCTGAGCCCCACCTGGTATTTAGCGGCCGCATCTTCAATGACTTTATCAAGATCGGCAATATGTTTATTTGAAGGACGAATAACAATCAATGTACCCGGCTGGTATTCCTTTCCGTCTATAGTGAACTTCTTCTCGCTGAACCTGAGCTTAACTCCTTTTTTCAGGAGGTCTGCCAGCAGCAGTGCTGAATTTATGGATTTCCATTCCAACAGGTAAGCGTATGAATTCCTGTTAACCACCGGCGCAGGAATAGCCGGAGCATCATCCCCCCCGACGAGGCGGGCTGCGCTACCCCAGCACTGTAAGCCATACGCATAGGGCAGGCTCCACGCCGTAATATCATAGGTAACAGAATCGCTCAGTTTGCTTTTGGGTTCAAACAATACTTTCGCCATAATGCCATGGGGCTGTGCTGTACTCACAAGGATATCGCCGTTGTTTACCGTAAAGTTCTCTGTCTTGCCGGTAAAATAGTTATATCCATTACCTGTTCCTGCTTTCGCATACTGGTATTTTATCGCATTCCTGTCGAGCAGTTGCAGTAATGCAACTGTGCGGCTGTTGGCTGTATTACGGATGACAAATGTTTTATACTCGCCAGTTGTTCCTGCTGCTGCGTCGGTATAGAATTTGCGGAAGTTCTGCAACAGTTTAGACGCATTCTGCGAAGCGATCTCTACGGTGCTCATACCGGTAGTATAATGGTGCATTACGCGGTCGGTAAGGGTGAGTGTATCGCCATCTTCAGTAATCACCGCGAGGCCTCCCCTGCTGTGGCCGCCCTGTTCGTAGGTCATACCGATTGATCCGTTGTACATCGGGTAGGTATCGCCATAGCTTGGGTAGAAAAGGTCAAACCTTTCTTTGGTAAAATATAACCAGCCCTTTTCATCGAAATAGCGGGCATGGTTGCGTCCTATTGTATTCTGAAAATCGCGCTGCCATTGTGTAATCACTTCGTGAAAGGGTTCTGCGGCGGGAGCGAAATAATAGGGCTCATTGTATCCCTGTTCGTGGTAATCGCAATGTACCTGTGGCAGCCATTGCAGGTATTTGCGTATACGGCTCCGCGTTTCTGCCTGTGTTTGCCAGGCCCAGTCGCGGTTCATGTCAAAATTATAGTGATTTACCCTGCCGCCCGGCCAGGGTTCTGCATGCTCTCTTGCTACCGGTTGCGGGTCGGGCACTTTGTTACGCACACTGTTAAACCAGTTTACATAACGGTCGCGGCCATCGGGGTTCAGACAGGGGTCGATCAATACGACTGTATTCTGCAGCCAGCCCTGTGCGGAAGATGAAGTAAGCAACTGGTACAGCGTAAGCATGGCGGCTTCGCTGCTGCTTGGTTCGTTGCCATGCACATTGTAGCTGAGCCATACAATTACAGGATTGTTATCGGCGGCAGGCTTATCGGTAAGTACGCCTGCCATCCGCAGGTTGTTCTTCCTGATCTCTTCAATATTCGCCATATTTGCGGCAGCAGAGAGACAGGCCACATAAAGCGGACGGCCTTCGTATGTTTCACCAATCTTATCCAGCGTTACCCTGTTTGGTAAGGCCGCAGCCACATAATCGAAATAGTTAACGATTTTCCAATGTGGGGTGTACCGGGTGCCCAGGGGATAACCTAAGAATTGCTCCGGGCTTTTGAGCTGAGCCGTACCTGCGAGACTTAAAACCACGGCAATAAACAACAAAAGATAACGCTTCATATAGTTTGTAATGATTAAGTGCTAAAATTAAAGAAACTGGCTGATATTAACAGGAAGGAAGTTAACAGTGGGATGCGGGGACCGGCGAGGGTGTACGGGTTGATGAGTTGTAGGATAGGATATGCTTAGCTGCCATTAATATCTTATTGTTTAAAAAAGATAAATGGCTGGTATCTACCGCAGGAAGCCTGTTAGTACAAAAGATTTTGTATCGGCAATACCTAAGGGCGCCGGGTAGTTTTCAATAGCGCTTATCCACTGCTGCTGCTCGCCGGCACAATCATCTGCAGCGCATTGCAGGTTAAAAGACTCGACGATCTGTAAGTTTTCATTTTGTGTATATACGGCTGCGAGGCATTCGTTCCAGGGTGTTGGTTCGCCACAGGTACTGTAAGTAATACCCATACCAAAGCTATGGTTGAGCAGCAGGGTAAGGTTGCTTACGGTTTCTTTGCAGGCGGCTGCCTGACAATTACCCGGTTCGAGATCAAATCCATCGAGGGCAATATGCCGGACAAGGGCAGAGAAGTTCTTTACCAACAGGCTGCGCCCACCGGGAGCAGACAGGAACTCTGCTGCAACTGCAAAGTCGCGCCCCTTACCACCTCCAATATTCATAAATACCTGCCGTACTGTTCCTTCTTTTTTCAGGCGGGCGACCGACGATGTCAATGCGCTGTTGAGCAGGTCGGTTACACGGCCGTCTTCTACTGCAAGAAGATTATTGTAATAAAGACTCCCGTTATCGCCAATATGCAGGGTTTGCATGATGATCTTTTCAAAGCCTGACTGAGAGAGTTCTATGGCTTGTGTTTCATTAAGGGCAGGGTCTGCATTTCCGAAAAGTGCATCACTATACATCACATAATTGTAAGTTTTGTTCATTGTGGAGAGTTTTCTAATTGTTTCGGGTATGCTGTATAAGGGTCACCGGAGCTGCTGGGCTATTAGTGATTAAGAAAAACAGGTCACCTGCGTTTTATTACAGATGACCCGCGGAAAGGTCTAAGGTTGAAAGGTTCCTTAATTTTTTCTCACTGATAAGGTTGAGTGAAGAACGCTTTCGTTTTTTAACAACAATGCTTTTTGTGCACCGTAAAATTACGATCCATAAATTTGTCTATACCGGGGGTTATTACCTGATTTGCAAAACAGGTAGTATTACGTGGTTGGCGCTTCGGATCAGGCTTCTGCAAGATTTTCTGCGGGGCTGACGGGATTGGGTTTGTATGCGGACAGGGATCGGTAGCATAACAATAATGATACAAGGATGAGGAAGGCGCCGGCAAAGAAGGGGGCGCCGGGCATATAAAGGGGGGCATGCTTACCTGTAAAAAAAGAGAAGAGATTCGTCATTACGAGCGGACCTACGATGAGCGTCAGGCTCATGAGGCTGGTGAGGGCACCCTGCAGCTCGCCCTGTGCATTTGGTGGCACCTGGCTGCTGATGATACCCTGCAATGCCGGGCCGCTGATGCCGCCAAGACAATAAGGTACGAGGAAAGCAAACATCATCCAGCCCTGCGTGGCAAGGCCAAACAGCAACATGCCTACCATATAAAAAAGAAAGCCGATATATACCGATTTTACCTGGCCGAATTTAGGCAACACCACACGGATCAGGCCTCCCTGTACCAACCCGACCAGCACACCTACCACGCTCAGTGAGATACCTACCATTGCTTCGTCCCACCCAAACCTGAAAATGGTATAAAAGCTCCAGTTGCTCTGTACTGCGTGCGACGCGATATATACAAGGGTAAGCGATAATACAAGGCCCAGTACCACCGGATATTTTTTAAGTTGCAGGAGCGACCCAATGGGGTTAGCTCTTTCAAAGCTGAAGGGCCTGCGGTTCTCTTTTAACAATGATTCCGGCAGTACAAAATAGCCATAGAGAAAATTAAGCAGGGTAAAGACAGCCGCCACATAAAAAGGTACGCGCGGGCCGAATTTACTGCACAGGCCGCCGATCATGGGGCCGAGAAAAAAGCCCAGTCCGAAGGCAGCGCCGATGATACCAAAGTTTTGTGCTCTTTTAGCGGGTTCACTGATATCGGCAATATAAGCTGTGGCAGTAGTGATGCTTGCTCCTGTGATGCCTGCCAGAAGGCGGCCGGCAAAGAGCCAGCCTATTGTGGGGGCGAAGCCGAGGAGTATATAATCGAGCCCGAAGCCAAGAAGAGAAAAGAGCAATACCGGCCGGCGGCCGTAGCGGTCGCTCAGTCCGCCGAGTATGGGTGAGAACAGGAACTGCATGGAAGCATAGGCAAAGGTGAGCCATCCGCCGATTGTTGAGGCTTCATTGACCGGACGCCCTGTGAGTTGTTCGATAAGGGTGGGCAATACTGGTATGATGATCCCCCATCCTATCACGTCGATCAGAACGGTGACAAAAATAAATTTCAAAGCCGCACTCCGCTGAACAGTCATAGCTGATGATTTTGGCAAATGTAAAGTAATTCATATAGAAAGAATTTATCAATACAGTTATCCTTAATTGAACCAATCGGATACTTTATTTTATTCTCGATACGCTGCCTGTTTTACCGTCAACCTATCCGGTTTTTTCCCCTTTTTTCATGATTACAGGCCGAAAAGAGAGGCTTAAAACTGAACCGGAAAAAAAACAATATAAAAAAATGTACTTTTCTCCCTGATATATAAACCTAATTACCTGAATCAACAAAACAATTAACCATGAAATATAGAAAGGTGCATTTTAATAGCAGCGTCATTATCATACTGTTCTTTCTGTTTCCTTTATGGTCATTTTGCCAAAACGAAGGATCGCTACTTATTGTAACTAATATTGCAGCTACTATCAGTATTGATGGAGAAGCGAAGGGAACTACTGAACCGAAGAAAGCGATAAAGTTTATATTGGCTGCAGGAGAGCATTATATTCTTACAGAAGGAAATATTAATGGTCTTAAAGCTGACGCGGCACAAGTTATAACGATTGAACCTGGGAAACAGAAAATTGTACAGTTGGAGCTGAAAGAGGTAACGAAACAACAAGCTGCTGGCCCGGGAGTACCTGAAGAATTAACTCCCATATCTGTCGCAGCGCTTAACTTCACTTTACCGGGTCAAGCGGATGATTTAACAAATGTCAATTCAGGAAGAAAAACGTTTTATTACGCTTTTGAGAAAGGCGATATTATACTATTAAATTTTACTATGACGAATAAAAAAGGAACAAATGGAATCTCTGTTTCCACTTATCCTGACAGACAACAAAAATATTCCAATGGTGAATTTAATGAGTTAAAGGGTTTACGTATTAAAGTTGAAACCCGCTCTATATACAGTTTTACATTTTATACAAATCACATCTTCGGAAGGGATTGTTATTTAACCCTTCAGCGTATCCCATCGGGAGCGTCAACTATTGATTTCAACCCGAACACAGTTTTTAAACGTAGTTATTCTACTGTGGTCTTACACCCGCCACAGCAGTTTTATATCAACAGTACAAGTAATGAAACGTGGAAAGGAGGAGACTCCAAAGTGACCCTTCCTGTGCAATTACCCTCTAACACTATAGAGTGGTATTATCAGTTTTCAGCAATCAGGAATAAAGATGAGATTGAGGGAACAAGAAAGGAATTCAAATTAATGGGACAATTAACCAGTATTATCACAGGCATAAGCGGGCCTGCACTTAATATCAGCCTCGGTATGCTTACCACCCCGCCGGGGTCTGATTATTGTAATACTTACCTCCTGGATGACAGGAACAGGACTCTTTTTGAAAATAATAATGCATTCAATTATTTTATACAGGGCTCGCGGGAAAACTTTCAGTCGGGCACTGTGAAAATCAATTCTTCTGCATCAAACAGATATTATATCGGCATTCAAAATAAAGCTACTATGGATGGTATTCATGTTATTATCGAAGTAGTTGCCATAACTTATAAGGATACCCTTACTATGGCAGAAGAAGATCGTTAGGTATTTTCTTTCCCGGATTGATTTGCTTCTACCTTTATCGCTATGGCGGGCTTAAGGCAAGATGGAAGTGTCATAATGCTTCATGCTACTCACATCTTGCTACTATTTCTTAGCTTCGCACAAATTTTGAGGAGCAGTTATGTTATTAGGATTGCAAAACGCAACATTCGAGTTTGGCGCGAGGGTTATTTTTGAAGACGCTACCTGGCATATCCAGCCCAATGAACGCATCGGCCTGATCGGTTATAACGGAACAGGTAAATCGACCATTTTAAAGGTACTCACCGGACAATATTCGCTCAGCAAGGGTACGGTTGAAAAAGGGCGTGAAACCACCATCGGTTTCCTTCACCAGGACCTGCTCAGCTTTGACACCAACGATTCCATCCTTCAGGTTGCCATGGGTGCTTTTGAACGCGTGCTGCAACTGGAAAAAGAGATTGAAGGGCTGGGGCAGGAACTGGAAAAAAATCCTACCGACGAATTGGGCAACCTGTATGCTGAACTCCTCCACGAGATTGATGTACTTGATGGCTATTCTATTCACCACCGTACTGAAGAAATATTACAGGGGCTGGGTTTTACGAATGCTGATCTGCAGAGACCATATAAGGAGTTCAGCGGTGGCTGGCGCATGCGGGTATTACTGGCCAAGATGATATTGATGGCTCCGGATGTGCTGCTCCTGGATGAACCTACCAACCACCTTGATCTGCCCAGTATTGAATGGCTGGAGAAATACCTTCAACACTACCAGGGTGCGGTGGTGATTGTAAGCCATGACAGGTATTTTCTTGACCGCATGGTTACTAAAGTGGTAGAGCTTTACCAGCAGGAGCTGCATTTTTATACGGGTAATTACTCTTATTACGAAACTGAGAAAGCGCTGCGCATTGAAATGCAGAAAAGGGCTTATGAAAACCAGCAGGACTACATCCGCCAGCAGGAGCGCGTGGTGGAACGCTTTAAGGCTAAAGCCAGCAAAGCTGCGATGGCGCAGAGTATTATCAAGAAGCTCGACAGGCTGGAGCGTATTGAGGATACCAACCTTGAGCGTCCGAATATACGCATCAACTTTTCGATTGATAAAACACCGGGTAAGGTATTATGTACGGTTAAGGATATCAGTAAGAGCTTTGGCAACGTTAAAATTGTTGAACATACCGGTGCTGAAATTAACCGCGGCGACAAGATTGCTCTTATCGGTGCTAATGGTAAGGGTAAGTCTACCCTGTTGCGCATCGTAGCCGGTACCGAATCTTTTACCGGCGAACGCATCTGGGGGCATAACGTGGTGGATTCTTTCTATGCCCAGCACCAGCTTGAAGCGCTGAACGTGAACCATAGTATTCTTGAGGAAATGGCCACCTGTGGCAGTGGTAAAACAGACCTCGAACTGCGTACCCTTATGGGCTGCTTTCTTTTCGGGGGTGAAGATATCGACAAAAAGATCAAAGTGCTGAGCGGGGGTGAAAAGGCGCGCGTGGCGCTCGCCAAAACGATCGTCAGCAAAGCCAACTTTTTACTGCTGGATGAACCGACTAACCATCTTGACATGCACTCTGTTGAGTTGCTGATAGAAGCACTGAATAAATATGAGGGCAGCTTTATACTCGTAAGTCATGATCGTTATTTCGTAAGCAAGACGGCCAATAAGATCTGGGAGATTGACAACTACCAGATCCGTGAGTTTGACGGCGGTTATGAAGAGTGGGTAGACTGGAAGCAGCGTATGGCCGACCGTAAACAGCAGGAGGAGCGCGCTGCCAAAGCTGTTGAGGAAAAACCAAAGCCTGCGGCGGTAAAAAAAGAAGCCCCTGTTCAGCAGCAGGCTGTTGCTGCGCCGAACAGGCCTCCTATCAACAAAGAGCTACAGCGCGAACTACAGAAAGAGCAGAGGCTACTGGCCAAGCTGGAAGAAACGATTAACCGGCTTAACCTGGAAAAAACAAGGCTTGAAACGACACTTGCTTCTCCTGACATCTATGCGGACAGGAACAGGTTTGTAGAAACTGAAACGGCCTACAGCAAGGTACAGAACGACCTCTCTGCTGCCAATACAGCTTATGAAAAGTCTTTTGAAAAAGTAATGGAGCTGGAAGAGAAAATGGCGTAATATTGCCGGAGACGGCCTGTTCTGCATGCCCGACGGCGGGGTTTGGGGGTGCTGCCATAAAAAAACCGGATGAGCACATCCGGCTCACCCGAAATTTTAAACCTCGATAATCTTATTTCTGCAATTCATGCAGGAATGAAGAACGGTTATTTTTACCTTATATACTGCATCAATTACCTCCTTCCTGACTGTACAATTTAAGTATGGTATGAGTATGCCATGAGTGGGATAACAGTATGGCAAGGTTAGTGTTGTTATACGTGAACAGCGGCAATTACCAGCTCCATCCTGTACAGAATACTGCCGCCGGCATATTTGCTATCTTCTACCGGGATCTGTATCGCAGGTTTTGCAGTCAGTATCATCAGAAAATCGCATGGGAAAGGGAGGCGATTGCAATAAATTGGTTATCAATATATTATTTGTAATACCATATAAAACTGGCGAGGTGCAGAAGCCTGGTCATTTCAGTAAATGATGCCGGGTGAGCTGTGTTTTTCCTATTGGGAAGAGGCGGCATGGGGCCGGGTTCCGTTTATGGTTGCAGAAAAGTCGGGAAAAAAGAAAAGTCATCGAAAAAAAAACTTATTTTTATGATGGCAGGCATATCGGACTCAAATGCATCCGCCTGGTACCAAAACTGGCTGACAGACTCCTAATTGTGCTATCTTCCTGTGGTGTCGGGTAGAAAAATACCAGTATTTCCTCAAGCGGGATGGTGTTATCATGCAATGGTGCGGTCATACCGGGCCAAGTTTTGTATAGAAATTTACGTTCTGATCGAAAACTGTATAAATTAACAATTAACAAGATATGCCCAAAAAATACAGATTTGGCCTTCCCGAAGGATAGAAAGGGGTTTGAGGTTAATAAGCTCCCTGAAAATAGGAAAGTTTAACTATATATTTACATATATTTGCAATAATCAAAATTATACTGCCTTGAAAAAGTTTACATTTAAAACTCTATTGACGGCATTTGCCATTCTTTTTTTGGCTAATGTTTATGCGCAGGAAACCAATCCTGCAAAGGATGGTCCGAGGACTATCCGTTGTGGTACTATGGAGTACTACGACCAACTGCTCAGAGCGGATCCTACGATTTTGGCGCGCGCAAAGGCTGAAAACGAAAGGAAATACGCTGAGTACATGGCCAATCAACAGGCCAATCGCAACCCTACCAATACTGATGCCATAACATATATCCCTGTGGTATATCACGTGGTAGGTACAGCGGCTAACCAGGCTTTTGCTACCGACGAAATGCTTCAGCGCCAGCTTGATGTACTCAACCGCGATTTCGCAGGTCTGAATGCAGACAGCTCCAAGCTGCCTCCGGCTTTTAAAGCCATTTTCGGTCACTCCGAAATTCGCTTTGCACTGGCTAAGCGCACACCCACAGGTGTAGCCACTAACGGTATCGAAAGAAGGGTAACAGCACAGACCTTTACACAGGCTACTGTTTCCAGCCTTAAGAAAACTGCTCTTGGTGGTATGGACCAGTGGAATGGCGACAAATACTTCAACCTCTGGCTTGCTAATTTTACCGACGGTTTGCTGGGTATCGCTACTTTTCCCGGTGTTGGTCCTGCGGACGAACAGGGTGTAGCTTTCCACTACGGTTCTATTGATCAGCCCTGCGGCAGTCCTTTTGCCGGTACGTATGATGGTGGCCGTACAATGGTACACGAAGTTGGGCACTATTTCTACCTCTTCCACATTTGGGGAGATGATGGTGCTGCCTGTACCGGTGATGACTTCCGCACACCGTATGGTAACCTGCCCGCGAACTGTACCGATGATACTCCCAACCAGGGTGGTAACAGCACAGGTCTTTGCCCTACAGGTGTGAGGACTGATGCCTGCTCTCCCACTGCTCCTGGTGTGATGTACCAGAACTACATGGACTATACCAACGATGCCTGTTATGCAATGTTTACTGTAGGGCAGGTTTGCCGTATGCAGGGCGCGCTGGATATGTACAGGGCCTCTCTGAAAACCTCAGATGGTCTTACTCCAGCACCTGGCGCACCTCTTACCAATAACGACGTAAGGGTATCTGAAATACTTAACCCCGGAAGCCGTGGTTATGCATGTACTTCTACAAGTCAATCATTCTGTGATCCTTTTGCGCCCCAGGTACTGATTGTAAACGATGGCGACGCTGCACTGACATCTCTTGCTATTGACAGCAAAGTAGATGGTGTTGTAGTTAATACTTTTAACTGGACTGGTAATATCGTTCCCGGTGGTTCAGCATTTGTTACACTGCCATTGGTGAGTGCTGCGAGCGGTGCTCATATCCTGACAGTTAAAACACGTCTTCCTAACGGCCAGCCGGATGCCCGCCCGAACTCTGATAGTGCCAATGCGCGCTTCAGCCAGGCAGGTGTAGCAGGCGTTCCCCTCCCCATCAACGAAGGTTTTGAAGGTACTACGTTCCCGCCCACCACGCCGGTTGCGTTCAGCCTTTTCAACCCTGATAACGGTACAACATGGGCAAGGTCTACACTCGCAGCAAAAACGGGTGTAGCTTCAATGAGGTATAACTGTTATAACTACTCTACACGCAAGGCCATTGATATCTTCCAGACTCCAAAAATCAACACTCTTGGTGCTGATGTAATAAGGGTTACTTTCGATGTTGCTTACGCAAGGTACAGCGCAGTTGATTTTGATTCACTTGAAGTGGTTTACTCTACCGATTGCGGCGTAACCTTCAAGCCTACCGGTTACAAAAAAGGACAAACAGAACTGGCTACGAATGGTGGTGCTACTGTAACAGGAAGCTTCACTCCTACGGCAGCACAGTGGAGGACAGAAACTGTCGATATCAACCTCGGTTGCGGTACTCCTGTTCCTTCTATGATTATTGGTATTAAGGGTATTAATGACTTTGGTAACAATATTTATATTGATAACCTCAGCATAACTTCTGTAGCGGGTACAGCACTTGATGCAAAAGCAGTATCAATGAGCCCGATCAGCAGCCCTCAGTGCCCCGGCGGTACAGGTACTGCTAATATTACTCCTACATTCACATTTACCAACCAGGGTACAACTACACTTACGAGTGTTGCCATCTACTACAAAGTGGATAATAATGCACCGGTACTGTCGCAAACCTGGACTGGTTCACTTGCTAAGTGTTCAAATGCAACCGTTACTCTCGCAGGTATTCCTGTAGGTGGTGGCAACCACACACTCAGGATTTATACTAACAGCCCGAACGGTTCTGCGGATCTTGCACCAAGTAATGATACTTTAACTGCTACATTCTATGTACAGGAGGTTCTGCCGCTGGATCACCAACAAGGGTTTGAATCAACTACCTTCCCGCCCACCGGTGGATGGAGGCTGACGAACCCTGATAATGCCACTACATGGGTAAGGTCTACAGCTGCTGCAAGAACAGGCGTAGCTTCTATGTTCATTGATGCATTTAACTATACTGCTACCGGTCAGCTCGACTTACTTGCTACGCCTAATATCGGCCTTGCAGGTGTTGACTCTCTGAAAGTAACATTTGATGTGGCTTACGCACAATTCAGTGCTACGCTTACAGATACGCTTGAAGTGGTTTACTCTACTGATTGCGGTGTAACATGGGCTAATGCCGGGTATAAAAAAGGTGGTACTCAACTGAACTCCATCGCCGGTTCACCAAACGTTACGGCAGCTTTTGTACCGACTGCTGCACAGTGGAGGACAGAAACGCTGTACCTGAATACTTGTCAGTTCAGTGGTTCTTCTATCATGTATGGTATTCGTTTCAAAAACGGTTATGGTAACAACTGTTATGTTGACAACTTCAACATCTCTAAGGTTAATACGGCTACATACAATGCTGCTGCACTGAATATTCTTGAGCCTGCTGCTACACTTTGTATCAACAACTTCACGCCAAGGGTAACTATTGGTAACTACAGTGGTGTTGGTGCACTGACAAGCGTAGCCATTAACTACCAACTGGATAACAATCCTCCTGCAGTATTTAACTGGACTGGCAACCTGGCGCGTTGTTCTACTACCGTAGTTACGCTCCCTGCAATGACTTCGGTTCCTGGTGATCACGTACTTACTGTGTACACTACAAACCCGAACAACAACGCAGATCAAAGGACGTCTAACGACACAACAAGGAAACAGTTTAACATCTCTCCCGTTCTGGCTGCTCCGCTCAGCGAAGGCTTCGAAGGTGGTACCTTCCCGCCCACTAACTGGAGCGTACAGAACCCTGATAACCTCGTTACTTGGACAAAAGCTACAGGCAACGCAAGGACTGGTACTGGTGCAATGGTGATCAAAAACTTCACTTATCCTGTTGCCAACACTGTAGACCGCTTCTTCTCACCACTGGTACAGAACAGCGCATCGTTTGACTCACTGTTTGTGGCATTCGATCTCGCTTACCAGCAGGGTGCACAATACCCGGGTGCTACAGTAAGGCCGCTTGATACACTCGAACTGATGATCACTACAGATTGCGGTACTTCGTTCAAAACTGTTTGGAAGAAATGGGGTGAAGATCTGCAGACTGTTAACGATCCCAGTGGATCAAATGGACTCGAATTCACACCTAATGCAGGCGACTGGAAGAGCTACAGAGTGTTCCTTACTCCTTACGTAGGAACAAGCAACTTCCAGGTTTACCTGGTGGCTAAGAGCAACAGGCAGAACAATATCTGGATCGATAATATCAATATCACCAGCAAAACGCTGCCGGTTCGCCTGAAAAACCAGGGTTACCTGATCTATCCTAATCCTTTCAATAACACGTTCAGGATTCACCACTGGATAGCTCCGCAGAACCTGCAGGCTGCACAGATATTCAATGCTGCCGGTCAACTGGTTTGGGACAAACGTTTCTCTGGAAACGCCAGCACAGAAATGACTGTTGACATGAGTAAACTGGCCAGCGGTACATACACGCTGAAAATGACTTACTCTGATAAAGTAGTCGTTGAACGCATCGTTAAGACCAATTAATAGTTCTCTTTAACGATAATAAAGAGGCTGCCGTTTCCGGCAGCCTCTTTTGTTTTAATAATAGATATCCCTATCAATCAAATCTAAATCAAACTTTATCGGGGTGATTTTGATGTTGTGATAACAGCCTGCTATAATGTTACCCCATACGGAGGTTGAGGAAATATTAAAGAGTTAAAGGTGTTGAAGATTGGTACGAGTAAGGGGCAAAACATTCAGGAGATTAAGAGTGGCGGCGTTTATTTCGTTGATTCTCGCGGATTTGTTATAATATTACTAAACCGGTTAATGCTGGCTGAATGTTCCTTAACTTAATCTCTCAAAAAAGCCACCACCACACCCCGATTCCCAGTACCATCGACCTACCTTTGCTCTTATGGCCGAACCATTTACATTAGAAGTTACTTATAAAGGACAGGATCGGATATTCGAAGCCGAGCTGCGTACCTTTGGCTATACCTATAAGATCGCAATGCAGATTGATGGCATTGAAGTAATATTTGAGCCCGATGAAGAGAGAAATTTCCGGGCTATGCTGGGTGATACCGAGGTGTCGAAGCAATCGGTGGATACAGAGCTCCTGGCGGTAATTGTGGCTGAGCTGGAAGCAGCGTTTAAATAACACATACCGTTACAACATTTTTAAAGCTTACGGCGACGCCTGCTCTTCCTGCCGGGTAAGATCATACAACATCATATAAAGTAATTCGCACTCTACATAACAGGCTTCAGCCTAAAAGAACCGCCTGTAGTGATTTGTAGGGCAGGGTATTGGGTTGCGTGCATTGGCGTCGCAACGTTTGTCCGAAGTAGCATCGGGGTTAAAGAGGTGCTCCCATACCAATGCCCCTTCACTGCTGCCCGCTGTACGGGTAAAGCCTGCTCCATTGGTAGTGGCATCATAGGCGTAACCTGCTCTGAGCTTGTTCGTACGATCAGCATCATCGCCTCTGCCAAGAAAGTTATCGATGGTACAGGTGATAAATACCGCATCACTGCGACGGAAATCCATATTAAAGCGGTAACCAAGACCAAGATTAATATAATGTGTCTTTACTTCCACGCTGGCGCTTAGCGTTTCATTCTTACGCTGGCGTGAGTACAGCAACCCACCCAGAAAAGTTACATCATCGTCCCAGATCAGGTTAGGAAAATTACTGATTACGCCCCGTGCGGTAAGAGTAAGGCGGCGCGGTAATTTACTTTCTTCCGAATTGGTGAACGATTCATCAGGTTGGTTGAGGTGATGCACTGCGGCACCGAGGAGCCAGCCACTGTTATGCGCCCACATGGCACCAGCCGCAAAATCGGGCAGCCATTTGCCATTGTTTACATTAGGCGATACCTGTGAGGGCAGGTTGGTAACGATCCCTTCGTTGGTGATCTGGTCGGCAAACCACAGCTTACCGTAGTCTACACGGCGGTTGTAAACACCTGCCTGTAAGCCGAGGCTTAACTGGTGACTGCCGAAACATACCAGTTTTGAAAAAGACCCATATGCACCAAGTTTTTTGATAAAGCCTTCCTGCTCGCTGTTGATCATCAGTCCTGCGCCGATATTATGCTCATATACAAATTTGTCTGCCGCTACGGTAAAGTACTGCATACCTGAAGGCACCAGCAGCCACTGCCGCCGGTACACAGCAGATATCCTGAAATCGTAATCAGACATACCTGTTGCCGCCGGGTTGAGGTACACTGGTGCCATAAACGCATGAGAGTACACGGGATCCTGCGCTATTAGGGATTTACTGAACAACCCCGCTCCTGCCGTCATCAATATGGTTATAATTCTTTTCATGTATGTTCTTTTAGAACTGTTTATCAATGTTGTTACCCCGGTGTCATTACCGTATAATGGTAACTGTACCTACACGTTTGGCGAGGGTCTGTCCGGGGTAAACCATGCCCTGCCATTCCGTCCCGTTCAGGAAGAAGGCATCTATCCGCCATACATACACATCTTGTTGTGATGGCTTACCCTGATTGTAATTATCACGGCCATTGTATTGCCCGTTCCATCCTTCGTTAGGCGCGCCAGTGGCATCAAGACTGGTTGTCTCGAATACTTTTTGCCCCCATGATGTAAATATCTGCAGACGGTAACTGCGCAACCCACGTCCGATGGGCAGGAAGGTTTTAAGTACAGGCTGCAGGCTGCCGGGCTGGAAAGCATTGGGTACATACAGGTAACCGGGGAACCCGGTGATACGTACTACCTGTATAGCTGTATCTGTGCAATTGCTCACCCTGTCGAATACACCCAGCTTAACCGTATAGTTACCGGTATCATTGTAGCGGTGTGTGGCATCGCGGCCGCTGGAGGGCAGGCTGCCATCGCCAAAGGTCCAGAGATAATTATGGCTATTACTCTGTAAAGTAGTATTGATAAAGTTGAATGTATAATTGGGTACGTTGATTACGTTGGCCGGGCTTACTGCAAAGCTTGCACCGGGAAGCTGTTTGGCCAGTATAATGTTGGCTTTTACCGCAGAATCTTTACAACCAAAGGTGCCTGTTGCCACAAGCTTGATGGTGTAGGGTGTTGCACGCTGTGTAAAGAAGTGCGTAGGGTTTACCGCTATACTGGTAGTGCCATCACCAAAATCCCAGAGATAATCTGTGGCGTTGCTTGTAAGGTTGATGAGTTTCACCGAATCGCTGCCACAGAACGTGGTCTTATTTACATCAAAGTTTACTACGGGTTTATTTGCAATACGCACCGGTACGATTGCTGTATCTCTGCATACGCCATCGCTGGCCATCAGGATAATCGGATATTGCCCCGGCGTAGCATAGAGATGCGTAGGATTAAAGAAGTTACTGTTCGGGCTGTTGTCGCCCCATATCCAGGTATAGGCATTAGCGCCCGTTGTTTGGTTATTTACGGCTACGTTAAGCGATCCTGTACAACTCAGTGAATCACTGACGGTAAAAGCAGCTTTGGGCCTTGCCAGTGTGGTAAACGTACGCGTTACTGTATCCGGTTTGCAACCAAAGGTGTTATCGGCGATCAGCATAATGGTGTACAGCGTTGAAGGCTGAGTAATATGCAGGGTGGGATTAGTCTGCGTACTTACCTGTGCACCATTAACGATCCAACGGTAGCTGGTTGCATCCAGTGAGGTATTGCTTACCCGCAGATCGAACGGGACACAGGTGGCCGGGTTTACCACCGTAAACAAAGCCTTAGGTGCTGCCTGCATCACCAGTGTACCTGTAGCTGTATCACGGCAACCTGCCTGGTTGATCACAACCAGCGAGGTAGTAAACGTACGCGGTGGTACTGATGCGCCCAGAAGATACTGATAGGTGAAGTTGGTACCGGAAGCCAGCAGTTGGTTATCGACGAGCCAGCGGTATTGCAGTGGATCTGTACCTGTATAGGTGGACGTATTTGTATATGTTACTATAGTATCCGTTTTACAGGTGCTGAGGATTGTTGGTGTAAATGACGCATTGGGTGTGTTACTTACCGCAAAAGTGATCGTGGTACTGTCTTTACAACCCGCGGTATTGGTTACCATTAAGGTAACGCTGAATGTGCCCGGCTTATTAAACGTGTACTGGGCGCTGGTGCCTCCGGCAGTAATCACCGACGGGGTTGAAGCTGTATCAGTAAAAATCCAGCTCACCGTTTCATTACCCAATCCCAGGGCTGATACCCTAAGCGTGAAAGGCACACAGTTTAATGCGGCAATATTACTGCTAATGGTAGCAGCAGGCTTATTAATGACAGTAACCGTTCTTTGCTGGATGGCCGTACATACAATACCCTGGTTGATTACACGATCTGCCATCAGGGTGATTGTATAAGTGCCCCCCACAGCATAAGTATGTGCAGGGTTTGCCAGTGGTGATGTTGTACCATCACCCCAATCCCAGCGATAGGCATCGGCATTTGAAGAGTTATTAGTTACTCGAACGGTATCTCCTGTACAGAAAGTAGTGCCATTAGTAGTAAAATTTGCAGATGGGCGGGCAAGTACTTCTACCTGGCGTGAGATGGTGGTATCGCTACAGCCATTGCGCATACGCACGGTTACTGTAAACTGACCGGCTGTAGTATATGTATGTGGTACCAGCGTTTGTCCCGGTGTGGTATTCACCGTGGGGCTGCCATCACCAAAGTTCCATACAAAACTTGTAGCTCCTGTAGTCGTATTATTAAAGGAGATAGTGCTCGGTACACAACTGTACAACTGGTTACCATTAATGGTCACCTGCGGACGTATGGTATTGGGTGCTACAACCACGTTAATATAGCTCGTGTCTCTCCGGCATTGATTCTCAGCGATAAGTCTTATGGTAAAAGTATCCGTAATACCTGTATTATAAGTGATATTAAAATTGGTAAGTGCATAGGTCGTATCCCTTGTACCATTACCAAAATCCCAATAATAGGCAGAAGGCCCGCCCTTAGATGTGTTGGTAATATGTACTGTAAATGGAGAACAACCAAAAGTTGTATCCACGTTAAACCTTGCCTTTGGGTTTGCACGGATCATCACACTATCTCTCGCATACGTGGTATCGCAACCGTTATATGCTTTCAGAACAATATAGTAGGTGGTATCTGTATTGTTGGGACTGCTGTTGTAGGTAATAGTACCAGGTTGCAGTAAAGTGCTGGTAACGCCATTACCAAAGTTCCAGATATACTGGAAAGTGGCATTCAGTAGCACAGAGGTATTGGTGAAAGTTACAGGCAGCGGACCGCAACCGCCTGTGGTATCTTTTGTAAATGCTGCTGTCACTCCTGTTACTGTAATAAAGGTTTTCTGTATGCTGTCCGATTTACAACCATACGCACTGGTTGTTACCAGTTTGATCACTTCTGTCTGACCGGAACTACCGATGGTACGACCGGGAAATACACCTGTAGTATTGCTGCCAAACTGTACGCCATTCGCATACCAGGTATAAGTAGCATTCGTACCGGGGAAGGGGGTTACAGTAATGACCGTAGCAAGATTAAAGGGAGCACATTTTACCGTATCTGTGGCTGTAAATAACGCTCGCGAGTCAGGGTTGACGGTAATCGCCACCGGTGTGCTGAAATTACCCTGTGATCCGGCACAAAGGTTAGTAGAAGCTACGCGACGATAATATGTAGTAGCTGTCAGTACAGGTGGAGTATAACTTAACCCCGTTGCTGCTGGTACCACATTTGCCCAGCCGGCGACACCATCGGGGCTTTGCTGCCACACATACGCAGGCGTACCATTACCACCCGACGCAGCAGGACCACCGATAGCAACAGGTTGTGTATTGATACAGACAGACTGGTTTGCTGAAATAACATTGTTTACCACTCCCCCACCTATATTTACCACTACCGAATCCCTGCCGATGCAGGAACCCGAGCCTACACTATAGATCAGCGTATACACACCAGCGGTACTGGTGGTCAACTGTCCGCCGGGGCTTACCTGTGGACTACCACTCCAGGTTCCTCCGGCTGGTGTGCCTGTAAGTATAAACGGAGTACTGCTCTGGCAGATAATGGTATCATTACCTGCATGGGCTACGGGTGGGTCTGAAACTGTAACCACTGCGCTGTCTGTAAGGCTGCAGTTGTTACTACCCACCGTATAATAAACGGTATAGACTCCATTGCCTGCAGCCTGCGGATTAAAGAGTCCGCCGGGCGTGATATTACTGCCCGTCCAGGTGCCGCCTGTAGGCGTACCTGTTAGCTGTATGGCATTGGTATTGTTGCAGACTGTGGTATCGCGTCCGGCATTGGTAGCCGGGAAATTATTAACCGTAACAGTAACCTGTGCTGTGTCAGTACAACCATTGATGGTTCCTACTACAGCATAGATAGTAGTAATGGAAGGCCTGGCAATAACAGGGCTGCCTGCAGCAGCGCTTAGGGTGGCGGCAGGCGTCCATGTATAAGCATCCGCACCCGAAGCTGTAAGGGTGGCACTGTCGCCCAAGCATACAGCAGCAGGTACGGCTACCGCGGTAACGTCCGGTCGCTTTTTTACTTTGATAAATACAGTATCTATGCTTTGGCAATTGGCTCCGGCGGATACGGTAAGGATAAACATAAACGTGGTATCGGCAGAAGGACCGGTATATACCAATGTGGCCGTGGGCTGGGCAATGCCTGCATTGCTTAATCCTGTAGCAGGTACCCACTGGTAGGTTAACCCTGCTGTACCGGTAGTACCGATAACTACAGGTTCGCCACTGCAAACTTCTTTATCGGTGCCTGCACCGGCAACGGGTGGCGGGGTAATAAGCACATATTCGGAATCGATGGTACTGCCGCACTCGTTGGTTACTTCTAATATTATGGGGTAATTACCCGCGGTAGCATAATTGATACTGCCGGGAACGGGGCCGGAAAAACTACCTGGCGAACCGCTGGGGAATGTCCAGTTATGTGTAATGGCACCTGCGCCATAACATACAGATACAGTAGCCGTGGGACTGATACTGTTGCTTACACAGACAGCGCTGATGGGATTGACGGTTACTTTAGGCTTGCTCTTTACGGTAAAGGTATCTCTTGCAATGGCTGGCGGGCAGCTCTGCACAGAAGCTACAGCGGCCGTAACGGTAAGCGTAATCACATACTGGCCCGGATTTGTAAACTGGAACTGCGGGTTAGTGGATGCAGCGCTGGTGCCATTGATAAAGCTGTAACCACTGCCGGTACCACAGCCTGCGGGGTTAAGGTAGGTAACCGTCCAATTGTATACATCGCCATTACAGGTGGCGGTGGGTGAAGTATTGTTGATGGTAGCCGTACCATTATCGCAGGCTGTTCTGCTGCTCATACTGAAGCTGGCCTGCGGGGGGTTGCGTACGCAGATGGTTTGTGTGATGCTATCTACACCACAACGGTCGTTCGATACATACAGCTTAACCGTATACGTACCCGCTACGGTAAAGTTAACATTGAGTACAGAGGTACCAACTGTCCAAAGCAGGCCATTGAGCGGGCTGTTATTCAGTGAGCCTAGTGAACCTGATGTAATGGTATACCCCGTGGAAGGGCTGATGGTCCAGACCTGTTTACCCGTAAAGGAACAAGCGGATCCTGTACCACCTGTAGGCGTTACCACACCTCCATAGCCTGATACATTACGGATCGTTACTGTGGTATTTATACAAACGGTACGGGAAGGCAATATTTCTATCTGGGGCCTGGGCTTACCTGATACATAGATCGGCACCACGCTCGGACTCGTAGAACCGCATGGATTGGATATTGTCAGGTAGGCACCATATGCATTGCTGTAATTGTCACTACCACTGCTGCTGCTGAAAGAGCAGGAACCTACAGTGAACTGGTGACGCATGGTATCAGGCGGTGGATGGGTAAAGACCTGCGGGGCTGTACCGTCGTTCACCAAGAAAGAGTATAGTGTACCGGGAGGATTATTGGTGATGCCGTTCACTACAAAACGCAGTGAGTCTGCCGTACACACATCGGTATTACCGAGGCTCGTCAATCCACCTCCGGGATTAGAACCGAGAAAAACATTATACTTCTTAATACCGATACAACCATCGGGTCCTTTTACCTCAACGGTCAATATCCTGTTTCCAAGCGTGTATATGTGCGAAACAGGTGTACCCGCGGGCCAGCTTGTGAATATGCTGTCCGGGCTGCTGTCGCCCCATTTGATGGTGTATTCTACGTTAGTGGCAATGGTAGTGGACTGGTTGGTAAACCGGAAGACGGAAGAGGGTATATTGCTGCACTTCCGGAAGGTGGGTACGCCATTAAAGGGCCCAAAGATAACCGTAGGTTCTGCATTGCCAATAGACGCATCAGGTACCCGCCTGATGGTTACCAGTTTGGTAACAGAATCCTTACACCCAATATTATTGGTAGCTACCAGCTTAACATTATAAGTAATTGTACCTGTAGTACCTATTGCATTGAGGAATTGGTAAACAGGGCTGGAAGTATTGGTTACGGGGCTGCCATCGCCAAAGTTCCATAAAAAGCTGAGGTTATTGCCCGTAGAGCTATTGGTAAAGGATATAGGAATATTACCACATACATTATCCGGAGCAAAGTTATAAGCAGCTACAGGTTTTTCGTCGGATACCCTGATAAGGATATACATAGAGTCGCTTTGTCCGGCCGTAGTTACGACCTGTACCGTGCTATCGATGCCCACAGCATTGTAAGTAACAACGATAGGTCCTGCGCCTGCGCCTGTAGTGGCACTGCTGCCGTTCTGAAACTGCCAGTTGACTGCCGACGCCCCCGTGGCCACGCTTACATAGGTAACTGTAGTTCCCTGGCAAATCGTAAGGGTATCGCCATTGGTACGTATAACATTATTAGCCCGTATCCCGGGTACAGGTTGTGCAAAACTGCTGCAGGCCAGCAACATTCCTATAGTAAAAAATAATACGCGCCTGTAACAGGCCAAGTGGGTAAATCCTTTTCTCAATGGTTGTCGGTTTTAATTTTGGTCAATGCTACGGTGGTGTCCCATTACAATACGTCAAAAGTATGCCTTTTATTGCGCTTGCCTATCCGGGATAACACTGATTTTGAAGGCTTAACCGTTTGTTTACGGGGGAAAAATACCCTTTTATGGGGAATTGGGGTCGGATTCAGGAATTGGGGTCTATTTTCGGTATACAAATCTCATTTAGTACGATTAACCATAGTAAGTAAATCAGTACTTTATCGGAATATCCGAGTTAAACTCCTTATCAAGTTGATACAGTATTCTATCTGAATGCTTAATTACTG
Source organism: uncultured Ferruginibacter sp. (assembly GCA_964590975.1). GTDB lineage: Bacteria > Bacteroidota > Bacteroidia > Chitinophagales > Chitinophagaceae > Ferruginibacter. Next base: position 70,575 of record CAZPXP010000007.1, on the reverse strand, counting down.
GCCCTAGTAGTAAACAGTTCTCCGTTCGTCAAAGCTTATATTTTCTTTCCTAAATTTCTCCTCTATTTCTTTTATCTTTTCTTCACAATTGGTTTGTATATAACATTGCCTTAAACGGATCAAAGTTTCTATACTTGGTTTATTTCTCTTGCCGTTCTGTATTTCTTGTATATAGTTTTCTATAGCTTTTTTGTAATCGCCGATTTCATAAAAACAATCCGCTAGTAGTGAAACACTATTAGCATTTATATCTTTATTCGTAGTATATTTTTGAGTTTTACTTAAATAATAGATTGCTTTATCATAATCAGGCTTTAGATAATAATAATATCCAAGATTGTAATTGCACACATCATTATAGGAATCATACATATAATACCGTTGACAAAGAGAAAGAATTTCATTAGTACTACCTTTTAAGTTAAGTATATCAATTAACGCGTTAAAGCTAGGCCAATAGAATTTATAAAGTGATAATGATTTTTTTATATAACTCTCCGCTTTTAAATGATTACCCAAATATTGGGCATTAATCCCTTTCAAATAATATGCAACAAAGTTATCTGGTTGAATTGAAATCGTTTTATTTAGAAGTGAATCTGAAATAGAATACATTTTCTTATCACTGACAATGCTTGCCAGTTTTAATTGCGCGGGAATCAGGTTCGGGTACTTATCCAGACACTTTCTCAAGAGTTCTTCACATTCATTTTCCGGAATCGAATCACCAAAACATAAGGCATATCCTAATATTGTTGGAACATAATTTTTATTTTCCATATAAAACTCTTTAAGTCTTAATCTATAATTACCTTCTTGGCTCATGTCAATAAGAGGCCATCCATTTAATAACATATCGTACGTATACGGGCTACTATTACACGCCTCAATAAAATAATACTCTGAGTTTTTAAAGTCTTTTTTATTCCTATACAGAAGAGAAATTTCAAAAATTGTTGCGATCTTTGCCGAAGAATCAGAATAGCTGAAACCTTGCTTATCAGAGATAGATTTCACTAAATAATATATTGCTGAATCAATATTATTTCTTTTTTTGAAATATGCCGACTTATTATAACAAGGATAATGGGAATTACTATCTATTAAAAGTGCCTTGTCAAAATATTTCTGAGCATTATCATCATTATTTAGTCGCAGTTCAATCAACCCTCTGTCATTTAATAATGCAGTGTTATTTGGATACGCCAAAAGCAATCTATCAAAAATCTTTTTAGCTTCTTCGTAATTATTAAGATCACTGTATGTCAGACCTTTATTTCTAAAGTAATTAAAATTTGAATCATCAAATACAGTATCTTTTTTTGCCGATAAAATAGAAAGCGCTCTATCATTCTCTCCTTTTGTTGAATAATATATTGATGCCAGTGTTGGCTCTGTTACTTCAAGAATATAAAATTCAGTCTTGGACAAAACATTTTGAATACATAATTGTCTATTAAAATTATCATCAAAAAAATCTTCAAATGTCATAACCGGCTCATTTGTGATACTGACTGATACTTTAAAGCTAATAGAGTCTTCGGTTAGTGATATATCAATATATTTTTTTTGATCGCCCCACAATTTCTCTCCTATAGCATGGCCCAAATTTTTTAAAGGGAAGCCAAAACCTTGAACTTGAAAATTTACATCATCCTCATCTGCAGTTTTTGAAGGCAAAGAATTTAATGAGAACCTTTTTGTTGAAAGGAATCGATATTCGTAATCATAAATTTCTTCTTTAATTTCTTGCAAATGCATTTTCAATGTCGATTTATCATATCCATACGATTCAAAAGACTTTGAAACCGATATTTCATTCAAATAAAATCCTTTATTTTTTTCTCTAAATTCAACCACTCCGTAAACAATATATAAAAGGAACAAAAAGAGAAAATATTTTGCTAATCGTTTAAACTGCACATCATATTTTTTAGATACTTTATCAATATCTAAACCATTATGGTCCTTAATCTGAAACCATTTTAAACACCATTGTATAATTAGAAGTATGCTTGTTATTAAAATAATACCATACAGCAATGAGTAGAATGATTGCGAAAATCTATACACCAACAAGCATATACAAAATATAAATAAAATGCTCAGAAAAGACGCATTATTTTGTTTCCATAGGATTTTTTTAAATTTTCTTCTGCGTTTATTAAGAGCTAATCTTCTTTTCAACAGAAAAATATCTCTTACAATTAAGATACACAGAAAAAACACACTTCCAATAAGAAGTGAGTAGATTATCGTTTTTGAGTATTGTTCCATAAGTTAATAATAAAATATGTAAATTAGCTAGTGAGGTATTGCTACAGAGCAATAGTTAGTTCAAAGATTACTATAAAATAATTAAAGGCTTTTATCTAAGCAGTAAAAATCATACATAAACAAGAAGCTTAAATGATTATTTTAAAATATATTAGCTTATCGAATGAAATAAAAGTAAAAATAATCTTATAAATAGTAGACTTTATTTCTGTAAAAAAGTATCTCATAGATAAAGTGACAGTTTTAGATTTTCATATTAATCACTTTGCAATGAGTATGTATTTAAATACGTGAAAGTGTAAAAGTTACTAAAAATCCTCCGTACACAAAAGAATTAATGTTTATATCTCTCAGATAAAATCATAATTTAAATCACCTGCCTCCCCAGAACTCTCCACCCCATCTCCGCTCCTGCGCATACTGGTGCTGCCACATGGGCAGGTAATCTGCAAATGCTTTTTCGGTAACATAACGGTAAGCGGGCAACGCTTCTTCAGCTCCGGCAAAATGATCGGCAATAGCATTACCTGCATAACAGCCGCTGCCCAGCGCGGAGGTAATGCCATAAGAAGAAACAGGGTCATAGGCAAAGGCTGCATCCCCCACAGCCAGCCAGTGCTTACCACAGGTTTCAGTCAGGCATGATGTACCCGCAGACTGGGTGTGCAATGATATGTCAACAGCAGGGTGATAATCTTCCGGGAACAGGGTGCGGATCAAATGGGTTTGTTGTAATGCTGACCAATAACCGGGCAGGTGCTGCAGGTATTTATCGAGCATACCCGCATCAGTCATAAAAGCTGTAACCACTTCTCCATCTGCAACAGCCGCTGCATACCACCAGCCATGTTCTACAGCTTCGATATGTGTTAATTGCGACAATCGTATATCGCCAACAGGAAAACGCGCTACTATCCCTGCTAATGTATCATATTGCCTGCGCCCGATGCCCAGGCAGCGTGCGAGTTTATTACTCCTACCCGTAGCATCTACCACAAATGGGTACCGAAGAGTAGTCTCTTCATGATCTCCGGTTTTTACCTGCAATTGCCATAGACCAGTGGTATCATCAAATACAGCCTGCATCAGTTTACAGTCGCTGATACAGGCGGTCCCTTTTTGCTCCGCCAACCGGAGTAAGTCTGCTTCGAAACAATCGCGCCGCAGGTGCCAGCCGTGCCCACCGGTGTGCATAAAGAAATGCTTTTCCCGTACTGAATCATTCCCCCAGAGATAGGCATTACCGTAACAGGGCAGATGACGAGGATCGTCGAGTAGATGCCTGGCACCCAATGCCCGCAGAATGGGTTGTACGGCCGGGGGTAAGGTTTCCCCCACTTTGGGACGTGCAGCTCCGGCAGCTTCAATTATGGTACTGTGTATACCGCGCTGCTGCAATGATAAAGCGGTGGCGACCCCTGCGGGGCCGCCACCAATTATGCATACTTCGTGTATAGCAGTTATTATCTTATCTTTCATCGCGGCGTGCCGTTTTACGTTCGCGTCTTGGTGCTGTAGCTGTACTGTCTTCAGCAGCAAATGTACGCAGCGTCTGTTGTTCTGGCGGTGCTTCGTTTGTAAGATTTTCGGCATACACAACCTGCTGGAAACTTGGGTCTACCGTTTCGAAATCGCGGCGACCTGTTTCCACCCAATATTGTACCGGCAGCAATTCTGCGGCTGCCGCACCGGGATCGGAATCGTGTTGTACGATGATCCCAAGATAATGCCATTTGGCGATCATGGAATTGATCTTCTTTACATAGTTGGTACCAAAATCGCGCAACCAGTCCTGGCGATAGTCGAAATGTTTCAGTCTTTGTCCTGTGGGTACTGCCTGGTCTGTCAATCGCCTGAAGCTGTCCATGCTGAGTATCTGGTTGGGTACGCGCGCGGCCCAGAACGAAGGTAATGGCAGGTAGGTAGAAGGATCATAACCGGAGAGGCAACTTGCCTCATCCGTTTGCCAGGGAACACCCAGCCAGCGGGTAAGGGTACCCGGGCCACTGGCAGATAATGTACCTCCAGGCATTAAGGCAATCTTGGTACTGAGTAAGGGCCCCCAGTCATCGCGGGGTATTTCATCTTCGGGCATGATGTTGAGGCGGAAGGCCGACTTCCACATAATCGGTACTCTCATAGGCCACGTCAACTCAATGCCCGGGTGGAATGGCCCACCCAGGCAGTCATCAAGGTTGGTTTTGGTAAGCATATGGGGTTGGTCTTGCAACGGCACTTCCTCCAGTGTTTTGTACTCCGGGGGCCTGTTTGTGGTGAATGAACCATCGGCCCAGCTACGCAACCATTCATATTGAACGTTGGTAACCGGCAGGTCGACGATGGCTATATCTTCATACTCGCCAAAACCATCACCATAAAAAGGCGGTATGGCGGCGGGTGTATATACGTCACTGTTGGGGTCGCGGAACCAGTCGAACACCCTACGGCGCAGTTGATCGTCTTTAGGGTCTTTACTGCTCAGGCGGGCAATCAGCTCGGGAGAATTAAAATCAGCAGGCGAATTCTGTCCAAACACCATAAAGAAGCCCTGATTTACCCATTGTGTTTGTGCTGTGCGGTTGAGTATGGGAAAGATATGTTCCCAGAAATCGGGGATTGCTGGTTTCTCTATCCACCCCAATTCTACCGTCATATTATACACTACATCATACATACTTACTGTACCGTACAGGCCCTGGCCAAAGTTCGGAGGGGTTACTGCTACCATTGCAGGCTCTGCTTCCAGTACGGTGCCATCAGAAAGCGTAACGGTAGCGCGTACCGGTCCGTCGGCAATATCGTCATGCCAGGTATCATTATTGGCAAAAGTAACAGCCTGTTCGTTGGTATAAGATGCAGAGTGGCCATCGCCGCCCAGTACTATCAGTCGGCCTGCCTCATCTGTGCGCAATTCGCCCAGCGGTACAGGGATGCCCATAAATGTGCCTTTATCAAAATGATATTGCGGGCCGTTGGTACCGGTACCGGTGATGGAAATGGACCCCGGGTCGATAACCAGTTTTGAGCGGTCGGTAACATCGGCATTCCTTACAGATGAAGGAATGGCCATGTCCTGCAGGTCGAGCGCATTATTGAACATATACCATACTGATTTGCGGTTGGCGATATGTACACGCCAATCTATTCTGCCATCAGCGGCAGTCAGTTCTTTTACTACATTGCCCCCGGCGTCATAGCCATAGATACGGAAACGGGCTGCCTGTTTTTTGACCCGGCCTTCCCTGTCTTTAAATCCACCGGGAGGGTTAGGTACTTGTCCCGTTACTTCGGGACCTAAAAAATAATCATCCATGCTGGTTGCCGGTGCATTGCCAACGCGGGCAATACCGACCGCCGGGTAAACAGCGGCTCTTACAATAGTGTTACTCATAATTGATATTTGTTTTTAAAAGATATTTCGGGTTTTTATGGTTTATGGCTGATGGAGTTCGCGCGGATGCACTGGTTCAACTGCGGCTACCCCGTTCTTGTAACGGCGCAGGTCGGCCGATGCTTTATACACCACCTGCCTCACTTCGTTGATGCTGCCTACGGGGCAATGCTCAACGGTGGTACGCCAGGGGTTATAGCTTAAGTTTTCTCCATACATCGGCTGACCTTGCTGCCCGGTATATTGTTCCAGCAAAGTGATGGTTGCTACGGGCACGGGTACTGATTCTGTTTCGCTCCAGGGCACAGTGGCTTCATCCAGCGGCATGGTAACGGGGTTGGTGCGTAACTGTAAACAAAACTGCATACATACTTCTCCCTGCAACAGGCGTTGCTCCAGTTCAGTCTGCAGATAGTCAGGATTATTTTTTGGTATGGGTGGCGCGGGGTTAACGGTATGCATGGGATTGACCACATACTTAACGTAGTTGCTGGCGCCGAGTGAATAAGGTAAACAGCTCCAGTAGTTAATATCTACCACGCTTGGCACATCCTGTGCCATATCCGTCAGTATCTGGTCGGTAACAGGATGTGTTGCCAGGTAAGAGTCATAATCGTGCAGTACCACCCCGGCATAAGTGAACTCACACATATCCTTTGCTGTGTTTACAAAGAATACATTGAAGTTTTGCAGGATGAAGTCTGCCGTAGTACATAATTCTTCACCCTCCAGCATTTTCCTGCCAGGCACGTCGAACAGTTTGATTGCGATACCTGTGGTCGTTTTTACGTCGCTATTACCGGGTACGGTATCGCTTGCAAAACGTATCCAGGCATCATAGCTTTTTCCACCGGCAAATATCCCGGTATTAAAGGGAGCCGGAAGATCGGGGAGTACGTCAAAACGGGCTTTTACAATGCCATGGGGTTTGAGAAAAACGGCGCGTCGTGCGGGACATTGCCCGGCTTTGATACGGGTGTTTTGGGTAATGTCTACAAACATCTGCTTGAGGGCTGTAATGGGATCATTCCCACAGTTGATTTCCATGATAAGAGTTTTGTAAGGTTAAAAATGGTGTGTTTGTCATGCGAAGCCCTGTATTGTGTATACAGATGCTACTGGTTGGCGCTAAGATCAATAATATCTATCAATTGCATACCCGCATTTCTACGTGGTTTGCAAGCACGTATATTTACCTGCATCCTTAGGGGGCGGATTAAGTTGAGCAGCCCGTTGCAAGCAAGTCTTTCAGCTTAACCAGCCTTTCAACGGCTCAACCAATAACTCCTTATCTTTGCAGTAAATACATTCACTACAAAAACAAAAGGATATGAAAAAGATTTTGGTCTCAGCACTGGTTCTGGTAGTTACAATGACTGCGTTTGCACAAAAGAAAGCAGACTGGAAAGAGATGCACGCTTTTCACGGGGTAATGAGCAAAACGTTTCACCCTGCGGAAGAAGGTAACCTGCAACCCACGCGCGACAGCGCGACAGTGTTACTGGCCAAGGCCAAGGCCTGGCAGAGCTCGGCTGTACCTACAGGGTTTAATGCTAAAGTAACCAAGCCGATCCTGAAAGAACTGGTGGCTGAGTGTGTTGCTATCACCAAAGCTGTAAAAGCTAAGAAGAATGATGAGGAACTGAAGGGCCTGATCACAAAGGCGCACGAAATTTTTCACGAGATCATGGAAAAGTGCAGGGACGAACAGCACTAAGCAGGATATTATCCGTTTAATAAGAAAGCATTGTAGTTGTCTACAATGCTTTTTATTTACAGGCCGGGGAAAATTGTCCATGCACAAGCGTATTTCTTCCATTCTTTAGCGGCAGTGTCAGTATCACCTTTGCAGTGTCAATATCGACAGACAATTTAAAATCAATCACCATGACACGTTTAACAGCCATTAATCCCGAAACTGCTACCGGTAAAGTAAAAGAATTGTTCACCGCCATTGAGGGCAAACTGGGTGTGGTACCCAACATGATGCGCACAATGGCTCATTCACCAGCTCTCCTCGAAGGCTACCTCAACCTGAGTGGCGCACTTTCTCATGGAAAGCTCGGGGCCAAAACAGGCGAACTGATCGCCCTTGCCGTAGGCGAAAGCAATACCTGCGATTATTGTGTAGCTGCGCACTCTTATATCGGCGCTAACCTGGCCGGGCTTAAAACAGATAGTATTACCGCAGCAAGAGGCGGATTCGCTGCTGATGACAAAACAAACGCAATCCTTCAGTTTGCGAAAACACTGGTTAACAAAAAAGGGCTGGCTGATGAGACAGATGTTAACCATATAAAGGCGGCCGGCCTTACAGAGGGTGAGATCGGTGAGGTTATTGGGCATGTAGGATTGAATATCCTGACCAACTACTTTAATAATGTGGCCCTTACCGAGGTTGATTTCCCAAAGGCTCAGACACTTGAAACAACAACTGTTTAGTTGAGTAATAAGACTGTCCAACAGCCATATCCCGGAGCATTATATGTGCAACTATGTTCCGGGATTGGTTGTATAGTAACACTCCAATTGTATTTTATCGACTACATTTATCCCCTGAATTGCAATAGTTATGAGCGTACCGGCACATACACTGGTGAATCCGCAAAATGGTAATCTTGCATTTAAAATAGTGTCTTTTGAAGACAACTGTGCTTTTGATCATATACAGCGGCACAATTATTATTCTGTTATCTGGGTAATGACAGGCGGTGGGCGGTTGCGGGTAGATATATCTGCTTACTCCTTTGAAGGCAGTAATATGTTTTTCTTCTCGCCGTACCAGCCTTATATGATTGAAAGAGCAACTGCGCTCAGGGGTGTGGCATTGCATTTTCATCCCGACTTCTTCTGTATCCACAAGCACCAGTCTGAAGTAGCCTGTAATGGTATCCTGTTTAATAATATTTATGAGCCACCTTTTATTCTCATTGATACTGCTGCTGCGGAAAGTATGGTACAATTACTCAACCAGATGACGGCAGAAATGCAACAGCCTGCCCTGGCTCAGTACGAACTGCTCGTATCCTACCTGAAAATATTACTTATCACAGCCACACGCATCAAGGTACAGCAGCAACCAGAAGCACTTGATAAGGCCACCATTGATAAAGAGCCATTTGTATTGCAGGACCTTAAAGAAGCGATAGAGGCCAACTACCGAATCAAACATTCCGCGGGTGAATATGCCAGCCTGCTGAATATATCTGCCAAGGCACTTGCTAAACTTACACGCAGTTATTTTAACAAGACGCTGACTGATATGATTGCCGAACGCATCGTTATTGAGGCCAAACGGGAGCTTTACCTTACCAGTAAGCCGGTAAAGCAGATCGCCTATGAGCTGGGGTATGATGATGAGTTTTATTTCAGCAGGTTCTTCAAGGCCCGTGCTGAGGTATCGCCGCAATTATACAGGGAAACGGTTGGTGAAGGAAAAATGGGGTAATCTTATGGTCACTTTTTCTCAAAAGTGAGACTGCCCCAATGGCTGCGGTAATCGCAGAAGGTATCGGCAGAAGGTACCATACGCACGGTGCTGATCATCCATATTCCTTTTGTGAGCAATTGAATATTTACTTTACCATTCTTATCGGTATGGTAATTTTTCTTTCCTGAGAATACACCCTGTGCATTCCTGCACCAGGCTACTACTAACTGGTTCACGAGTGGTTGTTGCTGAAACAATATCTGTACTGGCAGCTTCTCTCCTTTTTTCAGCATATAGGGATTGCTTTGGGGTATTAAGTCAAGCGTAATTCCCGTACTGCGGGTACATGCAGTATCCATTGTTTTTCCTACCTGTACCAGTGTCTTTGCATAACGCTGGTATTGCTCGCTTGCCGGTTTGTTCATCTCATTCCGGCTCTTCCGTAAAGTATAGATATTGTCCAGCCCATCTTCTTTCAAGTAGGCGTTAAACTTGTCTGCCGCGAGCGTTATGGAGGAAGGGTTAGAGAGAAAAACAAAGAGGTGTGTACCGGCTGGCAAACCGGGTATCATACAGTAATTTGAATCATCGGCCTTTGCAAGCGCAGTAAGATCGTCTACCCCATCTTTTTCATAACGTACCAGCGACTGTACCTTCTTACTTTTGTTTTTCCAGACCTCGCCATGGAAGTTCTCCCCGACCATAAACCGCAGCGCAAAGGGTTTACCTTCGGCAGGCATAAACACGGATGGCTCCAGCCAGAACTCGTGGGCGGATACCAGGATAACGATTACAGAAAACAGGATTGTAACAACTGCTTTTTTAAAGAATAGTCTTTGCATTGGGATGACTTATACTTAATAATGATCTGAAAGTTCAAGATACGCCGTGTTATCGAATCTGGAGTATCGGGGAAGCGGGATTATATAAATTTTTCCTTCGCCATAAACTCAAAAAGTACTTATTACTTCAATGGCTGATTTTATTGAGGGAATACCTGTTCGGCTTTCGATTATCGATTTCTCTGCCTGAATAGTTTTTTGCTTAACCATTCACTGAGGTAAGCACTACCTACTCCCACTGCTGCACCGCCAAGGATATCGGAAGGATAATGTACGCCCAGGTACATCCGGGAATAACCAACGCTGGCTGCCCATATATATGCAGGAACAGTGACATACCATTTTTTACATTGTATAGACAGACTCGCAGCGGTTGCGAATGCCAGGGAGGTATGGCCCGAAGGAAAAGAGCGACCTGACACAATCTTGTAGGGAAAGATTATGCCAGGATATGTTTCTGCGGGCCGCTTCCGGTTGATACTTTCCTTTATTGTCTCTGAGATTATTAACTCAATAACGATGGATGTAAATACATTCCGGGCTTTTATTTTGAGGAACCGGTCTTTTTTAATAAGCCCTTCTGTTAACAGGAATACAGGAACAGCGGCACTTATAAAATACGTTGATCCGCTTGTGGCTTTCCAATAACCACTATTGGGATTGTTTGGGTTGATGCTTTTCAGCAGGTTTATATCTATGTTTTGCGATGAGGCGTTTAATCCCGTAAGTATAATAAGGAAGCTGATCAACCATTTTTTCTGATTCATAATGTTATTTAGGGTTATATGGAAGGTAGCACATTTATTTACTGGCATTATCGCTTTCTGTATTTTTTGTTTTTGCTTAGCGATGGATGGAAGGGTACTATACAGTAACGTGCTGTGCTATTAACAAATGTTGATAAAAAATGTAACTGCTTGAATCATAAGATGTTGTGCCGTTGGCTTAGTTAGTGACCAAACTTTCTAAAACAAATGCACAATTTCAAAACAAATTTCGGTGGATTTCATAATATATGCAAAGAGTTCTTTGAACAAGGAGCAGATGACAAGGGCAACTTCAATTTTACCCGAAAGCCCCTGCCATGGCCGACCTTTCGGTTATTTCGCTTGCCTGTATGATGGAGGTACTCGGGATAGATTCAGAAAATCTTTTGTGGAGCAAACCGAGAAAAGACTATCCATGCCTGTTCCCGCATCTCATTTACTGGCTCCGCTTTAACCGGAGGCGGAAAAGGCTTCATCCCTACATTGTAAAAGTACAGGAAAAGATATCCGTAGGGCTGGAAGACCAAGGCCGGGCAATGGTGATTGACTCAATCCCGGCTCCTGTCATTAAACTGGCAAGGGAAAGGACTTATAAGGTGTTCAGGAAAAACTTTGAAACGGTTGCCAAAGGATACAGTGCGGTAAACAAGGGGGTGGTTTATCTGGTACAAGCTCCATGTAGTGGATTTTGACAACGGCGTAGTGCAGCAAAGCGGCGTCACCAAGGGCAATGTCCACGGCATCAACTATCGCAAGGGTATTTATGGGTTACCAGCAAAAGAGCAATTGCCGGGCGATAGGGCGTATCGCTCAAACCCCTTACTGATGGAGCTTTTTGACAAGTTTAAGGTAAAACTAAGGGTGCTATTTAGAACTAATCAGTATGATTTAAAAAAGCACCCAAAAAAATATAAACCGAAAAGACAAATGGTTGAAACGTTCTTCGTACAAATGTGCAGTCAATTAAATGTTAAAAGAAACTATGCAAAATCATACTATGGCCTGATGACCAGGTTGACAGCGAAAATTTCTGCCATGCCTTTTAATTTTTCAATTACGCTTAGTTGTTTTACTTGCAACAATCCATTTAAGAAAGTGCCCGTAGCTACCAATGTTATTACTATTACAATGGAAGTGGAAGCGAATCAAGCTATTACAAATCCAATAATAGTTTGTATGCCCAGTGACAGCGATAGTTGTACTATGCCCGCAAGAATGGTAAACATATAAATTGCGGAAATATCTTTTCTGTCTAAATGCAGAGTCCGATATATTTTTAAGAAATTTCTTGTGATATTGATTTATCGTTAGCCATTCTGATCTAAAATACAGGGTTACGCCTCAAGCGCAATAGTGATCGTGGATTCTACTTTTAAACTGGTATTTGTTTCTGCAGCATATGTAACCATCTGCAATATTTTATCTCTCGATTTTTTCAACTCTTCTATTCTTTTTTGAGAACCTTTAATGGGTTTACCAAAGCGTTCCTCGTTACTGAAGTTTTTCATTGTGTGAAAACGAATTTTGTGGTTTAGCAAGTCTGATAAAATTTCTTTTGCTTCGTCAGCGGTAAATTTTGCTGCTATGAATTTAAATTGCTGCGTTGTTTTCATACTTGTTTTTATTTATAAATGTAAAAAGTTTAACCCAATTGAATTGTTGATTCCAATGTGATAGCATCACCATTACCAAGTATAAAGTCCCTGGCAGCATTTAAATCTTTCTGTAAATCCTTGATTCTCTTTTCTCTCATTTTAATGGATTCTTCACCATCAGTGCTGGCAATTTTATCTTCATGAAATTTTATTTTAACATTGGTTAGTTGGGTTAGAATATTCACCGCATCCTGTGCGCTGAATTTTCCGTGTATAAGTTGTAAGTTCATTTGAATTTTTATTTAATTTTTTTACTGGCCCTGTCCAAGTGAGTAAGCAGGCTTACCACCGAAAGAATAAAGATTTTCAGTTTTAATAGTATCGATATTTATGGCGATGGCAGTATTTAACAAGCCTACTATTGTTTCTTTAGTCATTATGTTGCCATTGGCAGGTTTAAAACGGCAACGCCAGTGGTCGGTACAAAAAGTTTCTTCAAAACCTTCCGGCCAAACCTTTATACCCCTGTTGGTAATCATGGTAAGTTCAGCTTGGGTACTATTTAATGTACTTACCAGTTCTGCCAGTTCATTAGGGTCAGTGCCTTTCCAGTGGACAAACATATCAACGCCAACTAATTCTTTGTGCTGACTTTCTTTGCGTTGGTATTTTGGAAGTTGTAGTACAGCATTGTTATCATAACTAACCGGCTTTAAAACAGCCGGCTGCATACCAAGGTTTGCAATCACTGCATCAGCAAATTCAGTAGTACTTACTTTTTGCTTGCTAACTCCTTCTTTAAAAATATCATAAGTGTGAATACCATCTTCAACTGTTTTAAGCCAAGCATTCTGTACTTTTTCAGCAATTGCTCCCTGCCCAATATGCGTCAGCATCATTATTGCGCCCTGCAATAACCCTGATGGATTGGCCCTGTTCTGTCCCGCTACTCTTGGGGCTGAGCCGTGAATGGCCTCAAACATGGCGCATTGTTCACCAATATTTGCCGAGCCAGCTAAACCTACAGATCCTGTTATCTGAGCGGCGACATCTGATAAAATATCACCGTATAAATTCGGCATTACAATTACATCAAAAAGCTCGGGTGTATCAGCCATTTTTGCCGCGCCTATATCAATTATCCAGTGCTCGTTTTCAATTTCAGGATATTCTTTTGCTATTTCATCAAATACCTGGTGAAACAAGCCATCGGTTTGTTTCATAATATTATCCTTGGTAAAACAGGTTACTTTTTTTCTGTTATATTGTTTTGCGTATTCAAAAGCGTAACGAACAATTTTTTCGCACCCCGGGCGGCTTATTAATTTTAGACATTGTACTACTTCATCTGTTTGCTGATGTTCTATACCGGCATACAGATCTTCTTCATTTTCCCTGATGATTACGATATCCATTTGCGGATGTTTTGTTTTTACAAAGGGATGAAGGCTCATGCAAGGCCGCACATTGGAGTATAAGCCTAAAAACTTACGGGTTGTAACGTTCAGGCTTTTGTAACCACCGCCCTGGGGTGTGGTTATAGGAGCTTTCAGAAAAATTCTATTCTTCCTGATAATATCCCAGGATTCTTTAGCGATACCGGCAAGATTGCCTGCCAGGTATACTTTTTCACCTACTTCAATTTCATCAATCTTAATTTGGGCACCTGCCGCCAAAATAATTTTTAATGTGGCATCCATAATTTCGGGGCCGATGCCGTCGCCTTTTGCTACTGTAATATTTATCATTGATAAAAATTTTATACCGCAAATTTGCAGGCCTTTATTCATATATTTTCATTTATCTTTATTATATAAACCATAACTATTATTTATGAACTTTACATTGAATCAATTAAAAATCTTTAAAATAGTTGTAGAAAACCAGAGCATCACCAAGGCTTCTGAAGAGTTGCACATGACACAACCCGCCGTATCTATTCAATTAAAAAACCTGCAGGCACAGTTTGATATTTCATTAACTGAAGTGGTTGGACGTAAATTGTATGTTACCGACTTTGGCAAAGAATTGTACCAGATTGCAGACAGGATATTGAAGGAGATTGCCTATATTAATTACCATACGCAAAGTTTTAAAGGAATTCTATCCGGCAGGCTTAAATTATCGGTGGCTTCTACCGGGAAATATGTTATGCCTTATTACCTGAAAGATTTTTTAAAGGCAAACCCCAGTATAGATTTAATTATGGATGTAACAAACAAGACGAAAGTGATAAAAAGCCTGGAGCACAATGAGGTAGATTTTTCGTTAGTATCAGTGCTGCCTGAAACGTTAGCTATTGAGCAGGAAATACTACTGCCCAATAAATTATTCTTAACCAGTGCCATTGATGAGGAGATAGATTTTGTAAAGCACACCAGTAAAGAAGTATTTGACAGTATTCCTCTTATTTACCGGGAAGAGGGTTCTGGTACAAGAGTTACGATGCAACGGTACTTTCAGAAGGCTAATATCGTACCACATGTAAAATTAGAATTAACCTCCAGCGAAGCTGTAAAACAAGCAGTAATAGCCGGACTTGGGTTTTCTATTCAATCTGTTCTGAGTATTAAGAATGAATTGAAACAAAAGGAAATAAAAATCATTCCGGTAAAGGGTCTGCCATTAACGGAAAACTGGCGGCTGGTGTGGTTGAAGCAAAAGAAAATGTCAGAAGTGGCAAAGGCGTTTTTGTTGTTTATACAAAAGAATAAGCAGGCGATTTATAAAAGGAATTTTTCCTGGATGGAGAAATGCAACTAAAAGTGACTTTTCAATCACTCTGCAATTGCTCCGGATTGAAAGGTGTATCGTCCTGGCTGCTTTGGGAAATAAAGTACCGAACCCGGGAACCAGTATCACGAATACGATTGTACTTTGTTCCAAACTCAGTGCTGTGTGGGCTTCCAGCGATTACAATGGTAAACAAAAACTGCTGAACCTTGTATTCTCTGAAGGAATTACCTACAACCGAAAAAATGATCAGTGCCTAACCATAGTGTGAATGAAGTATTCCGCCAGATCGCCCTGCTGGCAAAGGTTACAGCAGAAAATAGAAACGGGAAAATGTCTAAAATTGACAACTTTCCCGCTTTGGTGGAGCTGGTGGGAGTCGAACCCACGTCCAAACATATTCGCCGCAAGCTTTCTACATGTTTATCCCTGAATTGTTTGTCGGGAAAGAACCGGAACCGGGCGAACCAATCCTTTCCTTAGCTGTATGGTCTTGAGCGGCAGTCACAGCCTTCTACCGCAGCATCCTGTTTTGTTTTTGAGTCGGCGGCGGTGCATGGTAACAGGCGAACCTGCCCCGCGGCCCTAATGACTACTTAATCACTGATTAGGCAGCCATGGCATACTGAGTATTGCCATTTGAAGTTTTCGTATTAAGATTTACGTGCTGACTACGCAACGCACGACATGCTTACACCTACAAAGAACTATGCTGTCAAAACCGGTCAGCCCCGGCTCAGTTTGTACTGAGTATATAGTTAAATATTTATTTGTATCCATTGTGGCTGGTGGTGACACCAACCACGGCAATAATATATACCAAGCAGCAGGATGGGTACTCAATGTCCGCTATCTTTTTTCAACTAATGCATCAACTCCTCAGCTACTTCCCTCTTCCCCATCCAAACCAGTCATTACCGTTGGCGTATAACATCAACGCAATAAGGATGATAAAGCCAACGATCTGTGCGTACTCAAGGAATTTCTCGCCCGGCTTGCGTCCTGTGATCATTTCGCCAAGGGTAAACATTACATGACCTCCATCCAGCGCCGGTATGGGCAGCAAATTCATGAAGGCCAATATGATCGACAATAATGCCGTGATACGCCAGAAATGCTCCCAGTTCCAGGAAGGTGTCAGGAAGGCTTTACCCATTCCTTTAAAGCCACTAAGACCTTTATATGCGCCGGTAGAAGGGGTAAACATCTTCTTAAACTGCCCCATATAAAAGCTCAGGTCTTCACCTGCTTTACGCACACCGGCGGGAAATGCTCCAAAGAAAGAATACTTTTTTACGTTGAAGTTTATCCAACCGAGACTGTCCATTGTTTCATAATCCTGTACGTAGGCAAACCCGATCTTACCGTCGCCGTCCAGTTTTACATTGATAGAATCGAGTGCACCTTTCCTGTCTATCACAAGATTTACGTTCTGATTCTTCTTTGTAATCAACTGGTTCCTGAGTTCATCAAAAAAGTGTACATCTACACTGTCTATCTTTTTAATTAAGTCGCCTTTGCGCAGACCAGCTTTGTATGCTGCACTGGTATCGGGGATATAGTCTACCAACGGTGGTACACGTACTTCAATAAACCCGGCACCGGTTTTTTGATTTTCTACCAACTGGCCTATCAGGTCTTCCGGCAGGCTGATCTCCTGCCTGGTTCCGTCGCGCTCTACTGTAATACTCTTGCCCAGCAATACACGCTTACGGATCGTTTGCAGGTCTTCTACGGGTTCGCCGTCTACGGCCAGTATCTTATCGCCATTGTGCAGGCCTACTTTATACAGGGTGCTGTCCTGAATATTCATGCCATATTTAATGGATTCGGCAGGCACCTTTTTATCGCCCCAGATCATCAGGATAAAGGCCCAGATCAAAAATGCCAGTAATACATTTACTGTTACCCCACCGAGCATAATGATCAGGCGCTGCCAGGCTGGTTTGCTCCTGAATTCCCAGGGCTGCGGCGGCTGCTTCATCTGCTCCTTATCCATGCTTTCATCAATCATGCCAGATATTTTCACATAACCACCCAAGGGCAGCCAGCCGATACCATACACGGTATCGCCAATTTTTTTCTTGAAGAGTGAAAACCAGGGGTCAAAGAAAAGATAGAATTTCTCTACCCTGCACTTAAACCATTTGGCGGTGATATAATGTCCGAACTCATGCAAGACGACGAGTATAGAAAGCGACAGCAACAATTGTGCTACCGCCAACCCTATTTCTCTTGCTGTAACTGCTAATAACATGTATGACTACTTTCTTTAATTAAAAAATTGTATATAATCAGTGGCTGAAATTGGCGTGGCTTATTGTTCCGGGTAAGAGGAGCGTTTTGCATCACATCTGTATCAGCGAAGCCGCAAAATTACGGGCTTCCCCGTCGCTGTCAAAATATTCCTCCAAACTGGGATTGGCGATAAATGGTACCTGTTGCATGGTTTTTTCTACTACTGCCGTCATATCTAAAAAGCCTATCCGGTTACGCAGGAAGGCCCAAACGGCTATTTCATTTGCAGCGTTGAGTACACAGGGCATATTTCCGCCCTTATACAACGCTTCGGTGGCTAATGAGAGATTACGGAAGGTTTTAACATCGGGCTCTTCAAAGGTCAATGAGGGATATTTCCTGAAATCAAAGCGGGGGAAGTCGTTTTTGATACGGTGGGGAAAGGCCATGGCGTATTGTATTGGCAGTTTCATATCGGGCAGCCCCATCTGTGCTTTCAGGCTGCCATCTTCAAACTGTACCATACTGTGGATAATGCTCTGCGGGTGCACTACAACCTGTATCTGTTCGGGCCTGAGGTTAAAGAGCCATTTTGCTTCGATCATTTCGAGCCCTTTATTCATGAGTGTGGCTGAGTCGATGCTGATCTTGGCACCCATATTCCAGTTGGGATGCTGGAGGGCATGGTCGCGCTTTACATTTACAAGGTAATTGGGCTTTCTGCCAAGGAAAGGGCCTCCACTTGCTGTCAGGATGATCTTTTCAATACGGTTACGGCCTTCGCCTACCAGGCATTGAAATATGGCAGAATGCTCACTGTCTACCGGCAGTACCGGCACCTGTTTTTCTATCGCTTTTTTCATTACGATATCACCTGCCACTACCAGTGTTTCCTTATTGGCCAGCGCTATGGTCTTACCTTTGTCGACCGCTTTCAGCGTAGGCTTCAGACCGGCAAAGCCAACTATTGCAGCCAGCATGATATCGTAGGTATCAAAGTCGGCGGCTTCTTCCAGTGCCTGTTCACCGGCAAAGACCTTTGTGTCTGTTGCTGCCAGGGCCGATTTGACTTTTTCGTATTTACTTTCGTCGCCGATTACCACGGCATTGGGTTTAAACTCCAACGCCTGTTTAATGAGCAGTTCATCATTCGTCTGTGCGGTGAGTATCTCTGCTTCAAACATTTCGGCATTGGCACGGATTACTTCGAGCGCCTGTGTACCGATGGACCCCGTAGATCCGAATATGGCAATGCGTTTTTTATTCACTATGCTTTTTTATAAGGTATTAATGCCGGTCTGTACTCCGGCGATATTCCATCATTTCCCGTTCTCTATCCATGGCGCCAATGCATCTGCCAGTTTATGGTCGTTACCCAACCGGGCTACCTTGTTCTGCCCACCCAGCTTACCGATACTTTTCATATAACCGATGAAGCCATTCTTCTGTATTACTGATATCCTGAGGGGCTGTAAAATATTTCCTGCCTGTAAATCATCGTAATATACGTTTTTCTGCCGCATAGTCTCATTGAGTACCCGTGCGAAGTCTGTTAAACTTGTGGGCGGTTCTTCAAATTCTATCAACCATTCGTGGTAGCTCTTCCCTTCTCCCTGTGTTACCACAGGGGCTACTGTAAACTCTGTTACGCTTGCAGGGTATTGTTGTAAGGCTTCCTGCATGGCACTTTCCACTTCTTCACCAATAACATGCTCACCAAAGGCAGATATGAAATGTTTTGTCCGGCCCGTTACGACTAACCTGTAGGGGTCTGTGGATATAAACTTTACCGTATCGCCAATGTTATAGCCCCACAAGCCGGCATTGCTGTTGATAATGAGGGCATAGTTTTCTCCCACTTTTACCTCGCTGAGGGTGAGACGGGTTGGATTATCGGAGAATATTTCGCCTGCGGGTACAAATTCGAAGAAGATACCGCTGTTGGTATTGAGCAACAGACCCTGTGCCTCCTGGCTGTCCTGGAAAGCAAGAAAACCTTCGCTGGCAGGAAACAGTTCGATGCAGTGAACGGGTCTGCCAATGCTTTGATAAAGTTTAGCTTTGTAAGGTTCAAAATTTACTCCTCCCTGCACCATTACACTGAATTCAGGAAACAGGTCGCCGATCGTTTTTCCGCTTGCGGCCATCAGCCTGTCGAAGTACATCTGCATCCATGGTGGTATACCGCTGATGAGCGTCATATTCTGACGGATGGTTTCTTCTACTATCTTATCCAGCTTTTCTTCCCATTCTTCAATGCAATTTGTAGTGTATGAGGGCAGTTGGTTGGTGCGCAGGTAACGTGGTACGTGGTGATTCACAATACCACTCAACCGGCCGGTGGGAATACCGCCTACCCGCTCCAACACGGGTGATCCGCTCAGGAAAATCATTTTTCCATTTGCGAACTTATAATTACCTGTTTCTGCCATGTAACATAACAGGGCATTACGGGCTGTATTGATATGATTGGGAATAGAGTCTTTTGTAATAGGGATATACTTGACTCCGCTGGTGGTGCCGCTTGTTTTGGCAAAATAGAGTGGCTGGCCTTTCCATAGCACGTTGTGCTTTCCTTCCTTTATCTTTTCGATGTAGGGTTTAAACTGCTCGTAGTCGCGGAGTGGAACGGCCTGCTTAAATGACGTGTAATCATTTACATCAGCAAACTGGTGGTCCTTACCAAAGAGGGTTTTGGAACCGGTTTTGATCAGGTTGTTCAGAATGGCCTGCTGATCGGTGACAGCGGTGGCCATACTTTTGCGTAACTGTTTATATACGTATCCGGCAAATGGCTTTGCCAGCAGAGATTTTAGATTCATACCTTAATCCCGGGTGCTTGTTTTGGATTGCTCACTTTTCCTGTTTTGTCCTTTTATGTCCTGTCCGGAGGTCAAAAATAACAGAAATCTGTCACTATGTATCCTATACCTGTAAAAGATTAACGCTAATTTATGCACCAATTTTCGCCTTTTATCACCGTTTATCCGGCGGTTGCCTGCTAACTGTTTAATACTCAACAGTAACTACTTATTTGCAGTTGCATATCCACTCTTTATCAAGGTCAATTACGGTAATGACAGACGTCTCTTTTGCTTCCTGTGCCAGTACTATACGTACATGCTGACCATCGTGTGTAGTACCTTCCAAGGCATACCTGGGGTGGTTGGCATCATCCAGTTCAGACTTACCCTGATTAACCTTACCGGTGGCCAGTATCTCCTTTACCTCACTTTCGTCGATGTACCTGCATTCCATACGGCAGCGGGCGTGACGTGTAAACCTGAGTCTGGTAACCTGCCTGTTAAAGCCACGATCGTCATTGGGTACCGGAGCAGGTACCGGTCGTTTTTTATCTTCGGTAACTTCTGTGGTATTTGACGGTTTTTCCGGACTTCTTTGCCGGTATTTGATAAATATTAAAAGGCCGAGCAGGAAAACCAGCAGGAGATATGGAAGTATTTTTTTATTCATCATAATTGTATGGGGGATGCCCGGACTAAAGTACGGTTTTCCCGGATTTTAAAGGCTACTATTCTGGCTGCGCAATGCTAATAAACGCCTATTGCATTGGTGAGAGTTTGTATCTTTGCAGAGCATGAAGAAAACGGTCGCGTTACACACTCTGGGCTGCAAGCTTAATTTCTCGGAGACTTCCACGATGTGGAGACTACTGGAGAAAGAGGGCTTTGACAAAACTACTTTTGATGAAGTAGCTGATGTGTATGTGATCAATACCTGCTCTGTAACTGAAAATGCAGACAAGGAGTGCCGTCAACTGGTACGCCGTATTCAACGGAAGGCGCCTGAAGCCATGGTGGTTATTACCGGCTGTTATGCCCAGCTTAAACCTGCCGAGATTGCCGAAATACCGGGTGTGGATCTTGTTCTTGGCGCTGCTGAGAAGTTCAATATTACCGAGCATCTTAAGAGTCTTACCAAGGGCGATTCTGCCAAAATATGCAGTTGTGAAATAGAAGATGTAAATACGTTTACGTCTGCCTGGTCTGTGAACGACCGTACCCGTACCTTTTTAAAGGTACAGGACGGATGCGACTACAATTGTTCTTTCTGTACTATTCCACAGGCACGGGGTAAAAGCCGGAGCGACAGTATAGATAATGTGGTAGAGAATATTAAGGTGCTTGCCTCCCAGGGTGTGAAGGAAGTGGTGCTTACAGGCGTGAACCTGGGAGATTTTGGTAAAGGACTGCATGGTGGTAAAAAGAAGGAAGAGGATTTCTTCAGTCTTGTAAGGATACTGGACAATACAGAGGGTATTGAACGTTACCGTATCTCGTCGATTGAGCCCAACCTGCTTACCAATGAGATCATTGAATTTGTGAGCAACAGCAAGCGGTTTATGCCTCATTTTCATATCCCACTCCAGAGTGGCAGTAACAGGATACTGGGAATGATGCGCAGGCGCTACAAGCGTGAGCTGTATGCTGAACGTGTGGGGCTGATCAAGACGCTGATGCCGCATTGCTGCATCGGGGTAGATGTGATCGTTGGATTTCCCGGAGAAACGGAAGAGGATTTTAAGGAAACATTTGACTTCCTGCACGCACTGGACATCAGCTATCTTCATGTGTTTACCTATTCTGAAAGAGATAATACTGCCGCACTGGATATTGAGCCGGCGGTACCTATACACATCCGCAACGAAAGGAATAAGATATTACGTAACCTCTCCTACAGTAAGCTGCAATTCTTTACACAGCAACACGCAGGGGAAATAAGAAAGGTATTGTTTGAAGGCCGAAACAAGGATGGTATGATGGAAGGGTATACAGATAATTATATTAAAATCACTGCCCCTTATCAACAGGCAAAAGCCAATACTATTGCAGAGTGGGCGGTATAACATCCTAATGAATGTATCATGGAACAAAACAAATACCAGGTAACGATCAGGTTTGAGATGGACGATGCTTTCATGAGCTATGTTCCTGAGCACCGAATCTTTATCAACAGCCTTATTGATAAGGGCGTGATCGATTATTATTCAGTGAGTATGGAAACGCAACGAAGCTGGATACTGATGAATGCAGAGAGTAAAACAGCGGTTGAAGAATATCTTATACAATCTCCTCTTTATAAATACTGGACGATTGAGATAGACGAGTTGTTTGTTTATGATGGCCAGACGTACCGTTTGCCGGCGGTACAACTGAATTAAATCCTTTTACCGGAGCTATTATTATTTTGCTGTAAGAGACAACAACGGGTTATAAGAGCGCTGGTCAATACCCATCAGGGGTTGCCGACATATTTACGATTAACGGGGAATATCCATTAACCCTGAACTTGCTTTTATTTCCATTTTCATAGTCGCCATTGAATTCCCGCCGGGTGTAAATGGCTACGGCGCCACCACCTGCGAGTTCATTACCAAAAAATGGGGGCGGGAACATTTTAATATAAGCCACGTTCCTGATACTAATGGATGCTATCTCTCTGAGTGTTGTACGTATTTCGTTTATATAAAAAGTTACCCCTTCATTCCACCATGTGACAACTGTTTCTCCTTTTGTCTTTTTACTTTCGCCGAATACCAGCATGCCTGCCTTTCCTCTCAGATAATCTACCAGGTTTACTGCTGACGCATCTGCGGGGTTATCGGTAAGGTCGTACACCACACGTGGCACAGCGCTGCTAAACCAGCCGGTAACGTAGCGTTCGTTGAAGGCTTCCATCGGCGTTTTTTTCTGCGCAAAGACTCTTACTTCGGATAAGGTTTTTGCTTTCCCCAGCAGTGCTGTATCGGCAGCTACCAGCAACGTATCTTCTGCAACAGTTGCCCCCTTTCTTATTCCTAAAGTTATCTGCCGTTTAGCCATTGTTCCTGATGTGAGGGATAATGAATCGAGTATGGTGTTGACAGAGATATCAAGATTATCGTTGTTTCCGCCATCATTGCGTGAGAAAACCAGCGATGCCTGACCGGGGAAAAGGTTATTTGCATATTCGAAGTATCCCTGCCGGCTGACGGCGACGTCGCGCTGGGTAAAAGCGCCATCTGCGGTGATCAGCAATGTTTTGAGTGATGTAAGCCCTGATGGATTATTTACCTTCCCTTTTACTGCAAAGAAGGCAGGTACTGCCGAAAAGTACAGGCGACAGTTTCCGAAGGGGATAGAATCACTAATTGTAATACCATTTGCTGATTTGCCATCAAGCAGAGGCCACCTCATTTTCCATGTGGCGCCATTATCGTGTACTATATTCAGGAACAGGGTTGCTGTTTTGGGGGCAACACCATTTATGGTATAAGCTGCCTGTACGACAAGCGTATCGCCGGGCATTACCTGTTGCTTATCCAGTTTGATTTCTAACTGCCCATGCTGTGCCCTGATTAAAAGGGGCAATGTAAGCACGAGAAGTAAAGTGTGCAGTTTTAAAAACCTTTTCATTGTCTAAAAGGGTATTAGCAGTATTGGTAATATTTATATTCTCCCCTCTTCCTGTAAGCAATTCATCAAAATGCGGTGGGCTTCACAGGAAGGCGAAGCAACAAGGGTGCGTAGCCTCTTACTTTAAAAGTATTCCTGTTGCCTTCTGCGGCTTCATCGTCGTCGCCACGTTTTGTATATATAGCTACCGCTCCCCCACTACCACCGGGGTTACCAAAGAATGGAGGCGGATAGGTTTTGATGATGGCTATATCGTTAGTATTCATAAAGCTGATCTGTTGTATATCGACCCGCATTTCGTCGAGATAAAAGGCCACACGATCGCCACGCCAGCTTGCGGAAAGCCTTCCGGATGTATTGATATTAAGGCCTGCTACGCGCCCGTTAAGGTACTGCAATACATTCAAACCGCTGCCTTCGCCGGGGTTATCTAAAAAACTGATTGTTTTTCCACTCATATCGGCAAATAACCCCCGTGAATATTTATCATTGAAGCGGTCGCCCCTGCTGCGGCGCTGCCCGAAGACCACCACTGCGGGAAGGGATTTTGCCTTACCTGCAAATGTGGTGTCGGTTACAACCGTCAATTTAGATACGGGGTCTGTTTCTGCTCCTTTTATTTTTCCTACCCTGATTTCTCCTCTTACTGTTTTACCTGAGGGCCAGTAAATGGAATCCAATACCGTACGTATGCTGATGTCGAGATCACTGTTGCCACCGGATTTCTTTGCAAAGGAAAGTATTGCTGTATCGGGGAATAAGCTGTTGCGATATTCAAAGCTGCCATCGCGTGCTACGGGCACATCCCGTTGTATGTATTCGCCATTGCCTGTAAGCAGTACGCTTTTCAGGAGGTTAACGCCGCGTGGTTCCTTCACCTGTCCTTTTACGGTAAAGAATGCCTGGAGTGCAGAGAAGTAAAACTGGTATCGTCCTGCGGGCATTGAATCGGGGATAATAACAGAGGCTTCGCATACGCCATCCAGTATGGGCCAGCGTACCTGCCAGGACATTTCTTCTTCATTCAATATATTCAGGAAAAGGGTAGCTGTTTGCGGGGCTTTACCGTTAACTGTATAAGCGGCTTTAATATCTACCCTGTCGCCAGGCTGTAACTGCTGGCTGCTGAGCGACACGATGAGTTGATCTTTCTGTGCCATTACCATTGCGGGTAATGCGATAATCAATATTGTATGATATATTTTTAGTAGAGATTTCATGGCTTCAGAAGACGTCTAATGTCTTTATTTTCTACTATAAATATACAACTATTGGGCCGGATTTGTCTAAACAAAAGCCAATAGTGGCGTGCGGGTGTTTGCGAAAGCGTTTTTAATATCCTGATACCAGGTATTCGTTGGCCTGTTCTGCGGCTTCTATGGCAGAGAAGGACGATAATATATCGGCCCTGCCTTTCTGTACGCAAATGGTATGTTCGTAATGCGCGGAGGGTTTACCATCCCGGGTACGTATTGTCCAGCCATCGGCATCTGTCTTTACATCTCTTTTGCCAAGGTTAACCATGGGTTCGATAGCGATTACCAGGCCTTCATTCAGTTTTCCGCCACTACCCCGTTTTCCGTAATTAGGTATCTGTGGTTCTTCGTGGAGGTCGCGGCCGAGGCCGTGGCCTACCAGTTCGCGTACTACTCCGTACCGGTGTTCTCTTTCGGCCAGCCCCTGCACGGCAAAGGCAATATCGCCTATACGGTTTCCGGCAATGGCTTTATCGATACCTGCATAGAGTGATGCTTTGGTAACGCGCATGAGTTCGATTACATCGGCGCCGGGGTCTTTAAGGGCGAAGGTATAGGCGCTATCGCCGTGAAATCCGTTCTTGTATACTCCTATGTCTATGGAAATAACGTCGCCTTCTTTGAGTGTGTCTTTTGTGGGGAAGCCGTGTACTACGGCATCGTTTACAGATATGCAGGAAGCGAAGGGGTATCCTTCAAAGCCTTTAAAGGAGGGTACGCCTCCATTATCGCGTATAAACTGGTCTGCTACTTCTTCAAGGTGAAGTGTGCTGACGCCGGGGCGCAGCAGGCGGGTAAGGGTGGCAATGGTTTCGCTCACGAGGAGGCTGCTCTCTCTTATCAGTTCTATTTCCGCATTTGTTTTGTAATAAATCATTGTGTCGAGTTTTTCCGAGTGTGCTCTGTTATGACAAACCCCGACGTTTGGCGCCAGGGTTTGAGATAAAATATTTTATGTTGTTACTTACATACCTGATGCTACCGCCTGCCGTCCCTGTATCCTTGACCCTCCGCTCATCAGACCATCGTACTGGCGCATGAGCAACTGTGTTTCGATCTGCTGCAGGGTATCGAGGATAACCCCCACCATGATGAGGAGTGAGGTTCCACCGAAGAAGGTAGAGAATCCCTGTGTCATGTTAACAAAAACGATCTGGCAGACACCGGGCAGTATGCCCACGAGTGCCAGCAGGATTGCGCCGGGCAGGGTGATACGGTCCATAATAGTACCGATATAATCTGCTGTGGGCTGACCGGGTTTTACACCGGGGATAAAGCCGTTACTGCGTTTCAGGTCTTCAGCCATTTGTTTGGGGTTGAAGATGAGGGCGGTATAGAGGAAGGTAAATGCGATTACACATACGGAGTACACGATCATGTACACTCCATTGGTATGATCGGTGAAGTACCTTGTCCACCCTGTAGCGCCTGCATTGAATCCTGAAAAGATTGTGGGCAGGAACAGGATAGCTTGTGCAAAGATGATGGGCATTACACCTGCTGCGTTTACTTTAAGGGGCAGGAAGTTGCGTGCTCCACCAATCTGGCGGTTGCCCACCAGTTGTTTGGCATAGCTTACCGGCAGCTTACGTGTACCCTGAACGAGCATAATCAATCCCATGATTACAGCGAAGAGGAATATGATCTCAACCAGCAGGATCAGTACACCACCTGCGCCACCTGCGCGGGCTGTGGTACGTGCTGTCCACTCCTGCATAAATGATTGCGGTAAGCGTGCGAGGATACCCACCATGATGATGATAGAGGTACCATTGCCCAATCCTTTATCTGTAATTTTTTCACCCAGCCACATTACGAATAGTGTACCTACGGTGAGGATGACTACTGTTGACAGCCAGAAGTATGGGGTAAAGGATGGGAGCAATACGGCATTACCGGGGTTGCGAAGATACCCGATATAGGCTGCGGCCTGGAAGGCTGTAACACCTACGGTGAGGTAACGCGTCCACTGATTGATCTTTTTGCGTCCGCTTTCTCCTTCTTTCTGGATCTTCTGCATCTGTGGTACCAGGATGGTCATGAGCTGCATAAAGATAGAAGCGGAAATGTAGGGCATGATACCTAATGCAAAAATGGAAGCTTTTGAGAAAGAGCCTCCTACAAAAGCATCAAGTAATCCGAGTATACCCTGTTTGGGGTTGCCGCTTGCCAGTTTAGCCTGTTCGTTGGGGTCGATACCCGGCAGAACGATGAAAGAGCCAAGGCGGTATATGAATATGAGCAGAAGGGTGTATAAAATCTTTTTACGCAACTCTTCAATACTCCAGATATTCTTAAGTGTTTGAACGAATTTCTTCACAGACTTAAAACGATTTAATGATGTTGTTTGTCTTAACTAAAAAGACGCATCCTCGATGCGTCGTACAAATATCGGTAAATTATTTGACTATCTCAACGGTTCCCCCTGCGGCTTCAACCGCGGCTTTGGCTTTTGCACTTACCGCGTTTACCCTGAAGGTGAACTTCCCTTTGATTTCGCCGTTACCGAGCAGTTTTACGTTGTCGAACTGGCTGATCAACCCATTGGTATAAAGGTTGGGCAGGTTAAATTCTGTGAGGTTGTATTTTTCTGCCAACTGATCGATCTGGCCTGTGTTAAATACTTTGTATTCGACGCGGTTAATGTTTTTAAATCCACGTTTAGGGATACGACGCTGTATGGGCATCTGACCACCTTCGTGAGCCATTTTGCTTTTGTAACCAGCACGGCTTTGTCCACCTTTGTTACCTTTTGTGGAGGTACCACCTTTACCACTGGCTTCACCACGACCTAAACGTTTTTCTTTGTGCGTTGCGCCTTTTGCAGGCTTAAGAGCATGTAATTTCATCTTTTCTGATTTTGAACTTTACGGGGAATCACCCCTCGCGATTAATAATTCTTTGTTGTTAAGGGCCTGCTCCGGCGATTAAGCCAGTTCTTCCACTTTTACGAGATGGTTTACTTTTGTAACCATACCGAGTATCTGCGGAGTGGCTTCCACTTCTACGGTAGCGTTCATTTTTTTCAGACCGAGGGCTTCCATTGTTCTTTTCTGGCGCTCTGACCTGTCGATTACGCTTTTTACCTGTGTTATTTTAATTTTCTTCATAACAAATGCTTTTACCGGCCCGGAGACCTGGTGCTTTATCCGTTAAATACTTTCTTTAAACTGATGTTGCGTGTTTTGCTTACTGCGATGGGTTCGCGGAGTGTAGCCAGGGCTTTAAAAGTGGCTTTAACCACGTTGTGCGGGTTGGCTGAACCGAGGCTTTTTGCAAGTACGTCGGTAACTCCGGCGCTTTCGAGTACGGCACGCATGCTACCTCCGGCGATTACACCCGTACCATGAGCGGCGGGTTTTATCAATACTTTGGCAGCTCCCTGTTTGGCATACTGGTCGTGCGGAATGGTACCATGCATCACCGGAACCTTGATCAGGTTTTTCTTTGCGTCTTCGATACCTTTGGTGATTGCTTCCTGCACTTCCTTTGCTTTACCCAGACCGTGACCTACAACACCGGATTCATTTCCGACAACTACCAGTGCTGAAAAGCTGAATGCACGGCCACCCTTGGTTGTTTTAACCACGCGGTTGATCGCCACTACCTTTTCCTTCAGTTCGAGGTCACCTGCTTTTACTCTGTTTAAAATTAAATTTGCCATTTATATTCTTTGTTGGAATGTTTATGAATTAGAATTGTAAGCCACCTTCTCTTGCACCTTCTGCAACGGCTTTTACACGGCCGTGATAGAGGTTACCTCCGCGGTCGAAAACTACGGCGCTGAGTCCGAGTTCTGTAGCTTTACGGGCGATAGCGGCTCCTACCAATTTACCTTTTTCGGTTTTTGTTACTTTCTGTGCAGCGATGTCTTTATCTTTTGAGGAAGCGGATGCGAGTGTAACACCAACTTCGTCGTTGATCAACTGAACATAAATATCGGTATTGCTGCGAAATACGCTCAACCGGGGTTTTGATGAAGTGCCAGCTATCCTTTTGCGGATACGGTACCTGATCTTTTGTTTTGCAATTGCTTTGTTGTTCATCTTGTTCTTTTTTGTATTTCCCGATGCTGCCGGGAAAATGAATGAATTTGAGCCTGTTGCGGCCGGTTTATCGCTTATTTACCTGCAGATTTACCTGCTTTTCTCCTCAATACTTCTCCTACGAATTTCACACCTTTTCCTTTGTATGGTTCGGGTTTACGCAGGCTGCGGATCTTTGCGCATACCTGGCCCAGGAGCTGTTTGTCGATACTTTCGAGGGTAATGATCGGGTTCTGACCTTTTTCCTGTGCTGTAGCTACTTTCAGTTCTTTGGGTATTTCGAATATAATATTGTGTGAGTAGCCGAGCGACAGATCGAGCAGGTTGCCCTGGTTTGTTGCTTTATAACCCACACCCACGAGTTCGAGTTTCTTTTCGTAACCGTCTGTTACTCCTTTAACCATGTTGCCGATCAGTGAGCGGTAGAGACCGTGCATTGCGCGGTGACGGATCTGGTCTGTAGGGCGGTTAACCTGTACATTACCATCCACCACTTCGATCCTGATATCCCTGTCGATGGTTTCTTTAAGTTCTCCTTTGGGGCCTTTTACTGTTATTACGTTATCGCCGCTGATGCTGATGGTAACGCCTGCAGGAACTGTAACTGGTTTTTTTCCTATACGACTCATAATGTTCTATGATTTATTCTGTTTGTCTTACCGGCCGGTCAGCTTAGTATAGTTTCAGCTTAATGTACCGGTAAAAATAATGTTTCGTTGTTTGATTAGTAGATATTGCACAATACCTCTCCACCTACGTTCTGCACTTTGGCTTCCTTGTCTGTCATTACTCCTTTTGAAGTGGAGATGATAGCGATACCGAGGCCGTTCTTAACACGGTTGAAGTCGGCGGGTTTTGCGTAAGTACGCAGACCGGGACGGCTTACTCTTTCGAGGCTCTGGATAACGGGTTGTTTTGTAGCGGCATCATATTTCAGCGCGATCTTAATCACACCCTGCTTACTGTCGTCCTCAAATTTATATTTCAGGATATAACCTTTCTCGTACAGGATCTCTGTAATACGCTTCTTGAGGTTACTGGCTGGGATTTCCACGATTCTGTGGTTAGCCATTTGCGCATTGCGGATTCGTGTAAGATAGTCTGCTATAGGATCAGTTACCATAATATTTTGTAATTGATTGTTCTTAATATTGTTTCTGCCGCGGTTTCAGTTGTGCTGACCTCCGGCAATTCTTGATGAGGGATGATTACCAGCTTGCCTTTTTAACGCCGGGTATTTTTCCCTGCAAAGCCATATCGCGGAAGATTACCCTGGACAGGCCGAAGTGGCGCATATATCCTTTGGGACGACCGGTTAACTGGCAACGATTTTTCAAGCGAACGGGAGAAGAGTTCCTGGGTAACAGGTCCAGTGCTGCATAATCTCCTGCGGCTTTCAATGCTGCTCTTTTTTCAGCATATTTAGCGTTCATTGCTTCACGCTTGCGTTGCCTGGCTTCTACTGATTTTTTTGCCATATTCTTTTTTGAGTTTAGTAGTTCGTATTTAGTGGCTGGTTATATAAAGTCGGGGGACGACCAGCTACTTTAGTACTTTATACTTTTCTTATTTTTTTATGTTTTTGAAAGGCATGCCCAACTCTTTCAGGAGTTCAAATGCTTCTTCGTTGGTGCCGGCTGTGGTTACAAAAGTGATATCCAGCCCGGTGATCTTGTTCACTTTATCGATATCGATTTCGGGGAAGATGATCTGTTCTGTAACACCGAGGGTATAGTTACCACGGCCGTCGAAAGATTTATCATTGATCCCTTTGAAGTCGCGCACGCGGGGCAGTGATACTGATACCAGCCTGTCGAGGAATTCGTACATCTTTACGCCGCGCAGTGTAACTCTTGCACCGATGGGCATGTTTTTACGCAGTTTAAAGTTCGAGATGTCTTTTTTAGACATTGTCGGTACGGCTTTCTGACCGGTGATGTTTGTGAGTTCTTCGACAGCGATGTCGATGAGTTTTTTATCGGCTACAGCACCGTTCACGCCGCGGTTCAGGCAGATCTTTGTCAGCCTGGGTGCCTGCATGAGGGTTTTATAGCTAAACTTCTTCATTAAGGCAGGTACAACTTCTTTTTTGTACTTGTCTGCCAGTCTCGGAGTGTATGTTGCAGTACTCATTATTTAATTACCTCCCCTGATTTTTTTGATACACGAACTAATTTACCGTTTTCGCGGGTACGCTTTACTTTGGTTGGAGCGCCGGCTTTAGCATCCCACAGCATTACGTTGCTGATAGAGATCGGAGCTTCCTGTTTAACAATACCGCCTTTGGTGTTACCGGCGCTGGGTTTAGTGTGTTTGGTAACGATGTTTACACCTTCTACCAGTACACGGCTTTTCTCCAGAATGACTTCCAGTACTTTACGGGGCTTCTTCAGATCTTTATCCTCACCGGTAATTACTACTACCGAGTCGCCTTTCTTAATGTTAAACTTGGGTTTAAATCTTGTACTCATTGTATTATATGCTTTTCAGCGTTTACTTTTTGATATAACCGGATGATCCGGCGCTTTGCTTTGGCTGATTTACAGTACCTCGGGAGCCAGTGAAATGATCTTCATGTATCCCTTGTCGCGCAGTTCCCTTGCTACAGGGCCGAAGATGCGGGTACCTCTTGGTTCATCAGCATTGTTGAGCAGTACCACGGCATTGTCGTCGAAGCGGATATAGGAACCGTCTTTACGGCGCAGTTTGTTTTTTGTTCTTACGATTACGGCTTTACTTACGGTACCTTTTTTAATACCACCTGCAGGCATAGCATCTTTCACTGTAACCACAATCTTGTCGCCGATCTTTGCATAATCCTGTCCGCTGTTGCCCAGTACACGGATACACAGTACTTCTTTGGCACCGCTGTTGTCCGCTACATTTAATCTGCTTTCTTGCTGTATCATTTTTATTTTCTTTTTTAGTAGTTAGTACTCAGCAGCGGGTAACTGTTTTACTTGTGCTGCATACTTTGTACTATGTACTTTGTACTGAATACTTTATTTCACTTGTTCAACTACTTCTACCAGCCTCCAGCGTTTTGTTTTGCTGAGGGGGCGGGTTTCCATGATCTTTACGGTATCACCGATCCGGCACTCGTTTTTTTCGTCGTGTGCATGAAACTTGGTGGTCTTTTTTACGAACTTACCGTAGAGGGGATGCTTTACTTTACGCTCCACATTTACGGTAATGGTTTTGTCCATTTTGTTGCTGGACACCACACCCAATTTCGTCTTTCTTAAATTTCTTTCAGCCATTGTAATGTATTTATGGTTTATTAGAAACCGAGTTCTTTCTTTCTGAGTTCAGTTTTCAAACGTGCGATATCCTTCCTCAGGCCACGGATGCTCACCGGGTTTTCGAGCGGTGTCATTGCGTGAGCGAAGCTGAGTTTTTTGAGGCGCAATTCATCTTCCTGGATTTTGGCCTTCAGGTCTGTTTCGGACATGCCTTTTAAACTGTTAAGAAAATCTGCTTTGTTACTCATTGTATTCTTTTTTATACTGAACGTGTCAGTTCATTATTCTGTATAATCCCTGCGGATGACAAATTTTGTTAAGATGGGCAGTTTTTGAGCGGCCAGGGCAAATGCTTCTTTTGCAGTTTGCAGGGGCACACCGTCTGCTTCAAACAGGATACGGCCTGGTTTGATGATGGCAGCCCATCCTTCGGGGTTACCTTTACCTTTACCCATACGTACTTCGGCGGGTTTTTTGGTAATGGGTTTGTCTGGAAATATCCTGATCCATACGTTACCTTCACGTTTCATGTGACGGGTCATGGCCTGACGGGCACTTTCAATCTGACGGCTGGTTAACCAAACGCTGTCCAATGCTTTTAAACCAAAGGTGCCAAACGCAATAGACGTTCCTCTTTTGGCATCTCCCTTCATTCTGCCTTTTTGCGTTTTCCTGTGCTTCGTTCTTTTTGGTTGTAACATTTTATGTTAATTTGAATAATTCTTTAATAAATGATGTCTGATCGGGAAGATGGTTATTTTCTTAGTTCCTTCTTCCGCCGCCGCGCTGGCCTCCGCCGCCACCGCCTCTCCTGTCGCCACCACCACCACGCCTGTCGTGATGCCTGTCATCTCTCCTGTCGTCTCCTCTCCTTTCGCCACCTTTTTCGTTGCCACCGGCAATGAAGTTGGGGTTCAGGTCGCGCTTGGTTAATACTTCACCTTTACAGATCCATACCTTTACTCCGATCTTACCATATACTGTCAGGGCGAATACGTTGGCGTAATCGATATCCATACGGAGTGTATGCAATGGTGTACGGCCCTGTTTGATTTCTTCGCTGCGTGCGATTTCAGCACCACCGAGGCGGCCGCCTACTTTTACCTTGATCCCTTCAGCTCCCATACGGAGGGCGGAAGCGATTGCCATTTTGATGGCGCGTTTGTAATTGATCCTGTTTTCGAGCTGGCGTGCAATGGTATCAGCTACAATATTGGCATCGAGCTCGGGGCGACGAATTTCCAGGATGTTGATCTGAACATCGTCTTTACCGGTGAGCTTTTTCAACTCTTCCTTGATGCGGTCTACTTCTCCGCCACCTTTACCGATGATGATACCGGGCTTGGAGGTATGGATGGTAATGATCAATTTGTTGAGGGTACGCTCGATAACGATCTTAGCGATACCGCCTTTATTGATACGCGCATTCAGATAGTTCCTGATCTTATTATCTTCAACCAGTTTACCAGCGTAGTCTTTTTTACTGGCGTACCAGTTACTGTCCCATCCACGGATGATTCCTAACCTGGCACCTATCGGATTTGTTTTTTGACCCATATTTCTAATTTGCTGATGTGCTGGCCTTTATTTTCAGGGAGTGCACATCTTTTAGTTTAAAATATCTTGTTTTAAATAAGCCTTTGAGTGATTATGCTTTTGTATCCACGATCACAGTAACGTGATTGCTGCGTTTGCGAACGCGGTAGCCACGACCCTGTGGTGCGGGGCGCATACGTTTGATTACACGGGCACCGTCTACAAAAATGGTTTTTACTACCAGTGCACCTTCGTCGCCACCTTCGTTCTTCTGTTTCCAGTTGCTGATGGCGCTTACCACCAACTTACGCAGGGGAACTGCCGGGTGCTTGGGATTGTGCTCCAGCACAGCCAGTGCTTTTTCTACCTGCATGCCACGTATCAGATCTGCCAGCAAACGCATTTTGCGGGGTGACGTGGGGTAATTATTCAATTTTGCTACTGCTTCCATTTTAAATTATGTTTTGTAGTGGAGTGTGCTGGTTACGCAGCTTTTCTCCATTATCACTTTTATCCTATTTTCTTGCTTGAGTGTCCTTTAAAGTTGCGGGTGGGTGCAAATTCTCCTAATTTATGCCCTACCATAAATTCGGTTACATAGACGGGAATGAATTTGTTGCCATTGTGTACCGCAAAAGTCTGACCCACGAAGTCGGGGGTGATTGTGCTCCTGCGGCTCCAGGTTTTGATAACCCCTTTTTTGATTGTTCCTT
The DNA here is from genome assembly GCA_964590975.1 of uncultured Ferruginibacter sp. Taxonomy (GTDB): domain Bacteria; phylum Bacteroidota; class Bacteroidia; order Chitinophagales; family Chitinophagaceae; genus Ferruginibacter. The sequence continues at coordinate 36,093 of CAZPXP010000007.1, read as the reverse complement.
CTGCCATGCCCAATACTTTACCTTCGAGCTTTGCATCTATATAAGGACCTTTTTTAATCGAACGAGCCATTGTTGTTTATTTTTCTGTTGATTTTTCTTCCTGCTTTGAGGGAGAATATTTTAACAATTGATGATTACTTACTTAATTTTTTACCGTTCCTGCGCTGGATGATCATTTTGTCTGATCCTTTACCGCGTGTGCGTGTGATTTCACCTTTTGCGTATTTACCTGTACGGCTACGCGGGTGACCTCCTGATGCACGACCTTCACCACCACCCATCGGGTGATCTACGGGGTTCATTGCTACTCCACGGTTGCGGGGGCGGATACCTTTCCACCTGTTACGGCCGGCTTTACCCATGCTTTCGAGGTTGTGATCGCTGTTACTCACCACACCTACTGTTGCGTAACAGTTGATCAGGATCTTCCTCAATTCGCCGCTTGGCATTTTGAGGATTGCATATTTTTCTTCCTTGTTGCTTAACTGGGCTGAAGTACCGGCGCTGCGCACCAGGATACCACCCTGCCCGGGCTGCATTTCGATATTGTGTACGTTGGTACCGAGGGGCATGTTTTTGAACTGAAGCGCGTTGCCGAGTTCGGGGGCTACTGCGTCGCCGCTGATGATCTTCTGACCTACCTGCAGCCCCTGCGGAGCGAGGATATAACGTTTTTCGCCATCAGCATAAGCAACGAGTGCGATAAATGCTGTACGGTTGGGATCGTATTCGATCGTTTTTACTGTTGCTTCAATATCTTTCTTGTTGCGTTTGAAGTCTACCACGCGGTACATGGTTTTGTTACCACCACCTATGTAGCGCATAGCCCTGCGGCCCTGTGAGTTACGGCCACCGGTTTTTTTACCTGGTTCGAGCAGGCTTTTTTCGGGTTTGTTGGTTGTTACTTCTGCATAAGCATTCCCGATCCTCCAACGTGTACCGGCTGTTACCGGTTTGTATTTCTTTAATGCCATTTTAAATTCGTTTTAGAATTTCAACTTTTGCGGCAGTTGCTGCCATTCTTTTGTTTACTAATTATACTGTGCCGTAGAGGTCGATGGTTTCGCCTTCTGCAACAGTAACGATCGCTTTCTTTTTAGCGGGTTTACGGCCTACGATATAGCCGGCCTTTGTGAATTTGGCCTTTGTTTTACCCGGTAAGATGCTGGTATTTACATCTGCTACCTGAACTCCGTAGAAAGCTTCAACGGCTTTTTTGATTTCCAGTTTGTTGGCCTTTTTATCTACCACGAATGCGTAGCGGTTTTCTTTTTCGGCCAGTTTATTGGCTTTTTCAGATAAAATCGGCTTTATTAATACACCAGACAGTTTCATAAAACTTATTTGATAATTTGTCTGCTGACGGTTATCCGTCAACGTTAATTAGTTCTTTTTGCTGACCATTGCTGGCCGTTGACCTATGCTTCTACTATTGTTTCTTCTTCGAGTGTGAACATTTTTGCCGCGCTCTCAGTGAGGATCAGTACGTTGGCATTTACGATGTCGTACGTATTGATATCACCCAGCAGTGTACCGGTGATACCGGGTACGTTGCGGAGGCTCAGGTAAACATTGTCGTTATACTCAGGGAGTACAAACAGGGTTTTCCTTGCGTTGAGATTGAGGTTCTTCAGGATACCTGTGAACTGCTTCGTTTTGGGTGCGTCCATGGTCACGTCTTCCAGCACCACGATAGCATTTTCCTTAGCTTTATAAGCGAGGGCGCTTATTTTAGCGAGGTCTTTTACCTTACGGTTGAGTTTGATATCGTATTTGTGTGGTTTGGGACCAAAGATGGTACCACCGCCTTTATATAACGGGTTGCGGATATTACCTTTACGGCTACCACCGGTACCTTTCTGTTTGTGCAGTTTCTTGGATGAACCGTGCACTTCCATACGGGTTTTTACCTTGTGTGTACCCTGACGTTGTGCGGCCAGGTATTGTTTTACCGCGAGGTAAATGACGTGGTCGTTGGGTTCAGCACCAAATATTTCTTCCGGCAACTCAATCGTTCTTCCGGTCTTCTGACCCTGTGTATTTAAAACGTCTACTTGCATATTACTTCTGTATTAAAACGGTTGAACCATTGTGGCCCGGAACTGAACCACTGATTAAAATGTAGTTTTTTTCTGCGAAGATTTTCACGACTTTGAGTCCTTTCATCTTCACCCTGTCGCCACCCATACGGCCTGCCATGCGCATGCCTTTGAATACACGGCTGGCATCGGAGGAGTTACCGATAGAACCGGGAGCGCGCTGGCGATCGTGCTGTCCGTGCGATTGTTCGCCGACACCACTAAAGCCATGACGTTTCACCACGCCCTGGAAGCCCTTTCCTTTGGTGGTACCGACTACTTCGACGGTTTCACCTTCGGTAAAGATCTCGCAGGTAATGATGTCGCCAACATTACTGTCAAGTTCGCTATCGCGGATTTCTGTAACTACTTTTTTGGGAGAGGTTTGGGCTTTGGCGAAGTGGTTTACTTCAGCTTTTACGGAGTGTTTTGCTTTTTTGTCGCCAAACCCGATCTGGAGGGCATTATAACCGTCTGTTTCTACGGTTTTCTTTTGTGTAACAACACAGGGACCGGCTTCAATAATGGTAACGGCGGTTTGCTTACCATTTGCATCAAAGATGCTGGTCATTCCAATTTTCTTACCAATAATACTTTTCATTGTATTCTATTTTTGTCCAGCGCTCCGGATGATCCGGAGAATAGACGTTCAATTTTTCCTTTTTAAGAACTTACCTGATGCCTTTCCCGATTGCACGGGAGGGTTCACTAGGCCTTAATTTCAACATCCACACCACTGGGAAGATCCAGCTTACTTAAAGCATCCACTGTACGGCTGCTGCTGGTGTAAATGTCTAAAAGACGCTTATGTGTACACAATTGAAACTGCTCACGCGCTTTCTTGTTTACGTGAGGAGAACGCAATACGGTAAAAATTTTCTTGTGCGTAGGTAAGGGTATAGGACCTGTTACTACGGCTCCGGTACTGCGTACAGTCTTTACAATCTTTTCGGCTGATTTATCTACCAGGTTGTGGTCGAAAGATTGCAATTTGATTCTGATTCGTTGTGACATATGTAAAGAACTTTTTCCTTTTTTGAATTGGAGTGCAAAGGTAAGGGGCTATTTTTTAAAAAACAAAAGTTTGGGGCATTTTTTTAGGTGTTTTTGGTTGATTTTCAGGTTTAAGGAGGTTTTTTTGAGGGTTAGGGGTTATGGTTGGGATTGGGTAATGAGCAGCAGGATGAGGGCCAGGGTACTGACCATGGCGGCAGGGATTAAGGGCTGTTAAAGGGGCTGAGGGGGGAAAAAATGAGGTTTTATGGCAAAAAAGGGGGTTTTCCCCTATTGCGGGGGCGGTAAAGGTCGTTTACCTTAGCTAAACATACCTTCTACTATATTTAGTCTATGGGTTCCACCTGAAAGGCACATTTCTTTACCCGGTGCCGCAAAACCCCTAACCCTTTACACACCCGGCTGTCAGCACTACTTCAAGGTGGCTGATGATGCCATAGCCATTTTTCACGGTCCGGAGCAACGGGGTGCACAGTTCCCCGTTGCGGGGCCATGAAGCTGTATCTCCCACCCCAGCCCGGTTATTACCGGCACCTGGCGCTCTTCTTCCCCCCATTCTGCCTGGCTATGCTTCTTATTGTTATTCTCCTTTTAATATTGGGTGCTTCTTTTTTTGATAAAATGGCCTGAATTTGTGACATTTAACTGCCCGTTTGCTTTACTTAATCGTTGAACCCATGACTGAAGAGCAACTTTTACGGATAGAGGCTAATGATTTCCTGGATGAAAAACTCAAAGCTTATCGTTTTGAGCGGAAGGGGTACCGTTCTTTTTACGAGGATATGATTGCGGACCTGGACCGCATTTTCCAGCCTGAGCATAAAATGATCTTTCTTGATGGGCTGAAGAAGGGTACGGAAAAGGAACTTGAGCAGCATGATCTTATCTGTTATGCCAATACGGACGGCGGAAAATGTACGGAACACCTCTATTATCATAATATCCTGTTTTTTATCAACCAGGAAACTAAAAGGCTACCTCAACTTATATCGATCAATAATATGGTTATACCCAAAAGCCGCAGAAAAGTGTTCCTGAGCTACAGCCACAGGGATAAAGTGTATATTGACGAGTTTAAACGTCATATACCGCCCATGAAGGATGCTATGGATATATGGCATGATGGTGTTATCGAAACCGGGGAGGTATGGCGGGCTGAGATCGAAAAAGCGATACTGGATTCGCTTGCGGCCGTACTCTTTATCAGTGCTGACTTTTTTAACTCTTCCTTTATTGGTGAGGTGGAACTGCCGAGGCTACTGAACAGGGCTATCAACGAGGGTGCGACTATTATCAATGTATTTTTGGGGACCTGCCTGACTGATAAATTTCCGGATATTATGAAATACCAGGGCGTAAACTCGCCTGATAACCCCATCAAGTCGATACCCACGCTTGAGGGCAGGGATGTTATGTGGGTAAAACTGGCAAAGGATATTGAACAGGCACTGAACCGGCGATGGAGCTGATCGCACAACAAATGGACCTTGGCCCTGTCGTTTCTTCGAGAAAAAGGGATTTCGCGGAATATGTACGCGAACAGCAGTATGTGTTCAGCGGGCTGCTTCCTGACGATGATCTTACCACGACCGCGCTGGATATTTACCCCGGGCTTTTAAGGGATAACGAGGAACAGGTGAATGCCCATCTTAAAACACCCAATGCTTTAATTGCCACCCATACGGAGGGGCGTTTTACGGACCTGGATGGTTTGGCCGGGGATCATGCGGCACTTACAGCTAATATTGTACCGGCGGAGGATAAGTACATGGTACCGGTATCGTGGTATCATGATGCACTGCTGCATATTGACCGGCTCAATGCTACTGATATGGTTCAGTACAGGGCATTCGGGACTACTTCGCTTGATTTTTTACTGAACAGCGATAACCAGGCGCTGCAGGGGCTCGAAATGCTGAAGTACTGCATCAGGAACCCGAATTATGCGCAGATGGCGGTAAAGCATTTTTACCATGCTAAAAAGATACTGGATCAGCATAATGTACCAGCTCCCTACCTGTACTACTGCACGGGGCTGATTCTCACATATTTTACTTTTAACTTTTCTGAAGCGGCCCTGCTGTTTGAGCAGGCTATATTTAACCTGAAGCATAAGAAGGGTACCCGGCGATTAATCGCAGCGTGTACATATGAGCTGGCGAAACTGCAATTTCTTGAAGGCAGGGATGATATGAGCATCATATTGTTTCGGGAGGCGGCTGTTAATGACCCCGGTTTTTGGGAGACAAGGTTCCAACTGCTGCGGGCGCTGGATGCCTCTGGCGGCGGCGGCAGTGAGATGGAGGTATTGCTTGATGAACTGGCCGGTTACTCGCGGTTTTACTTTATCAAGATCATTACTGATAAGGCACTTTTTCGTAATGATACTGTTATTGGCTGGCTTTGTGTTAAGAGACGGGCTGTTGAAGATAATCTCACCAGCCGTTTGCAGGAAGTAAAAACAACGCATAAGCGTATACTGTCTTCGGGCTTTTTTGCTGACAGGATGGAAGCGATTGAGCAGGTACTGCATAAGGGGCAGCACTTTCCTATGGTGGCCGCGATTGAGACCCTGGCAGCGCTTGACCAGGATATGCAGCAGTGGATGACGGCTTACAGGAAGAGTGTGGATGAATTGATCAGAAGAAGGGCATACTATGCTGACCACCTGCATGGGGATGATCCTTCCTTACGGGAACTGACTCAATTTGTGGCTTCGCTGACGGATACTTTTGAAACGGGTACTCTTACCGCACCGGAGGATATGCATTTTGATTTTTCTGCTTTAAGCGCAGCGATGACTGAAAGGGCGCGTAATATTGAGGAGTATGAGAAACGGTATAACGTGCGGCTGTATGGGGATGGTGGCAAGGATCTGCGCAGGAAGGCGTTTTATGTGAAGCGCGGACAACTGCTTTCGAATGTACGGAAGGCTTTTGGTACTGCATTTGACCCTGACGAAGGACATCAATTTAACATGTCGGCTTTAATAGCATTGGTATTGTCGGGTGTTGTTTATTTCAGGCGATACTCCCTGGTTGAGTTCTTAACTGAGCGGTTTAATAACAACGTTTCTGACTGGGATTTTATCCCGGAAAGTTTTTTGGGGTGCCTGTTGCTTTTTGCTATCCTGTTCATTGGCTTATTTACAGGCTTCGGTATTTTTTACGGGCTATGCATTATCTTCTTCAACCTCTTGCATATTGCTTTCCTGCATCTCTACTTCGTGTTTGACCGCGCGTTGGAAAAGCGACCGGGCGGGAAGTAAATCGGCTTTGCTGGTCTCGTTAATTTTTACGTAATTTGTTTACGGTTGTTTCTTCCGGGAAGCAAGCGCTTTTCAAACACATCATCATAAGGGGCCAACAACTGGCTGCACTGCTTTTAACAAGTGGGATATACCATGCCAACACAAAAAGAACCATCCAAAACGCTGATCATTGCTGCTTTTGCTACATTATATATAGTATGGGGCTCTACTTATCTTGCCATCATCATCGGGGTTGCTGAGATACCGCCTTTCTTATTTGCGGGGCTGCGTTTTTTTCTTGCCGGCCTGATACTGCTGGGTTTCTGCCGCTGGCGCGGGCAGGCCATTCCTTCCGGCCATTCTGTGACGCGTATCGCCATCAGTGGTATCCTTATGCTGTCTGTAGGAACGGGCTCGGTATTCTGGGTGGAGCAATATATTCCCAGCGGGTTATCGGCTATCATTGTGGCTACCCTACCCCTCTGGTTTGTGCTTATTGATAAACGGCAATGGCGTTTTCACTTTTCTAATAAATGGATCATTGGGGGGTTGCTGATCGGTTTTGCCGGGGTACTGATGTTATTTGCTGATAAGAAGGTATTCAGCCTTGGCGGGGATACGATCAAAATAGTAAGTGTGTTTGTACTGATGGCGGGCACGATGTGCTGGGCTATTGGCTCTATTTATTCCAAGTATGCCAGGATTGAGGGATCGACGGGTATCAAGGCGGCGATACAGATGACGGCTGCGGGCCTGTTTTCGATACTGCTGAGTGCGGTAACGGGCGAGCTGGGTGATATGGACTGGGGTAAGGTGAGCAGCAAGGGCTTACTGTCGTTGCTGTACCTGATCATTATCGGTTCGGTGATCGCCTACATGGCGTATATCTGGCTGCTGAGTGTACGCCCGGCTTCGCAGGTGGGCACATATGCTTATGTAAACCCCGTGGTAGCGGTGTTTCTGGGCTGGCTGATCGCTCATGAGGCCATTACGGTACAGCAGATTATTGCATTGGTGGTGGTACTTACGGGGGTGATACTGGTGAATATGGCGAAAGAAAGGAAGCAATAGTACTACTGTGCACTCATGTTCTGTTCTCTGATTTGTAATACCAGCTTCCGTAATTAACGGCATCCTGATTATTTATTTAAGGCTTGGTATCGCCGGCGGCATTAAACCAGTGCTGGTTCTTTTATCTTACTGTAAAGAATTTCTTTCTCTCCAAACAGGCGCTCTGCGATTACGTTATGGGTTTTACAGAACTCAACCAGCTTATTGGACTGAACGATGGGGTGCGACTCGGGCGTGTACTTTATGCTGCTGATAAATTCCAGCCAGGGTTCCTGCCCCATTGCGTATACATATAATTCGGAGGGATGGAATATCTGTACGAGTGAGCGTCCCTGCTCGAAGTCGGATCCGGCGAAGCGACGCGTCTGGTCTTTATCCCTGTTGAGCTCTTCGGTGAGCAGCGGACCGTACAACCAGCTCAGGGGTGCACCTTCACATTCCATGCCAAGGAAGATCACGTCTACATCACCGGTAATGTTGTGGATATGGGTATAGAGTTCGGCGGACATATTACAGGAGTCGGCCATGAAGAGCATTTTAAACTCGCCCAACTGTACGTGGTGACAGATTTTGGTTTGAATGTTCAGATCGCCATGTTCGCCGATAAAGGGCAGACCGGTGATGGTACATTCGTTGAACCGGAGGGTTTGCATGTCTTCGATCTCGATGACGTTTTTGAAGCCTATGCTGTTGAACATGAGCCTGAGGTTGGGATCCTGCAGTGCGCCGCTGGAGGTGCGGGGTACTACGATATTACCGATCTTATGACGGAGGGGCAGCAGTGTTTCGAAGAGGATATGGTCCTGGTGATTGTGGGTGATGAGCACAAAGTCGATGTGTTCGGGGAGGTCCATATCGGAGAAGCGGTCTACTTCCTGCGGGTAGCCATAATAGCTTACCACAGGATCGATGAGGATGCTTACGTCTTTTGTTTCTACGAGGATGCAGGCGTGGCCAAAATAGCGCATGCGCACCTTATCGCCGGTGTATTTCTGGTATGGCTGCGGCATTTCTTCGGTAAAGAAGGTTTGGAAGAGGGTTGCGTCTTTCTCTTCTACACCCAGTTTTTGCCTTATCTCTTCCACACTGCCGGGGGTACGTTTCATGCGTGCCAGTTCGTCTATGCCACTGTGTGCAAAAGGTATATTGAGCACAATGGCGGCGGGATCGCTGAGCCGTGGTGTGCTGAGCACGAAGGGGCGTTCGTCGTTGGAGGTTACCCAGAGGGCAACGCTCTGCGCCCCGGGTTTGTAGTACCTGCTGTTGTAGAGCAGGGATTCGAAGATGCGGTACGAGGGCTGGCTGTTGAGATCGTACACGAGCTCTACGTATCCTTTGAGTATTTCGGGTATTTCTTTATACAGGGGCAGCAGGGCGTAGCCTTTTGCTTTTGTCATGAGTAATTTATCGAGCTCTTTCAGTGCGTCGGACAGTTCGATAAGGTCTTTCAACTCTTCTGTGGTGTTATCGCGCATGGCTTTTACTTCATCGGCTCTTTTGCCACCGAGGTCCATAAACGGGCCGCCTCTCATTTTGGGATTTTTAACGGCTGCGGCGTGTATCTGGGGGGATTGTATATAGGAATTCATGATTTTCAGGTGCCTGCCTGTGATATTCATAGCGGATGTAGCGGGTGAGATCAGGTGGCTCCACGCATACCAGTTATCGAACAATGGTTCCATTACCACGTTCGGTTTCAGGTACATTTTCTTCTCGTTCATACTATGTTTATTTTAAGGGGCAAAATTATTCATTTTTGGTGGATGGCTGTTACGGATTCAGGAGCAAATTGCCTGTTTTCTGCCCTATGGGTTCTGCTTATCAACATGTGCCTTATGATCGGCTTATTTGGCTTAAATTGCAATAAACGGCAATACTATGCGCATCCTGACTTCTTTTACTATCCTTGTATTTTGTTCTATTCTTTCCTGTAAGTGCCAGGTGCCGAAGGCATCGGGCGAGGCGCCCCCGGCCCGTGCGGCAAAGCTTTTTAAACAGTACCAACTGGACAAGATCATTCTGCCACCGGGGTTCAGCATTTCGGTGTATGCGCAGGTGGATAATGCGCGAAGCATGTGCCAGGGGGAGCGTACGCTGTTTGTGGGCAACCGCACCGGTGATAAGGTGTATGCGGTGCAGGATAATGACAACGACGGTTTTGGCGAAACGGTGAAGGTGATTGACAAAGGGCTTAACCAGCCTAATGGTGTAGCTTTCCGCAACGGCAGCCTTTATGTGGCCGAGATCAACCGTATTCTCCGGTATGATGATATAGAGAACCGGCTTTCCAATCCTCCCAGGCCTGTGGTGGTATATGACAAGTACCCTACGGATACGCATCATGGCTGGAAGTTTATTGCTTTTGGCCCGGATGGGAAACTTTATGTGCCTGTAGGTGCTCCGTGTAATGTTTGTGAGAAAGAGAACCCTGTTTATTCCACTATTACGCGGATCGACCCTGATGGTACGGGTATGGAGATCTATGCACAAGGGGTAAGGAATACGGTTGGGTTTGCCTGGCATCCGCAGACGGGGGCGCTCTGGTTTACGGATAACGGGCGGGATAACCTTGGCAATGACCTGCCTGCGGACGAGCTGAACTGTGCTCCCAAACAGGGTATGCATTTTGGTTTTCCGTACTGCCACCAGGGTGACACTCCGGACCCGGAGTTTGGGAAGGGTAAATCGTGCGATTCTTTTGTGGCGCCTGCGCAAAAGCTGGGGCCTCATGTGGCGGCGCTGGGGATGCGTTTTTATACCGGGGACCAGTTTCTTCCTGAGTACAAAAACCAGGCATTTATTGCCGAGCACGGGAGCTGGAACCGTGAGAGCCCTATCGGGTACCGCGTAACGCTGTGCCGTATTGAGAATGATAAAGTGGTGCAATATGTTCCCTTTGCGCGTGGATGGCTACAGCCCAACGGGGATGTGCTGGGACGGCCTGTTGATATTGAATGGACGAAGAATGGCAGTATGCTGATCAGTGATGATAAGAACGGGTTGATATATAAGGTGGTGTTTAAGGGGTGATGGCGAAAAAAGGAAAATTAATAAAATACCCTCCCCACGGTATTGTTTTTTTGCCTGTGATATAGTTTGTTTGTGGTATAAACTATATAATGATGAAACAAATATTTGCCCTGGCCCTTCTTTGCGGCATAACAGTTTTTGGGATGCCGGCACAGGCACAGAAAAAGCTCGGTAAAGTAATAACGCTGGAGATACCTGGTGAAGACGGGAGTAATTCGGGCAGCGTAGTGTGGCACCCGGTGCTTAAACGCTATTACACTTCAATGATCGGGAATGCTACTTACGCCATGGCTATTTTTTCTGATAAGGGAAAACTGATTGAGGGTGATATCCCTGCTGACCACGACTACCGTGGCATGTGGTATAACCCTGCCACCCGCAGGATTGAATTTAACTGTTATAATGATGGTGGATGGGGTCATCTTGTGCTGGATGGGAAAGGTGCTATTACGGACAAAGTTATTGACAAGGAGGGTATGAACCAGCCCAGCGACCAGTCGGTTGGTTCGTGCCTTACTGGTGGTAAAAGTGTGCTTTTTCTCAATACTGACCGCGAGGTGGTGAAATACAATGCCCGCAGCGGTGAGGAAGAGGGTGTGCTGACAAAACTTTATATTGGCTGCAAATCGCAGAAAGAAGTGGATGCGATGACCATTGAGGATGAAGAGGAACGCTGGGAGCTGCGCAATAAATCGGTGGTTATTCATACAGGCATTGCAAAGGGCGAGCTGGCTATCCTGAATACGTTTGACCAGACTGTGGAACTGTATAATCAAAAGACGGGGTTTCTTACCGGGAGCTATGCTCTGCCTAAGGACATTGCGCCTGCTCCTTCTTTTAATTTCAGTTATTCCAACGGTATATGGTGGTTTTTCAACAAAGAAAAGAGAGCATGGACGGGCTGTAAATAAACGATCGCTTTACATAGTATTACCGGGTTATTGTTCCTGTAACAATAACCCGGTTTTGTTTTGGTTATACGGGATGGTGGCTGTTAATAAAAAGGCTGCCCTGTAAGGGCAGCCCGGGTACTACGTGTAGCGGGTAGATATTTCTTAATGACTTATTATAACGCGGAGTTGTGTTTGCGCGTTATTTGGTCAGTACCATTGCGGGTTCTTTTTCGAATACCAGTTCGCGGTTTACTTCTTCGAAGATGGTCATTGCTCTGTCGATAATGGCCCTGGTAGTAACTAATGGTGGCAGCAGGCGGATGACATTATTGTAATGTCCACCGATCTCAAACATCAATCCACGTTCGAAGCAACGTACGCGGATGGCTTTTACGATGTCGGTATCGGGTTCTCTTGTTTCGCGGTCTTTTACATATTCAACGCCAAAGAACATGCCTACGCCACGCACTTCGCCGATGGCGGGCATTTCGGCGGCCAGGTTTTCGAGCCTGTCGCGCAGTACTCCTTCCATTTCGCGGACGTGCTGCATGAGGTTGCTTTCGCGGATGAAATCGAATGCTCCGTTACCGGCAGCGATGCTTACCTGGTTGCCACGGAATGTACCGATGTGCTTACCACTTTTCCATGCTTCGATCTTCTTGTTATACATCAGGCCTGCGAGCGGGAAGCCAACACCACCAATACCTTTGGACATGGTATAGATATGCGGTACTGCTGCGGTATGCTGGGAGGCGAAGAACTTACCTGTTCTGAAGAAACCGGATTGTATTTCATCGAAGATGACCACGATGCCGTGTTTCTCTGCGATCTCAACGATTCTTTCGAGGAAGCCTTCTGCGGGAATTACAACACCGCCTTCGCCTTGTATGGGTTCGAGCAGGATGGCTGCTGGTTTCTGTATACCTGAGTGAGGGTTCTCGATTATGTTTTCGAGGTATTGTGCACACATCATGGCGTTGTTTTCGGGATCTTTCTGACCGAACTGGCAACGGTAGGGATAGCTGTATGGAATGAAGTGTACATCGGGTATGAGTGTATTGAGGTTGGACTTGAGGCCGAGGTTACTGGTAAAGGAAAGTGCACCTGATGTCATGCCATGATAAGAGCCCTGGAAGGCGATGACGCCTGTGCGGCCTGTGTGGAGTTTGGCCAGTTTGATGGCTGCTTCGATGGCATCGGAGCCTGTAGGCCCGGTAAAGGCAACTTTGAAATCATCGCGGATGTCTTCGGGAAGCTGTCCGAGTAATTTATCGATGAGCTCTACTTTGTTTTCTGTGGGAAAATCGAGAATATGGATCAGTTCGTTCTGCTGCTTACGTACGTATTCCAATACGTATTCGTTGCAGTGACCAACATTTACTACACCGGCGCTGGCGTAGAAGTCGATAAACTGGTTGCCGTCTACGTCTTCGATGATAGAGCCTTTTGCGCGTTTGATGGCGATAGGCATATTACGGCTGTACGATACAATGCTGGATTCTTTTTCCTGTTGCTTTTTCAGGATCACTTTTGATTTTTCGCCTGGAATCGAGTCGGTTATAATCTTTTCCCTGTCTGACAAATGGAGTTCCTCTAAGTTGATGTTCATTGTTGTTTGTTTTAGTATTTATTAATGTCTTTCTGTGCTTTTGTGAGAAGTTAAAATGAAACTGGCAGCTATAAACGGGGATGGCAGATATGCAGTTGACTGGTACTACTGCTGTGCAGGGCTGTGTTGGTTACATGATCAGCGAAGAAAGGGTTACTTTTCTTTCCGTAGCAACTGGTGCAGGAGTTTTGCAAGCATCTGTTCATCAAGTCAAGTTGTGTTTAAGCGTTAATACAAATAAGTACATTCCTGGTACACATACTATCTTTATCTGCGACGGTATGTTACTCATTTCCCGTTTATTTTTTCAGTGACGGGAGATATAGAACTTTTATCTGCCGGAATGCGGGGCAGACTGCTTGGCGGGTTCAGGGAATGGTTTGTACCACGTTATTGGGAATCCGGTTATGGTAATCTGTTAGCGTAGTGTCTCTTCGTGTGCCGCAAAATGTTTGTTTCGTAGATACTTTAAGGGCTAACTTATTCCAATTCGCAACGTAAATTTAGGGCATAGTTCTCGAAATGAGAAAATTTTAACCGCTTTTTTGGAAGAAAAATACCGTTTTACCGGACATATACGGCCTGTTTTTATTACTGCACATTTACAAATGATTGATTATCAATATATAAATAAAAGGGTTTCGGTATGAGGGATATTATCCGGCCATCAAAGTTTTTTTTCGTTTTACCGGGTTAAATAAACGGTTTTCCCAGTAATGGCTACCCCTGCGCTGCTTTGCCAATCAAATGAAGGAAGTGGGTTGCTGTAATCATAATTTCTGCTACATTTACACCCATATTTGCCCGGGAACTTGTTTTATTCTAACGCAGAGCCAACTGTCCCACTTCCTTCTATCATTTTACAAATACTTATACATGTCGATACACAAAGAGGTAAAGAAAATTACGACCAATACCCTGCAAAAGATGAAAGCAGGGGGTGAAAAGATATCTATGCTTACTGCGTATGATTTTTCTTTTGCCCGCATTTTTGATGATGCGGGCATAGATATTTTACTGGTGGGTGACAGCGCCAGTAATGTAATGGCGGGGCATGAAACCACGCTGCCTATTACGCTTGACCAGATGATTTACCATGCGCAATCGGTGGTACGGGGAATAGACCGGAGTTTGGTGGTTGTGGATATGCCGTTTGGTTCGTACCAGGGTAACAGCGAGATCGCTCTTGCTTCGGCTATACGGATCATGAAAGAAACGGGGGGGCATTCTATCAAACTGGAAGGCGGGCTTGAGGTGGTGGACTCGATCAGGAAGATTGTGGGTGCGGGCATTCCTGTGATGGGACACCTGGGTCTTACGCCGCAGTCTATTTACAAGTTTGGTACATATACGGTGAGGGCTAAAGAGGAAACGGAAGCGGATAAACTGAAGGCGGATGCGTTGCTGCTGCAGGAGGCGGGGTGTTACTGTATTGTGCTGGAGAAGATACCGGCGGCCCTGGCAAAGGAGGTGAGCAGGAGCCTGCATATACCCACTATCGGGATTGGTGCGGGGCCTGACTGTGACGGACAGGTATTAGTGATGCACGATATGCTCGGCATCAACACTGAATTTAAGCCAAGGTTTTTACGGCAGTACCTGAACTTACACGAACAAATCACTACTGCCGTAAAGACCTATATATCGGATATTAAAAACGGGGACTTTCCTAACGAGAGCGAACAGTATTAGCTGTGCGGGCTGAATACTATTTATAATTGTTTACTCTGTAATCTTTTCGCATTCAAAGATGGTTACCCCGGTACCATCTTTCAGGCCGAGGTGTGCATAATTGATGGTACCAAAAGTTTTTATAATGCTCAGTTGTTTAAGTACAATGTTTTCGAGCGCGTCCTGAGGGCAGCTTTTTCTGGTGGATACAATCTCTGACAACAGGAGGCTGGCGCCTGTGGCGTCGTACCTGCCACTGAAATTATTACAGCCTGCAAAACCAGTGAAGGTATTGTCTCTCTTAAACTCTATCGTTACTCCACCGGGCAGTGTGAGCGGCTCGTCTTTCTGCTGTTTTTTTACGGTAAGTACATTCCAGCGACCGATGACGGTTTCTACAAAGGACTGCTGGTTCATTGTAATCTTTGTTTCGACGGTATCTACCTTATCGGGCCCGGGGGTGGCGACAACGGTTTTCTTTACCCTTGTATTACGGGTTGTTGTTCTTTTTTTCTGTGCAAATGCTTCTGTGCTGATTGTCAGCAGGAGAAGGAACAAAACTGCGTTTATCATTTTTTGCATAACTGCATCATTTTTGTGGCCGGGATAAGAGGGATGCTTGTGGTTATCGGGGGATAGAAGGAGTAGTAGAGAGACAAATGTAACAATATTGCAAGAGTTTATTTAAAAATTTTTTCTTTTCGCCTCCCCGACTACTTTTGCGGCCTTATTGAATACGTATGAAAAGATTATTAATAAGCTTCGGTTTTTTTTCTGTTCTTTCTGCAAAGGGGCAGCCTTCTCTTACCCTTGACCCGGTAACTGTTACCAGCAGCAGGTTATCGCAGCAGAGCAGCACAACGGGCCGCAGCATCAGCGTGGTGGAAGGGCGGTTTTTTCAGCAACTGCCTGTTACTTCTGTTGATGAGCTATTAAAGTATATACCGGGTGTGGAGATGCAGTTCCGCGGCCCATCGGGTGCGCAAAGTGATATTGTTATACGCGGCGGCACTTTTCAGCAGGTTATGGTATTGCTGGATGGGATCAAACTGAATGATCCTATTACGGGTCATTTTTCTTCTTATTTTCCCATTGCGCCTTACGAGATTGAGCGTATTGAAATACTCAGGGGTCCTGCAGCGGCGGTATATGGTGCTGAAGCGGTGGGCGGGGTGATCAATATCATTACCAAAACGTTTAACAATACCGGCAAAGAGAAAAGGGAAAGGGCTATGGCGAGCGCGGGTGCGGGACAGTATGGCTGGGCTACTGCCGAGCTGGGCTGGCACAGGACCACCGGTAAGACAAATATTGCTGCGGGTTTTCTGACGAATAATACCCGGGGGCAATTGCTGAGGGGTAATACCCGGGGTTACCTGCATAATCATACCGGTTCTGTTTCTGTGGGTTTTACCCTCTGCCCGCAATGGCAGTTGATGCTGCGCAGCAGTTATGACAGCCGTGATTTTGCCGCGCAGAACTTCTACACCACTTTTGCGAGTGATACTGCTACTGAAAAGGTAAGTACCTGGTGGAATCAGCTTAAGCTGCGTCGTAAAAAAGGGAATGCTACGGATGAGATCGACTTTGCTTTTAAGCGCACTACGGATCATTACCTTTATAACAAGATCAGCATACCGAACGATAATACTTCTGCCAGCCTGAACGTGCAATATACTCATCAACGGGTGATCGACCGATCGTGGAGCCTTGTGTATGGCTTGCAGGGCGACCGGCGTACGATACGCTCTAATGACCGGGGTAATCATGATACGCATCACGGCGCTGCTTTTCTGGGTGCGGGGTATGGTTACAAGCTGCTTCGTATTAACCCGGCGCTGCGCCTGGATTATGACGAGAACTTCGGGCTGCAACTGCTGCCGCAGGCTAATGCTGCGCTGCAATGGAAGCAGTGGGTATTGAGGGCCAGCGCGGGCAGGGCCATCCGCAGTGCTGACTTTACGGAACGGTATAATAATTATAACAAGCCGGTGGTGGGCAGTGGCCGTATCGGCAACCCCGATTTACAGGCGGAACGTTCGTGGAGTTATGACATGGGTATCGATTTTACGGGCCGTTATTTGCGTGCGGGTATCGGTGTTTTCAGCCGCCACCAGGATGATGTGATTGACTGGGCGAATACTGCCTATGCGGATATGCCCAGGAGGGATAATCTTGTTCCTACGGGCAGCTATGCTCTGGCAAGAAATATCAAGCAGCTTACGACAAATGGTATTGAGGCTGAGGTGGCGGTGCAGTATGCCACTGGCCGTCATTCTATTGATGCTAATATCGGGTTTACGGTATTACGGTCTACGGGCAATGACAGCATTCCTTCTTTCTATATTCTTTCGCATGCGCGTAAAATGATACAGGGCAATCTTGTATATGGCTATGGCAGGTTCAGTGTGGCGTTGAACACTATTTACAAAGAAAGGGATGCGTTGTCGGCCCCGGCGATCAAGGCTGTTATTACCAGCAGTTACTGGCTGGTTAATGTAAAGGCGGCGGTTACTCTCACGCACAATATAAGTGTATATGGCACGGTTACTAATGCCGGTGATGTTGAATACAGCGATCTTTTGGGCGGGCGTATGCCGGGGCGCTGGATCATGGGTGGAGTGAAGTGGGTTTGGGAGTAAGTGTAAAACGCATAACTTGCAGAAAATTTTTGATATGGACTTTTTGAAAGAACTGAATATAGAATCGCTGAGCAACGGCGTATCTACCGGCAGCAACTGGCTGAGTGATACTGGCGCTGCTATAGCTTCGGTATCGCCTACTGATGGAAAGACAATCGCTTCGGTAACGACTACCACGCGTGCTAACTACGACGCTGTGATTGCTACTGCGCAATCGGCCTTTGAGGAATGGCGCAACTGGCCTGCTCCCAAGCGGGGTGAGGTGGTGCGCCAGATTGGTGATGCGCTGCGGGCGCGTAAGGATGCACTGGGCAGGCTGGTGAGCTATGAAATGGGTAAAAGTTTGCAGGAGGGCCTGGGCGAGGTGCAGGAGATGATTGATATCTGCGATTTTGCGGTTGGTCTTTCGCGCCAGTTGCACGGGCTGACGATGCATAGTGAGAGACCGGGGCACCGTATGTATGAGCAGTATCACCCGCTGGGTTTGGTGGGTATTATTTCGGCCTATAATTTTCCTGTGGCGGTATGGAGCTGGAATGCTGCGCTGGCATGGGTATGTGGTGATGTGTGTATCTGGAAGCCGTCTGAAAAGACGCCTGTATGCGGTGTTGCCTGTCAACTGATTACTGCGGAAGTATTTGCAAAGAATAATGTTCCTGAGGGGGTGAGCTGCCTGATCACCGGTGAAAGGGAAACGGGTGCCTGGCTGAGCCATGATACGCGTATCCCGCTGGTATCGGCAACGGGTTCTACCCGTATGGGCAAGCTGGTGGGTGCGGCTGTGGCTGAAAGGCTGGGGCGCAGCCTGCTTGAACTGGGTGGTAACAACGCCATCATCATTACACCGGATGCTGACCTGGATATGGCGCTGATCGGTTGTGTATTTGGTGCTGTGGGTACGGCGGGGCAAAGGTGTACGACCACCCGCAGGCTGATCATCCATGAATCTATTTACGACAGCTTTACGCAAAAACTGGCTGCTGCTTACAAGCAATTGCGCATTGGTGATCCGCTGGACAGCAATAACCATGTTGGCCCCCTGATTGATAAAGATGCAGTGGATATTTACAGCAAGGCTATCGAATTGTGCAAGGCTGAGGGCGGGCGTTTCATCGTAGAGGGCGGCGTACTGAGCGGTGCGGGTTATGAAAGCGGCTGTTATGTAAAGCCTTGTATTGCTGAAGCACAGAACAGTTATCACATCGTACAGCATGAGACTTTTGCTCCTATACTGTATGTGATGAAATACAGTACTATTGAGGATGCTATTGCCCAGCAGAATGGAGTACCGCAGGGGCTTTCATCGGCTATTATGACGCTGAACCTGCGGGAGGCTGAGCTATTTCTTTCTCACCAGGGCAGTGACTGCGGTATTGCGAATGTAAACATCGGTACCAGCGGTGCTGAGATCGGGGGTGCATTTGGTGGTGAAAAGGAAACGGGTGGTGGCCGCGAGAGTGGCAGTGATGCGTGGAAGGTATATATGCGCCGCCAGACGAATACTATTAACTATACCAATAAGCTGCCGCTGGCTCAGGGTATCAAGTTTGATTTATAGGTAGCAAACGGGTGTATATTTCTTTGTGTTACGGAGGATAGCGGGGTGGCTGCCAAAAAGTCGTGGCCCCGGGTTGATTTACCATTGCCTTATTATGACTATACTTCAACATCACTATAACATCGCTATAACATCGCTACAACATTACTGTAACTTTATTCTTACCGGGGGGTAAAAACAGTGGTTTTGGCGGGTATTACATACCCAGTGATATGTCATTCTGACAGACTGCATATTGTAACAATTTATCATCCGTACACCCGCAGGGTATTTTATTACTTTGCGGGTGTTTGTATTTGTAAAAGGCCTGTTAAAAAACAAAATACCTTACAAATGGTATTGTCATGCCTGTGACTACGCTTAATTTCGTATAATATAAATTAAAAAAGTACATGACGAAGTTTTCCTTGCTCCTGCTGATGGGTGTTGGTTTTGCACAGGGTGTAACTGCCCAGGTGAGTGCTCCTTCGGCGGAGACAAAAAAAATGTGGTACCAGGCTGACCTGAAAGAATCGGGGCTTTACGGCATCAGTCTTGATAAAGCGTATGACTTTCTCAGGTCAAAAAAGCTGAAGAGTAAAACGGTGGTGGTATCGGTTATTGACAGTGGCATTGATACGCTGCATGAAGACCTGAAACCGATACTGTGGACCAACCCGGGTGAAATTCCCGGCAATGGCATTGATGATGACAAGAACGGTTTTGTGGATGATGTTCACGGCTGGAATTTCCTGGGTGGTAAAGACGGGCGTAATGTAAAGCGCAACTCTACGGAGGAAAGCCGGGTTTATCATAGCCTGAGGAGCAAATACGAGGGCAGGTCTGAAAATGAGATTGCTTCTTCGGACAAGGCTGAATACCTGATGTGGAAGAAAGCGCGTGCGCTCATATTCGGCGATGAAGAGAACAGTATTGACCCGCTGATCCTGCGCCGCCTGCTCGCCAGCGTAGTAAAGGCGGACAGTACACTGCGGAAAGGTATGGTCCGCGATACTTTTACGGGTAATGAGCTGCAGGACTGGATACCGAAGGCGGCTGACGACAAGAAAGCAAAATCGCTGGTGTATGGACTGATGAAGGACAACAATGCGTTAAACGGTACCAACCAGGACCTCGTAGAGGGTTTAACCAATTTTGTTAACTCGGAAGAACAGAAACAGGAAGTGAGGAAGAACCCACCACGCGACTGGCGCGGTGAGATTGTAATGGATGACCCTGATGATATTAACGACAGGTTCTATGGCAATAACGATATCATGGCGGAGACACCGCATCATGGCACACACTGCTCGGGTATTATTGCTGCGGCAAGAAACAATGGCAAAGGTATTGATGGTATTGCGGATAATGTGCGCATTATGATGCTGCGCGTGGTGCCTGATGGTGATGAGCATGATAAGGATGTGGCCAATGCTATCCGCTATGCGGTTGATAACGGTGCCCAGATTATCAGCATGAGTTTTGGTAAAGATTTTTCGCCAAAGAAGCAATGGGTGGATGATGCGGTGCGGTATGCACAGAGCAAGGGTGTGCTGTTGATCCATGCTTCGGGTAATGATGGTAAGAACGTGGATACGGAAGATAACTTTCCTGACCCCCGTTATGCTGATGGCAAGGGCAGGGCTACCAACTGGATCACTGTAGGTGCGAGCGGCGACCCTACGCATGAAGGTATTATGGCGAACTTCAGTAATTATGGTAAGAAAGAGGTTGATGTGTTTGCCCCGGGTGTGGATATTTATTCTACAGTGCCTGGAGGTAATACTTATGCCAATGCTTCGGGCACGAGTATGGCAGGCCCGGTGGTGGCTGGTGTTGCTGCCCTGCTGCTGGAATATTTTCCTACACTGAATGCGCAGCAACTGAAGTATGTAATTGAGAAATCGGCTGTTGTTCTGAAGACTAAAATACGTAAGCCGGGTGGCGAGGAAATGGTAAGTATGAGTGATATTTCTGTTACGGGTGGTATGGTGAATGCTTATGAAGCGGTGAAGCTGGCTGCGGCAATGACCGCTGGTAAGCCGGCTAAAGTTCCATTGCCCAAATCGAAAATAATCAATACACGCAAAGGCTAACGGCCCCGGTTGCAGGCATAAAAAAACCTCCCGCTTCATAAAACGGGAGGTTTTTATTTTGGGTGGCTAATGGGGCTCGAACCCACGACCCTCAGAATCACAATCTGATACTCTAACCAACTGAGCTATAGCCACCATTTTCAGCGGGATGGCAAAATTATGTAAAAAGGTTATTCTGGCAAAAATTCATTTTCTTTGCCGGCTAAAGTTTTATCATGCATTGGGCTGGTTATATCATACCTGTTTTACTTTCTGCCTTTACGGGGTGGGTTGTTGCGTACGCGGCGGTAAAACTGTTGTTTCATCCCCGCCAACGGGTACGTATTTTAGGAATGGGGGTACAGGGTGTCTTTCCTAAAAACCAGGAGAAGATTGCGGAGAAGGTGAGCCAGGCGATTGCTGCAACATTTTCTTTTAATGATCTTGAGCAAAAGGTTACCAACCCCGAGAACTTTGCCCGGCTGAAACCTGAGATCGAGGAACATATTGATCATTTTTTGCGTACCAGTCTTGCTAAACAGTTCCCCATGCTCTCTATGTTTGTAGGCGATAAAACCATCAACCAGTTGAAAGCGGCTTTTCTTACTGAGCTGGAAAGCCTTTTTCCTGTACTTATGAAAAGCTATATGGCAAAACTGTCGCAGGATATTGATCCTGAAAAGACGGTTAAGGACAAAATAAATGGCATTTCGTCTGAAAGGCTGGAGGAGTTGCTGAAACAATTTACGGGTAAAGCATTTCTTACCTTCCAATTTGCGGGCGCTCTTCTGGGCTTCCTGATGGGCCTTTTGCAGGTATTGCTTAATGACTGGCTATCCTGACCCCTTCTGCCAAAGGTTTACTACCATTCATACATTAATGAGTTGAGGGTTCAATTTTCCGGATGACCTTTGCGGCGTACAACAATTTCGATTATAAAAGAATTACAATGAGACCAGCAATCGGACAGGTATTACTACTAATCCTGCTATTCCCTGCAACATCCCTTCTTGCGCAATTTGGTGGCGGCGGACAGAATATGAACATGGGGCATTTTTACGGCAAAATCGTTGACGCGGGTACAGGCAAGCCTGTTGAGGCGGCTTCTGTACAACTGATACAGAACAAAATGGACACTGCTACAAAGAAAAGAAAAGAGGTAGTGGTAGCGGGTATGCTTACCACCAAGAAAGGCGAGTTCAGCCTGGAGAACCTTGGCGTACTGGCTTCTTACAAACTAAAAGTAACTGCAATAGGTTATAAAACCATTGAACAGAAGGCTGCCTTTGATATGAATATGGGCGGTTCGCGGAATGGAGATTTCAGCGGTATGATGAACAGTGTGGACAAAGATCTTGGCAACATCAAACTGGAGACTGACGCACAGCAGCTTGCGGGCGTAACGGTGGCTGCTACGCGCAGCCTGCTGACGATGAGTATTGACCGTAAGGTATTCAATGTAGAAAAGAACCTCAACAGTATTGGCGGTACGGCTGTGGATGTAATGAAAAATGTACCCTCGGTAAGCGTTGACATTGATGGTAACGTAACGCTCAGGAACACGGCTCCCCAGATATTTGTGGACGGACGTCCTTCTACCCTTTCGCTTGACCAGATACCTGCGGATGCCATTGCGAGCGTAGAGATCATTACCAACCCCTCTGCTAAATACGATGCCAGCGGTGGCGGATCGGGTATACTTAATATAGTACTGAAAAAGAACCGTAAGGCAGGTTATAATGGCAGTGTGCGTGCGGGTATTGACTCACGCCTGCGCCCAAGCATTGGCGGCGACATCAATGTTAAGCAAAACAAAGTGAACCTTTTTGCCAATACCATGTTTGGTATGCGTAAATCGATCAGCACGGTTAGTACAACGCGTACCGACTATCTTACGAATGGGCTGGCTCACCTGCTGCAGGAGAACGGACCTGTAAACAAGGGATTCTTTGCCTTTGGCCGATTGGGGATGGATTATTTTATCGATAACCGCAATACGCTCACTATAGGAGGTAATATTGTAAGGGGCAGGTTTGATACGGATGATGATATCAATATTAGCCGGGATACGGTAAATATTGCTTCTCCTGTTTACGACTATGGTAAGCGCAGCAGTGCGAGCACGGGTAACTTCCGTAACTATGGCAGTATGCTGAGTTTCAAGCACAATTTTGCTAAAGCTGGTAAGGAATGGACAGCGGATGCCAACTTCAACTACAGCAAAAATGACAACCAGGGTGATTTTCTTACCCAATATTTCAATATTAATAACAGCGCAAAGACCCCGCTCTTTTCAGAAAGGACAAAGGGTGGTGGTATTACCAAATTCTTTACTGCCCAGACGGATTATGTGAATCCTATAAGCTCTACCAAGAAAATAGAAATGGGTGTGAGGGCGGCCTTCCGTGATTTCAGCAGCTTTAATGATAACTACTACCAGACTTCGCCGGGTAACTATGTGCTTATACCGGGTGTAAATAACAGTTACCAGTTTAACGACAGGGTACTGGCTGCTTATACTGCCTGGTCGCAGCAACTCAAGAAGTTCAGCTATCAACTGGGCCTCCGGGTAGAAAGCTCCGAGTACCGCGGCGAGTTGATCACTACGGGTGGAAAGTTCAAGAATGAGTTCCCGATAAGCTTATTTCCGAGTACATTCTTTACTTATAAGCTCAATGACAAGCAGGATCTTCAACTTAATTACAGCCGTAAGATCAACCGGCCCAACTTCTTCCAGCTTATTCCCTTTATTGACTTTACTGACTCGCTCAACCTGTCGAAGGGTAATCCCAACCTGATCCCGGAGTTTACCAACCTGGTTGAACTGTCGTACCAGAACCAATATGGTGGTAATAATCATACTTTCCTGGCAACGGCTTATGTGCGTAATACGGAGAACCTGATTACGCGCTACCAGTACAAGGACAAGAACCCCAACCCTGCCAAGCCTGACAGCGTGATCATCAATACTTATGCAAATGCCAACAGCAGTTTTACTACCGGTTTGGAATTAACGGGTAAGAACAGGATCAGCCCCTGGTGGGATGTTACTACTAATATCAACCTCTTTAATGCTCAACTGAAAGCAAGTAATATAGGCGGCGGGCTGAACAACAGCCAGTTCAGTTGGTTCATTAAGATCAGTAACAGCTTTAAGCTGCCTAAAAATTATTCCATCCAGCTTTCGGGCGATTACCAGGCCAAGACCCTGCTGCCTCCCAGCAGCTCTGGTGGTGGATTCAGCGGCCGTGGCGGTGGCGGTGGTATGTTTGGCGGCGGTGGTGGGTTCGGGCAGCAGCCTGCTTCTGCACAGGGTTATATCAAACCAATCTATGGCGTGGATTTCTCTATAAAGAAGGATTTCCTGAAAAACAATATGGCTTCTCTTACCCTACAGGTGAGCGATATCTTCCGCACCAGGTTGAGCGCTACACACTCGGAATCTATATACTTTGTACAGGATAACGAACGCCGTCGTGACCCGCAGGTGGTAAGGCTCAACTTCAACTGGCGTTTTGGCAAAATGGATATTTCGCTCTTTAAACGTAAGAACATGAAAGGTGAGGCAGAAGGCATGCAGAATGGCATGAATGGTATGCAATAACGACCGGTACAAAGGGCTTCAATACATTAAGAAAGCCACCCTCCTGGGGTGGCTTTCTACTAATATAGCGAACGGATTGATAGTATAAAAAACGGGAAATGTCTTTTTCTGAAGTTTTCCGGATATAGAAGGTTTTACTATATGGCCGGTTTTGTACAGCAAAGAAAGCATTTATGTCCGTAATGGCATTGTTACAGTTAACACTTAGGTCGTTGGATGAATAACCGTGTAGTTTTAACACATAGACGTGCAGGTTATTGGCCAAATTTGGCAAGGAAGTCGTCTTTTCGCCTGCTGGCTACTTCGATAGTGCTTCCATCGTCCATTATAACGTAGCCTCCCCTCCCTTTATGATACTTTTTTATGCGGTTGAGGTTGATGATATGGGAGTTGTGGATCCGGCAAAAGATACCGGGTGGAAGCATATCTTCATATTCCTTAATGCTTTTTGAGGCTACAATCTTTTCTGTGCCTACGGCATAGATGATGGTATAACTACCGTTTGCTTCGCACCGGATTATTTCCTCCACGTTCATAAATACGATCCCTTCCATGGAGGGTACAGCAATCTTTTGGAGTGCCAGTTGATTAGTACGCAGGTTATTGAGCAGGTTGCCCAACTGCTGATTGAAGTTGCGGTTGTTGACCTGGCTGGATGCCTTTTTAACAGCAGCTTTCAACTCTTCAATATCCACAGGTTTCAGGAGGTAATCTATAGCACTGTATTTGAATGCTTTGAGGGTATAGCCATCGAATGCGGTGATAAAGATGATACCAAAGTTTACGGGTACGAGCTTATCGAGCAGGTCGAAAGCATTGCCGTAGGGGATTTCAATATCGAGAAAAACGAGGTCGGGATTTGTTTCCTTAATGAGGGTATAGGCAGACCTGGCATCACCTGCATCTCCAATGACATCAATACCCGGGCAGTAATCTTCCAGCAGCTTTTTCAGTATTCGGATATTCTTTGGTTCGTCATCTATTAAAAGCGTCCTCATCATAAAACTTATAGTTTTTTCATATTGTAATTCAGAGGTAGCGTCACAATGACCCGGGTGCCAAGGGGGCGCTTGTCGTTGTCGTATAAGTCTTCAATGGTTACGGTGATATTTTCCTGTATGGCTGTATTCAGCATGGCGATCCTTTGACCGGTCAGCGATATACCTTTGGATTGATATTCGATATGACGTGCACTTTTATAATCTTCAGCCGCTTTCCGGCCAACGCCATTATCAATGATGGAACAAGTTAGCTGATTATTCCATAAAGATAAGTTAATCTCAATCATTCCTTTGCCATCTTTCTTTAACCTTAGTCCGTGGCGTAAACTATTTTCTACATATGGCTGCAGCAGCATTGGCGGCAACAATACTTCTTCCGTATTGATGTGCTCGTCGATACGTATTACATAATCGAACCTGTCTTCAAAGCGGTTTTTTTCCAGGTCAAGATAGAGCCGGAGAAAGTCACGCTCTTCCTGTACGCTGATAAACTGGCGGCCTGAGTTATCCAGCGTCTGGCGGATCAGTTTAGCGAACCCGCTGATCAGGCGATTAGCCCCCCCGACGTCTTTGTCAATTACATATTGTTGTATGGAGTTCAGGCAGTTAAAGATAAAGTGCGGGTTCATCTGTGCCTTCAGGGCCTGCTGTTCCAGCTCGGCAATCTTGCTGATGGTCTTTATTCGTTCATGTTCCCGCTTTCTCATGCGTTTGATCCGTATGGTCGCTATCCACCAGGTAAGCCCCAATATGGTAAGCAACAACAATATCCTGAACCAGGTTTTTTCTGTCAGCATTTGGGCTACTTCAAATTCAATGCTAATAACCTCGCTTTTTACACCAAACTTGTTAGTGGCCTGTATTTCAAAACGATAATTACCTGATGGCAGTGTGGGATACTGGAGATAATTTTCTGTTGTTGTGTGCCAGTCATCGTCAAGACCGGAAAGCTTATAATGATATACAATATCGCCAGAGGATTTATACGAGATGGCTACAAAGTCGAAACGAATGTTATTGTCCCGGTGCTTTAACTTTATTGGTACCGGGCTGTACTGCATTTCCTTTCCTGAAACGGTAATGCCCAGTATCCGCAGATCGCATCGCGAATGGGCTGATACCTGGTCTTCTTCAAAAAAGCTGAGCCCTTCCGGAGTACCTACGTATACTTTGTTGCCATTTACAAAAACAGCGTTGATCATGTTGGATGCCAGGCCATCGGCTATGGTATAGCGCAGTTTTACCGGGAAGCCGGGTTCGCTGATGTCAATCTTATTCAGTCCCCTGTCGGTACCCACCCACAGGAAATGGCCTGACAGGTGCATGGTGCGTATAATATTACCGGTAAGCCCATCTGCAGCAGAAATACTCTTTATTACCTTTTTTCCATCGAAGCACACTACTCCATTGTTCGTACCAATCCAAAGGTATTTACCATCGCAGAGCAGCCTGGTGATACGGTTGGCCAGTAAAGGATCCCAGCCGGAAAGGTCTGTTTCCGTGCCATCTTCGGCTATCCGCCTGAGCCCACCCAGGGTACCTGTGTAGAGGGTATTGCCCATATAGGCAACGGCGGTTGTTCGCCCGGTGATAAAGCTTTTACTTACCAGACGTCCATTACTTTCTTCCGAAATATAAACGCCTGAATTATAGGAAATGGCAATGCTTCCATCGGCCTTAATATCTATATCTTTCATTGAAGGGGATACTGAACCAGGGCCCCAGAAAAAGGTACCCCGCAATGTACCGGGAGTCTGTCCAATGTAAAGCCCAAGTTCTGTGAGGTAATATATCTTGTTGCCCACAGTCAATATTTTCAGGTGCCTGCGTACAGGAGGCTGATTTACAAACAGTTCCTGCTTTGGTTGAGCAGTACCTGCATCAAGCAGAAACCCCTTGTTGTTTTCACAGCCTACCATCAGTTCATTGCCAAATTGCATAATGGCATTTACAGATTGCCTGCCCCTATTGGCATTGCTGAAATCGATATTCCTGACGGCGGCAGAGTTAAGCCGCCATATGCCATTACCCAGTGAAGTAAACCACAGGTTGCCTTCACTGTCCTGCAACGAGTGAGAAATATTCTCCTTTTCGAGGAACCTGTCTTTTAGTTTTTGGCCTTTATGATCAAAGCAATAGACCCCACTACCGGTATTGATGAAAAAGATAGAATCGCGGATAACGTCATAACTCGAAATACCAGCCGGCTCTGTAATAACAGCCGCAGCACCCGTTTGAGCATCATGCACATAGAGTTTGCCTTCTGTAATCAATACGGATTGTCCGGCGGGTGAGACAAAGAATCTTGGTGTAACCAGGGTACCATTATGGCTGCCATCTCCAAAAGAGGGCATACTGGTGTTCAGCAGTAGCTGAAGGCTGTCTGTACCGATATGAAGACTGTAAAAGGCGGCTCTTCCGGGTGGCGGGGCGCCGGCCCCCAGAACTACGAGGCTGATATTACCCGACTTATCTGTACCTGCTGCGATAAAGTCGTCAAGATCATTCTTCGCAAATTTCCTAGTGAGTATTCTGCCGTCGGGTCTCAGTACATAACAGGTCTTTAAAGTAAGGAGAATAATATTACCATGCTCGTCTTCTGCGGCAGAGTTGATATGGCTTTTCAGTTTCATACCAGCCAGGAGGCTGTCGTTGCCGGGGTGATGGATCACTCCTTTATAATAATAGCAGATACTGTTGGTAAAAGGTATCATCCAGACCCGGCCTTTACTATCTACAAAAAGCTTGATTACTTCATTATCGGGCAGGCCATCGGTGGTGGTAAAATTGCGGAAGCGGGTGCCGTCGAAGCGACTTACACCGGTTTCGGTAGCAAACCACAAAAAACCTTCCCTGTCCTGTGCGGTATAGTACACATGATTGCCCACGAGGCCGTCTTTGATGTCGTAATGCCGGTAAGAAAAGTCCTGACCTGTTCCCTTAAAAAAGCAAAAGATGATCAGAAAGATTATGCCTGATATTTTGTAGATAGGCAAAGATACTGGCGGTTTGATTTCCGCTAATATCTGCCATTTTTTGAAATAATTAGCATTATTTTGCCTGATAAATCATGCTTGAATGAATAAGTTCAGTTTTAAGTTGCTCCTTCCGCACCTGATTGCCATTGCCATTTTTATCATTGTTGCTGTTGCTTTTTGTGCACCCGCCCTGCAGGGTAAAGTGTTGCAGCAGAATGATATTACCCAATGGAAGGGGTCTATACATAATTCAGAAGAATATGCCAAGCTCCACGATGGTAAATATCCACTCTGGACCAATGGCCTCTTCAGTGGTATGCCTGCTTTCCAGATCGGAGGTGTGGGGGGCAATACTGTAGGATACGTAGTAAATACCGTACTTACGCTTGGACTGCCTAAACCTATACAGTTCTTCTTTTTAGCATGTATTTGCTTTTATATTCTTTGCCTTACCCTGCGTATCAAACCTTATGCGGGTATTATGGGCGCGCTGGCTTTTGCCTATGCCACTTATAACCCGGTGATTGTTGCCGTGGGTCATGAAACAAAAATGCTCTCTATAGCTTATATGCCTGCCGTACTGGGCGGGGTTTTACTGCTGTACCAGAAAAGATATTGGCTTGGGGCGCTGCTTACTGCGCTGTTTACCTCGGCGATGATTGCCATGAACCACGTTCAGATCGTATATTATCTTGCGATCACCCTGGGTATAATGACCCTGTTCTTTGTGGTGAAGTGGATCATGGAAAAATCGTATAAGCACATGCTCATTGCGGGTGGCCTCGCTATTGTATCCTTTTTCGCAGGTGTGATCACGAATGCAGAGGTGCTGATGAGCACATATGAATACCAGAAGTACACCATACGCGGGGGCGGTTCGGTTCTTTCGGATACTACCAAAAATACCAAATCTGCTACCGGTCTGGACAAAGACTATGCACTGGCATACAGCCTGAACTATTCAGAACCTTTGGTTATGATGGTGCCGCGCATGTTTGGCGGCAGCAGTGAAAAGGAAGAAATCAGCCAGGAAAACTCAAAGGCCATTGAAGCATTAGGTTCCCTGCCGCGCGAACTGCAACAGCAAATGCCGCTTTCTTATTACTGGGGTGGCATCAAGGATGTTGGAGGCAGCACCGGCACTTCAGGCCCACCGTATGTAGGCGCTTTTATCTGCTTCCTTGCGATACTATCTTTCTTCGTAAAAGAAAATAAGCACCGTTGGTGGATACTCGCTGCGGGGCTGGTTACTACGGCCATGTCGTGGGGTATTTATTTCGATGCTTTTAACGGGTTTCTTTATAATCATCTGCCGCTATATAACAAGTTCCGCGCACCATCAATGATCATGGTGATACCACAACTCCTGCTTCCGCTTTCGGCTGTATTGTTTGTGAACCACATGCTCAACCAGAACGATGCAAAAGCGATGATGGCGACATTGCGTAAAGGTCTGATCGCTACAGGCTCCATATTTGTACTGCTCTTCCTCCTTTACTTCTCCTTCAGTTATTACAGTACCGGCGATAACAATATTCTCCGCCAGGTAAGAGAGTCGAACCAGCCTCAGTTACTGGAGTATGTAAAGACGTTCTACGCGGGTCTTGTGGCCGATCGTAAAACCCTTATGATGATGGACATTTTCCGTTCACTGTTTTATGTATTGCTGGCTGCGGGGCTTGTATGGATAGTGATCAAAAAATGGCTCAAGCCCATGGTTGCAACCATCATCTTTTCAGCGATCGCACTAATTGATGTAATGCTGATCGATACCATTTACCTGAACAGCTCCAACTACAAAGAAAAAGAAGAAGAGCAAACTTCTTTCCTGCCGAACAAAACGGATCAGGGTATACTCATGGATAAAACTGATTACCGTGTACTGAATGTTTCTGGCAACAGGTTCAGCGAAAACAATACGTCTTACCTGTATAAATCAGTTGGTGGTTATCATCCTGCCAAGCTTCGTATTTACCAGGATCTGATCGAACGGCAGCTCAGTAAACCGGAACTCAATATGCCGGTACTGGATATGCTTAATACCAAATATCTTATCCAGAAAGATGGTCGCGGCACTACCTTACAAGCCCAGCCCAACCCCGGCGCTCTTGGTCCCTGTTGGTTTGTTAAACAGGTAGTATTTGTAAAGAACGCCGATGATGAAATGAAGGCGCTGGATAATTTCTCTCCTGCCGATACTGCTTTTGTACAGGAAAGCTTTAAAGCATCTGTTACAAGCATGCCGCAACCTGACAGTACTGCACGCATCAGACTCGTAAAGAACGACAATGATGTAATTACTTATACATCTGAAGCAGCTACTAACCAGTTTGCTGTATTCAGCGAAATCTATTACCCTGCAGGCTGGAAAGCGCTTATCGATGGTAAAGAAACGCCCATCGTGAAAACGAACTACGTATTACGTGGTCTGCCCATTCCGGCAGGTAAGCATAACATTGAGTTCAGGTTTGAGCCGCAGGGTTATATTATGGGTAAAAAGGCCGGGATGGCAGGTATGATCATTACCTTACTGCTGTTGGGTATATGGGCATTTACCATGTTCAGGGCTAAAAAGGGTCAGACCGCATCACCCATAGCAAAAGAGGCGTAGCGTTCAACGGATGTGGCGGATAAGGAAATAAATATGGTTAAAATATCGGCGGTAATCTGTTCATATAACAGGGCGAGGTTTATACTCAAAGCTGTTGAAAGCGTCTTCAGCCAGGCATTTCCTGAAGATGCGTACGAGGTAGTAGTGGTAGACAATAACAGTACAGACAATACGCTTGAAGTACTTGCGGGCTATAAAGCCAGTCACCCCAAAAAGAATTTCCGTTTTTTTACCGAGCTTAACCAGGGCGTTTCTCATGCCCGTACCCGCTGCGTTAAAGAGGCGCAGGGCCAGATCGTGGCCTTTCTTGATGATGACTCCTTTGCCGAAAAAAACTGGCTGCAGGTAATCAGCAATTTCTTTGATGAACATAAAGAGGTTTATTCTCTCGGGGGAAGGATCATACCACATTACCTCACCGATCTGCCCAATTGGTTTTCCTATTATTTCTTTGGCCTTGTAGGTTATTTTGATCTTGGCCCTGCCACCAAAAGACTTACAGGCAGCCGCTATCCCTGCGGGGCTAATATGGCCTTCAGGAAAGCGATATTTGACGAGATCGGCTACTTTAATACAGAGATTGGCAGGAGTGGTAAGGGGCTGAGCGCAGGTGAAGAGAAGGATATTTACATGAAGATACTGGCCACCGGCAAACAGGTATATTATCTGCCTGACATGATCGTACACCATGCAGTAGAGGCAAACAAGTTTGACCTGGATTACGTTAAACGCCATAGTATGGGCATCGGCATCAGCGAAAAAGTGCGGCTGAAAACTGCTCCTGTTTACCGGAAGGTTATCAAATTTTTTGAATACGTAGCCAAATGGGGGTATGCTATTGTGTATGGACTGGGATTCCTGTTTAAAGGGCAATGGAGCCGCTTCCGTATGCTGGAGAGGTTCAGGTGGTGGGTATTAATGGGCTACCTGCAATGATGTCTTTTGCCTTTTACGATTTTACGATCTTATAACCCAATTGCTGCACGGCGGCGCTGAGCAATCTTACCAAAATACTTCTCTTTTTCTTTGGTTTTACATATACACAGGCCAACTGGCTGAAAAAGCTATGGCGGTTTTGCTGCAGGGCCGACCGGTATTCTTCATATATTTCTTTTACCACGGGCAGTGTATCAAATATATAGCGGTTCTGGTGTTTTGACAATTGACCGGGTTGGTTTACATCATACCCGCTGATGTGAAAAAAGATAAGCGGTTCCGTATCATTTACCCGGTAAGCGCCATTCTTGCCGCTGACACTACGCTCATGCAGGTTCCAGTAAGCTACATTATATCCTTTGTTTTGCAGCACCATCACCTTTTCAAAATACAGCGGCACAAAATCCAGCCAGGCCTGGTCAACACCCATCCCTTCACAGAAATTATAGTAGCACTGGTCAATCAGCCGCTCCTTCCACCAGTTTATAAAAGCAAGCCCTTTTTCATTATTGTTGATGGCAAAGAATCCCCCATTGTATAATCCTGATTTAAGCACATCCCTTTCCAGCGGAATTTTATCGTCATTAAACGGGGTGGTAAAATGCGGGGTGATGATGATATCGTGCGTATCAAGGGCTTCCTCAGCCAGGTTGAGATTGCCAAAGAGATAGATATCGGAATCGAGGTAAACGATACGGGAAAGCTTGTACCTGTCAAGGATATGCAGGCAGAAAAAAGGTTTCATCGCGCAATTGAGCTCTATGATAGAATAACGCGCTGCCATATCACTGAACGAGGACAGACCAATTTCTTCCGCTTCTATCACTTCATATTCTACATCCTGTCTTGTAAAACGTCCGTCGATCCTGTCTACCAAACCGATCACCAGTGTATAGCCGGGTGCGTACTGCTTTAAGGAATCGCCGAGGCAGCGGGCTTGTGCAAGGTGATTGGCAGAGCAGATGGTAAATACTATTTTATTCATTGCACCTTTTCAGCTAATATGACATTATTTTGATAGAGGTCTTGCCGTTTGGGCCATACTTTATGCCAGAACGAGTACCAGGCATTCATGGTTGGTATAACGATATGCCGCGCCAGTTTTTGCAAAAAGCGGGGCATTGATGGCATTAGGTGATCCCTGAAATACAGTACTCTAAGCTGGTAGATCACACTCAGAAAATCGCCGGATTTGTCGGTAACCAGCACGTTAAAATTATTCTTTTTGAGCAGGTATTGTAATGCAAAACGGGTATACCGTGCATAATCTATGGGTACTTCGTGCTCGTTCCATACAAACGGGCAGGTAATGAGTATTTTACCACCAGGTTTCATTACCCGGTTGATTTCCGGCAGTATTTCTTCAAGGTTGAAGATGTGCTCAAACACCTCGCTGCTGAACACTGCATCAAATGTATCATTCCCGAACGGCAAGGTTACTCCGTCGTAGAAGAAATCGATCTGTTCCGAGGCATGACTGTGCCCTTCGCCCTGGTAATCTACACCCACATATTCCGATACATTAGTAAACAGGGACTTATAGGGTTTGGCGCCACATCCAAAGTCCATCAGCTTACCCGAAAGTGCAGGCGCGTGCTCTTTTATTTTAATAAACAGTCCTTTGCGGATGAAATAAAAGGGATGCTTAAGTGAAGGGTTAAAATCGTATGGGACCTGTTCAGACATTCAAATACTTCCTTGTGATTACCTATAAAAGGCTGAAATTAATTAAAACTTTACTTTTGTGGCCTAAAATATTTTGAATGCTGCAAAGGCTAAAATGCCTCGTATATGACTGCATATTGTGGATCGCATCATTACAAAAGGGTAAACACCGGGAGCGTACACTGCTGGTGGTTAAGACAGACGAGATAGGCGATTATATTTTATGGAGAAACTTTATCCCGGCTATCGCCAACAGCGAACGGTTTAAAGGTTATGCTATAACGCTGTGCGGCAATGCGGCATGGAAGGGGATTACAAATACCTTCGACAATACTTTTTTTACCGACACCATCTGGCTCGATAAAAAGAAGTTCAAATCTGATATGCGTTATCGCTACCGTTTCCTGAAATCCATCAACAGGCAACGTTTTGAAACGGTGATCAATCCTATCTTTTCAAGATGCAAAAGGGTGGACGATGCTATTGTAATAGCGGCTACTGCTTCTGCCAGGATCGGTATGCGCAGCAACAGTAACAACGTACTGCCTTTTGAAGCAGGGTATGATAAAGGGCTGTACACTACCATTATTGACTTACCGCTCCAAAACTATTTTGATTTTTACAGGAACAGGGATTTCATCAATGCCATGCTGGACAATACGGAGGAAGCGCCCGTACTTTCCTGTACAGACAACTTGCCTGACAAACAAACCGGTTTACCGGAACACTATTTTGTAATCTTCCCCGGATCGGGCAACCCAGCAAGGAAATGGAGCAGTGTCCATTTTGCAGAAGTAGCTGCTTTTCTTACTGCAAAAACAGGAGGCACTGCTGTAGTATGCGGTGCTCCGGGTGATGCCGCCGATGCAGGAGCATTTACCAGGGCTTATACCGGTAAGGTCATTGATCTTTGTGGCCGTACTTCCCTGCCTGAATTTATGGCAATACTCAGGGCTGCAAAATGCCTTGTGTCTATAGACACCGGTGCCGTACACATGGCTGCGGCTGTACAATGCCCCGTATTTGGCATTTTTAACGGCTCGCAGTATGGGCGCTTTGCCCCCTACCCCGCAGCAGTTTTTCCTTACTTTTTTGCCATATATCCCACAGTAGTTATGGAAGATATACAAAACGGTATACCGGGCAACAAATATGATTTAGTTGTGGATATAGACTATAACTTTGTTGCCCCCGGTATGGTAACGGATAGTATACTGCAATCGGGTATTTTGACATCATAGAAAAGAGCAAACAAGACATGAACATTCACAGGCTCCTGTATAAAATAAAGCGGGAATTACAAAATAAGCTGGGTATACAATTGATGCACCGTTCGGAAACGGGTAAGGTTCGCAAGCTGGTACTGCCTTACTGTACCGGCAAAGGTTGCGATATTGGCTTTGGCGGCGATAAAATCAAGAAAGAAAACTGCGATGGTATCGACTACGCCACCCCTTATGTAAAGGCCGGATCGGATAAAGTGGATATCCCCTGCGATGTGATCAACGAAGAAATACCTGTAGCAGACAGCACATACGATTATGTATACAGCAGTCACCTGATCGAAGATTTTAAAGATACCACAGGCGGGTTGCGGAAGTTCATCAGGATACTAAAGAACGGGGGCACCCTTATTCTTGTTTTCCCGGACCAGGTGAAGTTTGAAGAAGTATGTAACCGTACCGGACAACCACTCAACCCCTATCACGTACATAAGGATATGAGCCTTGGTTTTATGCTCGACAGGCTCAAAGAGGTGGAAAACATCAGTTTCGACATCCTGTACCAGAGCGACCGTAAAATTGATTATAACGTAATTCTTGTGCTGAAGATACACAAACAAACGGCCTGATATATTGCTGCTGGTGTTTACGTGGCCAGTGTCTCCACCAGCCACAAAGCAATTAAGCATTTGCCAGTCCCAGCCTTACCTTCAGCTTATACAACCATTTACCTACGGGGCTGTTCAGTATATAGAAAAGCAACTTCAACCTTATTTGCCATAGCTCCATTTTAAAAGAGCGGCCAAAATGGCTGATATATACCTGTTTGGTTTCTGCGAGAGATTTGAGGTAATGCACAGAACTGATTCCATCCGGCGCAAACCTGGCCAGCGGAAGTTTGATAAAGGTATTCTTATCTCCACCGATACGGCAGAGATAATCATAATCCATTGCAATTTTAAGGCTGGTATTATAGGGGCCGTACTTATCGTACAGGGCCTTCCTGATGTACATGGTCTGGTGATTAACGCTACGCATACCGCGATACAGCTTACTCTTTTCAAAAGGTTTACCGATTGACACCCACAAGCCACCACGCAGCAGGGTAAATTTGCCATGGAGCCATTGCAGTGAAGGATCGCTGTTAAAAGCAGCACTAACACTGGCCAGCACGGTGGGGTTATCAAAAGTATCGGCCGAGTTAA